>NZ_CP029186.1:1585000-2185000 GCF_003096035.1 Flavobacterium album | reverse complement strand
CTATGATAAAGCATACGAGGCTGTTGAGCACGATCCTAAGTTTGCAAATATCCTGGCCGACATTCCTTACAGGCATCCGGCACAATTGTATGAGGCATTCCTTTATATATTCGTATTCCTTATCATCTTCTTTATGTACTGGAAAACCGATGCCCGCAAAAAGCACGGCCTTATTTTCGGGGTATTCCTTGTATTATTATGGACCGTACGCTTTGTAGTAGAGTTCGTTAAGGAGAGCCAGGGCGGTTTTGAAGGCAAAAATCCATTACTATCTACAGGGCAGTGGCTCAGCATACCTTTTATATTAGTGGGCTTCTACTTGATATTTACAGCAAAGAACAGGCAGGAAACCTTATAAAAGATACCAACCGCTCCCATAAAGAGCGGTTTTTTATTTTGGAATGGAATACCCTACCTGCACAGCTGTATGAAGCGTCCTGTTATGTATTCGTCTTCCTGATCATTTACCTGATGCACTGGAAAACCGATGCACGCAAAAAGTACGGGCTTATCTTTGGGGTTTTCCTTGTACTGCTGTGGAGTGCGCTTTGCGGTGGAATTCGTAAAGCAAAGCAAGGGCGGTATCGAAGGCGAAAACCCGATATTATCCACTGGGCAATGGCTTAGTATACCGTTTATATTAGAAGGTTTCTATTTGATATTTACTACTGGGAACAGGAGGGAAACGCTGTAAAGCGGCTAGAGCTATTGAGGATATTAAATAGAGCGATTACAAATATTTTTTCGAAAGATATTCCGTATAATCTTTTCTATAATCATCCTGAATTGGATTCACAGCTCCTGTAAGGCTTTCGACCAAAGGAGTTATTTTGTTTTTACGCTTATAAGAAAAGGAGCTTAAAAAAGCTCCTAAAAATTTAAATCTTATCATAATATAATAAGTTAATCAGTCAACTTAAAGTTGTAAATGATCTTACCCACCTGCTTTTCAGGCGCATCAGAACTGCTGTCGAATTTCGTTTGGAGGGCTGCTGCTTTTGCCTGGGTCAATAAACAGCTTGCAGGGTTGGTCGTACCCCTTGCTCCCGGAGTTGCCGCGATTACCTTGCCATCCCTGTCTACCGATACGGAAACAACTACTATACCTTCCTCATTACAATTATAATTTGGCTTTGGCTTGGTAAGTACTTTCCTGCCTGCCAGCTGGTAGTCCCCTACCCCTGTACCACGGCCGGCACCGCTTCCGCCGCCACTACCGCTTCCTGAGCCGGGCCCCGTACCTGTTCCGTCACCAGAACCCTGTCCACCGCCACGGCCTCCGCCGCTTCCTCCCGAACCGGAATAAGCACCGGAGCTTATATCGCCGTTCCTGCTGCCCTGGTTGCCTGCCCTGCCGGTTTCGCCATCGCCGGTATTGTTGCTGTTAAGCAGGTTATCCAGTGCGCTGTTAGTAGTTTTTTTAGGTGTTACAGGCTTATCGGTTTCAGGCTTGGCATTTTGCATGCGTGGGTCTTTTTTCTCAACGGGCTTGGTATTGGCCACCGCTTCCGACTCATCGTCATCGCTGCCCACTACTTCTTCCGAAGGAGCGCTTGGGGCAGGCTCGGCCTTTACCTTACTCGCGGCTTCGAGCAACTCACTCCTGTAATTGGCACCCACACCATCGTTGCTGTCGCCAAAATTCAGGGTAACGCCTCCTCCCCCGCCACCGCCTTCAAGCATAACCGTGAGCGGGTCGGGGTACGTAACTGTATAGGTAACAAAAACCAGCGGCAGGAATATTGCAAAAAAAATGCATATCGTTATTATCGCCGATTCTTTTTCCTCTTTTGTTATCTTCTCCATGGTTTACTGTTTAGATACAGCGATCACAAATTTCAGCTTCAGGCGCTCGCCTACCTGCAGCAGGTCTACCATATCCTGTGCCAGGCAGTTGTAAGGAAAACGCACGATAACGGTATTGTCGCCCGTTTTCTGTACCTGCTCGGCAAGCTTGCTTTCCAGCTCTTCGTAGGTTACCGGCACTTTATCTATAAAATATTGCTTCGTTTCATCTTCCATCACAAGCACCGATACGCTGGTGTGCGCCTTATCGGTAGTAGCCGTTGTGCGCGCCTTGGGCAGCATCAGCTTTATAACGTTCGGGTTGGCAAGCGTAGATATGATAAGGAAGAACAGGAGCAAAAAGAACATGATATCGCTAAGCGCTGACGCCGCGATCTCTGCATGGAAACGTTTATTTCTCCTTACCCTCATTTTCCTGTCGTGATTAGGTTAACGAATTGTATTGCCTGTTTTTGTATGCGTAATGCAAAGCTGTCGATGACCATATTAAAATAGTGGTATCCTGAATAAGCCACCACACCAACGATAAGGCCTAAGCCGGAACTGATCATCTTTTCATAAAGGCCTTCGGAGATGCTTCCGATGGAAATATCAGCAGTCTCGGATATCTGGTAGAATATCTTGATAACCCCTGCAATGGTACCGATAAAGCCCAAAATAGGCGCAATACCGGCTGCAAGTCCCAGCCAGCCCAATTTTCTTTCCATAAGGCCAATCTCTACATTGGTCGCTTTTTCCATCATCCCTTCGATCTCGCCCATTGGCCTGCCCAGCATAGAGATGCCGCTTTCAAGGATATTGCCTTCTGCAGTGCCCGCTTTTGCAGCCGTCATCTGGGCTACTTCTATCTTGCCTGTGGTTATCTGGTGGCGCACATCGCTCATCAGCGATTCGTTATGCCTTGTCACTTTTTTATAGTACATCGCCCTTTCTATAATTACATAAAGGGTAAAGAAAAACAGCAGTAATATCGGGATAACCATCACCCCGCCTTTCATAACCAGCGATAAATAGTTTACTGATATTTCTTTTGTTTCGATAACCGCAGCTGTAGAGTCCTTGGCAGCAGCCGGTATGCTATCCTGTAGTAATAAGAAAATGAAATTTGTCATGCTTTACGTGTTTCTTTTAAATATAGTGCTTAGGCAAAATGCCAGTATTTATAATTGATAACGAATATATGATTTTTTGAGTATGCAGAAAAACAAATAAAAAAAAACCTGCCTATCGGATAGGCAGGTTTATTATATAATTAACAAGATGAATTATTTCAATTTTTCAGGAACGATCTCGTCGTTGTGTTCGTGCTCGATCTTGTCTTTGTCTTTAGCAGACATTGTATCAACAAGTACCGGCGTTGCAATGAACAGCGATGAATAGGTTCCTACGATGATACCTACAAGCATCGCGAAGATGAACCCGCGGATAGAATCGCCACCGAAGATAAACATGATCGCCAACACAAGAATCATGGTAAGTGATGTATTCACCGTCCTTGACATAGTAGTGTTGATTGATTTGTTCACTATTTCATAGAAGTTACCTTTTGTCTTACCTGCAATGTATTCCCTGATCCTGTCGAATACGATTACGGTATCATTCATCGAGTACCCGATAACTGTAAGGATAGCCGCGATAAAGTGCTGGTCCATTTCCATGTGGAATGGCATAAACTTGTAGCATAGCGAGTAGATACCCAATACGAAGATAACGTCGTGCGCCACCGCCGCGATTGCACCAAGGCTGTACTGCCATCTCCTGAAGCTCACCATAAGGTAAATGAACACGATAGCCATAGATCCTAATACTGCCCAGAACGAGTTGGTCTTAATGTCATCTGCAACCACAGCGCTCACTTTGGAAGCCTGGAGGATACCGATTTTCTTACCCTGGTAAGTGTTTACGAATTTCTCATACGTTACATCACTTGAGTAATGGCTCTTAAGGCCTTCGTATAGTTTTTTGTTAACTTCTGCATCGGCTTCAACTGTATTTTCTTTTACCTTATATTTTGTAGTGATCCTAAGCTGAGAATCGTTACCGAACACTTTTACGTCAACACCTTCGTTAAACGCTTTTTCAAGCTCGTCTTTTACCTCGTCAGCCGAAACAGATTTCTCAAATTTCACCTGGAATGTACGCCCTCCTACGAAGTCGATACCCTGGTCAAGGCCATTAACATAGAAAGACACACAGCTTACTATAACTACAAGTGAAGAGAATATGTAAGTAAATTTCTTAGCGCCAAGGAAGTTGAAATGGAAATTGGTGAACCAGTTCTTAGACATTCCTGTAACGAATGTTACCACATTTCCTTTCCTGATATCGTGGTCAAGGAAAAGCCTTGCAATGAATATAGAAGTAAATAGTGAGGTGAAGATACCTATCAATAGTGTAGTGGCAAAACCTTTAACCGGGCCGGTACCGAATATCAATAGTACAAGACCTGTAAGTACGTGCGTTACGTTGGCATCTGTGATAGATGACATCGCACCCCTCCAGCTATAGGAAGCCTTAACGGCTTCGTCAAGTGTTTTTCCTGAACGCAATTCTTCTTTTGCGCGCTCGTAGATGATGATGTTCGCATCCACTGCAGTACCCATGGTAAGTACGATACCCGCAATACCCGGAAGCGTTAGCACCGCACCAAGGCTGGCAAGGAAACCGAAAAGGAACAATAAGTTCACAAGAAGCGCCACGTTAGCATACCAACCGGCCCTTCCGTAATATACGATCATCCATAGCGATACAAGCAGCAAACCTACAACCGATGACATAATACCGTTGTCGATAGCTTCCTGGCCCAGTGACGGACCTACAATTTCTGACTGTACGATTTCTGCTTTTGCAGGAAGTTTACCAGCCCTTAGTATGTTCGCTAAGTCTTTTGTTTCAGTTACATCAAATGCACCTGATATCTGCGAGTTACCGCCTGAGATAGGACCTGTGGTGACACCCGGTGCAGAATACACGACATTATCAAGAACGATAGCGATAAAGCCCTGTTCCCTGTATGCTTTGCCTGTCATTTCTTCCCATTTCTGGGCACCCCTTGGGCTCATCTGCATTTCTACCGACGGCTTGCCCATTTGGTCGAAAGCCGAGTTCGCACCTGTAATAACGTTCCCTCCAAGTGGTGCTATATTGTCTTTATTCGTCTTAAGCGCATAAAGCTCAACGAAAGTACCTTTCTTATCTTTACCTGAGGCTGCAGACGGCTTGCCCCATGCAAAACGTGCATAACGCTGTTCGCCTGTAAGCAAAGCGCGGATGTCTGCCCTTTTAAGGTAAGAGTTTATTTTAGCTGTATCTTTTGCAGCAGCCACACCGATGATCGGGCCTGACTGGCCTGGCATTAGTTTATCGAATAGTGGGTTGTTTCCTTTTTTGGCAGCATTAACAGAGTCTTTGCTTCCTAATAGTTTTTCAATAGAATCGTTTTCAGCTGTCTTAGTTTCTTTTGCATCAACTTTCTTTTCAGTTGCGATAAGGGCCTGGTTGGCAGCCATAAGGAAGTTTTGCATATCGCTCACTTTGTAAGCTTCCCAAAACTCAAGCTGTGCAGTGCTCGAAACAAGTTTCTTAACACGGTCGATATCCTTAGCACCCGGAAGTTCCAACATGATACGGCCTGACTCACCAATTTTCTGGATGTTTGGCTGTACTACGCCGAATTTATCGATACGCTCGGTCAATACGCCAAAAGCACTATCAATAGCCTCACTAACTTTTTTCCTTAATACCGCTTTCACCTGGGCATCGGTCATCTCTGTATTTACTGCCTGATCCATGATCCTGTTGGTAAACAGTTCCGGTGAAGCCAGCTTTACAGAGCCTTTTGATACTGCATCGAAAGCAATAAAGAACGCATCAAGATAATCCTGGTTACCTTGCCTGTCTTTGGTAGCTTTGTCCAAAGCCTGGTTGAAAACAGGGTTTGTAGAGTTATTCGCAAGTCCGCGAAGAATGTCTTTTACAGATATCTCAAGCATAACGTTGATACCTCCTTCAAGGTCAAGTCCTTTGTTTATCTGCTTATCACTTACTTCACCGTATGTATAACCAAGGTACACTACTGAATCTTTCATTGATTCAAGATAGGCTACCTCTTTGTCTGTATCGCCTTTAGCTAACGCTTTGGCATCATTCTGGATACCATGAGCTACATAGGTAAAAGTAAGCTGGTAAATACATACTAACGCAAATACGATTGCGAAAAATTTAATGAGTCCCTTATTCTGCATTATTACTTAAAATTAAAATTCCATTTTTTAAAAACGAGCAAATATATAATTTACCAATTGATAAACCAATTAATTTGCTAACATAATCATAAAAAACGAAATCCGCAGGAAATCCTTTATTTTAAAGGTTTACGATGAAAAATAATTTGTATTTTTGAAGAAACGGCAGAATTATGAAACGATTTTTGACCCTTTCCGCAATTGTTTTAGCCATGTTTCAGGCACAGGCACAGCAAACGCAATTGTCTCCCAGCCTGACTATCGCCACCAAAGAAAGTTTGCAAAAACTGGAGGAGCAAAAACAGCACGATATTGCCTTTTACGCTAAAAACAACACCCCGAAACAGGAAGTTTCTACCGCCAAACCTGAAGACGACTTTTACCAACTGTACATTACAGACGACAATAACCGCTATTACAATAATTACCACAATAATAATACAGACCCTATTATAGCGAGCATGCCATCGCCGGGGCCGAACCTTGACTATTATTATGTAAACCCTAACAGCAGCGGCAATTATGACAAGGTGGTAAAACAACAATAAGGCGGACACTATAATATATAGCCCACCTTATTGTATAATCTTTTATTTATTTGAAGATGCGGTACTAAACTGTATTATTCCGTATCGTTAGTAAACTGGATATTGGCATGCAGCTTGATCTCTTCTCCCAATACCAGTCCGCCCACCTCTGCGATACCGGCGGGGTGAATATCAAAGTCGTTGCGGTTTATCGTTCCGATGATTTCAAAACCCGCACGATTGATACCGAACCCATCTTTCGCTTCTCCTCCAAAAAAGACATCCAGCATAATTTCTTTTGAGATACCTTTTATCGTGAGCACACCTTTGAGCCTGTAGTTATCCCCTGCAACAGGGCTGAATGCGGTTGAGTGAAATTCCAGCTGCGGGAACAGGTCGGCGCTGAAAAAGTCAGGTGACTTAAGGTGCTCATCCCTGTCACGGTTGTTGGTATCTACACTAAAGGCATCTATAAACAGCTTAAACGAAGCGCCATTAAAATTGTCGTGCTGCGGCGTTACCATAGTGCCCGAGAAGATCTTGAATTCCCCCGTTACCGATGAAATGAAGAGGTGCCTTATCTTGAAATGAATATCGGAATGCGCAGGGTCGAGAGTCCAGTTTTTTGTTGCCATGATTTTTATTAAAAATTTTATCAGTAAAGACTTATTAAGTCTCTCACTAAATTACTCAGTACAGCGGGTTTATACTAATGTTTTCGGGAAAATTATTTGTTAAACTTATCAACAGTTGGTGTTTTCGATAAAATGCCATTGCCCGTAAACACTGATGCTTTATTACAGTTGGCGTATTCGTGAAAGTCTTTTCGCACCAAGATGAAGTTAATTGGCAATAACCTCATCCTGAGTCATCACGAACTTTGTAATGTAACCTAAAGTAAGATATCATGGCAAGTTCAAAACAAACCCCGGCACCCAAATCTTCCAGCGGCACTCCTTTACATAAACAGGACACGCCCGAACTGAAAAATTCGATGAAGGAAGCAGAGAAAGGCGCAGCCAAAAAAACAGCTGCTACCAAGACGCCCCAAAAGATACAGGAGGGCAAAACTGCAGAACATAAAAAGGAATATTAACATCCAAAATATAAAGCTATGCAAACAGACAACAACGGCAATCGCGACTGGAACAGCCGCGATGACCAAAACCGCAACATGAACGAAAATGAATCCCAACGTATGGGAAGCCGCGACAATGAAAATGACTGGGATACTACAGGCCGTTCTCAAAATGCAGGTAGCAGGAATAACGACGATATGAGCTATGAAGAGGACGACCTTCAGCAAATGCGAAGCGATAATGATGATTTTAATGATTCCGGATGGGACAGGGACAACATGAACAACAATGAAAGCCGCGATGCCCAATCCAGGACCTATAATGAAAGCGAAGATACCTGGGAAGAAGAGAAAAGAACAGGCGGCCGCGGCACCAGCAACAATGACTGGGACCAGAACGACCAGATGCAGCGCGGTGCGGGCCGCGGATTCCATGACGAAGAAAAACGCGATGCCTCTTCCAGCGATTATTATGATGATGAAAGCGACAGAAGGGACCGCACCGATAACAGCAGCCGCAACAACAGCGGTGATGATTTTTAGGGATCAGAGGTAAGAAATCATTTTTGAATTCCGAACCTGACCCAAAAGAGAGAGGGATAGCTTAGTGTTATCCCTCTTTTGTTTTTTTAACTATAAGTTTCCGGCAGACTATTACCAAGTCAAAAGAGCAGCATATATGTCATTCTGACGAAGGAAGAATCTCTAGTATTCGATAATTGAGATTCTTCACTCCGCAGGCTACGTTCAGAATGACAGAATGTGCTACTTTCGTTTACAAAATAATTTTTCCAAACACCTTTTTCTAAACCCTTCTGTGATCCGCTTTCCAGTTTTTTATCGATTTCTTAATTGCATCGGATGAAAGGTTTTCGCTGATCGCTTTCTGTGCGAGTGCAGCCAGTTCTTCATCGGGTGCGAAACGGAGGGCAAAGAGCTGGCCTTCGGTCAACTTCTCTTCCAACGACTCAAGCCGCTGGCCGGTTACCACAAAATAGCGGTAGCGCAACTCCCCTATCACGATCCTGTTTTGCAGCGTAAGCGCATAATGCTGGCGCAGCATAAAGGCTACCCAAATGATAACAGCTGTGATAGCCGAAAGGAAGCCCCACAGCAGCCTGTCAGGTTCATCATAAATTGCCTGGTACACGGTGAAGACAAAAAGCGCCATCATTAAAGGATAAAATATAAAATGGTGTGGCGGGTACCACCGGATGTGGTTCTTGTAGCTTTGTTGTGCCATAGCAGTATTCTTTAAGTCAAATATAATTTAAGTATAAAATATCTTTACGGAATGCGTTTTCCCTCTATGCTTGCGTTCAGCAGCTTTTCGAAACGCGATTGCTGTGTCTTTTCCTGCTTTGCCGATGTGATACGGTAAAGCATTTGTTTCCGGTACCAGGCTGCCTGGTCCATAAAAAAATCCCATGCCTGTTTATTGGCCCTGAATTCCTTTTCCATTGCCTCCGGAAGGCCCGCATGTTCCTCCTGTTCGTAAGAATAAATTTTGGACTTATGTTCCTTCCTCTTTTCGAAAGCAGCCATTCCGGCAGGCTTCACAAGTCCTTTCTTTTGAAGGTCCTCCATCTTTTTGATGTTCACGGCACTCCAGATACTGGTGGGCTTGCGGGGCGTAAACCGGATAGTATAGCTTTCTTCGCCCAGCGATTTCCGCACACCGTCTATCCAGCCAAAGCACAATGCCTGGTCTACCGATTCGGGCCACGTCATGCTTGGCTTGCCGCTGTTGGTTTTGTAGAAGCCTACCAGCAGCTCGGTTTCCTTTTCGGAATTCTTGTCAAGCCATTTGCGGAAGTCGGCCTGTGTTTTGAAGAAGTGGGGTTCCATCCTTGTTCGTTATTACAAATACAATTTAATCAATTCCCCTTAAAGATATGCGTTATTTATAAATTCAATAACGAAAGCAATTCCGTTATCTTTTCCAGCTGCCGGAAGTTGTCATGCTCAATAGTATGGTCTATCTGCTCGTGCGCCCATGTAGTATGGAAGGGGACGTGGAACCCGTGCCCGCCTATCTGCAGCACCGGCAGTACATCCGACTTTAGTGAATTGCCTACCATCAGGAATTCCGAAGGCTCTATCTCCAGACGTTTCAGCATCTTTGAATAATCCAGCTGCTGCTTGTCAGACATCACTTCTATATGGTGGAAATAATGCCCCAGTCCCGATTCATGGAGTTTTTTATGCTGGTCTTTCAGGTCGCCCTTGGTAGCCACCACCAGTTTATATTTGCCATACAGCGCCCCGAGGGTATCCTCTACCCCATCAATAAGCTCGATAGGTTTGTCGAGCATTTCCTTACCGTATTCCAATATCTTTTCAACAGCATCGATACTAAGTGTCTTATCGGATATGTGCAGGGCGGCCTCAATCATGCTCAGGATATAGGCCTTGATCCCGTAACCGTAAATATCAAGATTGGCCACCTCAACCTTAAAAAGCTCCTTAGCGACGCTGTGCGCCGGAAGGTAAGCTTCCATCAGTTGGTAAAATTTCTTCTCTGTTTCCTGGAAAAAAGGTTCGTTTACCCAAAGGGTATCATCGGCATCGAAGGCAATAACTTTAATGTTCATAAAGAAGTGTGCGAATTTTTAGGCAAATGTAATCAAAGAGCGTATAACTCCATTACTATTTAAGGCTTGAACTATGTGTGTGGCTTTGCTTCTACTTTGGTTTGAGCATTTCGAAAAGTTGCGAATAATCCGTTACAAATCCATCATCATCAAAAGTTATTTCGGCACTAAAACTGCCACCGTCATTTTCGAACAGGTAGGCGTTGTTTGGCATTTTAGTGTATTTCTGGCGGTCTTTGCGTACTTCATTCTGTAATATATCGAAATAAACCAGGTCGAATTCAGCGCTGTCGCCTTCGTGCAGGTGGAACGAATTTACGGGAAGCGAGTTGGTAAACGGCGTAAGTGATATATCTATAAAATGGCAGCCATGCAGTTCAGGATGTTCATTGCCGGTATTGTCTGTCCAGTTGTTGTGCTCATCGCGTTTCAGGTGCCAGGAATGCTGGCGGTCACTCACATGGAAATCTATTTCGGCCTGGATCACCTGCCAGCGCTTATCTAGGTGCAGTACATATTCTAAGTATACGGCCTTGCCTTCGGCCCACCCTTCGACCTCAGAACGGATGGTGATCCCGTTATCCAGGTAATTCACCGAGCAATGCTCTTCGGTATCATTAGCAAGCCCTTCCCAAACGATGCTTTTTTGCATGGATCTGTTTTTAATGCAATGTAGCAAATTCCTGTGTCTGAATAGCTAAAAGGAAACAGAAAATATGAATCAAAATCATTGAAACATGCTGAAAAATTTATTGATTTGGTTAACTTCGGTCTTTGATGCTGGTTTAAAACAGGTATTAAAAATATCCTAAATATTGGTTTTCATCATGGGCAGGCGTTAACTTAGGCATACTTATTGGCAATGCTTTTTTAGTAGAAACTTTTAAATATAAAAATTATGAAACCGCTAAAACTTATATTGTCCGTGATAGCTTTCGTTACCTGCACATTTTCGCAGGCGCAGGTTAGTGTTAATATAAACCTTGGCAACCCTCCGGCGTGGGGCCCTTCGGGATATACAGAGGTACGGTATTATTACCTGCCGGATATTTATTCCTACTATGATGTAGGTACGCACGAGTTCATCTACACGAAAAATGGCACATGGGTACGCACCACTGCCCTGCCACCGGCATATACGAGATACAACCTGTATAATGGCTATAAAGTAGTCCTCACCGATTATCGCGGCGCAACACCTTATGTCTATTACAAAACCCATAAAGTAAAATACCCAAAAGGATACAGGCCCGGTCCGCAAAAAACTATCGGGCTGCCTCCGGGACAGGCTAAGAAATTAGCGGCAGGACACCCGCATGCCCAATATAGGGGCACTGCAAAAGGCCACGGACATGGGCACGGGAAAGGCAAAAAACATTAATACTAAAAAAGGGATGCAGCCAAAAACTACATCCCTTTTTCAATTAGTTATAATGCTTTACCTTGACCTGAGATATCCTATTCTCTTTCCGGAACCATTTACCAGCACACCGCCGGCACCTATATACATATCGCTGCCTGATCCCTTATCATCCAGCATAAGTTTGTATCCCGGCCTGTCGGACCTTTCCAGACTGGCGATCAGGTAAACATTTTCGTCTGTCACCTGTACAAGGTTACCCTTTGTAGTAAGGTAATATTGCCCGTTGGGGTTCGAATTCAGGTGTGCATCCGAAGCGATATTCCTGCCCGACATGATGCTCTGCTGGATTTTCTCGCGTTTGGTAAGCTCAGGCTTTACGGCAGGCTGCGAAGTCTTTACAACTACAGGCTGTTTTACCGCTACAGGCCTTTGGGCTACGGCGGGCTGTTTCGTAATAACTGGCGAGGGAGAACTGTTATCGGCAACATCGGTATTGTCTGGGTTATATTCCCCTGCGCTTTTCCATCCTGTTGCAATATAGGCAAGCCGGTCGTTTTTGGCAGGGTGTGTATGCGAACCTTTCATCTTTGCAATTAGCGACATGGCAGATTGTGCGTCGGCCAGCGATGCTCCCATTTTCCTGAGCACAAATCCGGAAAACTCATCTGCCTCAAGCTCGGTCTGCGGACGGCTGCCCACATTGTCGAGCGTGTGCCCGTTAAGGTGGTGCCCTATCTCATGCGCTAGGATACTAATAGCAGCCCATTTGTTTCCCGTAGCCGAATTGATATTATCCATAAACTTAGGATTGTACAATATGTATCTTTTATTCTTGAGTATTACTGCGGCAGCATTGGGCACATTGGCGGCACGAAGCTCGAAATTGGCCTTGAGCCCGATGACCGACATTATATCCTTTACTACTTTTCCGGCTGTATCCCCTGCTTCATAAGCTGTGATATTACCGGTTATACTCTCGCCATAATAGCTGCACATGGCAGTATATTTTGCCGAACCGAATGTTTTTTGCGCCATTGCAGGCACCATGCAGCACAAAGCTGCAATAACGATACAGATCTTTGTTCTAATTGTTTTCATATAAAGAAATAATGCTGATTGCTAATTGAATACCTATTATTTCCCTAACGCAAAATGTCTGCCAAAATTATCCCCTAAAAACAGAATTGTTTTTTTAACTCACTGGCTGTTTAGCCGGATCATATTGCTGGACGCGCGCGAGGTTCGACAGGGCAATGAGTCCCCCTACTACAAGTATCGCGCCCCCTACGAAAGGGAACCCGGCACCAACAAGATCGGCCATATTAGAAGAAAAAAGGAACGGCAGGCAAAACAACATCCCGGATATACCCGATGCCATTACTGCAAATGCGGCAAACCGTATGATTGCCTGCATATTGACTGGCTTTTTTACCATAACTTTATTGCCTATGATCTCCTTAAGCTCGCCAAGATCCCTTTGCGCATATTTTTCAATTGTCCAGTCGCTTATCGGTGTTGTATTACGTCCAAGCCGAAAATCACGATACAATATCGGCCATAGCCCCGGAAGCAAAACCATCCCGAACAGCAGTATTATAAAACATGGCAGTGAATAATTGCCATTACCTAACATAAAAGCCTGCATGCGTATCTCGTCTTCAGGGGTCATTTTGTATCTCAGGACAACATGCTTAAGATCATGGCTTTCAAAACCCGGCACGAGGCGGAGGTTTCGGCTGTCGAGGCAATTGGCTATTTCGCGCCCCAGGGTCCCCTCGGGAAGCTTCCTCAATTCATTACCCTTTTTTTCCATTGGCTCCATATTACTGCATTTAGCAATTAGCCATACTGAAAAGTTAAACGATGTTTTTATGATTCTCTTAGCGATTTTGCTCATAGGTGTATTTTATATACTTAAGTAAATTCTTTATTTATGGTAATGAAAATTATGCAAAAAGGAAAATCTTTATACAGAACATGACTGGCAGCATTATGGCCCCAAAAATCACTATGCTCTTTCCATGTTTACGGTCTGCCTCGCTGTAAGTCGGCACCACCTGCCCATTAGGCAACGTTTTTGTAGAAGTCCAAAGTACATAGCCTGTTATGATGCCGCCCAATCCACCTAAAAATGCCATAATATATCCTGCTATTACCCATCCTTTTTGTCTCTTCTCAGGTTTGGCAAGGTTTTCAATCCGGTGCTGCCTCAATGTTTTCAATTCATCTTCATCTATACCTTTACCACGTTCGGCAAGGAGTTTTCGCGCTAGCACATAGTCAAATTCACTCCATTCGTCATGCTTTACAACAACATCATGCAACTCTTCATCCGAAAATGAAAGAAGATAGTAATCTTCCGGGAGGTCGGTAAGCATTGACGTTGCATATTCTTCCAGCAACTTATCGGCAGCTTCAAATTGTTCCGGCTTAAGCTGTACTTCATACTGCTTTCCATAATCCCCTGCCATTGCCGATCCCATTGAAGGGGAATCATCAATAAACAGGCATTCGATACCGTTCCCGATTAAAAAATGCTGTAGGGCTCTGGCTTCCTGCGCATCAGGAAATTTTTTATAGGTCACATAGTTTTGCATGAAATGTAGGTTTAGCTCCAAATATAGGAAAACAGGCAGAAACCATTAAACGATTATTATTATTTTGTCAGGGGATTTTTAAGGTTATTTTTTCATGGTGAAATAATTCCGTATTTATTTTATATTTGAAAAAAACTGCTGTGCGAACGCTTTTGCTATTCTTTCTTCTATCTGCGAACTACCTAAAGGCACAGGATGCAGTATTTACTTTTACCATTAAAGACAGCATTAAATTACGTAGCGAACTAAAAGTTGCCATAGGTAAGAATATGTCGTTAAGGGATTTTACCGTTGGCGACATTACCGCTGATAAAAAACCCGACATCATAGCGATCACATCGCCGGAAAATAAAGAAGGTAACAGGAAAATCTGTTTATTTATTTGCGAAAGCGGCAGTAACTATAAACTGGCAGCCATAAATACGACCCTTATCGAATGTGAAGTATGCGGCGGCATGGGTGTGGGCGACCCCTATCAGCGGACCGTTATAAAAAATAACTACTTTTCGTTTGAGCTATTGTTCGGGGCGTGTGATAAAGATCTTTTTACTATTACCTTTAAATATGACCCAAAAAAGAAGTGGTGGTTCCTGCATAAGGATGTGACCGAAAGCTACAATTGCCATGACGGAGAAGACGGAGAAGTTAAAATAACCACTGAGATCAACCATAAAGAAGGATATGGCGTAACGAGGTTTGAAAATTATTGAATTCATGACCGAGAATAGGAAGCCCTAATTTCGTTATTTTTGCAAATCAAACAATCTATCATGATACGTAATTTCACCCAATTATTTCTTATAGCTGCTACCTGCCTTGCTGTTTCCTGCGGTAAACAGGAATGCAAAAATACCAACCCTGTTTTTGATGCCAACACACCCGATTCAAAACCTTATAAAGCCGAGTTGACAAAACAATTGGCAGAAGCCGAAAAGAACAGCGTAAAATACTGGATCAATAGTTATAAAGAAGTCGACGGGCAGCAGTATATGGTTGTAGACATTACCGGGAACGGCTTTTGCGCCACGGCCCAAATGGCCATCAGCCCTGAGGATACAAAACTACAGGGCTTCATTAAGGCAAAAGGCAAAGGTTATAGCGGTGCCGAACTGGAAGGCTTGCAATATGGAATTACAAGCGATAGCAACGGAGGGCATTTTATATTCAAGGAACTGGGCGGCGTTATTGATTAGGAATTATTTCATAACACAATAACTTTCAGCAATAACTTTTTTGAGATTTCTCCCTCCGGTCGAAATGGAAAACCGTAAACCTGTACAATAACGTTATTCCATTTCGATTTCAGCATAGGGGAGAGAGAAATCTCCATTGAATGATTTTTAATTCATTAAAAAATAGCATTTTAACAAAAATACCCGTAGCTTTACGTGTCAATTAGTTAATATCATGAAACATATATTACTAATTATAGCGTTGTTACTTCTTCCTCTCTCACTTTTCAGCCAGGGCGACAGTATCTTTTTTTCCAATGCGATCAAGATCAATTTCAAAAAATATAAGAAAGACAGCGCGCTCGCCTATCGCAAAGGTGATACGGAAAGGGGGAAATTCCTATTCGATTCGCTTGTAGACCATCGCCTTGCGGGTACGACATTTGACGATTACACCTTCAAAAAATACGGCGGCGGCAAGATCAGGCTTTCATCTGTAGAAAAGCCGATAGTCCTTATTACTTATGCCTCATGGTGTGTACCCGCACCCGGCGAGATACCCGCCATCAATAAGTTGGCCCAGCAATACGGGAAGGATGTTAAGTTCATAGTCCTGTTCTGGAACCGCAGGCAAGACATGAGGAAAGCCGCCCGTAAGTTCAACGGCCGGATTACGGTATGCTATGCGCATGAATCGTATAAGAACGATGCGCCGATAGTAGCGTCTATGAAGCATACATTGGGATTCCCCACTTCTTTTTACCTGGACGAAAACCTCAAAGTGATCGATATACGCAGGGACAGTAAATGCCTGGCGCCTAAAAAGAGCAATTATAATAAGGGATATGCGATGAATTATGATTCAGTACGCGAGGGGCTTAGCCAATTACTGATCGACAGGCAGGTTGCGAAGGAGCATTTAGCCGGGAATTAGGTCCGGAGTCGAAACGGGTTGGCGACAAATCCATTAGGCATAGCAACTATACAAAAGAGACGTTGCATTGCAACGCCTCTACATCGATACTGTCCTATTTCTTCCATTTTGACGGATCGCCTAATACCCCTTTGTCGGAATTTCGATCACATATTTTTTGCCTGCTGCCACATCCAGCTTACGGTCGCGCAGCCATGGGTTGTGTATTTTCAGCACTTTATAATTGATGCCCTGCTCTTTAGCAAATGTGGCAAGGTCGGGTATGGAGGCCGTAACCTCAACCTTACGGACTGGTATTACAGGATATAGCTCTTCCTGCATAAGGTCGAAATTATACAGTGCAGGATTCTGCATAATCTCCTTTAGGGCCAAAATGCGGAATACATAACGCGATGTTTCTTCTGTCAGCAGCAGGTCGTAGTAATTGTTCACACCCTGGAAGGTGATCTGTTTGTTCACGCCGCCAAAACCGCCATTGTAAGAAGCCGCTGCCAGTGTCCATGACCCGAATTTAGCCTTGGCATCCAACAGATATTTACATGCTGCTTCGGTCGATTTTTCGAGGTGGTACCTTTCGTCGACCACATCATTGATTTCGAGGCCACGTTCCTTTCCCGTATCGGGCATAAACTGCCAGTAACCCCTCGCCCCTGCCGGTGATACCACATTTACGAGCCCGCTTTCGATCACGGCAAGGTATTTAAAATCATCTGGTACGCCGTTTTTTTTCAGGATCGGCTCCATTACCGGGAATACGCGGTTAGCCCGCTTTATAATAAGCCTTGTAGTAGCGTCGAGGTTGGCATTGATAAGAAGCTCCTTATCAAAACGTTCCCGTACATCCGATATATTGAGAGGTGTAAGCTCTCCTGCAAAATCAATGCGGTCAGGAAAACGGAATTCCTTTTTTACTTCGGTTTTTTTGGCAGCCTTTTTTTCAGGCATACCGTTGATCAGCATTCCGCTTACCAATAGTACTGAGGCTATAACGCCGGTTTTTTCGATCAGTTTCATATTGTATAGTCTTAGTGATTTCTTATTCAAACATAAATTTACAAAAACAGGGCCAAATCAGTCTGCCAATATGAGGCGGGGCAGGTTTTCGTTAAGCCATTTCGCCTTGTTGAGTATCATGATGTGGGTGCCGCCTTTTACCGGTATAAAATCCTTTATATATTTTGGAGGGAATACCTCATCGGCATCGCCGTGTATGTGCACTACCCCTTTGGCCGGCTCTGTACAATCCCAGTTTATTATAGTTTTAAACGCCCAGTCGAGGTATTTCTTATCTCTTACGGAGAGAAATTTTTCATATAAATTGAGCCTCTTCGTGATCATGCTATTGCCCACTGCAAATTTCGCAATCCAGTCTACGCGCTGCATGAGGCTGGTCGGGAAAAAACGGTAGGCGCGGGTCATTTTTGCAAAGCGCATCCGGCGGGGAAATTCGCCATTGCATTTCACGCTCGATATGATTAACACTTTTCGGGCATTGACGAATTTAGTCATTTCCTGCACCAGTACCCCGCCAAAAGATACCCCTATAAGCACCGGGTTTTCATGCTTTATGTTTTGCGCCATACGTGCAGCATAGTGCGAAAGCGGCTCGTCTCCCTCGGGAAGGAACCATTCTAAAAAAAAGCATTCAAACTGGTTGTCAGGCAGTTTTATATTCTCAAATATCTTTGGGCTTGCCGCCAAACCGGGCATAAAGTAAACAGGGATCCGCTCCATCAGGTATCTTTTAACGTACAAATACGACAGGTAATCGATTTTTATTACGAAATTTGTATAAAATTAAAGTTTTTATTCCACAACCATTCCCTGGAATTTGAATTTATCACTAAATTATGAGGTCAAGACTATTTCCTAAAAGCGAAAGGGGCACGGCCAACCATGGCTGGCTACAGGCTAATTTTTCATTTTCGTTCGGCAATTATTACAACCCTGAGATGGTGCAATTCGGTATGCTGCGCGTACTGAATGATGACACTATTGCTGCCGGTATGGGCTTTGGCACACACCCGCATGAAAACATGGAGATCATCACCATTCCTCTTGAGGGTGGGCTTACCCATCGCGACAGTATGGGCAATGAGGAAACGGTTCGCTTTGGCGAAGTGCAGGTAATGAGCGCCGGGACAGGTATCCGGCACAGCGAGATGAATGCCAGCCAGACCGAGCAGGCCAAGACCCTGCAGCTTTGGATATTTCCCGAGAAAGAAAATGTGACGCCACGCTACGGACAGAAGTCGTTTGACCTGGAAAACAACCGCAACAGCCTTGTAAATGTGGTATCACCTGAAGATAAGAACGACGGTAATGCGCTCTGGATACACCAGCAGGCCTTCCTGCATATGGGACTTTTTGATGCAGGGCAAAATTTCAACTACGATATTAAAATCCCCGGAAACGGACTGTACCTTTTCCTTATAGAGGGCGAGCTGGAAATCAACGGACAGGCAGTGCATGAGCGCGATGCTTTTGGCGCAGTAGAATTTGAAACGGTTGCCATCACCACAAAAGCCCCTTCGAAAATGCTGGCCATCGAAGTACCAATGCAGTTTAAAGATTAGCTATGGAAATAAAAGACAACGAATTCTCAAGGCAGTTTGAAACTATGATCGACGGCAAAATGCTGTCGGTGGAGTACTCCATCCAGGAGCGCAAACTGTTCCTGACCAAAGTGAATGTGCCCGAGGGCATTGATGAAGAGCCTAATGTAACCGACCTATTAAAAGAGATCATGGAGATCGCCGAAGAAAAAAGGATGCGCGTAATGCCAACACATCCTAAGGTAGCGGCATTTTTCCGTAAAAACCCACGGTATAAGGAGCTGCTCCCTCCCGGCATCAGGCTATGATAAAATTCCCTGATTGCCCGCTGTGCTCGTCTCCTGCCAGCCATTACTATACCCAGATAACACGTGATTTTTTGCAATGCAGCAATTGCCGGTCGGTTTTCCTGCACCCGAAAGACTATCTTTCGCCCGAAGCAGAAAAGGCGCATTACCTCTGCCACAACAACGACCCGGAAGATGTGCGGTACCAAAACTTCGTGCGCCCTGTAACCAATCGAATATTGCAGGATTTCAGCACACATCATAAAGGACTGGACTTTGGTTCCGGCACCGGTTCGCCTATCCTGAAGATTTTGAAAGATAATGACTACGATGTGGTGCAGTACGACCTGTATTTTCATAACGATGCAGAATTGCTAACTCAAAGATACGACTACATTGCCTGCAGCGAAACGGCCGAGCATTTCAAGGAGCCGTATAAAGAATTTAAGCAGTTGACAAACCTGCTGAACCCCGGAGGAAAGCTATATGTAATGACCGACCGTTTTGAAGAAACGCGTGACTTCGGCACCTGGTTTTATAAAACCGACCCGACACATGTTTTCCTGTATCATGAAAAAGCGTTCGAGTGGATAAGGGAAGAATTTGGGTTTGGGGAATTACGGATCGAGGGACGGGTGGTTGTGTTGGGCTTGTGAAGCTATTCCGCAAAGAAACACTAAGAAGACTCAAAGATTCACAAAGTACTGAAGAATTTAAACCTGCAAGGTTTTGAAAACCTTGCAGGTTGGAAAACCGAAAATATCGTAACTACTGCAAGGTCTTTGAGACCTTGTAGGTGTGCTAAATTCAGAATATTAAGCCGACAACCCCTCAAAAACGCTTTTTGATATCTCCACTACAGGCTGTACAAACTCGATCCGTACGGCACCATCGTCATCAATTTTGGTCAATGTAACTTCATGAAGCGTGTTTACCAACTCGGGGTTCCAAGGTGCTTTTACTTTTACGTAATTTTCTGTAAAGCCATGGATGTAACCTTCTTTATTTTCACTTTCGAAAAGCACGGTGCGGGTGGTACCGAGCTGGCTTTCATAAAAAGCACGCCTTTTCTTTACCGATAATCCCCTGAGCATTTTGCTGCGCTTGGCACGAACGTTATTCGGCACTTCGCCCGGCATGGAAGCTGCAGGCGTGTTGTCCCTTTCGGAATAGGTGAATACGTGGAGATACGATATATCCATCTCATTAAGATAGTTGTAGGTTTCCAGGAAATGCTCGTCAGTCTCGCCTGGAAAGCCCACAATAACATCGACACCGATACAGGCGTGCGGCATTACTTCGCGTATCTTGTTTACACGCTCGGTGTACACCTCACGCAGGTAGCGGCGGCGCATCAGTTTAAGGATGTCATTGCTGCCCGATTGTAATGGTATATGGAAATGCGGCACAAACGTGCGGCTTTGGGATACGAACTCGATGGTCTCGTTTTTCAGCAGGTTTGGCTCGATGGATGAGATTCGCAATCGCTCAATGCCCTCCACTTTATCCAGTTCCTGAACAAGTTCATAGAACGTATGCTCGTGCTTTTTGTTACCAAACTCGCCTTTGCCATAGTCTCCTATGTTTACGCCGGTAAGCACTATTTCCTTAATATTTTGCTGCGAAATTTCCTTTGCATTCTTCAATACGTTCTCCAAGGTATCGCTGCGCGAAATGCCCCTTGCCAGCGGAATGGTGCAATACGTACATTTATAGTCGCAGCCATCCTGAACCTTCAGGAACGCACGGGTACGGTCACCAATGGAGTAGCTGCCCACATAGAAGTCGGCCTCCGATATTTCACAGGAATGCACCTCACCCATATCGTTTTTGGAAAGGTCGTTGATATAATCGGTAATCTTGAATTTTTCGGTGGCACCAAGCACAAGGTCGACACCATCAACAGCAGCAAGCTCTTCGGGCTTTAATTGCGCGTAGCAGCCCACGGCGGCAACAAAAGCTTTGTCGTTGTTCTTCAGCGCTTTCTTTACTATCTGTTTGAACTGCTTGTCGGCATTTTCGGTAACCGAGCAGGTATTGATAACGTAAATATCCGCCATTTCCTCAAAATCGACGCGGTCGAAACCTTCGTCCTGGAAATTTCGGGCAATAGTGGACGTTTCTGAAAAATTCAGTTTGCATCCAAGCGTATAAAAAGCGACTTTTTTCTTTTGTTCCATTGTGAACACTGCGTTTTAAGCAGCAACTTTAATTATATTTACCTCTTTAAAAAAGAGTTCGCAAAGTTACGCACAAAAATCGATTTGATGAAATCATTAATATACTATATATCAATTTGTTGCTTGTTGTCACTTTTGATTGCGTGCAGTAATAACAAAACCGAAAATCGCGACAACCTCGTTTTTCGCTATAACGAGAATGCCGCCGTCAATTCGCTTGACCCGGCATACGCCAAAATACGCCCGTCCATCTGGGTGTGCAACCAGCTGTATAATGGTTTGGTGCAACTTGACGATACTTTAGGCATCCAACCCGATATTGCTAAGTCATGGGACATTTCGCCGGATGGCAAAACGTATACATTTACGCTGCGCAATGATGTGTATTTCCATAAGAATGCGCTTTTCGGGAAAGACAGTATGCGTACTGTTGTGGCAAAAGACTTCGAATACAGCCTGAACCGGCTTTTGGATGAGGACATTGCAGCACCCGGACGCTGGATATTGCAGAATGTGGAGAACTTCCATGCTGTAAACGATACAGTTTTTGAAATAAAGCTATCCAAAACCTTTCCGGCATTTTTAGGATTGTTGACAATGAAATATGCTTCGGTGGTACCACATGAAGCATTTGATAAAGCGGGTTATGATTTCAGGGCCAACCCCATTGGTACCGGGCCATTCCAGTTTAAAATATGGGAAGAGAACGTAAAGCTGGTGCTGCGGAAAAATCCGCTTTATTTTGAGAAGGATGAAAAAGGTGTGCAACTGCCGTATATGGAAGCTGTTGCGATCACGTTCCTTCCTGATAAGCAAAGCGGCTTCCTGCAATTCGTACAGGGGAAACTGGATTTTGTTTCCGGACTCGACTCTTCGTATAAAGACGAAATACTGACCCCAAAAGGTGAGCTTCAGCCTAAATACCGAAAGGATGTAAAAATGATCACCGGGCCGTACCTCAATACCGAGTACATGGGCTTCCGGCTTGATGGCGCTGACAAGGCAGTTAAGGACAAACGCATTCGCAAGGCATTGAACTATGGCTTTGACCGTAATAAAATGATACTATTCCTGCGAAATAATATGGGCATTGGCGCGACAAGCGGCATGATCCCGAGCGGACTGGCAGGTTTCGGGGCAAAAGGATATGATTTTGACCTCGCTAAGGCGAGGGCGCTCGTGGCCGATTACAAAAAACAAACCGGCGACAACAACCCGAAAATACAGATAAGCACCAGCGCTTCCTACCTTGATATTACCGAATACCTGCAGCGCGAATGGCAGAAGATCGGGCTGAACGTACAGGTGGATGTGAACCCGCCTTCTACCCTTACGCAGGCGATATCCACAGGTAAAGTATCTTTTTTCAAGGCCAGCTGGATCGCGGATTATCCCGATGCCGAGAATTACCTGTCGCTTTTTTACAGTAAGAATTTCTCGCCGGGCGGACCGAATTACACGCATTTTAAAAATGAGCAAGTCGATAAACTTTATGAAGCTGCTTTCCTTGAGACCGATGATAAAAAGCGGCAGGAACTTTACAAACAGATGGATGCATTGTTAATGGAAGAAGCGCCGGTTATCCCGTTGTTTTATGATAAGGCTTCGCGGTTTACACGGAGCAATGTTTCGGGGCTGGGGATAAATCCGTTAAACCTTTTGGTTTTAAAAAGGGTGAAAAAGGATTAATATTTTCCCAATTCTTTCCAGAATTCCAAACGTACTTGCGGCGTTAACTGTATATTTGATATACGCAAAGCAAACAGCATGAAGATCCTTATCATAGAAGATGAGCAGGGGCTGCGGGAAGTGATTCGTGAGTCGCTGGAAAAGGAAAAATATATTGTAGAAACTGCGCACGACTATATCTCGGGCCTTGAAAAAATAGGCACCTATGATTACGACTGCATCCTCATTGATATCATGCTTCCGTATGGCAGCGGGCTCGATCTGGTTCGCGAACTGAAAGCGCTTCGCAAGAAAGAAGCGGTCATCATCATTTCTGCAAAAGATGCCGTGGATGATAAAGTGGCCGGACTCGATTTGGGTGCGGATGATTACCTCGCCAAGCCTTTCCATTTGGCAGAATTGCATGCAAGGATCAAGTCGGCAATACGCAGGAAAAGCCATGATGGCGATACCGCTATTGTGTGGAACAACATGAAGCTTTCGCCGGAGCAACGGACAGTATTTGTAGATAATACCCTTTTGACGCTTAACCGCAAGGAATTCGACCTGCTGTATTATTTTATGATCAACCCCAACAGGCTCATCAACAAGACAGCGCTGGCCGAATCGGTTTGGGGCGATCATACCGATCAGGCCGACAGCCTCGATTTTGTATATTCGCAAATAAAGAACTTACGCAAAAAACTCAAAGATGCCGGTGGCGAAGCCGATATACAGGCGGTGTACGGCATGGGCTATAAAATGACCTGATGAAGCTGCGCAACTACACACTCCGCTACCTTATCGTGGCCCTGCTGGGTGTCATCGCGCTATGGGCCAGCCTCTTTTATGTGGTGATACTGGATGAAGTATACGATAATATTGATGACGGATTGAAGAACTCCAAGATCCTTATCATCCGCCAGGCGTATGCTGACAAAAGCGTTTTGGATACACCCGAATTCGGCATCAACCAGTTTAAGATCGTGCCTTTGCCAAAGGGACAGCACGACTACTCTGAAAAGTTTGAAAGCACTTTCGAATTTTCTGAATATGACAACGAAGACCAGCCGGTACGCTTACTGAAAACGGTTTTCAATGATCCGCAGGGCAACCCACACCTGCTCACGATACGCGCTTCAATGGTGGAAGAGGATGAACTGATGGAAGACCTGATGATCGCACTCATCGCGCTGTATGTCATGCTCGTTATCAGTATTGCCGCCATTAATCAGATTATTTTACGGAAAGTATGGAAGTCATTCTACCTGATGCTCGACAAGCTGAAACAATATAAACTGGGCACCGGGGCATTTACACCTCCGCCTTCGCCTGTAGAGGAGTTCAAAACCTTAGGCCGGGAACTGGAAGAGATGCTGCGCCGCAATGAAGAGATATATGCCAGCCAGAAACAATTCATCGAAAATGCATCGCATGAATTGCAGACCCCATTGGCAATAAGCCTGAACAAGCTGGAGCTTTTTGCGGACAACAACCAGCTGCCCGATGAGCAGATGATGGAGCTCGGCAAAATAAGCGATACATTGCAACGGTTGGTCCGCCTGAACCGGTCGCTGCTGATGCTGTCCAAGATCGAGAACAGGCAGTATGCTGAGGAAGAATTGGTTGACTTCAACCAATTGGTAAAGCAGCTCACAGAAGATTTCGAAGACCTTATTGAATATAAAGGCATTACCATAACTACCGATAACAGCAGTCAGCTTTATTTTACCATGAATAAAGGCCTTGCGGTAACACTCCTGAGCAACCTGTTTAAAAATGCCATTGTACATAACAGGCCGGGGGAACCATTGAAATTTATATATCCGAAAACAGCATCTCCATAAAAAATACCGGCGATGAAAAGGCATTAGACTCTAATTATATATTTAAGCGCTTTACGCGAAATTCTGCCAGCGAGCAGTCGACCGGGCTGGGACTCTCTATTGTAAATTCGATCATTGCCAACTACAGGCTGAACGTAAATTACACTTTTGATGGCAGCCATATCTTTACCATAACCTTTCCAAAATAGTTTTGTTTTCCTAATTGTTTCCAGATTCGGTGCATAAACTTGTATCAGAAATTAAAAAACAATTACATCATGAAAACGAAAGTAAACTTCCAAAACACATTAGCTATTATCCTGTTTTTATTTGCTTTTACTGCAAATGCCAAAACCAAAAGCATCACAACAGCACAGCTTCCTGCCAACGCACAGGACTTTTTAAAAAAGAATTTTGCCAAAGCAACTGTAGCCTCGGCCTGGGAGGATAAAGAAATGTTTGACACCGATTATAAAGTACAGTTTTCAAACGGCATCGAGGTAGAATTTGACGGGAACGGCAACTGGGAAGAGATTGACGGCAATCATAATGCTGTGCCTGTATCGATGCTTCCTTCAGCTATTACAACTTATCTGTCGCAGCACTATAAGGGCCAGAATGTAGTCCAGATCGATAAAAAGCACTGGGGCTACAAAGTAGAACTTGCCAGCGGTATCGAGCTTGAATTTAATAATGCAGGGAAATTTTTAAGGATTGATGATTAATAAATAATAGTGATTAACCTAACGAGGTCATGATAACATCGTTGTAGAGGCGTAGCAGTGCTACGCCTTATTCATATAACATTTATTCAGACGTTGCAGTGCAACGTCTCTACTATCGTAATGATCAGATTATCGGTGTCTTCGCCCCTTCCGCCATTCCCAAGGTGCTTCGGGGTTTGTATCCGCCCAAAGGCCAATCTTTTTCTCACGCGCCCGATTTTCAAGCTCCGCAAGTTCTTTGCTTTTGGAATATTGCTTGTAATGCCATGCCAGCCCGGCTTTCACCAGTTTTTCATTGACATTTATGCCGTCTTTTGTAGTAATAGTCCCCACAATCCTGCCATAACGGTCGCGCTTTCCGTCGGAAGCTACTGTTACCGTTTTGCCGAAGCAAAGGTCGGAGGCAAATTGCTTTGCGTTCTTGCCAAAAGCCTGTGATTTCTCGGGGCAGTCGATCTCTGCAAGGCGAACACGTTCGGGGATACTGTCGTATAATATCTCAAACGTATCGCCGTCTTTGATGCCAATGACCTTGCCTTCAAAAACAGTAAGGTAACGTGCCGGCCCTTTCTCTTTTGGCCTTTTGGCTTTTGCCGGTTTTTCTACCGGTGCCTTTTCGGGTGCAGGAGCATTGGGCGCATTCCGGAAGAAAGCAAAATATAATGCAAAACCCAGCATCAGCAATGATACTGCTATTCCTGAACCGGACCTTCTTTTACGATTTGCCAATTGCTATTCTTTGATATTTAAAATTTAACCACATATATACATAGCTTTCATAGTCTTAATAGGAACTATAGTGTTATATAGCGAAGAGTAGCTTCACCTCTGTGACCTCTACAAATATGCTTTTCAATATCTTTGTAGTTGGTAATCTGGCTATGTGCCTATGTGGTTAAATTAAAAATGATTAAATTCAATTGTTACATTTAAAAATTAAACAATTGGTATTACTCTTCCTTCCTCCATTCTTTGGTCGTTTCGAATACGTGTTCCAGTATAGCGGCATCCTGTTCGGTAAACTCTATGTTACGCCTTGACATCACGATCTTTGCCGTCTGGAAAGCCTTTTTAGGAAGGTAAACCGTAAAGCCTGATGCACCGCCCCATGAAAAGCTCGGCACAAAATTGCGCGGGAAGCCGCTGCCGAAGATATTGGCGCTTACCCCTACTACCGTACCGGTATTGAACATTGTATTGATACCGCACTTGCTGTGGTCGCCCATCATAAGGCCGCAGAACTGCAGTCCGGTTTTTGCGAATATGCCTTTCTCATAGCTCCACAATTTCACTTCCTCATAATTGTTTTTCAGGTTGGAGTTGTTGGTATCGGCGCCGAGGTTGCACCATTCGCCTAACACTGAGTTTCCAAGGAAACCATCGTGCCCCTTATTAGAATAGCCGAAAAGTACTGAATTACTTACCTCCCCGCCTATCCTGCTGTGCGGCCCCACGGTGGTAGCGCCATATACTTTTGTACCCAGCTTTACCTGGGCTTCCTCGCACAGGGCGAACGGTCCGCGGATAACAGAATTCTCCATGATCTCTGAGTTCTTACCTATGTAGATAGGTCCTGTGGACGCGTTAAGAGTCACAAATTCAAGCTTAGCGCCTTCTTCAATAAAAATATTCTCAGGGGCTATGGTATTCACGCTTGCGGGTATGGGCTGCGAGGTACGGCCTTCGGTCAGCAGCTCAAAATCCTCACGTATGGCTGCATCGTTCTTTGCAAAGATGTCCCATGGGTTCTCAATGCGCAGGCAGCTTTCGGTATAATCAATGATCTCGTAGGTATCAAAATCCACCTCTTCCTGGGTGTCGTTGGTATAAAAAGCAATAACATCTTCACCGCAAAATATAGCCTGGTTTGCTTCAAGCGCCTGTACCATTTCGGCCAGCACTTCGTTCGGGAGGAACGAGGCATTGATCATGACATTCTCTTCCATTTCTACCATCGGGAATTTCTCCATCAGGTATTCCTCAGTAAGTGTGGTCGTGGTGTAGCCAAGGTATTTCTCCCATTTTTCGCGGATGGTAAGTATGCCCACGCGGATATCGGCCACCGGCCTTGTGAAGGTGAACGGCAGCAACGCATTGCGCACGGGTCCGTCAAAAAGAATATAGTTCATTGTTTGCAGGTTTAGGACACGAAATTACGGTAAAGTTTTTGAAGTGGCAAAGTTGCTGAGCGGCAAAATTGCTGAGTCTCTGAGGTACTAGCAACTCAGGCCCTTAGTACCTCAGAATCTAAGAACCTCAGCACCTAAAAAAGAAAAGCCCTCCGTTTCGGGAAGGCTTCTCTTTATTGTAAATCCAAAGATTACTTTTGGAATTTCGCGTATTTGTTTTTGAACTTGTCGATACGTCCTGCAGTGTCGATAAGTTTTGATTTACCTGTGTAGAACGGGTGTGAAGTCCTGGAGATCTCCATTTTCACTACCGGATATTCAACTCCTTCGTGGATTATTGTTTCTTTTGTGTCAGCAGTAGATTTAGTGATAAAAACTTCGTCGTTCGACATGTCTTTGAACGCTACTAATCTGTAATTTTCCGGGTGAATACCTTTTTTCATCTTGAGTAAATTTTTATTGTTTTGCTGCTGCCCATCCTGATGCTTCCTGAATTGAAAGGTATAAACGGCTTACAGCTTTTTGTTTAAACATTTTATTTGAGTGTGCAAAAGTACAACTATTTTTTAATAATCAAAATGATACGCTTCTTTTTTTACAGTGTAACACCAGGACTTTTTTCGCGACTCATAATCGCGGAATTAGTATATTTGTAAATTAAAACAAACCAAAAATAAATACCATGACAAACGCAGTTAAAAAAACGGGGGTTAATTTCGGGCTTATAGTAGGACTTGTATCGATATTTTCTACAACTATTTTGTATGCAATTGACGTTAAACTTTTTGTAAGCTGGTGGGTTGGAATTGTACTCTTTTTTATCTCGCTTGCTATTGGTATCGTTGCGGTAGCAAAAGCCAAAAGCAAGCTTAATGGCTTCATAACGTTCAAAGAAGCGTTTACTGTATATTTTATCACAATGGCTATAGGCGCTGCAATAGGCTCTATATATATGTTTATCCTTTTTAATTTTATAGATACAGATGCCAAAGCTATTGTAACCGATGCTGTAGTAGAAAAGACGGCAAGCATGATGCAAGGAATGGGGGTTAAAAGCGAAGATATAAGAAAAACAATTGAAGACATAAAAGCTTCTGATAGTTTTGGATTGGTATCGCAAATCAAATCTTATTTCGGCGGGTTAGTAATGTACACTATTATTGGCCTTATCGTCGCAGTATCAATGAAAAAAAATAAGCCGGAGTTCCAGTAATAGTCAATGAATCTATCCATAGTCATACCCCTTCTCAACGAAGAAGGATCACTCTCAGAATTACACCAGTGGATCGTAAAGGTCATGGCAGAAAACAATTTCAGCTATGAGGTCATCTTTATAGATGACGGCAGCACCGATGCGTCCTGGAAAATCATACAGCAGCTTGCCGCGGCAAACCCGAGTATAAAAGGCATCCGCTTCCACAGGAATTACGGAAAGTCGCAGGCCCTGCATGCCGGTTTTGCTAAGGCGCAGGGCGATGTGATCATTACTATGGATGCCGACCTGCAGGACAGCCCTGATGAAATACCCGGACTGTATACCATGGTCACCACCGGTGGTTTCGACCTGGTTTCGGGCTGGAAAAAGAAACGGTATGACTCGATAGTTTCCAAGAACATGCCGTCCAAGCTGTTCAATTGGGCTGCCAGGAGGACATCGGGCGTAAAGCTGCACGACTTTAACTGCGGCCTGAAAGCGTATAAGAACATCGTTGTAAAGAACATTGAGGTATCGGGCGAAATGCATCGCTATATACCGGTGCTGGCCAAAAACGCCGGCTTCGCCAAAATAGGCGAAAAAGTGGTAATCCACCAGGCGCGAAAATACGGTACTACCAAATTCGGCATGGAGCGTTTCATCAACGGCTTCCTGGACCTGATCACCATCTGGTTCCTGTCGCGTTTCGGCAAAAGGCCCATGCACCTTTTCGGAGCGCTCGGGGTGCTGATGTTCCTTATAGGGCTGGGATCGGCGGTGTATATCGGCGCTATGAAGTTGTACAAGCTGTACCACCATGAAAAAGCCATACTTGTAGCCAATAACCCATGGTTTTATATAGCGCTGGTGACGATGATTATCGGAACGCAGCTTTTCCTGGCGGGCTTTTTAGGAGAAATAATACTCAGGACGAAAAACAATGAGGAGCGCTATAAAATTAGCGAAACTTTATAAGTTCTTGTTTTGTACATTAGCAAATAAACCAAAAATTTACATTCCTTAAAATATAGTAAAATGGAAATTGACAAATCAATACTTGACAAAGTAAATGTATGGCTCACGCCGGTTTTTGATAGCGAAACACATGCGTCACTTAAAGAGATGATGACATCTTCGCCCAAAGAGCTTGAAGACATCTTTTATAAGAATCTTGAATTTGGTACCGGCGGAATGCGCGGCATTATGGGCCCGGGTACCAACCGCATCAATAAATACACCCTTGGAAAAGCGACACAGGGCCTTTCCGACTATCTCAAAAAATCATTTCCCGGCGAGGAGATCAAAGTAGCCATTGCTTATGATTGCCGCCACAATAGCGACACGCTTGCCAAAGTGGTTGCCGATGTATTTTCGGCCAACGGGATAAAAGTATTCCTGTTCTCCGAACTGCGCCCTACACCGGAACTTTCGTTCGCAGTAAAACACCTGAACTGCCATGCAGGAATCGTGCTTACAGCATCGCACAACCCGCCTGAATATAATGGATACAAAGTATACTGGCAGGACGGTGGCCAATTGGTCCCGCCACAGGACAAAGAAGTGATCGAAGTGATCGAAGCGCTTGAATACGGCCAGATCAACTTTAAAGCCGATGAAAGCCTGATAGAATATGTGGGTGAAGAAATAGATAAGGCATTTATACGTTCTTCGCTTATCAACGCTTCTTTCAACACCCCGCAGGAAGCAAAAGATGCGCTGAAAATAGTTTATACGCCACTGCACGGAACATCGGTTACGCTGATACCTGACCTTCTGGAAGATGCAGGCTACAGCAATGTTCATATTGTTGCGGAACAGGCAAAACCTGACGGGAACTTCCCTACCGTAAAATCGCCAAATCCTGAGGAGCCGGAAGCATTGTCTATGGCAATAGCGCTTGCTGACGATGTGAATGCCGATATTGTTATTGGTACCGACCCTGACAGCGACCGCCTTGGTGTGGCTGTGCGTAACGGCAACGGCATCATGACGCTGCTTAACGGCAACCAGACCATGGTGCTGATGACGCATTTCCTGTTGGAACAGTGGAAAAAACAAGGCAAGATTGACGGAAAACAATTTGTGGGATCTACCATCGTGTCTACTCCAATGATGATGGAAATGGCTTCTGCCTATGGCGTAGAGTGCAAAGTGGGGCTTACCGGCTTCAAATGGATCGCCAAAATGATAAAGGATTTCCCTGAACAGGAATTCATTGGCGGCGGCGAGGAGAGTTTTGGCTTTATGGTAGGTGATGCGGTGCGCGACAAAGATGCCGTTACCTCTACCCTGCTGCTTTGTGAGATAGCCGCTTTGGCAAAAGCCAATGCAAGCTCCCTGTACCAGGAACTGTTGAAACTATTCGTAGAGTTCGGATTCTACAAAGAATACCTTATCTCCATCACCAAAAAAGGCATGGAAGGCGCGGCGGAGATCAACAACATGATGATCCAGATGCGCGAGAAGCCGCTTACCGAGATCAACGGGCAGCGCGTGCTGATGGTAGAGGATTACAAGGCTTCGGTTGCCAAAAACCTTTTAACCGGCGAAGAGGAAGCATTGACATTGCCTAAAAGCGACGTGCTCATTTATTACCTTGAAGACGGTACCAAGATATGTGCACGCCCTAGTGGCACCGAGCCAAAGATAAAATTCTATTTTAGCGTGAATGCGCCACTCGATGATGTGAAGAACTTCAAGGCGGTTGAGGCTTCGCTGGACCAAAAAATAAAGAACATAGTTGAGGAGATGAACCTCGTATAACGGATGAGCTACTATAAAAAAATATATCGGTTTGCCAAACCCTATAAAAGGCAGATATGGCTTAATATCTTCTTTAATGTACTGTACGCTTTGTTCAGTACTTTATCTTTGATCGCTGTGATACCTGTTCTAAAGGTTATTTTCAACGATACCAAACCGGTATTTGTAAAACCTGTATACAACAACGATCTACAGAGCTTCAAAGATTTTTCCCAGGATTACCTGAATTATTTCCTGACTACAAGCATGAAGGAACAGGGGCAATTCACAGTGCTCATGTACATAATAGGTTTTATCATTACGATCTTTATGCTGAAAAACCTGTGCAATTATTTGGCAATGTATTTTATTACACACATGCGGAATGGGGTTATTAAAGATCTCCGTACTGAACTTTATGGCAAAGTTGTAGGCCTTCCATCCTCGTATTACAACAATACTTCGAAGGGTGATGTAATTGCTAAAGTGACTAATGATGTCAATGAGATTAGTTATGCTTTCCTTAACATCCTCGAAATGATAGTAAAGGAGCCACTTACAATATTATTTACGCTTGGATTTATGGCGTGGTTAAGCCCTAAGCTAACTCTTTTTGTCCTGGTTTTTATGCCGGTGGCAGGTTTTATCATCTCGAAAGTAGGCAAATCACTAAAGAAACAGTCAATGCGGGTACAGCAACAGCATGGAATGATATTGTCTACACTTGAAGAAACCGTAGGAGGGTTGAAAGTCATTAAGTCATTTACCGCAGAAGGATTGTTCAAGGAAAAATTCCGTTCTATAAACCATCAGTTGTTCCGGTATTCCAACAAAGTATCCAACCGTCAAAACCTTGCTTCTCCCCTCAGTGAACTGCTGGGCATCATTGTAATAGGCGTTTTGCTTGTTTATGGCGGATATCTGGTATTTGAAGACAAGACCATGGAAGCCGGTTTCTTTTTGGGCTACATCCTGCTGGCCTATAACATCCTTACGCCGGCAAAAGACATTTCCAAAGCAAGTTATGCCTTAAAACGAGGTAATGCTTCAGCTGAAAGGGTTATAACACTGCTTGAAACAGATGTAGAGATCCATGACAAACCCGATGCCATTGAAAAACATCAGTTTGAAAAAGGCATTAGACTCGAAAATATCAACTTCCGTTATGAAGAAGAAAATGTGCTGAAGGATTTCTCGTTAACCGTACCGAAAGGCCAGACGGTCGCACTTGTTGGGCAGTCGGGAAGCGGAAAGAGTACCATAGCCAACCTGCTTACGCGCTTTTATGACGTGCAGGAAGGCAGTATAAAGATCGATGGGATTGACATACGCGACCTTACCGTGCATTCGCTTCGCAGCCTTATGGGGCTGGTAACGCAGGACAGCATTTTGTTTAACGATACCATCAGGAACAACGTTTCGCTCGGCAAGCCTGATGCTACCGACGAAGAAATCCTCGATGCCCTGAAGATCGCCAATGCGTACGAATTCGTGAAAGACCTTCCGGAAGGCATCCATACCAATATCGGCGACAGCGGTAACAAGCTGTCGGGCGGACAGAAGCAGCGCCTGAGCATTGCGCGCGCAGTACTGAAAAACCCGCCGATCATGATACTGGATGAGGCTACCTCTGCCCTGGACACCGAAAGCGAAAGGCTCGTACAGCAGGCGTTGGAGAACATGATGCAGAACCGTACCTCTGTAGTTATCGCGCACCGACTTTCGACCATACAGAAAGCTGATAAAATTGTGGTGATGCAAAAAGGCCGCATTGTGGAACAGGGAACGCATGATGAGCTTATCAACCACGATGGCACGTATAAAAAGCTGGTGATGATGCAGTCTTTTGAATAAAGTTTTATGTCGGAAGTCCGAAGTCGGATGCCTGTACGCTGCATCGGACTTCTGACATAAGACCTTTCACTGTAAAATAAATATTAATAAATAGCTGCAGGTTTTGCGGCTATTTTTTTATGCAGTAATTTTAAGTCGGTAATGAACTGTAAGGTTTTCAAAACCTTGCAGGTCTATATTACCCTATATATAATTAACACCTACAAGGTCTTTGAGACCTTGCAGGATTTCAAAAGTAAATTCATTTGATGCCGATAAAAGCCATTATATACGACCTTGACAATACTATTTACCCGGTAAGTGCCATTGGTGATAAGCTGTTCGCCCCTGTATTCGACTTGATTGTGGAAAGCGGGGAGCACGATGATGATTTTGATGCCATAAGGAAAGCTATTATGAAAACACCCTTCCGGCTTGTTGCCAAAAAATATAATTTCAGTGATACGCTCACAGAAAAAGGTATAGCGGTACAGGAGGATATTGTTTATCACGATAGTATAGACACTTTTGAAGATTATCCTGAGATAAAAAGCATTCCCGCAAGGCGCTACCTTGTAACGACCGGATTTTCAAAGATGCAGCACAGCAAAATAAAGCAAATGGATATTGCCGGCGACTTTGAGGAGATCCATGTAGTGAACCCGACAAAGACCAGCAAGAAAGAGGTTTTTGCCGATATCCTTAGCCGCCACTCTTACCGCCCGGCAGAAGTGCTTGTCGTGGGTGACGATCCTGAATCGGAGATCGCTGCGGCAAAAGCATTGGGCATTCCAACGGTGCTCTATAACAAACAGGAAAGTCGCTCAAAAGAAGAGGCCGATCATACTATCTCTCATTTTAAAGACCTAAAACCTATTTTCGAAAGCTATTAGTCATGTATGTACCCAACAGCCAGATAACGCTCCCCGATCCTGACACCATTGTCTGGAAATATCTGGATCTTTCTAAGTTCCTGGACCTGCTGCTGTGCCGGCAGCTGTTCATGTCGCGGTCGGATAAGTTTGAAGACCAGTATGAAGGTACTTTCAGCGAGCCTACCTTCGAAGAGTTGAAAAGGCTCTCTGAAGACAAGCCCGGCTTTTTGGACTACTACAAGAACCACCGGAAAAATGTTGTAGTAAGCAGCTGGCACATCAACGAATATGAATCTTTTGCCATGTGGCAGATTTTCACGCGCAATAACGAAGGGTTGGCAATACAGAGCACCATTGGGCGGATGCAGGAAGCACTGAAGCCGGAAACACGTTACGAGCAGCATATCGGCGCGGTAGATTATATCGACTACAAAAAAGAATACATCCCTTTCGATAATAGTTTTTTCCCGTTCCTCTTTAAACGGAAAAGTTTCCAATATGAGCGCGAGGTGCGTATTGTGGCCGATCTTACAGAACACAATCTTTCAATAAACGAAGGAGTTAAGACGGATGTGGATATTAACCAACTTATTGAGAAAATATACATTCACCCGAAATCAGAGAACTGGTATAAAAGGCTGGTCATGCAGCTGATGCAGCAGTTGGGCTTTGATTTTGAGATCGAAAAGTCGGATCTGGAGAGTGATATTTTGATCTAGTTTCGGGTTCGGAGTTCGGGTTCCGGGTTGCCATGCAGAATGGTAAGCCTTTCATAAAGGAAATGGAACGCGGATAACGCGGATCGGGGGGATTATCGCAGATTTTCCCAATAGCACCGCATCAACTTTTTTTGGGTGTGAATTATAGGTTCTGACTGGCAACCCGGAACCCGAACTCCGAACCCGAAACTATTCTACCGGTTCATACGTCGTTACTGTCCATTCAGGGGAAAGAAGGTCGGTGTAGTGGTAATGCACTTTGTCATTTTTATCGAAAGCGCCATTTTTATTGATGTCCTCTATGGTGCGGAAGTAAATGCGGTTTTGCGCTTCGATAAGATTCCAGTCGATTAGCTCCTGCATATCCTGCGAAAGTTTCTTAAAGCCTGCACCGCTGATATCGCTGATGTAAAGCGACCTGATATCGTTGGCATCTACTTTTGCATCCTGGTTGGTATCGGCATCTACCAGCGTATAGATGAGCACCTGCCTTTTGGTTTTTGCAGCAATGCCATCAAGGAATGTTGCGGTTTGTATCTGTATCTTTTTATTGGTAAGCGGATGCATGGCCGTGGAGTCGATGTGCTGGAATTTCAGGTTCTCGAAATAGCCGGTTATCTCAAAGCGGTTGTAGTTGGATATCGCATAGCTTACTGAGCTGTTGGTACGGCTGGTGCCATAGCTGCGGTTGCTGTCGTCGTATATCCTTATGTCGCCCACAGGATGTATCAGGTATTTTGTGCCTTCCATGTGTACGGGAAGGTCGGCCACCTTTATCTCGGTAGAGTCACCTTTTTTAGGCTGTGTGCGGCCGGCTTTGGTATCTTCATAAATTACTTTCGGCTTAGGCTTTTCTTCCTTGCAGCTTACAAACAATAATGATGTAAGGGCAATAGCTATAATGGCGGCTTTTTTCATTTCACGTTTTAGATATACCCAAAAATAAGCAAAATGTTTTAATTGGAGAAAGGGACTTAGTTACTTAGGTGCTGAGGTTCTTAGTTTCTGAGGTCCTTAGTGCTTAGTACCTCAGACTTTAGTCCATAAGTGATGTTTTAAAGAATTAAGATTCCGCTTCTCTGGAGCTCTAAAACCTACATAATCAATATTCTATAAACATATCGCCACGCTGGGGCTGCTCTGATGAGTCCCGGAGGGACGGCATATTTATAGCAAAAACACCAGCGCATCTCATTTAAGCTCCTGAGGAGCGATATATCTTAGATTCTGAGGTTCTTAGAGTCTTAGGAACTTAGCACCTCAGTACCTCAAAAATTATATTCTTGCCGTTAGCTTCAGGCTGAAAACGCGGCTGGTAAGGTAATTCGGAATGCCATACTGCGCTTTGGTGTACACATCGCGTACCCAGGTATTGGTAATGGCGTTCTGGTTGTTGAAAAGGTTGAATATCTCAAGGCCAAGGGTAAGTTCCTGTAACGGCTTCAGCCATGCTTTATCGGATTTTATCTTATCGCCTTTGTAAATGTCTTTAAACACATAGGCAAAACCGGCATCGGCACGGCGGTAATCGTTAAGGCGCGACTGGTACACATACGAATCGGCATACGATGGCGACCCGCCCGGCAGCCCGGTATTATACACCAGGTTAAGGTACATTTTCAGATTCGGTATATTAGGCACATAGTCCTGGAAAAGAAGGCCGAATTTGAGGCGCTGGTCGGTAGGCCTCGGGATGTAGCCACGCCCGTTGATGTTCTCTTCCGTCCTCATGTAGCCAACGGTGATCCATGATTCGGTGCCGGGCACAAATTCACCGTTCAGGCGCATATCAAGCCCGTATGCATAGGCAACAGCATCGTTATTCGCACGGTACCGTATGCGCACATTCTCTATTGTGTATGTATTCACATCATCGAGCTTCTTATAATAAGCTTCGGTAACCAGCTTAAACGGCCTGTTACCATCGCCAAGCCTGAAACTGTAATCGTTGGCCAATACGATATGTATGGAGCGCTGCGCCTTTACATTTGGCTGGACAGTACCTGTCGAATCCCTAAGTTCGCGGTAGAAAGGTGGCTGGTAGTAAAGCCCCCCGAAAGGCGGAAAACCATATCGCGGCCCCAATTCGGCTTTATTGCAAACTGTGCGCGCGGACTTATAACGACCTGGCTTTTGCCATCGATATTGTCGCCCATCACCTGCCACTCGTGCGCCCTTACACCCGCATTCATGAAAATTACGTTGCTGTTTATCGTATCCCTGTAACTCCATTGGCCATAGCCTGAAAAACGGTTGATCTGTGCAAAATTGGTTGCCCTTGTGTTCTGATAAGGTACCAGTGGTCCTGTGTACGGATTATAAGGCTGGTCGTTGCGTACAATATCATTGACTGGCGGCCTCAACGAGAATCCTGCCGAGTCGATTACCTCCCACTCCACCAGGCGGTCACGGATATCTTCGCGGGTATATTTAACGCCCCATTCAAAATTGTGCTTTTTCCTAAGGGTCAGATAGCCTTTCACTTCGGCATTTACGATAAGTGCATCAAGGTCGTTGCGCCCGTGGTTGAGCTGCGACCCCACCTGCACGCAATCGGTACAGGCACCAAAGGTATCGGAGCCAATACTGGTATCCACATTCCCCAATGCATATTGCGCAAGGATATCAAAGTGCTCCTGCTCCTGGGTATGGTAAGCCGAGCCGATGAATTTTAGCTTAAAGCTATCAGACACTTTATATTCTGAAGTGAATGCGCCGAAGTAGGTCCTGTACTGGTCTTTTTCCTGCCCTTCATAAAATATCTGAAGCGCTATAGGATTATCGATGGTACCGAAATTGGTCTGCCTTGTGAGCGGCTGGTAGTTGTACTGGTTTTGGGAAATGTTACCGATAAAGCTGAAGTCCCATTTATCATTAGGTGTAAAGGTTACCATTGTCTGCACATCGGCAAACGTAGGCTTGTAGTTCGTCTTCGTCTGCTGACTGTTCACCAGAAGGCTGTTATCGCGGTAACGCCCGCCTACTATGGCTGCCCATTTTTTATCTTTAGAAACCCCTTCGAGGGTAAGGCTCCCGCCAAGGAAACTCGCTTCGAGGGCCGCAGCATAATCTTTTGGCTTGCGATATTTGATATCAAGCACCGACGACAGCTTATCGCCAAAACGGGACTGGAACCCGCCCGACGAGAAATCTACGCTTTGTACCATATTACTATTGGTAAAGCTCAAACCTTCTTGCTGACCCGAGCGAATGAGAAACGGACGGTAGATCTCCACATCGTTCACATAAACAAGGTTTTCATCGTAATTACCCCCGCGAACGGAATACTGGGTGCTCAGCTCGTTATTGAACGTTACACCAAGCCCTATAGCCTTTATGATATTTTCGACACCTGCATTAGGCCCGACCATTTTTATTATTACTTCGGGTTCAACATATAACGAACCCTGTAACCTTCTCTCACCATTATCAGAATTAATAACAACTTCGGGAAGTACACTATTTCCTGTTACTAGTATGGAATTGAACTGAAAAGAATCATTCCAGCCCATTTCAACATCCTGTATCGAAGATAATGCAAAGCTGATGTGCTCAAACCAAATCACAACCTTCCGGTTTACAGGCAATTCCAGTTTATAAAAACCGGTTTTATCGGTTACAGTCCTTACAGTGCCATCTATATCAGCATAGTACACATTTACACCTTCGATAGGCTTGTGGTTCTCATCGATAAGTACCCCGTATATGAATGGTTTTTTTTGGGCGAAAGCCGTGGTTCCCAACAATATGATTAATAGCAGAAGTAGTTTATTTATCTTTTTCAACAGGTGCCGTATTTTGTGTTCTGAAAAAATGCGTTTCAAAGGTAGTGGAATTTCCCACATTATCAGTAACGGTGATTTTTAAATCGTTGCGGCCTTCGTCCACTATGCCGTCGCTGAAATTATGGAATATAACGCGGGTTTTGTAATCGTAGTGCATCAGTGCCCATTTTCCGTTAATAAACGCATCAAAAGTAGCAATACCCGAAAGGTCGTCGCTTATCTTGCACCAAAAGCCATCCTTGTCGCTCAGCCACTTACCTTCTGCAAAGCTCATATCATAAATTTTCGGGGCTGTGTTGTCCTGCGCCAGCTTGAAATTGCCCAGCTGCTTCACTTTTGCGGTCAGTTTCCCGTCTTCCATATAGCTGCTGTTGTAGGATATCCTTTTATCGTTAAAACCTGCTATGAATGTTTTTTGCAGCACTTCCTTAGAAAGGTGGCTTACATCGAATGATACAGATACATAGGTATGGACCGGAACTATTGGATCGTGCAGGTATAATATTGAATCGCGCACATCAAAATTCATATAGAAGTCCTCGTAAAACGCGTTGGCCGGAATAAATACAGACACATTGTTCTTGGTATAATTATGGTCGTTGCCCACTTTAACCAGGTAGGGCGTGATGTGCTTCGTCTCAGTTACCGATGCCGGCTTATCCGAATACTCTATGCTGCCATTCACAAGAACCTTGTTGCCATGGAAATCGGCCACCTCTATCCTGTAGTTCTTTACGGTATCTTTCACGATGTTGAACTGCCCGTTCGAAGAACTCCCTTTGAGTATTGATAATGGGTACGGCGTTTTGATGAACAGTTTCTGGAAACGCTGTCCTGTAGCGTAATAGCGCGGATAATCTATAAAATTATTCACGTAGCGCGACTCTTCGAAGGCAAAGGTGTTAAAGGCATAATTAAAATAAGGGCTGCCGTTAAAGAACGTCTGCACCTTAAAAATACCATTATTGCCCATGCTCCCCGTCGACTTGTCCGATGTGCTGATGGAAAAACCGATCTTCCCTTTGGCAGCGATCTTGTCGGCCAGGTAGGTGCCGTCTTTCTGGAGCTTGAGGCTAACGAGTGTTGGTTTTTTCGATTCGTTCACTACTGCATCATCGCTCAGCGGGTAGGCCATCAGGCCCAGTATCTTTGGCGGGTAAGGGTCTTTCATCTTTTTATCAAGGCCGAAAAGGAGGGGGTTGATGATCATCTCCGTTTTCGTGTCTCGGTACTCAAAATGCAGGTGCGGCCCGCCTGAGCCCCCGGAATTCCCGGAAAGCGCAATCAACTCGCCTTTTGTAACGGTAATTTCACCCGGCTTTGGGAACAATTCGATATCAAACGATTGTTTTTCGTATTGCTTCGCCCGTACATAGGCTTCTATCTTTGGCGCATATTGCTGGAGGTGTCCGTATAAAGTCGTAAAACCGTTCGGGTGGTCGATGTATAAAGCAGTGCCGTAGCCATAGGTTGAAACCTTAATACGGGAAACATAGCCTTCGGCGGCGGCATATACCGGGAGGCCCTCCTTTTGGTTGGTACGGAAGTCCAGGCCGGCATGGAAATGATTGGTACGCAGCTCGCCAAACGTACCCGACGGGTGGATGGGAATGTCCATTGGCGAACGGAAAAAATCCTGTGGGTATTGCTGCTGTGCAAAGGCTGCTGAGGCGTATAAAAGAAATAAAAGGAATGATCTCATGGGGCTAAAATATAAAAAACAGCTAATAAGGCAACGGCATTTATATTATTCTTAAATATTAAACGTGTTTTGCAGGCTTCATAAATGATGCTGAAAAATTTACCGACAGTGAAAAAAAGTATTCCTATCGAAGCAAAAAAGCTGTGTATCAGCGACACGTGTTATATTTATAACTTATTTGCAATACAATATATTATGAGAATTTTAATTTAACTCATATTTTTTCATCAAACAGTTGTTTCTAATTAAAGTAATATTAACTTTGTAAAATCATGTAATGAAAAGTGACTGCAATGAGCGGATTAACCGAAATAGTTGATTCTCTTGAAAGTAAACTGGAAAAGCTGGTTCAAAAACTGGAAAAGCTGCAACAGAGGAACCAAGAGCTGGAAAACGGGATCTCACGTTCGGCGGCAGTCATAAACAGGCAGGATGAAGAGATCGCTTTGCTGAAACAGCAGAACGAATCGCTGAAAATGGCCAATTCATTGCTGGGCAGTGACGACAACAAACGAGAAACGAAACTCAAAATAAATTCATTAATACGCGAAATTGATTATTGCATAGCACAACTTTCTGATTAAACAATGGAAGACAAGCTGAAGATCAAAATATCAATTGCCGACAGGGTATACCCGCTAACGGTAGACCCCGCACAGGAAGAGGGGCTGAGGAGCGCTTCCAAGAAAATTGATGCGATGATCCGGCAGTTCGAAGAAAACTATGCAGTAAGAGATAAGCAGGATGTGCTTGCCATGTGTGCGCTGCAATTTGCGGCACAGGCAGAACAGAAGCAGATCGACAGGTCGGCCGACTTTGAAGCTGCATTTGCAAGGCTGAGGACAATGGATGAAAAACTGAGCGGACTTCTCTCCGAATAATAAAAAATACGTTCTTTACATACGTCAATAATACTGCCTACATTAGTACCTATTTGATAAACTCAACGCCAATTCTTTAAAATGGGCGAATCGCCGCTACTATAGCATGCTGCCTCCGAGCAGATCCTTGAACAGCGGGTTAGCTCAAAACTTGTCTTTTCGAGTTTATACAATACCCCACTGATGTAGGCTTTTTTTTATATATAAAATACACCAAACTAACCATGGACAGTACATTAATGATAATTATCGGGGCTATTGTGGGAATAGCTGCCGGGTTCGGGATCGCGAAATTCCTGGAAAAGAAAAATGTTTCCACCCTACTACAGAATGCTAAAAAAGAAGCAGCCTCAATACTTAAAGATGCCAATATTGAAGCGGAAGCAATAAAAAAGACAAGCTGCTGCAGGCAAAGGAAAAATTTCTTGAGCTTAAGGCCGAACATGAGCAGGTAATACTTGGCAAGGATAAAAAGATAGCCGAGTCTGAAAAACGTACCCGTGACAAAGAATCCCAGGTATCTAACGAGCTTGCAAGGGCTAAAAAATCGGCAGAAGAGGCGGAAGCAAAAATAAACGACTACAACACCCGCATTGAATACCTTGACAAAAAGCAGCAGGAAATAGACAGGCTGCATAAAAGCCAGGTAGACCAGCTTGAAGTGATATCAGGCCTATCGGCAGAAGAAGCTAAAAACCAGCTGGTGGAAAGCCTTAAGGCAGAAGCCAAGACCAGCGCCATGTCGCATATACAGGACACCATCGAGGAAGCCAAGCTTACTGCACAGCAGGAGGCCAAAAAGATAATCATAAACACCATACAGCGTGTTGGTACCGAAGAAGCGGTAGAAAACTGCGTATCGGTATTCAACATTGAGTCGGACGACGTTAAAGGGCGTATCATTGGCCGCGAAGGGCGTAACATCCGTGCGCTTGAAGCTGCTACCGGCGTTGAGATCATTGTTGACGATACCCCTGAAGCGATCATCCTGTCGTGCTTTGACCCTGTAAGGAGGGAGATTGCACGCCTTTCACTCCACAAGCTGGTGACTGACGGAAGGATACACCCGGCACGTATCGAGGAAGTGGTTGGCAAAACTGCCAAACAAATCGAGGATGAAATAATTGAAGTAGGAAAGCGTACAGTAATAGACCTTGGTATCCACGGATTGCACCCTGAACTTATAAAGATCGTGGGAAGGATGAAGTACCGCTCTTCTTACGGGCAAAACCTTTTACAGCACTCGCGCGAAGTAGCCAAGCTTTGCGGCATCATGGCTGCCGAGCTGGGGCTTAACGTTAAGCTTGCCAAAAGGGCGGGATTACTCCACGATATCGGTAAGGTGCCGGATGCGGAGAGCGACCTTCCGCACGCATTGCTTGGTATGCAGTGGGCTGAAAAATATGGTGAGAAAGAAGAAGTGTGCAACGCTATCGGGGCCCACCACGACGAGATAGAGATGAAATCGATGCTATCCCCTATCGTACAGGTTTGTGATGCCATTTCGGGCGCAAGGCCGGGTGCAAGGAGGCAGGTACTTGACTCGTACATCCAGCGCCTTAAAGACCTTGAGGATATCGCTTACGGATTCCCGGGCGTTAAAAGCGCCTATGCCATCCAGGCAGGACGTGAGCTTCGTGTGATCGTAGAAAGCGAAAAAGTTAGCGATGATATGGCTTCTAACCTATCCTTCGAAATATCGCACAAGATACAAACCGAAATGACCTATCCGGGGCAGGTAAAAATTACCGTGATCCGTGAAACAAGGGCGGTGAATATAGCTAAGTAGGCTGTTGGATTTTTAGATATAAGACTTCAAGACTATTCCCATAAAAAAAGCTTCCGCAAAAACGGAAGCTTTTTTATTGGCTATATATAGATGGGCTTATGAATGCTGGAGATCCAGCGCTTCGTACGCCTCGTTATTTTCGGTTTCCGGAACTTCGACGTACTTAATAGCAAACATCGATTTCACTATCAGTGCGACAAACGTAATGCATAGCGCCATTACCATAAGGTGCAGCAGCGTAACCGCAAGATTGTTGTTTCCGGCAGAAAGGTTGTAGCCTGATATGGCCAGCAGCGCAAAGTTGGGTAATAACAGTAGCAGTCTCATAACATTTCCTTTTTTGATTACTGGTGCAAGTTCCATTTTTCTATTCTTAATTTTTGCCAAGCAATTGCTAATAATTACTTAATTTTTAAAGGGTTATAAATCTGTATTTTTATACGGGGACAGGTTGCATACTATATTCTGTGCCAGTACGTTTTTCCTAAAAGCGCAGCAATGCTTGATAAATTGAAGAAGGAATTGTAATTTTAGGATATGAAGCTAAATGAATATAAGAGATTAAGCGAAGAGGAACAGTACCGTATCTTATGGGATGAGGGTGTGCTAATTGATGCCTGTATTGAAGGTGAAGTGAAAAAGCTGCTGTATGCCATTGACAATTTTTATGTAGAATTGTGGAGCCATGCCATTAGTAATAAAGTGCTCTGGAAACTGAGCTTTAAGCAGGGAAAGCTGTTGGAAAAGTACCTCAGCAAATATCCTGTAGAAATTGATGACGACCTGAAAAGCCTTTAATCCGCAATGTTTTAATATTGCTTTGGGAATAGTGTGGCTTATAAATCAATACCTTTAGGTTATAACCGTTTCACTATGGACCTACATAAGCTTATTCTCCGCGTCATGCCTTCCTTTGCCGATATACGCAGGGACATCGGCATGCTGCGGCTCAATAATCCCGCCAAAACGCCTGCAGAACTGTCACGCCTTTACATCAACAAGGCGCGTAATAAATATACATCGGTAGGTGTAGCCTCTGCCCTGCCCGGTGTTATCCCGGGATTGGGTACTGTTGCACAAGTTGCCATGGAGGCAGGAGCAGTTTCTGCGGATATTGCTTTGATGCTGCGGTGGATGGCATCGATCTGTTATGGCACCGGGCTTATTTACGGAAAGGATACTCAGGCCGACTTTGAAGACGAGTTTACCGTAGTGCTTGGTATATGGGCCGGGGTTGTACTTCCGGAAAATGCGGCAATGGCAAAAGGCGAAAAAATAACCATTGAGCATTTTGACAAGCATATCACCGACAGGATACGCAACCGCATGAACCAGAAGATTGGCCGCAAGCTGGTAACCAAATATGGTTCCAAACGTGGCGGCGCTGTATTGGGCAGGCTGATTCCTTTCGGGATAGGCGCTGCGGTGGGAGGTACATTCAATTACTTCACGTTACAGCGTTTCGGGAAAGCTGCCGATGACTACTTCAGGAAGGACTATCATAGCTTTATATTATCGGAATAATGCCCATGAAACAAAGCGCAGGCATATTGCTGTACAGGATGAATGATGGGGAAATACAATTTTTCCTGGTGCACCCTGGTGGGCCGTTCTTTGCCAAAAAGAATGAAGGCTGGTGGACTATACCTAAAGGCGAGTTATTACAAAATGAGCTACCGCTGGATGCTGCTGTGAGGGAATTTGAAGAAGAAACAGGTTACAGTCCGAAAGGTCCTTTTACCGAATTGCAATCTATCACCCAAAAAGGAGGCAAGAAAGTTTTGTGCTGGGCAGCTAAAGGCGACCTTGATGACGGCACTATTACATCAAATACTTTTGAAATGGAATGGCCGCCAAAATCGGGTCGAAAACAAATTTATCCCGAAGTGGACAAAGCAGGGTGGTTTGCTATCGAAGAAGCCAAAATCCTGATCAATGAAAGGCAGGCAGCCTTCCTGGAGGAACTGTTAACTGTACTGAAAACCTAAAACCAGATATTACTCTTCGCTTTTACCGTAGGTTTTGCTGAACATAAAAAATATAAGGAACACAAATATGGCCAGCAGGATAATGCGTCCGGTAAGGTAGCCCCAGCCGAAACGGGTAAGGCGCTCCATGTCGTTAATGATAATATCCAAAATATTGATCAATAATCCGAGAGAGGCAATAATAGAGATATAGAAAATAGCTTTTTTCAAAACGGGAAAATAAAAGCAGAGGGAGGCGAACCTCCCTCATGAATAAATTATTTTGTAACTGTAGTAGTTGTTGGCGAATAGATGCCAAATGTAATACCGGAAAGAAGTCCGTTTACAAAACTCTGCCTTGTAGTTACTGTGTAATCTTCTGCGCCTCCAGCCATTTGTTTAGCATCAGAAACACCTACCGGAGCAAGTCCCCAAAGTACATAGTGGTTCCATTTTGTTGTTGACTGGTTGCCTTTTGCTCCGTCGCCCACTACTGTAGTGTACGTGTAGCAAGAAGTCAGCATCATGCCGGCTACAAGAGCCATAGCGCTCATTTTGATTGCTTTTTTCATTTTTAATTGATTTGTTTTATGTTAATTGTTGTTCCGGTAAATAGCCGGCACTAATTGGGGCGAATATAGAAAACCCAAACATAATTATAAAATTTATTTTTAGATTTTGATAAAAATATACCGCATCCGGAAGCAACTATCCATATTTAATGTGTACATTTAGCTAAATACTTAAAAATGAAAAAGTTCAGCATAAACGACGAAGTTTACGAGGCAGGAAAATTTGGATTGCGGGTCCCACTCTTTGTATGGAAAATAAACCATGACAAAGACGGCGCCATAACTTACACCTGTTCCGGGACAAAAGGAAGGGACGAGCATGATTACACTATAAGGCAGATCTATTACCTGGCGGAGTTATATTAACAAATCCCTATACCATGTATAATGCAAAAGAGTCCTGATTTTGTCAGGACTCTTTTTATATTTTCAGAAAATTAATAATCCCTGTTCACGTCAAATGCTTCAAGGTAATCGGCTACACGCTTAACGAATGATCCACCCAATGCACCGTCTACAACCCTGTGGTCATAGCTGTGCGATAGGAACATCTTTTGGCGGATACCGATGAAGTCACCTTCAGGAGTTTCGATCACTGCCGGCACTTTGCGTATCGCTCCAAGGGCAAGGATACCCACCTGCGGCTGGTTGATGATCGGCGTACCGAACACGCTGCCAAAAGTACCTACATTGGTCACGGTGTACGTTCCGCCCTGTGTATCGTCCGGCTTCAGCTTGCCTGCTTTCGCACGGTTACCAAGGTCGTTTACCGCTTTGGCCATACCTACAAGGTTCAGCTGGTCGGCATTCTTGATCACGGGAACGATAAGGTTTCCGTTTGGCAACGCCGCCGCCATACCAAGGTTTATATTTTTCTTTTTAATGATGTATTCGCCATCTACCGATATGTTCATTCCCGGGAAGTCTTTCAGCGCTTTGGCTACAGCTTCCATGAATATAGGCGTAAAGGTCAGCTTCTCGCCTTCCCTTTTCTCGAATGCGTTCTTCACTTTATCCCTCCATTTTACAATGTTGGTCACATCTACCTCGATGAACGACTGTACGTGTGCCGATGTCTGCACCGACTGTACCATGTAACCGGAGATCAGCTTGCGCATACGATCCATTTCCACGATCTCGTCACCTCCGTTAACTGAAACAGGTATTGCTTTTGGTTGCTGGTTGGCGGTTGTTGGTTGTGGAACAGTTGCAGGTTGCGCATTTTGAGCTGCAGGCTGTGAAGCTACGGTTTGCGATTTGGCATTTGGATTTTGTGATTTTTCCTTCACGTAGTCTAATATGTCATTTTTGGTTACCCTGCCTTCTTTACCGGTACCGTTGATGGCTTCCAGTTCGGCCACAGATATTCCTTCTTCTTTTGCGATATTCTTCACAAGTGGCGAGAAGAACTTATCAGACCCGGAGAAATCGGCAGGCGCAGATGCGGTTTCTTTAGCAGCCGCAACCGTTTTTTCGATGATATCGATATTCGCTGCGGTAGTTTCCTCTTTCGGGGCATCTACCACCACACCACCTTCGGTCTCGATATAGGCGATGGTCTGGCCCACCTGCACCACGTCGTTCACCTGGAACAGGATTTCAGAAAGCACCCCTGATACTTCGGATGGCACTTCAGAGTCCACTTTATCCGTTGCAATTTCTAAAACTGCCTCATCGGCCGCAATGTGGTCCCCCACGTTCTTTAACCAATTGGTAATCGTTGCCTCTGCAACACTCTCGCCCATTTTGGGTAATTTCAGTTCAAATTTTGCCATATCGTTAACCTAAAGGTAAAATTAGTATTTCAGCTTGCGAAATTAACAAAAAAATCAACCCGATAGCCTTTTGTGTATAAATATTCAACTACTACAACGTTTTTTCTCCTGCGCTGCTATCCACTAAAACTATGGTGCCTCTACTATCGCTGCTATCGCTGCCAATGATAAAATCGCAGCCCGCAGGCTTAATCCTGAAGGTGTAGGCCTTATGCTTATGGTTCTGGATTAGTGCGATAATTTCGCCGAAAGGCAGCAGGGCATTGTCCAGTATGATCTGTGTAGGACTGTTGGGCGAAGGTATGGCGCTGCGTTCGTACTGGCCAAAGCGTACCACTTTTTTGCCTATCTGCTGTTCGAGCAACCTGCAAAGCTCTTCATCTTTAGATATCAGGAGGTAGTTTTCAGGAGTTATTACCGCAGCCGCCTTCCTCTTTTTAGACTGAATGAACAGGCTGCTGCCCGCGCGGAGAAAAACATCCATTATCACTGCCCCCCCGAAATGTTTTTTATAAAAAAAGCGCATCGCACCGGTAAACCGCTCCATATAGGCCGCGTCGCGCACCGTGCTTTCACCTTTATAGTGTATTATCGCCGTACCCGAAAAATAATAATTGTGCAGCCCCATTTTTTGCAGTGTATAGGAAAGGTCGATATCCTCGCCGTACATGAAATAGTCCTCGTCAAACCCACCCGCGTCAAGGTAAACCTGGCGTTCTATCAGCATAAATGCGCCGGGAAGGATGTCGGTCTCACCCGTTTCATTTTCACCGAGGTGCTGAGAATAGTATTTATTAAACAGGCTCCATTTAGGGAAAAGCTTATACAAGCCCGACATCTTGGTGAGCGCTACCCATGGCGTTGGCAGCCCGCGTTTGCTTTCAGGTAGGAAGTTGCCGGTACCATCAATAAATTTTACTCCTACAATCCCTGTGTTGTTTTTACTTTCGGCAAAAGCCAGGGCTTTTGCAAAAGTATCTTCAGCTACTACCGTGTCGGGGTTAAGGATGCAGATGTATTTGCCTTTAGCAATACCAACACCGATGTTATTTCCTTTAGGGAAACCCGAATTCTCTTTGTTCTCTATTAATGTTATGCCGGGAAAGCGTGCCTTCACCATGGCACAACTATCGTCCGGGGAATTATTATCGACAACAATAATCTCACCGTCAATGCTTTCCAATGCTTTTTGGACACTGATAATGCACAGTTCTAAAAAATAGCGGACGTTGTAATTAAGGATGATAACGGATAGCTGCATACTGCAAAGATAAGTCCTATTCTTTATTGAGTTTGCTTTCCCGTAATGTAAATATATCTTCGGTAGAAAGAAAGCTTTTAAATCCTTTCTTATCCAAGCCATTTATAAATACTTTATCCCCGCTCCATATTTTACAGCGAAAATGCTTTGAATATGCTATATACGGAGTGTCATTAGGGTCAACATCATGGGTGAGATGATATGCAAACTCCCATGCCGTAATACTTATCTGTTCTTCCGATATAAATTTAAGGTCTTTGTAAACCTGAAATTCCGCTTCCTGTAGCTGATCCAGGTTAAGGCCTGAAATTTTCATAAGTTTTGGATAATGCTTCCTGATTTCAGTTCTTAAAAAATCAGGTGCAATAAAGTCGAAGTACTTCTTAGAATTAATCAATAAATCACCAATTTTCCCATTAGTATTAAGGATGGCGCTAAAGACAATATTAGCATCAACTATGATCCTCATTTAATAAACCGGCTTTTATTCTTTTCCCACCACGAAGCGTTTACTTCATCGGCAAGCTTATCAACTTCGGGTTGTTTTGCTTTGCTTTTTGAAGTAAGTTCCAAATATTTCAGGTAATCGATCAGGCGCTGTAGTCCAAAACTATCTACTGAAGAAGAAAGCGTAATCACAATTTCGTCTTTGTTTTTTCTTTCAATCTGCATAATTCATCATTTGTTCAAATATAATAATTTTTATGCCGATGTAAAAACAAAAAAAGGCGCCCACGTTTCCGTAAGCGCCTACTAACCAACCAAACCAATTATTATGAAATCTCAATCAATCTTTTTGCTTTTGGCAATGCTTCTTCTTTTTTAGGAAGCGTTATCTTTAAGATACCGTCTTCATAAGCCGCATTGATCTCATCTTCTTTTACCGTTTCGGGCAATGTGAACGACCTTTTGAAAGAGCTGAAGCTGAATTCCCTGCGGGTGAATTTCCCGTTCTCTTCGGTAGTATTTTCTGTCTTAACCTCCGAAGAAATGGTAAGCAACTCATTGTCCAGTTCGATATTAAAATCTTCTTTTTTTAATCCGGGGGCCATAAGCTCTACTGAAAATGACTGCTCTGTTTCCCTGATATTTACCGGTGGTACAACTTTGTGCATGTACTGCGTGCCACCCATCAGGTCTTTAAATAATTCATCCATTACGGTAGGGAATACCCTGTTTGCTGTGTTGCGTTTTACTAAATTCATAACTATATATTTTATGTTTGACATTTAAGTTTGATTGTTATCAGGCAACTTTTATTCCAATGTAATTTTTACAGACATAATGTCGCTTATGCTGACTTTTTGTCTATATTATACATTTGAAAGAATATTGTATATTTATCCCAACCAATAAAACCGACTGATGGATAAGACTTTACAGAGGATACAATCGATAGATGTGCTGCGTGGCGCTATCATGCTCCTGATGGCGCTCGACCATACAAGGGATTTTTTCCACATTGACGGTATGACCGGCGACCCGACAAACATGGAGACTACGACACCTGCATTATTCTTTACCCGATGGATAACGCATTTTTGCGCGCCGTTGTTTGTATTCCTTTCCGGCACCTCCATTTACCTGCAAAGCCTTCGCAAAACCAAAAAAGAACTTTCATTGTTCCTGCTTACCCGCGGCCTTTGGCTTATCATAGCAGAATTCACCATCGTAAATTTTGGGTGGAGCTTCGCTATATTTTTCAATTTCTTCTTCCTGCAGGTTATCTGGGCTATTGGTGCCAGTATGGTGGTTTTATCGGCATTGATCTATCTGCGGTATTGGATGCTATTGGCACTGGGGATATTGATTACCGTCCTACACAACATGCTCGACACCCAGACTTTTACCGACCCTGCGATGGATGTTTTTGCTAACCTCTTTTTGTTGACGGAATTCGACCAGTACCCGCTTGGAGGAGGCGTTAAACTACTGTGTGCCTATGCCGCCCTGCCATGGACGGGCATTATGCTCCTGGGCTATGCATTAGGCAAATGGTACCAACCCGGATTTGATCCGCTGCAAAGACGAAAACTATTGCTTACCACAGGATTTGGTGTGATCGGGCTATTTATAGTTTTACGTTTCATTAATGGTTATGGCGACCCGAGGCCATGGGCAGAACAGAAGAATGGGGTCTATACTTTCCTGTCGTTCCTCAACGTAAATAAATATCCGCCTTCAATGATGTATGCCTGCATGACGCTTGGCCCGGGACTGATAGCGCTGGCGTTACTGGAAAGGGTACAAAACCGCGTGACCCATGTACTGAACATCTTTGGCAGGGTGCCGTTCCTGTATTATTTAGTACACATTTACCTGATACACTTCCTCTGCATGCTCCTTTTCTTTGCCGAAGGGTATACGCTGGAAGATAATTTCACAAAGGTTATGGGGTTCGGTTTCCGGCCTGTTGAGAATTTCGGGTTTTCCCTGGGCATCGTGTACCTGATCTGGATCTTTGTTGTCGTGATCTGCTGGTTCCCCACGAAATGGTACGAAAAATATAAGAGGACACATAAGCAGTGGTGGCTGAGTTACATATAACGGTAAACTGTTTTATTTTTATCACCTTCTTTTATAAGCCAGCTATCATCGGTACCTTTTTTAAGGTCGCGGCTGGCTGTAGCCATAGATATGTCCCTGAAATTTTCCATATAGTCTTTTCGGGAAAAATTGCGGTTGCCGATTATATCCCTGAACATTTCGAGGCGCTCTTCAGCCGTTACAGACCGGTTCCCAACACGCAGTGCTTCCGCAAGGGCATCATTGATAACTTGCAGCATAAATTCAATAAAATAGGTAGAGTGCCCTGATTTGTCTGAGATTGATAACGCTTTATAATAATCGTCCTGCCTTTGTTTTATAAGGCTTTCAACGGGAAGAAATTCAAAAACGGGATAGTCTTTAAGCAGGATCACTGTTTGCCAAAACCTGCCTATCCTGCCATTCCCGTCAAGATAGGGATGGATAAACTCGAATTCGTAATGAAATACACAACTTTTAATAAGAAGCAGGTCATCATCTTTTTTCAAATATTCAAAAAGGTCTTTCATCAAACCATTTACCATTTGGCCGGAAGGAGCGAGATGTTCAACCTTGTTTCCTTTAACGATCCCTACATTACCAGTCCTGAATTTGCCGGGCTTATCTACAAGATCTTTCATTAGCACAGCATGCGCTTTATTCAGGGCACTGATCTTAAAGGGGTCAAATTTTCGAATTCCATTATAAAGCGCAACAGCGTTCTGCACTTCAAGAATGTCTTTGGCAGGCGCCAAAATCCTTTTATTGTCAAGCAAAGCAGTTATTTGCTCTTCGGTCATTGTATTTCCTTCTATTTCAAGTGAGGATTGGATCGTTTTAATACGGTTCTTTTTACGTAGCTCTGTCCGTGGCTTATGAAGGCTCGCGCCCTGTACTTCGCCTAATTGATGGAAAATACCGGCAACAAGTTTCATTATTTTTTCTGTAATAGTATAAGGAGGCTTCATAATGATAGTATCATTTGATAGTATCAAAGATATAAAATTTGATTAAGAAAAAATAAAAGTCAAAAGGTTATCAAATTGCTTCATTAGCCCTGATCGCAGCGGCATCCCCGAGGCACGAGGGATAGTGCGGACATCCCGCCTTAGCGGGACAGGACAGGAATTGCCATTACTGGAAAAGCCCCCAGCCATTCGCTCCTGATAATTAGCATCATCAATTTTTAATTCGTAATTAATACGTTACTTTTGCAAAAAATCGTACAGTGAATTACCTTTCAGTAGAGAACATATCCAAGTCATTCGGCGAGCGCACGCTTTTCGAGAACCTTTCCTTTGGCATCAATAAAGACCAGAAAATTGCTTTCGTAGCTAAGAACGGTACCGGTAAAACCAGCATCCTGAAGATCATTACCGGGGAAGACATGCCGGACACCGGGCAGGTGGTTATCCGTAAAGAGATTAAGATGGCCTTCCTTTCGCAGGAGCCAAAGCTCGATCCGGAGTTAACGATAGAGGAAAGCATTTTTGCATCGGATAACGAGGTACTGAAAGTGATTGAGCAATATGAAAAGGCCCTGGAAAACCCCGAAAACGAAGAAGCCTACCAAAAGGCTTTTGAAAAAATGGAACTTCACAATGCCTGGGATTTTGAGACCCAATACAAACAGATCCTCTCTAAACTGAAGCTGGAAGACCTGAAACTGAAAATAAAGAACCTTAGCGGGGGACAAAAGAAGCGCGTTGCCCTGGCTATCATCCTGACCAGTAAGCCCGACCTGCTAATCCTCGATGAGCCTACCAACCACCTTGACCTTGAAATGATCGAATGGCTGGAGAATTATTTCGCCAAAGAGAATATGACGCTTTTCATGGTAACGCACGACCGCTTCTTTTTAGAACGTGTATGTAATGAGATCATTGAGCTTGAGAACGGGAAACTTTACCAATACAAAGGAAACTACTCCTACTACCTTACCAAAAAAGAAGAACGGATTGCTGCCGAAAATGCCAGTATCGACAAGGCTAAGAACCTGTATGTAAAAGAACTCGACTGGATGCGCCGCCAGCCAAAGGCGCGTACTACAAAGTCGAAGTCACGCCAGGACGACTTTTATGTGATCCAGGAAAAAGCCCACAGCCGCCGCAAGGAGCACCAGGTAGAGTTGGAGATCAATATGGAGCGCATGGGCAGCAAGATCGTGGAGCTGCATAATATTACAAAGAAGTTTAAAGACAAGACGATACTTGAGAATTTCAGCTTTAATTTTAAAAAAGGCGAACGTATCGGTATTATCGGTAAGAATGGTACCGGAAAATCAACCTTCCTAAATATCCTTACGCAGACACTCCCGCCGGATAGTGGGAAAGTTGTAGTGGGCGATACCATAAAACTGGGGTATTACACACAAAGCGGTATTAACCCGAAGCCGGAGCAGAAGGTAATTGATATTATAAAAGAATTCGGCGAATACATTCCGCTTGCAAAAGGCAGGATTATATCGGCAGCGCAGCTATTAGAACGCTTCCTGTTCGACCGTAAAAAGCAATACGATTTTGTTGAAAAGCTGAGTGGCGGTGAATTGAAACGCCTGTATTTATGTACCGTATTAATCCAAAACCCGAACTTCCTGATACTGGATGAACCTACCAACGACCTTGATATTGTTACGCTGAACGTACTGGAAAGCTTCCTGCTCGATTATCCGGGATGCCTTGTAGTGGTATCGCACGACAGGTATTTTATGGATAAGATCGTAGACCACCTGTTCGTTTTCAGGGGCGAAGGTGCCGTGGAGGATTTCCCTGGGAATTACAGCGATTTCCGTAGTTATGAAGATAGTACCGAGCCTGCTAAGGAAGAACTGAAGCCCGTGGGCGACAATGCTAAAAAGAATTGGAAGCAGAACAATGTGAAGGCTGGCCTAACCTTTAATGAGCAGAAAGAATTCCAAAAAATAGAAAAAGACATTAAGGACCTGGAGCGCGAGAAAGAAACTATTGAAAAACAGTTTGCCGACGGAACCATAGCCGATAAAGACATTGCCCAAAAAGCATCCGACCTTGAAAAGGTATTGAAAGACCTTGATGAGAAAACCGAAAGATGGTTTGAGCTGAGCGCGAAAATGGAGGAATAGTTGACAGTCGCAGTTTTCAGTCACAGTCTAAGTACCGTCATGTCAGTTCGAGCGTAGTCGAGAACAACACGTTGGCATCTCGGCTCTGCCTGATGTGACAAAGTAACGACCGGGCCTGAAAACTGCGACCTGCCTTGGCCGGCAGGCAGGCTGCGATTGAAAACTGATATTAACAAATGAGCACGTTATCTTACATACAATTCCTTTGGAAATCCCTGGACGATCACGGGATCCATTCGCCGTTTATGTTCCGGTTCGTGAGCAAGGCTTTTTATGCGAAAGGCCCAAGGCTGTCTAAAAAGGAATACCGTAGCCAGAATATGCAGATAGGCTATCCCGCTGCAGAATTGCTGTACCGTGTGGTGAATTACCTAAGGCCGGCGAAATCATTCGTTATAGGTGAAAATGCAGATAAAGTAATAGAAATGCTTCGGTATGCCGGCGAGGAAAATAAGATCAAACTGTGGTTCTTTTCACCGTTAGCGCCCATCCCCGGTGGTACCGACTTTGCCGTAATCGCCGATAATGAAAAAGAAGCCGTGATGGCTTCTTTTGAAAAAATAGTATCTAATTCGAATAATGATACTGTGTGCCTCCTGCCCAACATACACGCAAATGCAGCAATGGAAGCTGCCTGGGACAGTATACTTAGCCACCCCAAGGCCACCGTTACTGTTGACGCTTACCACCTCGGAATCATCTTTTTCCGTAGGGAGCAGGTGCACCAGCATTTTATTGTCCGTCCTTCAAAGTCATTTTTCAGGGACGCCTTGCTGGGCCTGAAAAACGGTTATGGATTACTGGGCTAGTTGGTGCGCAATGCTTTTGCCAGTTCGGCTTTCGTCATTTTAGAGCGGCCTTCAATGCCTACTTTCTGTGCTTCCTTATAAAGATCTGCTTTCGTGCGTTCTTCATATTTTCCTGCTTTTCCCCCACGCTTTTCAGCGCCTTTACTATTGGCTATCCTTGCCGATTTCTCTTTACTGTAGCCTTTGTCGCGAAGGGCCTCATACTGGTCTTTATCCTTGACCTGCGGGCCCGGTGATTTTCCTCCCGGCATAATTTTATAATTTAGTGGTTATTACTATTTTAAAATTACAAAACAATAAAACCATACTGCGTTAATCGCCCGTTAAAGCCATCTGAATGAAATTATAAAGTCATTTCAATTAATATTCACGTTATAAGAGATTTCTCCACTCCGTTGCACTTCGGTCGAAATGACACAACATCCTTCAGATCCCCGTAAGACAAAAAAAGAAGGTATGCTTTCGCATACCTTCCCGCACAAATTATATAAAAACCTTATTTATTATTTGTCTGCTTTTTCTTTAGCTTCTTTGTTTTCTTCACCTTTAGCAGTTAAACGTTCCCAACGGAATTTAGGTGCGAATTTAAGCTTGATACCGGCAATCTTGTTGTTATCTGAAGTAGAAAGTCCTTCTTTTTCAACGGTGTTTTTCCTTGCATCAAGAGCTTCATACCATGCTTTTACCTTGTCAAGATCCTGTCTTGAATATTCATCTTTTTCTGAATCAAAAGTTTCATAGAATTTTTGGTAAACACTAAGGATGTTGTCTTTGTTCACCCAAGAGAATGTCATGTCGTTTCCAACAACATTGCCCGGTCCGAACAATTTGTCAGCCATTGGATTGCCTGCTTTTGCCGCAGCTTCGGCTTCCATTTTAGCTTTAGCTTCATTTTCAGCCTGCATTTTCACACCGTCATACTTCGCTTTGCTTTCCTCGATCCTCTTTTTTGCAGCCTCGTCATCTTTAAGTGTAGCCATTGCAGCATCTGCTTCTGCTACTCTCGCCTGGTATTCTGCATCTATAGCAGCCCAGTTAGCAGCCCTTTCTGCAGCGTCAAGGCCATTTACTGAATCTACAAATACCACATAGTGGTCTACATTGTGCTCTGCAGTTTCTTTTGCCTCATCTTTACAAGAAGTAAGTCCTGCAGCTATAAGCACTGTACCTAAAACTAAATTGAAATTTTTCATGGTTGTTTTGTATTTTATGTTACATTATTGAGTAACCAAAATTACACAACACCACAATAAGTATAAAATTTTAAGTAATTTATTAAGAATAATTTAATACAGTTGGGAGGATTTTATGATTTTTAAGAAATCATTAACTTTAAGGATGTATTAATTGGCACTTTATTAAGACACCTCAAAGCTGTTTCCTGGTACATTTGCAGTACAATTAAATTATAATACCATGGAACGCAAGATATATCATGTTACCCGAAATGGACACGGCTGGAAAAGCATCCTTGAAAATTCAGGCAGGGCATCAGTGACCGGTGACCATAAAAGTGAAGTTGTAGACCGCACTATCGCATTGGCAAAAGGCCATGCGAAAAGTTCGGTGATCATATATAAAGTGGATGGAACGGTACATGAGGAAAAGCATTTCCCGAAAGTAGCATAATCCCATCTGACAATAAACGAAAAAGCCACATGATCTGTGGCTTTTTTTGTTGTTTATAAATGGCATCTTGTATTCATTAAATACCCAATCCCTTTATAACTTTTTCACTGAATATCTTTTCTTTTACAGGCCCATCGGTATTATTCACGAACATCCACTGGTTGTTGCCCAGCTTATCGTAAACAGCTACGGATTGTGACTTTTTTATTATCGTAAATGAGTTATCCTTTTTATCAAAAGTTATATTATCCGTCTTCATTGCTGTTTTAAACGAAGGCAGAAGGCCTGCCAGTTCCTGGTCGCCAACCGGCTCGGTAAACCTCATTTTCATGGTAAGGTCGTACGTAAGCACGCTATAATACGCATCATCAATTTTTTTGATCTCGCTAAACGCAAAGTTAGGCGCAACAGGCGCGATAGATATACTAAAGCCATCACCTTTGGTCATGCGCTTCAACAGCTCCACCATTTTTTCCCTTGGGATAATGGTAAACAGCTTCGGATACGTTAGGTCCAGCAACTTTTCATATTGTTCTGATGCCGTATAGCTGTAATTGAGGATCGCGCGTTGTTCGAGGGACTTTTTGTCCTGCGCGAATGTGTTTAAGGATGTTATAATTAGAAGCGAAAGTAGGATCAGTTTTTTCATGGATTTAAATTTTGCTAAAGATAGTTGTAAAGCAGGTTTCAATAATCAGGCCAATAAAAAAATTCGAAAGTATCCCTATATTTGCCCAAATCCTTACAATGATGCTTGCCTACATATTGGGTTCAATATCCATCGCTTTTTCTTTCGCAGTCATAGGATTGCTTATCAATACAGCTATAAGAAATATGAATTTCTATATACGGCTATCCAATTTCAATTTTATAACCGGCGAAAAGGCAAACCGTTACCTGGGCGTACTTTATTTTAAACACATATTGGTGACATCATTCTGGAGGCATTTTAATCCGGTGCTAAAACTTACCGAAAGGCCCGACAAGCAAAAGCTGCAATCACTGAGAAATGAAATGACGTATGCTGAGATCAGCCATCTTATTGCTTTTTTGTTAGTCGCTGTGCTTGCCGTTCTCAGTAAAGTCCTGCATTATCGCGAACAGGGATTTTTCCCTTTACTTATAGCCAATGTAGCTTTCCATCTTTACCCGGCACTGGTACAGCAATACAATAAGCGTAGGCTGGACAGGATATTAAGAGCCTATAAATAAAAAATTCCCTGCGAGAGGGAATTTTAGTTATTATAATTTGAATAAGAATATTACCTGCTCAGGTACATTTTCCTTCTTGAATACAATTCGTAGAACTGATCGTCCTTCAAGTCATCAATAAACAGGATGCTCTCTCCTGTCGATTTCATTTCCGGGCCCAGCTTTTTGTTCACGCCCGGGAACTTGTTGAACGAGAACACCGGCTGCTTTATCGCATAACCTTTAAGGTGCGGATTGAAGGTGAAGTCGGTCACTTTATTGTGGCCCAGCATTACTTTGGTGGCATAATTTACATACGGCTCACCATAGGCTTTTGCGATAAAAGGAACGGTGCGTGATGCCCTCGGGTTAGCCTCGATGATATATACGATATCGTCTTTAATGGCAAACTGTATATTGATAAGCCCAACGGTTTTGAGCGCAAGGGCTATTTTCTTCGTATGGTCTTTGATCTGCTGCATCACGAACTCGCCCAGGTTGAACGGTGGCAATGTAGCATTCGAGTCGCCCGAGTGCACCCCGCATGGCTCGATATGCTCCATGATCCCGATGATGTATACATTCTCGCCATCGCAAATAGCATCGGCTTCAGCCTCAATAGCGCCATCAAGGTAATGGTCGAGCAGCAGTTTGTTGCCCGGTATGTTTTTCAACAGGTCGATAACGTGCTCTTCCAGTTCCTGCTTGTTGATCACGATCTTCATGCCCTGCCCGCCAAGTACGTAAGATGGACGCACCAATAACGGGAAATCGAGCGTATCGGCAAGCTGTGAGGCCTGGTCGGCATTCTCGGCCACCCCGAATTTTGGGAACGGAATTCCAAGCTCCGAAAGCAGTTCTGAGAAACGCCCGCGATCTTCGGCAAGGTCGAGCGCATCAAAGCTGGTACCTAATATTTTTATGCCGTAGCGGTCCAGCTTTTCGGCAAGCTTAAGGGCAGTCTGCCCGCCCAGCTGTACGATAACGCCTTCCGGCTTTTCGTGGCGGATGATATCGTATATATGTTCCCAGAAAACCGGCTCAAAGTAAAGTTTATCGGCGGTATCGAAGTCGGTTGACACCGTTTCAGGGTTACAGTTGATCATGATGGTTTCGTAGCCGCATTCGGATGCTGCCAATACGCCATGCACACAGGAGTAGTCGAACTCGATACCCTGCCCGATCCTGTTCGGCCCTGAGCCGAGCACCACCACTTTTTTCCTGTCGGAAACCACACTCTCGTTATGCACGTAGCGTGTACCATCAGCCTTTTCGATCTCGGCTTCGAATGTTGAGTAGTAGTAAGGTGTCTTCGCCTCGAATTCTGCAGCGCAGGTATCTACCAGCTTGTAAACGCGCTTTATGCCCATTTCCTCACGCAGGTTGTACACCTGGCTTTCCAGACATCCCATCATGTGGGCAATCTGCCTGTCGGCAAAGCCTTTTTGCTTGGCTTCCAAAAGCAATTCTTTCGGAAGGTTATCTATTTTGAATGTGGATATTTCCTTTTCAAGCAGGTATAATTCTTCATACTGCTTAAGGAACCACATATCGATCTTTGTTATTTCGTGGATACGGCTCAATGGGATACCCATTTGTATCGCATCATAAATCACGAACACACGGTCCCAGCTCGCATGGGTCAGTTTGTCGATGATCTGCTCGTAGTTCTTATATCCCTTGCCATCAGCACCAAGGCCGTTGCGTTTTATTTCCAATGACTGTGTTGCTTTGTGCAACGCTTCCTGGAACGAGCGCCCGATGCCCATCACCTCGCCTACCGACTTCATCTGCAGGCCAAGGGTACGGTCAGCGCCTTCGAACTTATCGAAGTTCCAGCGCGGTATCTTTACGATAACATAGTCAAGTGTCGGCTCGAACAATGCCGACGTTGTTTTGGTGATCTGGTTCTTCAGTTCATCAAGGTTGTAGCCTAATGCTAATTTTGATGCCACTTTCGCAATCGGGTACCCTGTCGCTTTTGAAGCCAGCGCTGAGGAACGCGACACGCGCGGGTTGATCTCGATGGCAACGATATCTTCTTTCTCGTCAGGGCTAACGGCAAATTGTACGTTACATCCGCCCGCAAAGTTCCCGATGCTGCGCATCATTTTTATGGCCATGTCGCGCATCCTTTGGAATGTCCTGTCCGATAGTGTCATGGCAGGCGCAACCGTAATACTGTCACCGGTGTGGATACCCATCGGGTCCATGTTTTCAATAGAACAGATGATTACCACGTTGTCATTCTGGTCGCGAAGGAGCTCCAATTCGTATTCTTTCCAGCCTAAAAGGGCTTTATCGATAAGCACTTCATGTATCGGCGAAGCCTCGAGGCCGCGGGTAAGCAGCTCATCGAAATCTTCCTTATGGTGTACGAAAGCGGCTCCTGTACCACCCAGCGTGAACGACGGGCGTATTACCAACGGGAAGCCGAATTCCTGTGCAATCTCTTTCCCCTTCAGAAAGGAGTTGGCCGTTTTGGCCGGCGCTGCAGGTATTTCTATCCTTTCGAGCAGCTGTTTGAACTGCTCCCTGTCTTCGGTAATGTTGATGGCGTTGATGTCCACCCCGATAAGGCGAACATTAAAGTCGGCCCAAATGCCTTTTTCCTCCGCCTCGAGGCAAAGGTTGAGCGCCGTCTGCCCGCCCATGGTTGGGAGCACGGCATCGATGTTCGGGTGCGCTTTTAATATTTCAATTATGGATTTTGTGGTGAGCGGCTTCAGGTACACATGGTCGGCCATAGAGGGGTCGGTCATGATAGTAGCCGGGTTGGAGTTGATCAGGATCACCTCGATACCCTCTTCCCTGATGGAGCGCGCCGCCTGTGAGCCCGCATAGTCGAATTCGCAGGCCTGGCCGATAATGATAGGGCCGGAGCCGATAATAAGAACAGATTTGATGGATGTGTCTTTAGGCATTGTTGTGTTGTAGTTGTTGTTTATAGAAAGTGTGCAAATTTAGTGAATTTTTGGCCTCACCCCCTACCCCCTCTCCAAAAGAGAGGGGAACTCAGCCGCAACTGTTACGGGAAAGAGTGTAGCTGCTCACTCTCATTTGGAGAGGGCTGGGGTGAGGCCTATAAAAAAAGGCGTTACCAATAACAGTAACGCCTTTATATATGCTTGTGTACAAACATTATTTTTTGTGCCTAGGTTCGCTGGAAACAGTTAGTTTATGCCTTCCTTTGGCCCTTCTGCGAGCAAGCACTTTTCTACCATTGGCAGAAGCCATTCTTTCCATAAAACCGTGCTTATTTCTTCTTTTTCTTTTCGATGGTTGAAACGTTCTCTTACTCATTGCTTTGTATCTTTAAAATCTTATTGAAATATCTTACCGGGGTATCGTGGAAATCGTCTTTCCAAAACCGAGTGCAAATATACAAAGGTTTTTTTTCCACGCAAGTGGTTTATTAAAAATATTTTTCAATTCTGTTTATCTCCTTTTATTACCTTTGCAACCGCAAAAATATATAATCATGTTCAATAAAAACATAAAGCTCGCAATCGCAGCCCTTATTGTTATAACCGCTGCATGGCAGTTTACCGAAAGCAACATTGGCAACGGCATTTTCCTGCTGCTGCTGGCGGGTATCATAGTACTGCTGTACTTTAAGAACGAGTACATCATCATGGCCTTCCTGCAACTGAGGAAGCAGGATTTTGACGGCGCCAACAAATGGCTTGACAAAATAAAGAACCCTGAAGGTGCGCTGGTACGCAAGCAGCAGGGCTACTATAACTACCTGAAAGGGCTTATGCTTTCGCAAACCAACCTCACACTGGCTGAAAAGCACCTTAAGAAAGCCGTTGAGCTTGGCCTTACGATGGACCAGGACATGGCGATGGTAAAGCTGAACCTTGCCGGTATCGCGATGAGCAAGAACCGCAAGATAGAAGCGGAAAAATTACTGATAGAAGCGAAAAAACTCGACAAACAGGGCATGCTGAAGGACCAGATAAAAATGATGAAAGACCAAATGAAGAAAGGTCCGCAGGTGCAGATGAGAAGATATTAAGAGAGACCGTCCGGAAGGGCGGTTTTTTTGTGCTTTTATTTTTACTTTTGGCTAATGGCAAAATCCTATGAAATCTTGAGAAGCTTACCTGCTACAGGTCCAATGTATATCCCCATAAGTAATGGGATTACGTATATCTCTGATTTCTCAGAAGGTTTTATTGTCAAATTTTTTAAATCAGGAGGAGACGAGTGGGTTGGTAACTTTAAATTAGGATTGAAGCAATTTAGTGCTGTTTTTGAACTTGACAAATCCAACGTATTGATAATTGCAGGTGGTGCAGGCTATGTAATGAGTGCGGAACAAGAAGTCCCTTTATCATTTTTAAATATTAATTATTGTAATGGATTTCAAACTCCTGATGGACGTGTTATTTTGCACAACGATATAGAAATAACGGTAATTGAACCAGACGGAAGTTTTTGGATTTCAGGCCGAATCTCTATTGACGGACTAACTATTACAACTGTTGAACACAATATAATTAAGGGACAGTATTCTGACCATAACCGCAATTGGGGATGGTTTGACTTCACTCTAAATATAGATACTAAAGAAACAACAGGCATCCAATATAATTTGGATGAAAGCCCAATGCAAAAAAAATTCTGGTGGAAAATATGGTAATCAATCAAAATCACAATAACAACCCCATCACCCTTATCGGTCTTAAACTAAGCTATAAAACCACCAACAAAAACGAAAAAGCTATGGAGGACTGCGGTGCGTTGTGGCAGGAGTACATGGGCAGCTTCGTACCAAACAAAATCCCCAACAAGCTCAATGGTGCTACCTATGCCGTGTATTTTGAGTATGACGGCGACTATACCGAGCCTTACTCCTACTTCATCGGCTGCCCGGTTGCTCCGGGAACGGAAGTGCCTGCGGGGCTTGACTCCATTACCATTCCAGTACAGAAGTATAAGGTTATAACCGCCAAAGGTAAAATGCCGGATTGCGTTGCCGATGCTTGGCGCGACATCTGGAAGTCGGATATTGAGAGGGCGTATGGCTATGACTTTGAAATTTATCCTGAAAAGATGGACTGGAACAATGCGGAGGTGGCTATTTATTTATCGGTGAAGTAACGCATCTCGACTGCGCTCGATGTGACAACCGTCCAACGATAATAATACCGTGAATATTCTTAATTCCGTTGTCAGTTCAAGCGCAGTCGAGAACAGCATAGAGGGAAATATATTGCATAATTTTCCTTACTTTTACCCATCATCAAAAATCATTTATATGCCTGAGACCCTCACGCTACTACTCGCCTTTATCATTGCCCTTGCCATAGGAATCTTTGTTGGCAAGGCTGTGTTTTCATCTAAATCTTCCGCCGAACAAAAAGTGCTGGAGGAACGCAACAACAGCCTGCAAATGCAGGTAGAACAGACCAGGAGCCAGTCACAAACCGAACGCCTTAACCTTGAAAAGCAATTGGCGCTTGCCCATACCGAACGCGACGACCTTCGTCAGGCTAAAGACGCGCTCAGCATACAGCTCACCAAGAAAGAAACCGACTTCGACAACCTTATGGAGCGCATGCGGGAACAGCGCAAAGAGACTGAAGAGCTGCGGGAGAAATTCACGAAGGAATTCGAGAACCTGGCTAATAAAATACTGGAAGAAAAATCAAATAAGTTTACGGAGCAAAACAGGGAAAATCTAAAGAACATTCTTTCCCCGCTTCAGGAAAAGATACACCTTTTTGAAAAGAAGGTAGAAGATACCCACAAGGAAAGCATTGACTATCATGCGGCGCTTCGCCAGCAGATCATCGGCCTGAAAGACATGAACGAGCAAATGAGCCGCGAGACACTAAACCTGACACGTGCCCTGAAAGGCGACACCAAGATGCAGGGCAACTGGGGCGAACTGATACTGGAACGCGTGCTTCAAAAGTCGGGGTTGGAAAAAGACCGCGAATATTATGTACAGCAAAGCCATGTGAACGATGAAGGCAGCCGCATCCAACCCGACGTAGTGATCAACCTGCCGGATGGCAAGAAGATGATCGTCGATTCGAAAGTATCATTAGTAGCCTACGAGCGCTTTATAAATGAGGAAGACGATGTGCTTAAAGCCGTACACCTCAAAGAGCATTGCAACTCCATACGCCGCCACATTGACCAGTTGAGCGAAAAGAACTACCATGACCTTTATAAAATTGAAAGCCCTGATTTTGTATTGCTTTTCATTCCGATGGAACCTGCCTTTGCCTGTGCGCTTAACGAAGATGCTACCTTGTACAGCAAAGCCTTTGAGCGCAATATCGTAATTGTTACGCCGAGCACCCTCCTTGCTACGCTGCGTACTATTGACACTATGTGGACCAACCAAAAACAGCAGGAGAACGCATATGAGATAGCCCGACTAGCAGGGTCATTATATGAAAAGTTTTTAGGTTTTGTGACCGATCTCACGAAAGTTGGCAATAAAATGAAAGATGCCCAAACTGAATATCAGAATGCCATGGGCAAATTGGTTGATGGACGTGGTAACATTATTATTACCATTGAAAAACTAAAAAAAATGGGTGCTAAAACAAATAAAACTCTACCTGACAATATAGTTTCCCGTGCGTTGCAGCAGGACGAAGATAGGATTGACGAAGGGCCTGACCAACTATTAAACCAATAATCATGGATAAAGCAAAAAAAGTAAGCGCCTCCAAAATAACTATATCCGAGCTGATGCTGCCTTCGCACACCAATTTTAGCGGCAAGATACATGGCGGCTATATCCTGATGCTGATGGACCAGATAGCTTTTGCGGCAGCATCGAAATACAGTGGCACCTATTGTGTAACAGCATCAGTAGATACGGTGGATTTCCTTAACCCTATTGAAGTTGGCGAATTAGTGACGATGAAGGCCTCGGTAAACTATGTGGGCAACAGCTCCATGATCGTTGGTATACGGGTAACCTCTGAAAATATACAGACAGGCAAGGTAAAACACTGCAACTCCTCCTACTTTACAATGGTAGCCAAAGACAGCAGCGGCAAAAATGTGACCGTACCTCCCCTGGTACTTTCCAATATGGATGAAGTGCGCCGTTTTTGTAACGCAGTAAAGCTTATCGCCCAGAAGAAAGAGCATGACCAGCATCTGGAAACGTTTGACTACAGTTCGACCGAAGCTTTGGAAGGGCTTAAACAATACAGGGTAAAGCTGGATTTGTAATAACTTAAAACAGCAATTCTAAAAATTTTAACCACATAGGTACATAGCTTAACTTAAGCTACCAAAAGGTAAAAACCGCTTTTAAATTATAGTCAAACATAGGATTGAAGCTATGCTTCAATCTATTGTGCACTTATGCTTAACTGTCTCTATGAAAAAAACTATGTCCCTATGTGGTTAAATAAATTGAGGTCGTCAATAGATTTTTTCACTTAGCGGCAAACACAATTGGTTTTATTATATATTTGCCACCGACACAACTAATTGCGACATGAAAAAACAGCACTTTTTATACCTTCTTGCTATAACAACATTACTGTTTATCGCGATTTCCTGCGGTACGGATGACAGCGGACAGGAATATGTGCCGGTTTCCCCGGTAGTGCTGGACCTGGATGCTGCCCCGTATGACAGCTTGTCAAAATACAAGTTCTTTGAGGGCGAAATGAAAAACCTGCAGCCTGCGTACAAAGTCATACCCTACGACCTGAACAGCGCCCTATTTACCGACTATGCCCTTAAAAAAAGGTTCATCTGGATGCCGGAAGGCGTAAAAGCTACCTATGCCGACGATGGGAAGGTGCTTGAATTCCCTGTTGGTACTGTGCTGATAAAGACCTTTTATTACGACAACACCGTACCAAACCGTGAGACGGATATAGTAGAAACGAGGCTGATGATAAAGAAAGCCACAGGCTGGGTATTTGCCACTTATATATGGAATGAAGACCACACCGAAGCCGTATTGAATATGAACGGCAGGTCCAGGCGGGTGATGTGGTACCAGAATGATGCAACGCGGATCATCAACTACAAGATACCTTCGGCAATGGAATGCGCCCTGTGCCATAAAAGCAATGGAGTGCCGGTACCTATTGGCCCTAAGCCGCAAAACATCAATAAGATGTACACTTATGCCGATGGCACCGAAAACCAGCTGTCAGGATGGGTAAAAGTTGGCTATCTGGCAGAAGGCTACCCTTCGCAAATAAACTCGACCGTAAATTGGGAAGATACAAGTAAGCCTTTGGAGCTGAGGGTGCGCTCGTACCTGGATATCAATTGCGGCCACTGCCATACTGATGGCGGACAGTGCAATATGCCCTCGATGAACCTGGCGTTCGAAAAAACTACAGACCCTGCAAACCTTGGTGTATGTGTTGAACCCCATGATTTTGTTACAGGAGACCAAACCCATATTGTGGCGAAGCAAAACATAGACATGTCACTGCTTTATTTCCGGATGAGCAATAACGAAATGTCTGAAATGATGCCTATGGTGGGCCGCACTATAGTGCATGAGGAAGCCCTGGCCCTCATCGAACAATGGATAAATTCCATGGATGCGCCCTGCCCGTGAATTTAATCGGATTATTTCGCTTTATCGCCTAAACTTTTAACACAGAGGAAGCTAACTTTTCTTTAACAAAAACTTCAAACAAAAAGGTTTTATCATATATTTGTTATCATTTTACAAAAATTGCTACGATAATACCATGAAAAAACTTTACGCTTTAAAGAATTTGTTGTTTTTGTCTTTATTTATTACACTTACCTCATGCGGAGACGACGAAGAATACATTAAAGTTTCCCCGGTACAACTCGACCTTTCGGCAGTTCCTTATGCAAAACTTTCAGATTATAAATTCTTCGAAGGCGATATGAAAGACCAGCAGCCGGCCTACAAAGTGCTGCCCTATGACCTGAACAGTGCGCTGTTTACCGACTATGCGCACAAGAAGAGGTTTGTATGGATGCCTGATGGCGCAACTGCTACTTTTACAGCGGATTCAGAAATATTGAATTTTCCGGTGGGTACTGTCCTGATAAAAACATTTTACTATGATAATGTACAGCCTGCCAACACGACACGGATCATCGAGACCAGGCTGCTGATAAAAAGGCAGACAAGTGGATATTTGCCGATTACATCTGGAATGAAGACCAAACCGAAGCGGTACTCAACCTTGAAGGCGGCTATACCAATGTATCGTGGAGCGAGAACGGTACTGTAAAGACAACAAATTACCAGATCCCTTCGGCTTCTGAGTGCCTTACCTGCCATAAGACTAATGACAATCCTATACCGGTTGGGCCAAAGCCGCAAAACCTCAACAAAATGTTTACGTATCCCGAAGGTGCAAAAGACCAGCTTTCGCGATGGGTTGAAGAGGGTTACCTGGATCACAAACCAAATGATATAGTATCTACTGTTGACTGGACCGACACCAGCAAGCCACTGGACCTGAGGGTAAGATCCTATGTAGATATCAATTGCGCTCATTGCCATAAGGAGGGTTCGCACTGCGATTATATGTCCATGCGTTTCGCATTCAACGAAACAGGGAACCCCCAAAATCTTGGAATATGTGTGCCTCCGCAAGAGCACCCAAGCCCGTCTCTCACTTATATTGTTGCCAAGAGAAATCCGGGACGCTCCGCATTGTATTACCGGATAAATTCAGTTGAACCTTCAGAAAGGATGCCTATCCTGGGCAGGACCATAGTGCACGAAGAGGCTGTGGCTATGGTGAAGGACTGGATCAATTCTATGGACGCACCCTGCCAGTAACCTATGACTACTACTAATAACTAAAAAACAAAAAACTATGAAACAAATTTTTACTCTTGCGTTTCTCTGCCTGAGTCCGCTTGCCCTATTGGCACAGCACGATTGTGCCCATCCACAGGTGGTTGGGCCCGGCACGTATAATGTATCCCTGACTGCCGGCAGCGAAGTGCCCAATCCCATTTGTACACCGGGACAAAGCGGAAACCTTACCAAAGGTGCATGGTTTTCATACACACCTGCCGAAATCCATACTACTACAGTAAGCACTGCAATATCGCTGACGGTAGATACAAGGGTACATGTGTATAAAGGCTCCTGCGGCGCCCTTGTTTGTGTGGCTGGTGACGATGACAGCGGCCCGGGCTATACTTCTGTAGCATCCTTTACGGCAGAAGCCGGTGTTACTTATTATATCGTTTTTGATAATAACTGGGAAGGTTCAGCTGAGTATAGTGACAATTTCCCTTTTACGCTTACTGAAGCAGTATATGTACCGCCATTATTTGAACCCCAACAGATAACCCTCAACGGAACCAAAAACTGTGTGGTGGATATGAATGGTGACTACCTGGACGACATTATAGGTGTAGATAACGGCGTAGTGCATGTGTTATACCAAAATGCCAACGGTAGCGGGTTTACGGCTGCCGACATTCCGGCGCTAACTTCTCAAAATACGCCTTCCTGGAGCATCGCTGCAGGCGACTATAATAAAGACGGGTTCAATGACCTATTGTACGGAAGCGGCGGAGGATCTACCGTAATGATATCAAACAGTACGGGAACTGCTTTTACCTCAAAGCTTGAAACCCCTGCAAGTTTCCTTACACAACGCACCAATTTTGTTGACATTGACAACGATGGCAATCTCGATGCCTTTATGTGCGACGATAATGCTGCGAATGTATATTTCCTTAATACCGGCAACGGCGGCGGAAACTTTAAACGTAGCGGCCTTAATGGAGCGCCGGATCTTGGGGTATACCCTACCGGGGGCAACTATGCTTCAATTTGGGTAGATTACGACAATGACGGAGATATTGACCTGTACATCGCGAAATGCCGCGGTGCTAACAATGATGCCGCAAAAGACGAATTGCACCGCAATAACGGCGATGGCACCTTTACCAATGTCGCAGAGGAACTTGGCTTTGCCGATTATCACCAGTCATGGTCGAGTGCATGGGGCGACTTTAACAATGACGGCTTCATGGATGTACTTGTAGGGAGCAATGCGGGGCTTGATGGATCGCTATTCACACAAAAGCTAATGAAAAATAACGGTGATGGTACTTTTACTAATGTTACCGCAGGCTCCGGACTGGATACATTTTCAGGAACCAGCAGGGATTATTTTGCGCACGATTTTAATAATGACGGCTTTATAGATATCCTTGGCGGAGGCAACTATGTATTGTATAACAATGGTGACATGACTTTTACAGTTGCGGCTAACTCCCCGGAGCCGGGACCTGTAGGCGACCTTAATAATGATGGCTTTCTTGATATACAAAATGGCAATACCATCCACTTTGGTAATGACAATGGAAACAACTGGATCAAGATACACCTGAAAGGTATACAAAGCAACAGGAACGGTATTGGTGCACGGGTTGAAGTATATACCGATGCCAACCACAAATATATCCGCGAAATAAGGAGTGGCGACGGTTTTGAGTATATGGGTTCACTGAATGCCCACTTTGGATTAGGAGAAAGCGATGTGATAGACCATGTTGTAGTGCGTTGGCCGTCGGGAACGGTTGACATCGTAGAAAATCCGGACGTTAAGTCTTCTTTATTAGTTACAGAAGGACAAACACTGGGCAGGAACGATGCATCCGCATCTAAATTCGTTATGTACCCTAACCCTGCGAAAGAAGTACTGAACATTAACAGCAATGGCCTGTCTATAGTGAAGGCGAATATCTATGACCTTGGCGGAAGGCTTGTAAAAACGGCCGATGTTGCTAACGGAACAATACAGGTACAGCAGCTTACCAAAGGTACTTATATCATCATCATGCAGGATTCTAATGGCAGGCAGCATTCTTCTAAATTCATTAAAGGTTAATTAAATCCTTTTCAAATAAGATACCCGTTTCATTTTACTATGGAACGGGTATTTTTTAGTTTACCTTTAAAAAAAAGCCCCGGAACAAAATGCCCGGGGCTTTTCAATACACACACAAAACTTATTTTCTTACTACAGTCATATTTTTAATGGCACTGCCCGAAAATGCTTTCACATAGTAAGTGCCCGCACTATAGTTATCCATATATATTTTTACCGAAGGGTTTCCGGCTGTTGTATTAACAATCAGCCTGCCATTCTGGTCGTACACCTCTACCCTGTCTATTACCGATTTGGAATTGATGGTAAGTACATCTGTTACAGGGTTCGGGAAAAACTCAAATTCCTGGTTTTTAAGGTCGTCTACACCCATTGATTGTTCGGTTGTAATAGTTCCGGTCATCATGGAGTGAATGACACAATGGTAATCGGTAGCGCCTACAACTGTAAAGACACGCGAATATTCTTTGTTGCTACCGGTAAGTGTACCGCTCGTGAATGTTTCGGCACCACCGGCTATACTGGTCACACTATGCGGTGCTGAGTCGTCCCATGTCCATTTTACGGTGTCTCCGGCATTGATGGTTTTTGAAGCCGCTGTTGAGGATACCCCCATAAACCAGCTTATAACGTGAGTAGTCTGGGCACTCATGCCCGCAGAGGCTAAAAGCATTGCAAATAGTAAATTTCTTTTCATAGCATTTCTTTTTGTTGATTAATTTAAAGTAAAGCTACAGCATTAAAGAGTCTAATTTTTAAGATTTGAGTATTGTGGTGCTTTGGTTTAGTATCTGTGAGTTATTACTTAGTATTCGCAAACAAAAAATCCCGCATCCAATTGGAGCGGAATTCCTTATTATAACTAAAGATCGTTTATTGTTTTATTATCTTTTGTGTAGCTGTGCCATTACTGCCTGATGCCTTAACAAGATATATTCCCGGAGCATACTGGCTGAAATCCAGGCTGGCGGTATTTGAAGAAAGGTTTTTCGACTGCAAAAGCTTTCCGTAGATATCATAAACCATAACGCTATTGATAATTTCCCCTGACTTTACATACAGCATATCGCCTACAGGGTTTGGATATATTACGGTTGAAGCAGCAGTGTTGAACTTATCTGTGGAAAGTGAATCGTTTACCGAAGCTACCCAGCTTGATGCAAGGCTATTATCAAGGTCCAGCGACACAAGCTGCAAATAGCTGCCATTGCCATCCGCGTTTGGCCACGGGGTGTCGTCGTCATATTCTACTACATCGATGACATTCCCGAATCCATCGGCCAGTACAAGCTTTTGTGTATTATTGGATAAGTTTCTTTGGAACTGCCCGAAAGGTGCAACGCCATATTTTGCTTCAAATACTGTTGGGTTACTTGCGATATAAAGGCTCTGCCCTGCCGCCAGTGTCGCATTTACAGGAAACTGGTAGGATATGCCAAGTTCGCTCAGGTAAACGCCTGTAAGGTTTATTTCTGTCGTGCCTGCGTTGGTAATCTGAATGAATTCCTGGTCATCCGACTCAGGAAACTCAGTGGTTTCAGATGGGTTGTAGTTTATCCTGCTGATCACAAGCTCTGGTACGTCCACATTGCTGCAAGCTGTAAAGCTGCCGATATTAGCATCCATCCAGTCCATCCTTGCAAGGATAAAATCTTTAATGTTGTGTATTTCCTGCCCAAGGTTTGGCACCGTGCCCCAACGCTGCTGCTCCCTTACAGAAGCCTCGGTGATGGTTGCAATTGTTTCGTCTATAAACGTTTCAATATGATTGAAGCTTAACGGCTTTCCATCCTGTGTAAGTTCATGCCACCTTCTCGAAAAATAGCATCTGTAGGTTGAATTGTTAAACAGGTCGGTCCAGAACTTTGCCCCCTCATTGTCGCCGTTGGAGAACTGCCATATATCCGGCTGGCTCCTGTCGCCAAATACATCGAGGCCGAGGCTCAGGTTAAAATCCCATGCCGGGCCTGCCCTTAGCTTGCCGCCTTTGTCTTTATGGAAGAACGTACTTATCTGGTAAGCATCAACATTCGACGAAAATTCGTTGATGATCATAAAATCCACAAATGTAGGGATATCGATCACCGAGGGATAGCCATTAGCCAGACTGGCATTTCCGGCGCCTGAAGCCGATTCCAGCAATTGGAATTGCGAATGGATATAATCATTTTGGGCGGGTGTGATATCTTCCGGTTTCGGGAGTTCATGCACAAAGTCGGTAGGCCATCCTTGGTAGGAGTCCATTTGCCATGCTATAGGGTCGCCACCGGTAGTTTTATCTGCCTTTGTTATGTAGCCACCGGTAAGCGCCATACCTTCAGACGCATTTTCATCAATCTCCTCGATATTCACCCTTTTGGAGTCGTCTTTGATCTTTTCCTGCAAAATGTATAATCCCCGGTAATCACCATTGATGATCACTTCACAATACTGCGTTCGCGTGGCATATTGTCCCATCTGGCGGGTAAGGTTGTAGCACAGGTAATCCCTGATGAGTGAAGAATCGAATGCCAGGCCGTTGAGTATCCAGTCCCTCTCGCTTGGCATACCCAGAAGGCTTACGTCTTTTTTAGTAGTATCGTTATTTTCATAGGTTGTCCACCCATATTGCTTCTTTTCAAGTAATTGCGACGAAGAGCCGCGCAATTCAATCTTGATGCGCCCATTGTAGTTGAGAAAGCCGGCTGTGTTTTGGTCCGTCATGTAATTGCGGGTGCCATCCGGATGGAAGATGATCTTCATGCTTGCCGGGATCTTGGGATCATCCGGGATCTCCATCGGCTGGCCGGTATCAGGGTCGTTATCAGTAGTGATGATCACGATCGGCAGGTTGCTGTCGGTAAAAGTTACCTGTGACCAGGCCGCAGCCTGGATGAGCAGGAATGCCGCAATAAAGAATTTCCGTAAATGCACGAATGAGACTGTGCGTAGTTGTTGTTTCATAGGTTAATAGATGTTGTTTCAAACAAAAGTAACATTAATTTAATCATGTATATATTATAATTTAACAAAGTATACGATTATTTGACAATTAACTATGTGTTTACCCTATACTTATTATTTTCAGTCACAGGCATCGTTTCAATGCCCGTACATCCGAAAACAACAAAACCCCGCGTTTCCGCAGGGTTCATTTATAAATATCTAATGGATTAACCGTTGGTGATCACCCATTCGCCGGTGGCAAGCATGCCTTCGGCTTTTTTGAATTTCATGGTTTCGGTCTTGCCGCTCATTACGTGCTTAATGGTCACGTTGTCGTTACGGTTGATTTTCGGGGCATCCCTCATAATCGTTTCGGTAACTTGTGGGCGCTGCTGTGACTGCTGCGAAACCTCGCGTGCTTTGGCCGCCATCTCATCCGTGTTCAATACCTCATCCTTTATTTCGATGTATTCTTCCTCCTGGCGCACCGGCTGCTTTGCTTCCTGTATGTTGTTCGGGTTTTGCGATGGCAGGTCGCCTTTAAAAAGGAACGATATTACCTCTTTATTGATATCATCAATGGTTTTCTTGAACAGGTTGAATGCCTCGAACTTATAGATAAGCAACGGGTCTTTCTGCTCGTGTACCGCCAGCTGTACCGATTGCTTCAGCTCGTCCATTTTGCGAAGGTGCTTTTTCCATGCCTCGTCAACGATAGCAAGGGTAATGTTCTTCTCAAAGTCGGTGATTAGGGTCTTGCCGCCGCTCTGGTACGCTTTTTCAAGGTCGGTAACCACATTAAGCGTTTTAATACCGTCGGTGAACGGAACCACGATACGCTCATACTGGCCGTTGTTGTTTTCATATACGTTGCTGATCACCTTGAAAGCCTCAGCTGCATTGCGCTCTGTTTTTTCATTATATGCTTCCAGTACGGCTTTATATACTTTGCCTGCAAGCTCCATTTCAGATTGCTTTGCAAACTCCGATTCCGTTACCGGGGAACTTATAGAGAACGTGCGTATCAGCTCAAACTCAAAGTTCTTAAAGTCGTTTGCAGCTTTATTGTTTTGTGCGATAAGCTCTGCTGTATCATACATCATGTTGGCGATATCTATCTTCAGGCGCTCACCTTCAAGGGCGTGCCTCCTTCTTTTGTATACCACCTCACGCTGCGAGTTCATAACGTCGTCATATTCAAGCAGGCGCTTACGTACACCAAAGTTATTCTCTTCCACTTTTTTCTGTGCGCGCTCGATAGATTTTGTCATCATCGAGTGCTGTATAACCTCGCCTTCCTTAAGGCCCATACGGTCCATTATCTTAGCTACCCTTTCGGACCCGAACAAACGCATCAGGTTATCCTCAAGCGACACATAGAACTGCGAGCTTCCCGGGTCACCCTGACGGCCTGCACGGCCTCGAAGCTGCCTGTCTACACGTCTTGAATCGTGGCGCTCTGTACCAACAATAGCAAGTCCGCCCGCGGCTTTTACTTCCGGCGTAAGCTTGATGTCGGTACCACGGCCCGCCATGTTGGTTGCAATCGTCACTACGCCCGGCTTACCGGCTTCGGCAACAATCTCTGCTTCTTTTTTGTGGAGTTTCGCGTTCAGTACGTTATGCGGCACGTTCCTCATCTTAAGCATTCGGCTTAATAATTCGGAGATCTCTACCGACGTTGTACCGATAAGCACCGGCCTTCCGGCTGCTGAAAGTGCGCTGACATCTTCGATAACAGCATTGAACTTTTCGCGCATGGTGCGGTATATAAGGTCGTTTTGGTCTTTACGGGCAATTGGCCTGTTGGTAGGGATCTCTACCACGTCAAGCTTGTATATTTCCCAGAACTCGCCTGCTTCAGTCACAGCAGTACCGGTCATACCGGCCAGCTTTTTGTACATCCTGAAGTAGTTTTGCAGGGTAATAGTGGCAAATGTTTGGGTGGCTGCCTCGATCTTAACGTTCTCCTTAGCCTCGATAGCTTGGTGAAGCCCGTCAGAATAGCGCCTTCCATCCATGATACGGCCTGTCTGCTCGTCAACGATCATGATCTTGTTGTCCATGATCACATATTCTACGTCTTTTTCAAACAAGGTATATGCTTTCAGGAGCTGTGTAAGCGTATGGATGCGCTCACTTTTTATAGAGAAATCTTTGAAAAGGATATCCTTTTGCTCAGCTTCTTCCTCTTTGTCAAGGTTTTTCTTTTCGATATTGGCAATCTCAGTCCCGATATCCGGAAGTACGAAGAACTGGTCGTCTGTATCCTGCGAAAGGAATTTGATACCGTTATCAGTGAGCTCTACCTGGTTATTTTTCTCTTCGATAACAAAGTAAAGCACTTCGTCTATCTTGTGCATATCGCGGTTGTTGTCCGCCATATACTGGTTCTCTGTTTTCTGGAGCAATTGCTTCACGCCTTCCTCACTAAGGAACTTGATAAGCGCCTTGCTTTTCGGAAGCCCGCGGTACGCCCTTAATAACAGTACCCCGCCTTCTTTGGTCTTGCCTTCGCGGATGAGCTTTTTAGCTTCAGCCAAAACACCGTTAAGCAACGTGCGTTGCAGGTTTACAAGGTTATCTACTTTTGGTTTCAGCTCATTGAACTCGTGGCGGTCGCCCTGCGGTACCGGTCCAGATATGATAAGCGGCGTACGCGCATCATCAATCAATACGGAGTCAACCTCATCGACAATCGCGAAGTTATGCTTGCGCTGCACAAGGTCGTTTGGCGAGTGCGCCATATTATCCCTAAGGTAGTCAAAACCAAATTCGTTATTGGTACCATAGGTAATATCAGCTGCATAGGCCTTCCTCCTGCCTTCAGAATTCGGCTGGTGGTTGTCTATACAGTCCACAGTAATGCCGTGGAATTCAAACAGTGGCGCTTTCCAGGTACTATCCCTTCGTGCCAGGTAGTCGTTTACAGTTACAAGGTGCACCCCATTGCCGGTAAGCGCATTAAGGTATAATGGCAGCGTAGCCACAAGGGTTTTACCCTCACCTGTCTGCATCTCGGCAATCTTACCCTGGTGCAGTACGACACCGCCTATAAGCTGCACATCATAATGGATCATGTCCCAGGTAATTTCCTTACCGGCGGCATTCCATGAGTTTGCCCAAACGGCATTATCCCCATCAATTACGATATAAGGCTTGGTTGCCGAAAGCTCCCTGTCCTTGGCATTGGCAGTAACTGTGATCGATGTATTTTCCTTAAAGCGGCGTGCGGTTTCCTTCACTACGGCAAATGCCTCCGGAAGGATATCCATCAATACTTTTTCGGAGATATCGTAGGCCTCTTTTTCAAGCGCATCGATAGAAGCATAGATGTCTTCACGGGCATCGATATCCTCGGTTTTCTCTACCTCAAGAAGGTAAGAGGCTATCTTAGCGTCTTTGTCGGCACGCGCCTCGCGTATCTTATCTTTAAAATAAATGGTCTTAGCCCTGAGCTCATCATGGCTAAGCTGCGACAAAGCTTTCTCGAAAGAGCCTGCCTTAGTGATAAGCGGCTGGATGGCTTTAATGTCTTTTTGCGACTTATCGCCCACAAAGGCTCTAAGAATGCTGTTTATTAAACTCATTATGTTGATATTACTTATATTATTCTAAACAGGGCACAAATTTAACCAAAAAAAAAGCCTCGTGAAAGAGACTTTTCAATTGATCTTATTTTTGCTAATATTCATCCTCATTCCAAAGGTAATCCTCGTCCGTCGGATAATCCGGCCATATCTCTTCCATCGATTCGTAGATCTCGCCTTCGTCTTCAATGGATTGCAGGTTTTCTACTACTTCGAGCGGAGCACCAGTCCTGATGGCGTAATCAATTAACTCATCTTTGGTAGCCGGCCACGGGGCATCGCTTAAATAGGATGCCAATTCTAATGTCCAATACATCTTGTAAACGGTTAAAGTTTATGCAAAAATAAATTTTCTACTGAAATTGTCAAGTAAAAAGTGGTTTATTTTATGAAAAAAGTTAAGAACGTGTGCGGGCGTCCGAAGTCGGAGGTCGGAAGTCCGATGTTTTGAGTCGTAAGCCCGGATTTGAAACAATCGTAACTTAAGTCAAAGTACAGGAAAACTAAAACACTTCCCCCTGAAACATCCGACTTCGGACATCGGACTTACGTCCTTATAGCTTCTCCGGTATCCACTTTACCTCGTCAGCCTTCAGGTCATGGGACAACTTCCGTGCCAATACGAAAAGGTAGTCAGAAAGTCGGTTCAGGTAGGTCAAAACCATCATATCTATCGGTTCCAGCTCGTTCAAATGTACTGAAAGGCGTTCGGCACGACGGCACACACATCGCGCTATATGACAGTATGACACTGTTGTATGCCCGCCCGGAAGGACAAAATGCGTCATCGGCGGCAATTCGGTTTCCATTTCGTCAATCTCATTTTCAAGGAGTTCGATGTCTGCTTCGGATATTTTCGGGATATTGAGCCGTTCTTTACCATTCTTCAAAATCTCCTTATCGGGTGGCGTTGCCAATATGGCACCTACCGTAAAGAGCCTGTCCTGCACACGCTCCAGTATTTTCTTATAATTGGGATTAATTTCCTGGTCACGAATGAGCCCTATATGCGAATTCAGCTCATCTACCGTGCCGTAACTTTCAATTCGAATGTGGTGTTTTGGCACACGGGTTCCCCCAAATAGGGCTGTGGTACCTTTATCTCCTGTTTTTGTGTATACCTTCATTGGTTGTTGGTTGTTGGTTGTTGGTTGCCGGAACTCAGCAACGGTGATAATCCATCAACTGACAACCAACAACCGGCAACTTAATTATTTCTTCGGGTTTGGGTTTGGGTTGTCACTCTCTATAACGCCGTCCCTGAGGCGGATCACCCTGTGGGCATAGGCTGCGATGTCTTCTTCGTGGGTTACAAGGATTACGGTATTGCCGTTGGTATGTATTTCGCCGAACAGCTTCATGATCTCTACCGATGTCTTGCTGTCCAGGTTTCCTGTTGGCTCATCGGCTAATATAATGGAGGGGTTGTTTACCAATGCACGCGCTACCGCTACCCTTTGCCGCTGCCCGCCCGAGAGCTGGTTTGGCTTATGGTCCATCCTGTCGGAAAGGCCTACCTGTTCGAGCACTTTTGTGGCACGGGCATGGCGCTCCGGTTTTTTAAACCCGGCATATACCATCGGCAGAGCCACGTTGTCCAGGGCTGTTGTACGTGGCAGCAGGTTGAACGTCTGGAACACGAACCCTATTTCCTTATTGCGGATCTCAGCCAGCTCATTGTCGCCCATCAGGCTTACCGGCTTACCGTTAAGTACATAAGAGCCCGATGATGGCGTATCCAGGCAGCCCAAAATATTCATCAGCGTACTTTTACCGGAACCCGAAGGCCCCATGAGGGCCACATATTCCCCTTTATCTATATGGAGGTCAATACCTTTAAGTACATTAAGGATCTCGCTTCCCACAAGATAATCGCGGGTAATGCCTTTTATCTCTATTATCGGTTGTGCCATAGTATGGTTTTGAACGATAAAAGTAAGGATTTTTATTTTACAGTATGAAAAGATGGAACGAGGATAACACCAATCAGGCTGATGACCACAGATTTTTTTGGATAACAACAGATTTTTTGGAACGCGGATGACGCGGATCGGGTGGATTTTCACGGATTTAAAAAGTATTACGAGAAAAATCTGTGGTCATTCGCCTAAATCCACAGTTTGTCCCAAAGCAGGCGGGATCATACACGCTCCCATTTATTGGTTATAAGTGGAATTTCAAAGCCCTTCGACTGCGCTCAGGATGACTACATAATAACGTACTGCCGAACCTGAAAACTGTGACTGCGACTGAAAACTTCTTAGGATATAACGGCTGTTTTCGCTATTTTTGTAAAAACCGGTATTTTTCACACTCCAAAATACATTTACACGCCTATGGAATTATATTATTCACTTTCAGTACTCATCGTACTGGCCTCCTTTTTCGCTTACCTCAACGTGCGCTTCCTGAAGCTGCCCTCTACTATAGGCGTAATGGTTATTGCTATGGCCGTTTCTATTTTCCTGGTTATTTTCGGGAAAGTATTCCCAAGTACCCTTAGCAGGATGTCGGGACTTGTTGCCGGATTCGATTTTACCGAACTGCTCATGGGCGCGATGCTGAACTTCCTGCTGTTTGCCGGAGCTGTACACATCAACCTGAAAGACCTTCGGGAACAGCGTGGGCCTATTATGGTGTTCTCTACTGTCAGTGTTATCATATCAACCTTTGCGGTAGGGACACTTGTTTATTTCATCCCTATTAAAGACCTTGAAATTCCGTATATCTACTGCCTTCTTTTTGGGGCGCTTATCTCCCCTACCGACCCTGTGGCGGTGCTCAGCATCCTGAAAGGCGCTAAGGTCCGTAAGAGCCTGGAAACTAAAATTGCAGGGGAATCCCTCTTTAATGACGGTATGGCGGTCGTGGTCTTTGCGGTTATATTACAATTAGCACAAGGCACTTCCGAAGACCTTACTGTAATGCACGTTATATGGCTCCTGATACGCGAGGCGGGCGGTGGGTTCCTGCTGGGGATATTGCTTGGTGTTACCGCAGCGCGCGCCATGCACAAAATTGACGATTATAAAGTTTCGGTGCTTATAACGCTTTCCATTGTGATGGGCGGTTATCTTATTGCGCGTCAGTTTCATATATCCGGCCCGCTTACCATGGTTTTTGCAGGGCTTATCATTGGCAACTTCAAAAAGCGTTTTACCATGTCGCCCGTAACAAAAGATTATCTCGATAAATTCTGGGAACTGAATGACGAGATACTCAATGCCGTGCTGTTCTTGTTCATCGGATTCAATTTATTGTTGGTAAAGAACATTAACAATTACTGGCTGCCGGGCATCGCTTGTATTGTGCTGGTTCTTTTTGCCAGGTTTATTTCTATCTGGCTCCCTACGAAGTTTATTCCCTTTAAAGAGAAATTCTCCCGTGGGACTATAAAAATACTGGTATGGGGCGGACTGCGCGGCGGGGTTTCGATCGCACTGGCACTTTCGATAAATGACGGGCCTTATAAAAATGTTATTATTGCAATAACCTACTTTGTGGTGGTATTTTCTATTGTGGTACAGGGACTTAGTATCGGGAAAGTGGCATCGAGGGCGTTGGCCCCGAAGGAGTAGGCAGTCGAAGTTTTCAGTCACAGCCTGCCTGACGCAAAGCCTGGGGTGCAGTTTTCAGTAGTCGATGTGATTATGTATTGTGATAAAATGTATGACCGTTTCATACCCGGACATCATCACATATATTACCGAGATAATAATAAAAATGAAAGCAGTTGTGCCTGATCGGCCCTCGCGTTTGTCATGCTTTGCTTTTAGTATTGAAAGTATGAGGAACATCGTTGTAAAAAATAAATACACTCCCCACGGCAAATCATTGAAAAAGAAATAAAGCAACAGTAATGACACTATTGCATATTTAAGATATTCGTTATAGCGATGGGCGGGTTTTGTGGCCATTTGTTTTTTTGCTAAAAATAAAAATTATGGAAACATAATTTACCTGTTAAAATACGTAGAGCCGTTGCAATGCAACGGCTCTACTTCTTAATATTCATATTTTCGTTCGCGACTGAAAACTGCGACTGCGACTGAAACTATTACCTTCTTTGTGATTTTACGAAATCGCTCAGTTCGTTTTTGCTGCTGTCGAAGTTGAAAGAGCTGCCCAGTTTGTAATAGCTGTTCTTATCGGTACAATAGTCATAAGCGAATTTGGCAAGGTCAAGCCTGGTTTCTTCAAAGTTGATCTGCTTCAGTATTTCTGCGATCTGGTTAGTCGATACACAGTTGGTCATCATGATCTGCTTGGCAACAGAAGCCCTTGTATCATCAAAATTGGCATCCTTGATCGCTTTCTTAGCTTCTTCAAAATCGGCGTTGCTCATAGGGTTCCTGCACGGCCTGTTGTTACCATTGTTGCCATACCCCCCATTATTATTGTTGCCGTTATTTCCGTTGTGAGGGTGTCCGCCATTGTTATAGCCGCCACCGTTGTTGTTATAGCCGCCATTATTATAGCCTCCATTGTTATAGCCTCCATTGTTATAACCTCCGTTATTATTGTAGCCACCGTTATTGTAGCCTCCCTGCCCGGATGTGGTAGTTGTAGTTGTGGTTGTAGTGCTGGTGCCGCTTCCCGGAACATTCATGCTCATGTTGATGCCGCCCATATTTACGTTCATACCAAAAGCATCAGAATCATCATAAACTGTGGTTTCGGTTTGTGTCACTACAGTGCCGTACTGGTCCATGTACATTTCGCGCGGGTGGCCATATACATATACCGGTGTATTGGCAGGGCGCCTCATGTTCTGCTCGGCAGGGATCGATGAATAGAAGTTAAGCGTGCGCCTATTTTTTTTGTTCTTAATACGATACGTAACATCTTCCAGTATCCCGTCCATATTTTCTATTGTAAGGGTGTTTTTGGTGATTGACGGTATTTTTGGATTTTCAAAAACAATCTTACAGCTATAGTAAGGATTCGATAGTTCTTCAACACGCACGTTGGTTAGAGGTTCTTCGTTATAACGCTCACCGTTCAACTCAAGGTAAAATCTTGACCCGTCTTCAGAGAAAATAGTCAGGTTTCCTGTAGGCAAAAGCTGCGCCATCATTGGCAGTGCACTCATCAGGAAAAGGCAGAGTAAGGTAATTTTTTTCATGTGTTTGGTTTTAAAGAGTTCGCAAATTTATATTATTTCAACAATAAATTATGATTTTGTTAACACAAAAACAAAACGCGTGCCAAAAAAAGCCGTCAGTCACAGACATCGTATAGTAATTTTCTTATACTACAGATTATCAGGCAGTACTTTGCCCGGGTTAAGGATATTATTAGGATCAAAAAGCCGCTTGATGCCTTTCATCAATTGCAGATGTCCGTTAGTGAAAGCGATATCCATGTAGCTTTTCTGGACATAGCCTATGCCGTGTTCTCCTGATAGTGTACCTTTCAGTGAGACCGTAAGTTCAAATATTTCACGGATGCCTTTGGGTACTTCGGTTTTCCAGTTTTCATCAGTCATATCGCCTTTTATGATGTTTACATGCAGGTTTCCGTCGCCCGCGTGTCCATAGCACACCGACTTAAAGCCGTATTTCCAGCCTGCATCCTTAATGCCTTCCAACAGCCTTGGCAGCTCATAACGCGGCACCACGGTATCTTCTTCTTTATAAACCGAATTGGATTTTACCGCTTCGCCCACGGCGCGGCGTATTTTCCAAAGCGCATTCTTCTGGTCTTCGGTATCAGCAAAAAGTATTTCGTCAATTTCAAAACGTTCCAGCACGCCCATGATCTTTTCCGCTTCCACGAAAAGCACATCAGGGTAGTTGCCGTCTACTTCTATAAGCAGGTGGGCTTCCACTTCGTCTTTTATGTCGATGCTGACACCGTCTACAAAGCGTAATGTCCAGTCGATAGCGTCGCGTTCCATGAATTCCAGCGCGCTTGGCACAATGCCGGCACGGAATATTTCGGCGACTGCCTCGCATGCCTGCGCCGACTTAAAGAAAGGAACGAGCATTAGTATATTATGGTTATTCTTGGGCAACAGCTTCATGACTATTTTAGTAATGATGCCAAGTGTCCCCTCGCTGCCTACCATGAGTTGGGTAAGGTTATAACCCGTTGAATTTTTCAATGTATTGGCACCTGTCCAGATGATGTCGCCATTGGGTAATACCACTTGCAGGTTGAGTACATAGTCTTTGGTCACGCCATATTTAAGTGCACGGGCACCGCCTGCATTCTCGGCTACATTGCCTCCAATGGTGCAGCTGCCCTGGCTGCTCGGGTCGGGCGGGTAGAAAAGGCCTTTCTCAAATGCTGCCTCTCGGAAAACCTGCGTTATTACCGCAGGCTCTACAATGGCCTGGAGGTTGTTTTCGTCGATTTCAATTTTAGTAAAACGTTCCATCGAAAGCCCAATGCCGCCATGAATACTGAGCGCACCTCCGCTAAGGCCTGTCCTCCCTCCTATGGGGACTACGGGAATTTTATATTCGTTGGCCAGCTTCATGATAGCGGATATCTCTTCGGGAGTGCCCGGCTTTACTACTACCGATGGGGGGAAATTGTAATCCTCTGTCTCATCATGGCCGTAGTGGCGGCGGGTTTCTTCGTCGAGAAAAAGGTATTGTGAACCTGTAATGGCTTCGAGTTCTTCGAATAAATGTAATGGCAGGATATTTTGCATAGCCCAAAGATATTTTATTTACCTGAAATTTCACCAAGGCAGAAAAAAACCGCTGGAAAAATTCTTATAATAAGGATACAGAATAAATGCGGTTCCTTGAAGTTAAATATTGAACAACGATCTCTTGATAATTTACTATATTTACATTTATTAAAGACATACAGCTATGAAAAAAATAATTACTTTACTGGCAATGGCAGCAGGCACCTCTTTGTTTAGCCAAACCTTTGTTTTAGATGCTACTTTTGCAGACAATGGAATTAAGGTCTTTCAGGATGAAAGCTTTTACCCAAGGGATGTGAAGCTTATTAACAGCAAATATTATTTCATTGGTACCGGCAATAATTTTATTGATGGTAATTACTGTAAAATCACGAAGCTAAATTATAATGGGTCGAAGGATGATTCTTTCGGGACCGGCGGCGATAAAATATTGAGCGTTCCGGGTGAAACTTTTAGCCTAAAGGGTTTTAAATATTCGAACGGTTCTTTCTATATCTACGGAAAAAGCGTTACGCCGACGGAAAGTTCGGACATCGTTATAGCAAAACTCGACGAAAATGGAAACTACGATGTGGCTTTTGGCACAAATGGCATTGCTAAAATTAATCTGGGCGGTAATGAAGAACTCGCCGACCTTGTATTTGACGCCAGCAATAATTTATTTTGCACAGGTTCCCGGTCTGTTGAAGGTTCGCCAACCGTAGCCAGGCTAATTACCTTTAAAATAACTGAGAACGGTACTTTAGATACTTCGTTTGATCCTTCGGGTTATAAAGAATACCACATCAATTCGGCAAGCAGCGGTAATTTTATCACAAACTATGCCGGGGGATATATCCTGGCAGGAAATGAAAGCCATTATGAAACCGTTGAAGGCTCAAGTCAGGTATTACATGATGATTTGCTGCTTGTAAAAATCAATGCAGATGGTGTCCCAGTAACATCATTTGGAACGAACGGCTACAAACTTCTTCCCCTGCAAACCAATTACAACAATACTATTAATAAAGTCCAACTGCACAGCAATGCTATCTTTTTGGACTATATCTCATCCTGGTCATTTCAAAACACCGAACGTGAAATAGTGAGCTTTGATCTTGCAACCGACGAGGCCACAACAATTAATAATTCTTATTTTTCGGGTGAATTTGATGTTATGGAAGATGGCATTTATTCAACCGGCGCTTTCAGGTGCATGCAGGCAAATCCTCCGTGTGACAGTAATTTTGAATTAAGGAGGATCAACTTTGACGGAACCGTTGACACTACATTCCATATAAACGGATTGTATTCTTATAGCTGGCCAGGCACATTATATTCAAGCGCAATATCATATACGCTTAACAAAGATGATAATGGCAAGATCCTTATGGCCGGATACCTGAACAGGGCATATGTAAACAATAACGGGCAAATGGCAGGGGAAAGCGGCTTTACCTTACTGCGCCTGGTTGAAGGGGAATTAAGTACAAAAGATACGGATGGGCCGGCCGCAAGCATTTACCCTAACCCGTTTAGTGACCGGCTTACAATTCAATCCGGCTTAGATATTAAAGAAATTGCCATTTTTGACATGAGCGGACGAAAGGTGGGTATCCCTAAAGTTACAAACGAAGCAGGATCATATACAATATATCCGAACCTAAACCAAAATGGTGTTTACCTGCTCAGGGCAGTTACTGCTGATGGTCAGGAAATCGTAGAAAAAATAGTAAAGCAATAATTTTCCGTCCGGAAAATAAGAAGCCGGTCAATTTAGTAATTGACCGGCTTTTTTTTCTTTATAAGGTAATCCACCGAGAATTTACCGGCTCCCGTTACAAAGAAAACGATAAAAAGGAGTAAGTACATTATAGGAAGTTCTTTTGCTTCGAAAGGGTCTGCGGAATGCACATTAAACACAATGATAAGCATTGTTACTATAAGGGGAATACAGGACAATTTTGTAGCAAATCCCAGGATGATGAGGAAGGAGCATACGACTTCGGCAAAGATAGCAAGGATAAGCGATGGCACGGGACCTATGCCCAGCGGGTCGGGAAACTGCACCTCGTCAGGGCCGAGCAGCATAGTGAGCTTTTGAAGCCCGTGTGACATGATCAGACAGGAGACCGTGATGCGGACTAATAATAAGGCGGTGTCATAAACGATAGTACTGTTTGCTGTAGAGGAAGAACCGTACGAAGCCATGCTATTTTACTTTTATGCCTTATAATGCGCACCTCCCTTTTGCGCATAATACTGCTGTTCAACATATTTAAAATTTTCAATCTTCAAATATGGTGAAAAAAGTTAAAATATTGTTAATGTTAACGTTATTTTTTTAGCTTTTTTAAGTTAGGCAGGAACCATGCTATGATACCTATCAGTGGCAGGAACGCACAAATATGATATACATAAGTAATGCTTGTCCGGTCGGCAACGTAGCCCAATACCGCCGAGCCAAGCCCGCCCATACCGAAGGCAAATCCGTAGAAAAGGCCGGATATCATGCCGAGCCTTTTTGGCAGCAACTCCTGTGCATAGACAAGGATGGCCGGGAAAGCCGATGAGATTATAGTACCGATAATTACCGAAAGCACTCCCGTCCAGAACAGGTTGGCATAAGGCATCATTAATGTGAATGGTGCGGCACCCAGCACCGAGAACCAGATGACATATTTACGCCCAAACTTATCGCCCAAAGGCCCGCCAAGCAGCGTACCCGCAGCCACCGAAAGCAGGAACAGGAACAAATGGAACTGCGCATCCTGTACCGAAATATGGAATTTTTCTATCAGGAAGAAGGTAAAATAGCTGGTAAGCCCGGCAAAGTAAAAATACTTAGAGAATATCAGAACCAAGAGGATAATAACCGACATGGTTACCTGCCTTGGCGTAAGGTTCGGCAAATCGACCATGGCTACTTTCTTTTTGCCCTGCAGGCTGAGGTGGTGGCTGTACCAAAGGCCTATGCGGTATAATACCGTTATCGCAATAAGGGCCACAATGGCAAAATAAATGATGTAGCGCTGCCCGTGCGGTACCACGATCCATGCGATGAGCAGCGGGCTGATTGCCGTGCCGGAGTTGCCCCCGATCTGGAAAATGGACTGTGCCAGCCCGCGCTTGCCACCCGATGCCAGATAGGAAACCCTTGATGCCTCAGGATGGAATATGGAAGAACCTATCCCTACAAGTACCACCGCCAAGAGTATAAGCGGAAATGAAGCAGCATACGACAGCAGTATGATACCTGACAGTGTAAACAGCATTCCGTAAATTTTTGAATACGGCTTTGGTTTTTTATCGGTATAGAAACCTACGAAGGGCTGCAATATAGAAGCGGCCATCTGGTACGAAAAAGTGATCAGCCCTACCTGCGAGAAGCTCAAATCGTATTTTTCCTTCAGTATAGGATACGACGCGGGAATCACCGCCTGCAGCAGGTCGTTGAGGAGGTGCGCAAAAGCAATGGAGAATAGTATGGAGTAAACTGTTTTTTGTACAATTTGTTTGGGATCATCGTTTACAATAACTGTATCAGTCTCTTTCATAAAAAATTAATTAAAAGTAAGTAATAGCCAGTACCAAAAACCCAGCGTGACAAAGGAGAGCGGTATCCCCACCCCTATCATCATGTTAGCGAGTTTTGGCTTCAGCCCGGACGTGGAAGCGAGTATTGCCGCCATTATCATAGGGGCCATCGCGGCTTCCATGATACATACATCGGTTGTCATGCCTTTCCCTCCCAGCACAAGTTTATACACTACAAAGAAAAACAGCGGCGTTATCAGCAGCTTAAAGGCGAGCCCAAGTGTGAGGAAACCCCAGTGCCTGCTCCTTCTTTGCAGCTGCAACTGCATCCCTACAGCCACAAGTGCCACCGGCGTAACCGTATTGCCAAGTCTCTGGAAAACCGATTGCAGCATGTCGTGAAAGTCGTAGCGCAGCAGGTTCATACAAAGCCCAACTGTAAACGCTACGAAAGGCGGGAACAAGAGTATTTTACGCAAAATGCCCGACGTGCCTGCCGTTCCTTTGCAATACATTGTTGCTACCAGGATACCAAGGGTGGAAAGCACTACAAAAGTACCCGGTTGGTCTACAATAATGGCGGTTTCAAGCCCTTTCTTCCCGAACAATGCCTCAATGACCGGAAAGCCAACGAAAGCCGTATTACCAAGCCCGGCGGTAAGTATCAGGCAGCCCACTAATTTTTTAGGCCAGCCAAGCCATTTTCCCAGCCCGGAAAAAAACAGCCATGACAATGCGAACGTTACCCACGCTACCCCCAAAGGCAGCAGCAATTGTGTACTTAAGGCAATTTTCGGGATGTAATATAAGGCAAGGCCCGGAAGCGAAATATAGATAACGAATTGGTTGAGGACCGTATGGGCATTGGTTGGGGAGATCTTCAGCCGGCGGAGCGCCACTCCCGCAATCAGGCATAAAAATATCAGGATAATACTGTCCATTTAGTGCAGGGCTGATTTTAACCGCCGCAAATTTACGCCCTCCAATGTAAATACGCGTAATAAAATTGTTATAATTTATTGGCTGTTCCAAAAACTTTTATACTTTCGCCCATTATTCTGTCATACAATGATCTCAGGCAAATTTGCCATAACGCTGCACATCCTTACGCTCCTGTCTAAATTCCCGGAGGAATTCCTCTCGTCCGAATTTATAGCGGGCAGCATGAATATCAACCCCGTGCTGGTGCGCAAAGAGATCGCAAACCTCAAGAAACATGCGATGGTAGAATGCCGCGAAGGCAAATATGGCGGCACCCGCCTGGCCAGGCAGTCGGAGAGCATCACCCTTGAGGACATTTTTAAAATGACCTTTGAAGAAGTTACCCTCGGTTTTTCCCGTAACGACCCGAACCCCAACTGCCCCGTAGGTAAGAAGATCAACCAGAACCTTGATGCTTTGTATAAAGACATCAACTCGGGCATCTGCAACAAGCTGCAAACCATATCGCTGCAGGAATTCACGCAGGAGTTCTAAAATTTTTTATATTATACTGTAATATTTTTAATTACATTTGATAAAATTTAACCATCATGAAAACAGCCATTATCGGGGCCACCGGATTTGCAGGGGCCGCACTTGTAAAAGAATTCGCCTCGCGGGGCCATCAGGTTACTGCTATAGCGCGTAACCCAAAAGACACGAACGAGGCAAACGTTGCCTGGGTGAGTACCGACATTTTTGATGCCGATGCCCTGGCAGCAACGCTTAAAGGCCATGATGTCGTGGTGAGCGCCTACAATCCCGGATGGACCAACCCAAATATTTATGACGAAGCCATAGCCGGCGCCAAAGCGATCCAGGAGGCGGTGAAGCAGTCGGGTGTGAAGCGGTACATTTATATCGGCGGTGCAGGCAGCCTTTACATTGCCGATGGCCTGCAGCTCATCGACACGCCCGAGTTCCCCAAAGAATATTATGCCGGCGCTAATGCCGCACGCGACTACCTCAACATCATAAAAGAGGAAAAAGACCTGGACTGGGTATTCTTCAGCCCGGCGATAGAAATGCACCCCGGCATCACCACAGGACGCACCGGAAAATACCGTACGGGACTTGACAACCCGGTATTTAATAAAGAAGGCCGCAGCATACTTTCGGTGGAAGACCTTGCCGTGGCGATCGCCGACGAGGCAGAAAACGCGAAACACCACCAGCAGCGGTTTACGGCGGCGTATTGATTTTTGTTTCAGGTTTTAAAGTTTAAAGTTGCTACTCAGGCTTTAGTTTATGATGCTCTTTACGTAAAGTAAAGGGCATTTTTTGTTTGATATGGGAGCAGTGAGAGTAGTGCAATTGCTAAAATTAGCTGCTGTCCCTTCCTGTTTTTAGTATTGAATTTATCCGTCTCCATCGGTTATCGGAGAATATCCAATGTTATTTTGATAAAGCACATTAAATATTACACCATAAAGTGTTAACATATTAATTATTTACTTAATATTAATGTTTAAAAATGATAAGTTTATTATAATATGGATATCGAACGAACTATTCGGTTAAACAAAGTTTTGCGTGAGCTAAATATATCTCTAGATCGAGCAGTACAATACCTTTACCAAAACGGTATCAATATTGAGTTTAGTCCTAATGCCAAAATCAGTGAACTAGAATATACTATGTTGCTGCAAAGATTTAGTTATGATAAATCTAATAAAGAGGCCGTCCTAGCAAGTAGAGCGAGTAATATAAAATCGCTTGAAAAAACACACGATATAATATTACAAAAAACAAATTTTGATACAATATCAATTAAACTAAATTCTTACAGCTGTAATGAGAATAATGAAATCGTACAACTAGCTCTTTCTGTAGATAAGATCGATTTAAATTATATTCAAGATTTTTCGGATTTACGTTACTTATCAATTTCGAGTTCACAAATCAAAAATTTACAAATCATATCTAAATTCAGGTTTTTAGAAAATTTGAGAATTGAGACCAAAAAGCTAGATGATTTAGAGTTTATTAGTAATTCCAATAGATTGGACTCTTTATTAATACGAGGTAAAATCAGGGACATAACTCCCCTAAAATATCTTACAAACCTAGAAAGGCTTAACATTTCAAATAATGAAATAGAAAATTTACAACCTTTAGAAAATCTTTTGAAGCTTAAATCGCTTATTTTAGGAGGGAATAGAATCGATACACTGATTAATTTAAGTGAGTTACGTAACTTAGAAGTCTTAAATGTTTCAGACAATCATATTATTGACCTATCGCATATACAAAATTTAAATGAAATTAGAGATTTAGACATATCCTCAAATATTTTAATGAATGTCCAAATTATCGGCAATTTTTCAAAATTAGAAAATTTAAGGCTATCAAATAATCCTATTGATAATACTATTATTTTATCCGAGTTAAAAAATTTAAAATACTTAAGCATAGATCATGTACCAATTCAAAATTTACAATTCGTAAAAAATTTACAAAATATAGAATTTTTGAGTGCAAGATATTGTGGATTAGAAGATATCTCTGATATTAGTACCTTTACAAAACTATCAACTGCATATCTAGGCGGTAATTTGCTAACCGACGTTTCACCACTTTCCAATTTAGCTAATCTCACAAAACTTAAATTAGATGAAAATAGACTAGAAAATTTATTATCATTAAATGGCTTACCTAAGTTGCATTACTTAGATTTATCTGATAATACAATAAGTGATATCAAAAATATTAATAAATTAAGAAAATTATCTACATTAAAATTATCAGGAAATTTTATCCACAATGTTGAGCCATTAGAAGCATTAACAAATTTAAAGCATTTGGAACTTTCTAGAAACAACATATCCTCTCTTGAGTCAATTCAGAAAATTATTTCAACTCTCGAATTTATTTTAATTTCTGAAAATCCAATTGTTGAAGAACAAAATTGGAAAATTGCACATAATAATGAAAATAATATATACTTAGTTAAAAATTATCTAAGTACATTAAAAGAAAGCCTTATAAATTATAAGTTGCCCGCTAAAGTATTGCTATTAGGAAATCATAAATCTGGTAAATCCACATTACTAAATTATTTACTTCAAGCTACAGATAAAAAACTTATTAAGTCTGAAAGTGATAGTACACATATAATTAGAATAGAATCTTATCCTAGACATGGAGAAGATAATTTGCCTGATGCTATATATTTTGATTTTGGGGGTCAGGATTACTATCATGGTATATATAAAGCATTTCTAACGAATGATGCATTGAATTTGCTACTGTGGAATTATAATAGTGATAGAAATATATTAAGAAATGATACTCGGGATTTTTCGAGAAATTACTGGCTATATCAATTGAAGTATCATTTTGATAAATATAAAAACGAAGATGATTCAGAGCCAATTATTTTAATACAAACTTATGCTGATCATAAACAATCAAAAAGAGGAACGTTAAGGGAAGATATTGAAGATTTTATGGTGATTAATGAATTTTATTTGGCATTAGATCAAGAATCTATAGAAACAAATAAAACTTTTGCTGCAAGTTTGAAATTTTTGGAGTCACAAATATTAGATGAAATTGAAAAGAAGCAGAAAATAATACAAAGACCGAGATGGTTTGGTGAATTTATTAGATACATCTTGACCTCCAACGACGAAAATTCAACTAACATAGAAGAAATAAGGCGAAATTATAAAAGAGAACTGAAAGATAATGAGACCGAAGATGACATAATTGAATTCCTCAAAGATGATTTAGATCAGCTCCACAAAAAGGGATTAATATTATATTATAAAGAAACCATGCCAAATATTGCATGGTTGAACCCAATGAAAATAGTTCAATTTATCCATGATAAGGCATTATCCAAAAAAACTTTAAAAGAATTCAATGGAGTTATAATGGAAGAGAGTTTCCAATTTGATAAAAACATTGTGGAGTTACTAAGCTTACAAAAAGTCATATTTCATGATAATGCTGAAGGAACTTTTGTTATCCCAAACTTCCTTCCATTAAGCACAGATATAGGAGCAAAATATGAAATCATTACATTTGGTCTGAATAAGCCAGATTTTAAATTGAAATTTTTAAACTTTTTACCATTTGGCTTAGTAAATCAATTGATATGTCACTTTGGACAAAATCCTGATAGTAAATATTTTTGGAGGGATCAGATTATATTTACATTAAACGCAGAGGCTAAAATTTTAATAAAATTAAATTTCGAAAAACTAGAAATAGATGTATATTTTAGTTTTGTGACGGAAAATTATGAGAGACAGTTTTTGATAAAAAAATATATCTATAATTGTATAATTGTAATCTATTGGGATGGTCAGCTAATAGATTTTCATCAGTTTATTAGCAATTATAGATCAGAGGACTTATTTTCAGATTTTATTTTGGACGATAATGGCAATGTAAATCAAGTTTTACATTTTGAACTGGAAGGCAATGCATTAATGAAAAACCGCAATCCTGAATTAAAACCGTTCCTTAATGTTGCTAGCGTCTTTCCAGATGATTTATATATTTCAATAGATAGTACTAATTATATTAAAGGAATTGAGTTCGACTATTCCGTTAAAAACCATGACTATTTAGTCAATACATATAGGTTCGATAATTGTGAAATACTTGACTACAATAGTATTCGCCAAACGCCAATTTATATATTTAAATTATTTACTGATGAAAACTTAAATAAAATGAAAAAAATATTTATCTCGTATTCAAATGAAGATTATCATTTTAAAAAGCAGTTAGAAAAACACTTAAGTACCCTAAGCAAACTTCAGTTAGCAAAATCATGGAGTTGTGAAGATATGACTGCAGGTTTGTGGGACAATCAAATTAAAGAGGAACTGTTAAGTTCGGATATTATAATATTTATGTTGTCTATTAACTTTATGTCTTCTGATTACATTTTAAAAGAGGAAGTGTATAAAACACTTATTGAAGTAAAAAATAATCCAGATAAAAAAATTGTTTGTGTGTTAGTTAGAGAATTTTCTTGGAGGCACTATGATCGCCTTTTTGATTTGACTGGTTTATCTAAGGAAAATGTAGCTGGATTGACTTCCAAAGAGCAGATGGCTATTGCAATAGGAAAATTGCCAAGTTATCAATTTGTACCTTATGATATTACATCCAATGGAACAGAATCTAAACGTTATCTCAAGGCAGTAGAAGAATGGGATTTCGAAAGTAAGGCATTTACTAAAATTATGGATGAGATTATCAAACTATTATAACGAATAGTGGTTGACATTATTTATTTAAATACGAAACCATTAATAAACCTCTCCCCTTAGCCCCGGCCGCAGCGGCATCCTCCCGCTTTTTTTTGGCGGGAGATACAGCGAAGGACGGGAACGAGGACGGCAAAAAAGCCCAAGCCCTTCCGCTACAAAAAAACACTAACAATAATAGTACTTATTTGAAGTCGTATGAGCAGTACCAATAGTCGGGAAAAAACCTTATTTTTACTTCTCTAATCAACTACTGTGGATAAGCACAAAGCCTTTAAGACCGCACTCCATGAGAAAGACGGGATCGACCAGCCCGAGAGCGTCAGCCGCACGGCCATTGAGCATGTTACGCAACTGCGGAAAAAGCAGCCCTCGGCAGATGAGCTCGTGGCCCGCATCCTGAAAGGCGACAAGACGGCCCTGAGCCGCGCCATCACGCTGGTGGAAAGCACCAACCCGGCGCACCTGGAAAAGGCCAACGATGTGATAGCGCAATGCCTGCCCCATGCGGATAAGTCGGTGCGGATAGGGATCACCGGGGTGCCCGGTGTGGGGAAGAGTACCTTTATAGAGGCTTTCGGGAAGCACCTTACCTCGCTCGGGCGAAAGGTGGCGGTACTGGCAGTGGACCCGAGCAGTTCGCTTTCGCATGGCAGCATATTGGGCGACAAGACCCGTATGGAGGAGCTGGTAAAAGATGCCAATGCCTATATACGCCCATCGGCTTCGGGGGAAACACTGGGCGGTGTGGCACGTAAGACACGGGAGGCGATCATCCTGTGCGAGGCCTGCGGGTTTGACACAATAGTCATAGAGACTGTTGGCGTAGGCCAAAGCGAAACCGCGGTACACAGTATGGTGGATTTCTTTTTGCTGCTGCAAATTGCCGGTGCGGGCGATGAGCTTCAGGGTATCAAGCGCGGTATCATGGAGATGGCCGACCTAATCGTGATCAACAAAGCAGATGGCGATAATATAAAAAGTGCAAGGCTGGCAAAGACGGAGTTCAACCGGGCGTTGCATTTATTCCCTGCGAAAAGCTCCGGATGGCAGCCCACGGTGACCACCTGCAGCGCGATAAGCCATGAGGGCATTGCCGAGGTTTGGCAAACCATCAATAAATATTTCGAACTGGTAAAAGGGAATGAGTTTTTTGGCCTCCGCCGAAGCGAACAAAACAGCTACTGGCTCACGGAAACCATTAATGAGCAGCTGCTCGGAAGGTTTTATCACGACCCGGCTATTGCGGGATTATTGGAACAAAGCAAAAAAGCGGTGCAGGATAACGCGGTGTCGCCTTTTGCTGCGGCGAAGGTTCTTTTAGAAAAGTATTTCAGATTGTAGAAATAATTTCAGATTTCAGATCGTAGATTTCAGATTCCACTCAAACCCTTAAATAGCAACTATTTTTAGAGCAGAGTGTAGCTCAATCTGAAATCTACGATCTGAAATCTGAAATCCCTATTGTTTCTCATAACGCTCCATTTCCCTATCATAGAACTCACCGGCGGCAACGATAAGGCCTTCCATTTCCTGGTTAAGCTCGTTCTCATCAAGGTCTTCGGGCTCTTCGAGGAACTCTACCTCATCGTCTTTCAGGTTGATGATAAAGCGTGGATAATCCAGGTGGATGATGAAGATATCTTCAGGGAAATCGGTGTTATCGGCAAGTACGAATTTTGGCAGTTCCATATTATTTTGTTTCAGGTTTCAGGTTTAAAGTTTCAGGTTCGCGTTGGTTCCTGATATGTTTGTTCGTTAAATAGTTAAAGCGAAGATACAAAAATAATGCAGCAGCTGTAAGTCCAGCGAGCAATCCTATCCAGATGCCGGTTCCCTTTAGCGGCGTATGCAGTCCGAGGTAGAACGATATTGGGAACCCAATGACCCAGTAAGCTATAAATGTTATGATCGTTGGTATCTTTACATCCTGTATGCCCCGCAGCGCGCCAAGCACCACCACCTGTATGCCGTCGGAGATCTGGAATACGGCAGCCACCAGTATGAGGGTTGAGGCGATGCTTATCACTTCGGTATTATCGGTCAGCTGGATCGTATTCTCCATATTCAGGAAAAGGTGCGGCAGGAAATCATGGAGCGCCACGAAAAGCAATCCAAATATGGTTTCTACAATAATAACCAGCAGGAATACCGACCGCGCCACCGTACGCAAATTCACATAATCCCCCTGCCCTTTATTATTGCCCACACGCACCATAGCCGCAACGCTGAGCCCCATGGCAAACATGAAAGTCATCGATGCCATACTGAGGGCGATCTGGTTGGCGGCCTGGTTGTTCTTCCCCAGAAAACCCGAAAGCCATACTGCGGTGGTAAACAAGGCTACCTCAAACAGCATCTGCATGGACGATGGCAGGCCGAGTGCCACGATCTTCCGGAGCATGGATTTCTTTATTTCGCTAAAGCTAAAGTTGTGGAAATACTGTTTCAGCTTTTCGTTTCGCGACAGCAGGTAATGCATATAGATAACCATGGCAGTACGCGATACGACAGTACCCAGCGCCGCTCCCATAATGCCCAGCCTCGGGAAGAACCAGATACCATATATAAGGAAGTAGTTAATTACCACGTGCAGCACATTGGAGAATATAGCGGCATACATATCGTACTTGGTAAGCGACATACCATCGGCGAATTGCTTGTACCCCTGGAAGATAACAACGGGAATCAGCGAAAAGCCCACCCAGTCGATATACGGCGATGCGAGGGCGATAACTTCTGCAGGCTGGTTCATAAGGTACATCAGCGGTTTGGCCAGCGTTACCACCCCAAAGAGGAACAACCCCAAAACCGTACACAACAGCAGTCCGTGATGGAATGCCGAGCGGACGGTAGCATGGTTTTTTGCTCCGTCGCCCTGCGCCACTATGGGCGTGATGGCTGTTGAAAAGCCAATCCCCACCGACATTGCGATAAACACAATGCTGTTGCCCAGCGAAACTGCCGCCAGCTCGGTGCTCCCCAACCTGCCGACCATGATGTTATCGACTACCGTAATGAGCGTGTGCCCAAGCATACCCACAATAACGGGATAGGCCAGTGTAATGTTTGCCCTGAATTCTTTTGTATATGCAGAAAAGCCCACTTTAATTTTTTTGCAAAGGTAGGCCGAATGTTTACAACAGGAAACCGATAAAAGCTAAAAACTTATAAATCATCAATTTAAAAACTATTCCTGTTAATTTTATTATTTCATTACCATTTAATTAACGAAATATTGGAATTATTAGTAAAAGTATTACGGTAATTTTACCTCACTAACGAAAACAAAGAGAAGATCATGAAAAAGCTAATGAATTTTAAGGGACTGCTGTTATCGGGTATGATGATGCTTGGCATGACAGCCTTTGCGCAGGATGGCGCTTCAACAACTGAAAATTACGACCAGGGATTCCGTTTGGGCTTCGGGCTTAATGGAGGTGTAACTACCGGTGATTATTTTAATTTTGCCCTTGGCGGCGACGTAAGGCTGCAGTACGACCTTTCGCAAAGGACATCACTAACCCTGACAACAGGTTACACACACTTATTTGGCGAGGATAATGTGCCTGACCTTGGCTATATCCCTGCAAAAGCCGGCTTTAAGGCCTTTGTGTGGGGTGACCGTTTCTATGTGTTGGGTGAAGCCGGTGCAGGTTTTGCCGTAACCAATGACTATAATGAAACAACCTTCCTGTGGGCTCCCGGCATTGGATATGCTAATGATGTGATCGACCTTAGCCTAAGGTATGAAGGTGCCAATGATTTCAAGACCGACCAGGTTGCGCTTCGTATTGCCTATGGCTTTAAGCTGTAATAAATTGGTACCCGACAGGAACAATTAAAAATACGCCTAAGAACAAAAACTGACTCTGTTAAAAACCTGCATTTTATAGTGCAGGTTTTTTAAATTTGTGGTATATCCAATGTACCATGAAGTTATTCATCATCGACTGGAGCAGGGAAGCCACAACCCCATTGCTTGATTACTGCAAAAGCACCCCGCATACTATTGCCGGGCACGAACTCGTTGATGGCGCTGAGGCCTACCGCAAAACAGCACTTTGCAAACCCGATGCTATAATCGTGAATTATGCCACGAAGCCGTCGCATGGGCGTTTAACTGCCGGGCACATCTTTAAGCGCAAAATTACCTCCGGGATTCCTATCTATTTTATCGGCGGCGCCGAAGATGATAACGAGAAGGTAGAGCACATGGGTATCTGCCTTTCGGAAGAAGAGCTGCACGAACTCTTGGATTGACCATTTTATTGATTATTTTCTATTTTTTATTGCCGTTTGGCATCGCATATTAATTACTGATCAATAATTGGGAATTTGTAGATATAAATAGTCAATTACAATTGAATCAATTTATTGGCATAACTTGTATGCACGCAAATTAAATTTTATTTCACGCAAAGGCGCCAAGACGCAAAGTTGAGACCCCTAAACATTGCAATGCAATGCTTTGCGGCTTTTAACCGCATTAATCCCGCATGAGTCTTGGCGGCTTTGCGGCTTTGCGTGAAAATAAAAACAGATACATGGATAATGACATTTTTATAGATTTGACTATATCATTAGGAATGAGTGAGCATTAATAATCAATCTTTCTCGTTCCTGAGTTCCTTTTTATAGAGCGAAATATTTTCCAGCACCTCTTCGTTCACTTCGGGTTCTTTGATATCGTCGTATTTTTTGAGGGAATCGAAGATAGTTTTGGCAACAAGGTAGCGTGCGGTTTCCTTATCATCGGCAGGGATAATGTACCAGGGGGCATGCTTTTTTGATGTCGCGTTGATGGCTTCCTCATAATATTTCTGGTAATCATGCCAATGCTCACGCTCTTCGAGGTCGCCCGGGTTAAATTTCCAGTTATGTTCCGGCTTGTCCAGCCTTCGCAGCAAGCGTTCTTTCTGCTCTTTTTTGCTTAAATGGAGAAAGAATTTGAATACAAAAACCCCATTCTGGCTTATATGCTTCTCAAAATTATTGATCTGCTCAAAGCGCTGCTCCCAAAGGTTTTCCGGGATATCTTCCACAGTGTTGATACCGGGAAGGTTTTCTTTCAGGATAAATTCGGGGTGCACCCTGGTGATCAGCACGTTCTCATAATGGGAACGGTTGAATACGGCGAACTTTCCTTTTTCAGGAAGCGCGATATAGTGCCGCCACAAATAGTCGTGTTCCAGCTCTGACGATGTGGGCGTCTTAAAGCTGTACACATTCACACCCCGCGCATTGAAGTTCTTGAATACTTCGCGGATCAGGCTGTCCTTGCCGGAGGTGTCCATGCCCTGCAGGCACACCAGCACACTGTAGTGGTTATTGGCATACATCTTATCCTGCAGCTTGCCAAGGTCTTTCCTTGTTTCCTTAAGGGTTTTGTGAACCGACCTTTCCGAAGCACCGTGCTCAAGGCGGGTCGGTGCAAGGCTGATGTCGAATTTGCCCGTTATCTTAAAATCATCGGTATTTATGTTCCTCATACAGGAAATGGATTATCTTTATATAAATATAAGATTTAAAAGAATACCACGTTTACAGGCAAAACATAAGATTATGCAAAAATTTCAGTTGGAGCTGCTGTTCCATATTATTGGAATCGGTTCGGCATCGGGACTTTTTTTTGACGGCAGCTCGCTCTTTATGATCTCTGACAACAGCCACCTGCTGTACGAATACCAACTTAAAGATAAAACACTTCAAAAAACACGGCTTGTCTCTAAAGAATACTCCGGCCCATTGGAAGACGTCCCGAAAGCGGACAAGGCCGACTATGAAGCCATTGCCGCAAAGGGAGACGACCTCTATCTCTTCGGTTCCGGATCGACCGAAAAGCGCAACAGCATTGGCCATATCAACAGGAAAACCAAGGAAGTTTTTCCACCTATAGATGCCACCGACCTCTACATGGTTATGCAAAACTTTGGTGAAATAACGCCGGAGAACTTTAATATAGAAGCTGCCGTAAATGCCGGTGATACGTGGTATGTATTCAACAGGGGAAATGGGCCATCGGGACAGAATGGTATTTTTACCCTTGAAGGCGATATTGCCGATACATCCTTCCAGATTATTTACAACGAAATAAAATTGCCTAAAATCAACGGCGCGCAGGCCAGCTTTACCGATGCCGTGAAGGTTGGCGAAAAGCTTTACTTTATCGCAGCCGCAGAAAAATCAGACTCTACATATCACGATGGTGAAATAGCGGGAACGCTCATCGGGCGTATTGATATTGAAACTATGGAACTGGAATTTACAGAGACCATTTCGCTAAAAAATAAATTTGAAGGCATTACTTTATATAAAGAAACAGGGAAAACGCTTGAGTTTCTGCTGTGTGAGGATACCGACAGCGATGCAGCGGCGAGTGATATTTATAAGTTAATAATAGAGAAATAATGGCCAGCCGCATAAAGTCCTCTCCCCGGCCCCTCTCCCAGGGAGAGGGGAGCAACGACGATGGGGTGCGCTCTTACTCTTTTCAAAAATTAAGTTTGAGTAAGCACGTACCGTCACCCTCTCCTTGGGAGAGGGCCGGGTAGAGGACAAAAAAACTTTTTTTTAATCTCCTCCCAACCTTTTACACCCTTTTGTAATCTATATACACAAAGAGACCAATTGTGATAGACGAAAAACTCATAACGGCTTGCAGGAAAATGCACCGGGACGCACAGCGGCAGGTGTACGAGCTTATGGCGCCCAAGCTGTACCATACCTGTAAAAGGTACCTGAAGAGCGAGGAAATGATAGAGGAAGCCATGGCCGATGCTTTCTTTACCATCTTCACCAAGCTCGACCAGCTCAAAGAAACAAAAGCATTCGAGGCCTGGGCGCGCAAAATTGCCGTGAACCAGTGCCTGCTGAGCCTGAAGAAAAATGTAAACTTTAATATTTATATTGAAGACATGGCACGTTCGTCAGAGCCTTCTATTGCGCAGTCGGCCGCGCTTGAGGAAGAAGACCTGCTGCACCTGCTCACCTATCTGCCGGAAGGCTGCCGAACCGTATTCAACCTTTTTGCCATTGAGGGGTATTCGCACAAGGAGATCGCCGTGATGCTGAACATCAGTGAGGGGACCTCCAAGTCGCAACTGAACGCCTCCCGTACCAAATTAAAAGAAATGGTGAACAATGTTTATTACCTAAATGAGAAGAGTCATGGAAAATCAAGATAAATTATACCAACAATTCAGGGAAGCTGCGGGCGAAGCGGAGACGAAGGGCTTCGACCGTATGGAAGCGCTCTGGGGCCGTGTCGAGGACAAACTCGATGCTGAAAAGCAGCGAAAGGCCGCAACCTGGTGGAAATATACCGGAATGGCCGCCATGTTGCTTATGTTTATTACAGTGGGAACATTTTTATACCGCAATGAGAAAGGCCCGTCTGTAGATCCTAATGGAATTCACGAGAACAATGTAACAGTAATTGACAGCCAGAAAATAAAGGAAACCTTTGAGCCAGCGAAAGAAAATGTGGTGGCAAAGGAAGCAGTAGTTGTGAATGAGTCTCCAACTATATTCCCTAAAAAAGTTATTGAGGGTGATTCGATATATTTTACATCTGTCAGTAAAAGAGCAAGAATTTGGAACCATTCAAAAACAGTAAACGAGAGCAGTCCAACTAACGCTGGTATACCAATGCTATCATCTGCAATTGGGTATTTTGAAGCCGATAAAGCAGAAAGAAAGGACAGCGATACTGAAACATCAAAAGAATATTTAGAGAAAGCAGCTATAGCAAACACTGACGGAACGATAACTTTCAAGGGAACGGTAACTGACAGCCAGGGCGTACCGGTGCCGGGTGTGATCGTGAAAGTTGAGGGGACTACTATCGCAACACAAACCGATTTTGATGGCAGGTACAGCATAAATGCCAAAGAAGGTGAAAAACTGATAGCTTCGTATGTGGGGATGCAAAACGGTTCTATCCTTGCCTACAAGGCGAATGCTAACAGGCCAATAAAGCTGTCTGAAAACACATCGCTCGAAGCCGTGACGCTTGAAGGGCCTAAAAAACAGGGCAGGCATGTGAGCAATGGGGCGATAACCGCAATTGCAATCGATACTACGGTAGTAGCGAACAGGGGGTTGCTCCCTTCGGTAAATGGTACAATAGCCGAGATCGATGAAGGAAAGGTTATGTCCCGTGAAAAAGCATCTACAGGAACAGCAGCACAGGGAAATAGTTTTGCCGCAGCAAAAGCGACATCAAAACAACAGCAAACTACTGCAGAGGATAAAACCAATGCGGACGTTATACAGTCATTACAGGGACAGGTCCCAGGATTGAATAGTACCCAACCGGCAGGCACAACACCTTTAATCATAAGGGGGCAAAGCTCTAACCTTCCTGCAGACCCGCTATATGTAATCGATGGAGTGCCGGTTAGCAGCGATGTCTTTAAAAACATCAATTCAGATGATATCGTGAGCATCACTGTATTGAAAGATACTTCGGCTACAGCCCTATACGGAAACCGGGGGGCTAATGGTGTTATCATCGTAAAAACGAAAAAGGGGCTTACCAAACGCGAGTTACGGAAACTTAAGCGGGAAGAGAAAAAGAAGACCCCCTAACCCCCGAAGGGGGAACCTCTAATCACCTAATAATTCAGGCAAAATTTCATTCCATAATAATTACACCCCAACATTCCCCCTTCGGGGGGGCAGGGGGCCTTTTAACTAAAGCCCGGCCCCGTGGGAGCCATAACCTACGGGGCTTTTTTAATTAATTTAGAATATTATGAAGCTAAAGAAAGAAGTAAAATACACTTCAGCAAAAATAAAGGATTCTGTTTTCAACTAACTCAAATCCCGAAAAGTCCTGTGGGAGCCATAACCCACGGGGCTTTTTAAAAAACTAATTATGAAAGCACTATTGATACTGACCTTCTCCCTGATGATCCTGCCGGTTTTCGCTCAGGAACGAACAGCGGAGGAACAATTCAGGAGAGACATGGAGAACCATACCGTGAAAATTTACATCCTTGGAGGGTTAATGGACAGGATACGTGACGGTGAAGCCGATTTCCAAAAGGACTATAATATTACATATTACAAATTTGGGTGCCTTGCCCCGCCTAACCTCAGTTTTTATTCGGATTATAACCTGCTGGTTTTTGAGTTCCTTCAAAAACGATATGGGAAAACATGGGAAGAAAAAATAAGGACGGACGTTATGGCCTGGGACAAATGGAAGCCGGAAACTACAGAATAGGTTTAGTTGTTTTTAAAAAATCCGGCCCTGAAAATTTCAGGGCCGGATTTGGTTTTTAGATGACTATTTTTAATTCTTCTTCTCGATCTCTCTTAAATTCTCCATCTTTTTCATTTCGAGGAAACCTTTAATATCTTCAAAATGTTCTTTTACCCTTTTGTGGCCGAATTCGAAAACTTTAGTCACCAGCCCGTCAAGGAAGTCCCTGTCGTGCGACACCAGTACCAGGGTACCGTCAAAGGCTTTAAGTGCATCCTTGATGATATCTTTGGTCTTCATATCAAGGTGGTTGGTAGGCTCATCCAGGATTAGCAGGTTTACCGGCTCGAGCAATAGTTTTATCATCGCAAGTCGTGTTCGCTCTCCTCCCGACAGAACTTTTACTTTCTTGGTCGTATCGTCCCCACTGAACATGAACGCACCCAGCAGGTTCTTTATCTGTGTACGGATATCCCCGACAGCGATCTGGTCGATGGTCTCGAACACGGTAAGGTTCTCATCGAGCATTGCTGCCTGGTTCTGGGCAAAGTAACCTATCTGTACGTTATGGCCTACTTCCATTTTGCCTTCAAAATCGATCTCGCCCATGATGGCCTTCACCATGGTGGATTTACCTTCACCGTTACGCCCTACGAACGCTACTTTCTGCCCGCGCTCAATTACCATCGAAGCATCTTTGAAAACCACATGGTCGCCATAGGACTTCGAAAGCTCATTTACCACAACAGGGTACTGCCCTGATCGCGGCGATGGCGGGAACTTCAGCTTCAGGGCTGATGTATCTACCTCATCAACCTCAACAAGTTCCAGCTTTTCAAGCATCTTCACGCGCGACTGCACCTGTAATGTTTTGGAGTACGTCCCTTTGAAACGCTCTATGAACTCCATGTTCTCAGCGATCATCTTCTGCTGCTCCTCATAAGCCTTTTGCTGGTGGGCACGGCGGTCTTTTCGCAGTTCAAGGTAATGGGAATATTTGGCCTTGTAATCGTATATACGGCCCATGGTAACTTCGATGGTCCTGGTCGTGATGTTATCTACAAAAGCCCTATCGTGGGATATGACCATAACGGCTTTTGCACTGTTGACAAGGAAGTCCTCGAGCCACTGTATACTCTCGATATCCATGTGGTTGGTCGGCTCATCGAGCAGGATCAGGTCGGGTTTTTGCAGCAGTATCTTTGCCAGCTCGATACGCATCCTCCAGCCACCGCTGAATTCGGATGTCGGGCGGTTAAAATCCTCGCGTTCAAAGCCCATACCCTTAAGTACTTTTTCTACTTCTGCTTCATAGTTCACTTCCTCTATGGCATAGAATTTTTCGCTAAGCTCGGATACTTTTTCAATGATCTTGTAATAGTCTTCCGATTCATAATCGGTACGCACGGTAAGCTCTTCATTCAGTGCATCTATTTCCGCCTTCATTTTGAAGATTTCGGCGAACGCCTTTGAGGTCTCCTCAAAGACCGTGGCATCATCGTGCGTAAGCAAATGCTGCGGCAGGTACGCAATTACTGTACCTTTTGGGGCCGATATATTTCCCGAAGACGGTTTGTTCTCCCCTGCAATGATCTTGAGGAGGGTTGATTTTCCCGCCCCATTCTTACCCATAAGGGCTATTTTATCGGTTTCATTTATCGAAAAGGAAACGTCGCTGAAGAGTGTGGTGCCGCCAAATTGTACCGAAAGCGAATCTATTGTGATCATTAGCTGTTTTTTTGAAGCCGCAAAGATAGCAGAATTAAGCAATTGAGCAATCGCGCCGAACACCCGCAACTCTTAAAGTTTTAGTATATTTGCACTTTAAATTCCAACGATGAAAAACAGCTGGGTAAGGTTTGGCCTGATATGGGGCGTTTTTATGGCATTGATAATGAATGTGGGGTTCCCTCTTTTTGACGGCACGGGCATTAACTGGTTAAAAGTTGGTGTAACCCTGCCTGTGTGGATCATCTTCGGGCTGATCTTCGGGTATGTTTCAAGGAAGAAAACACCAAAGAAACAATAGCATGAACAGGACTGCCCGTTTTGCACTACTATGGTTCGCGGTATTCTTTGTGTTGAATACTTTTATCGGCCCATTGGTAGGCATTAACGATGTGCCGGTAACGCCGGGCTACATTATAGGAAACATAATAATATGGGGAGGCGCTGCGGCAATTGTATATTTTATCCTGGAACGGAAACGTAAAAAGAATACCAAAGATGAAAAAATGGGTTAGATCGGGCCTTATTTTGGGAGGCATATTGTATGTGGTCACTATGATCCTGTTCCCGCTTATTGATCATGAAAGGTTTAATGTTACTAAAATCCTTTTAGGGATACCGCTCTGGATAGTAGTCGGGCTCACTATAGGTTACCTTTTCGATAATAAGAAAAAGAAAGCAAAACGGTAATCAGTCGCAGTTTATTTCTTTGTAATCTTCCGTTGCTTCATCATACTCCAGGCACTTTTTCTCAACAACCACCAGTTTGTTGTTCACCACTTTGTAAGTCGCATTCATAACGCTTGTATTCATACAGCAGGAATTGTGCTCATACACCAGCTTCTTCTCATAGTCAAATTCGAATGTCGTACCTTCAAAGCCACTGTTGAAGAATTTGCCCGTCTTTTTATCGAAGAGAAAATACAGGCTTGACGTATTTGCCCCTGCATAGCTTTGCTCAAAAACTGAAAAATCTTCTAGCCCGTCAAAGTTAAAGTCGCCTGCCTGAATGGCGTTTATCCCCACAACTGGCATTCTACGGGAATGCGCTGTACCAGCCTGTCAGTCCCTTTTTCATAAACATGCACGGCGGTAACCCTCGATGTCCAGTCGTCTTTCAGGCGCGTCAGCTCTTCCTTAAAGTAATATTTTGAAGTTGAAGCGGACATAAGCAGGAACCTGTTGTACCATTGTGACTCAGGTTCATCTTCAGACAGATCGAATTGCTTTTGGAGCCTGACTTCCAGCTGCTTGCCGTTTCCTTTCCAAACGCCATGAATTATATCAGCACGTGTATTAAAATACTGAAAACTGAAATTAGCTATGGTGTCTCCCGCCTTATTGGTCTCGAAAAGTGTAAGCGTTCGGTTTTTCAGCATCCCATTAATGGTAATAGGCGTGTCGTGTTTTGTATAGGCATAAAGGGCGTTCACAGGCCCGTCTGAATATACGTGTGTAACCAGCTCTATCGGGTATTTATCGATAGTGCCTTTATAAGCAGCCTGCCCATAAACGGAGCCGCAAACCATTATAAATAAAGCAATAACCTGTTTCATATCTTTTTGAGTATCCCTGAAAGCTTTTCCTTAAATAATGCACTATCATTTATAGCATTATGCCCTTCTCCGGGCAATGGTATCAAAACGGCACGATCGCCTGCCTTCTTTTTTAATTTCAGCGAATGCTCATAAGGTATCAGCTTGTCTTCCGTTCCATGAAAAATATACACTGGAGCGTTCACTTTTAAAATTTCGCTGCCGGTATTGAACTTGTAGCGCTTTACGAATTCAGGAATCAAAGGCACTTTTTCACCTGACAGCCCTGTTAAGCTGTAATAGGGTGCCTGGAGGATAAGCGCTTTTACTTTCTTTTTAGCAGCCAAATGCGTCGCCGGCCCAGTGCCTATGGAATAACCTGCAATAATAATGTTGCGCAGTTGATAATCCTTTTCCATATAAGCAAAGGCTTTTTCGATATCTTCATTAATCTGTGCCTCGCTTTCTATGGTGCCGCCGCTTTTTCCGTAGCCGCGGTAATCCAACATAAAGAGGTCGTAACCCGCCGATGTAAAATTTGCAGCAGCATCGCCCCAATCCTCAACACAGCCGCCGTTGCCATGCAGGTAAAAGACCAGCCCTTTGCTATCTTTAGCCCTGAACAAAATGCCGTGCAGCTTTACGTCGTCACTTACGGGAATATAGACTTCTTCGAAGGCATCCGAAAACGTGAATTTATACTCCTGCTCCAGGACCTGAGGATGGAAAAGCAATTTCTCCTGGAAAAAATACAACAGGAAAAGGGCAAGCAGGTACAATCCTGTACCGCATAGTAACAATCCTATGCCGAAACGGTATATTTTTTTCATTGGGAACGAAGATAAAAAATAGTTATTCCGCAGAAAAGATATATGCTCTAATTAACTTTTTTATCACCAGGATTTACAATCTCATACCATACAGATAGCACACCGTCATCATCAAACGAGCCAATGTATTCCAGGCCTGCTTTTTCAAGTACGGAGCGCGAACCGGCGTTGCCTGCATCGGCATAAGCATTGATCTTAGGCAGCTTCATCACATTAAAGCCATAGCTTATAAAAGCCTTTGCCGACTCCGTAGCGTATCCTTTGCCCCAGTGCTTTCGCATGAAGCGGTAGCCCAGGTCGTAATAATTCACATTGCCATTCAGTTGGTCCTTAGCAAGCTTGAGGCCTGCCCAGCCCAGGAACTCACCGGTTTCTTTCAGTATTACGGCCATGCGGCCAACACCATTGGTACGGTATTGCTCCCTGATCATTGCTATAGCTGTCCTGATCTCGTCCATAGACCGCACCGGCGTGTTGCCAAGGTAGCGGTGCACTTCGGGATCGGAGTCAAGTTCGAATAATGCTTCCTCATCTGAAGGCTCAAGTTCGCGGAAAAGTAAACGTTGTGATTCAAAGGTTTCAGGCATGGGATGTAGTATTTGATGATTAAAATTAGGATTATTATAAATAAAAACGGGCGGCATAAGCCACCCGTTTTTGGTCAACTTATATATATTGTTTTATTGCTTCACCACCTTGATGGTTTTAGAGGCTTCATCGCTCATCACTTTCACAAGGTAGGTACCTGCAGAAAGCTGTGACAGGTCAAGCTGTACCTCATTTTGGTTCACCGGTTTCGCAATCACCTTCTGTCCTACGACACTATACACTTCGATAGCTGAAATGTTCTTATCATACGAAAGTGTAAGCACATCCTTTACAGGGTTAGGGTGGTAACGGAACGAAGCCGCATTGAATTCAGCATTGCCCAGTGTAATATCAACCGTAACAGCAAAAGGTGCGCTTTCGCAACCGTCGTTTGTTTGGGTAGCATAATAAGTCCCATCCATTATTACTGTGCCGGCAGCCAATGCATTTTCGCTAGCTACGGCATTATCCTCAGTGGCATACCATTTTACTGTACCTGTAGCCGTTACTACAATATCTTCAATAGTGGCATCCTCAGCCCCATCAACAGCAATTTCCTGTGTAGCATTGCCGGTTGGCGCATCCGGACCGGCAGGGGCATCATTTACAACAAAGCCCGCTGCAAAGCTTTCGCAACCCTGCGCATTCTGAACAGATATACTGTGTGTGCCCGGCATTACACCATCGAATGTAGGCGAAGCCTGGAATGCGCCACCATCTAAGTTATAGGTAAGGCCTGCTCCAAGCGGCGTGGTAACAACAATGCTGCCGAAAGGCGCAGAACATGTAGGCTGGAATATATCTGCCTGCGGTGCGTCAGGTATTGCCGGTGCATTATTAATCACAACAGTCGTTGAGGCTGTACAGCCGGACGCATTTTTCGCAGTGATCACATAAGTGCCCGGTGCCAGGTTAGTGAATGAAGCCGATGACTGAAAACCTGCACCGTTCGCATCGTAAGTATATCCTGCACCTACAGGTGAAGTTACTGTAATAGTGCCTGTAGGTTCGGCACATGTAGGTTGTACAGCAGTAAATGTCGGTACTTCAGCGGTTGTGATCGTTACCGTAACAGCTGTCCTGGTAGTGCTTTCGCAGCCACCCGCAGGCGTAACAGAGGCATAATAGGTAGTCCCTGTCGCCAGCGCTGTTGTTGAAGACAGTGCTGTACCGCCGGTAGCAGTGCCGTACCATGATATCACAGAGCCTGTAGCCTGTAGGTCGGCAACTGTAGCCCCCTGACAGAATGTTTGTGCAGCATCGGCAACCGGAGCTGCCGTGTTACATGTTACCGTAAGTACACCACTTATGTTTGTTACCCCATCCCAGGTACCACCGCCTGTCGGTGTATACCCACCGTAAGTATATGGCCCGTCATTAAGCTTGAAGCGGCTTGCGTAATAATATGTTCCCGGAGCAAGCCCCGCGCCTATTACAGCCATGTATTCGTCATTGTTGCCAGCCTGTACATTGAAGGTAGCAGGCACCCATGTTGTCCATGTACTTGGATTGGTATTGCTGCCGGCTGGGCTGATTCCTATCCATGCCGAAATACCGGCACCGGCACCCGGAGCTTCGGTAAGGCCGCCCTCCCACGCCTGGGCGTAAGCGGTATCCGATCCGCCTGCTGCGAATGTCATTGTAGCCGGCCACTGAAGGTTTACATAATCAAGTGTTTCTATTACAGGCGCCTGAACGTTAAGCAGGTAATCCTCAGCCTGTCCGTAGCCGCTGTTCACATCGCCGCAAGGGTCTGTATATTGTGTCCCGCCAAAATCGTCATACCACTGCTTAACTACCCTCATACGGGTAAGGCCGGTCATGGCATCGGCAGGGATTGTGATATTCCCTGTCAGCTCTACATCATCTTCACCATCAGAAAATTCGATATATCCCATCTCAAAGCCTTCTGCTGCTTCAAAAGTACCGTTATGGTTGAAATCGATGTGTACTTTAAAGTAATCCTGGTACCCGTCAAAAAATTCGTCAACGGTATTTCCTTTTAATATTATTGGATAGGTTTGCCCCTGTGTCACAACCCCCGGTGTAAGTGAAGTAAAGTCTTCCAATTCAGGTGTTCCGTCAGGCTCGGCAGACGTGGCATTATTAATACCTGCAAAGTTTACCAGTGTTATTGGTTCTACTCCGTCACCAAAGCCGATCAGACAGTAACAAGGCCCTCCTGTAGATGCTACCTGTACCGCTGAGCTTGTGGTGGTATCGCCTCCTGCACTACAGGTTATCTGAGCCCTGTACCAGGTAGTTGCAGCCTGTGTCGTAGTATAGGTCGCAGCAGTGCCTCCTGTTGGAACGTTGCTGAAATCGGTTCCGTTGGCAGAAGATTGCCATTGGTAGTTCAGCCCTGTATTAGCATATCCCGGCGCTAAAGACAGCACCACGCTTTGTGTAGCACATGTCATGGTTGCCGAAGCTACTGCCGAAGCAGCCGCAGGGGTACCATTGCATGCGGTAGGCGTAGACTGAGTAACCTGCACCTGGTCGAAATACACATAAAAGTCATTATCCGTGTCGCCAATTTGGGCTAAAACCCGTATGTATACATTGCTCCCCGCCGGTGGGATAAAGGTAACCGTTTTGGTCACGCAGTTAAGCGATTCTACGTGGTTGGTCGGGTCCATTGTTTGTAAAAGGTTCCATGGACCGGCAGCCGAAAGGGCGTAATACACACGTAATGAGCCCCAGTTACCTGCATTCTGCGTGGCATCATCCGGGAAGTTATCGTAGTTAAGAAGCTTGTAGCGGTAGTTGAAAGTAACCACACCGCCATTTGAAGTACCTATACTTGGCGATAGCAATTCGGCACTTGGCGTGCTATCGTAAAGATTCACCCTCAATGCGCCATTTCCCATACACGGCTCGTCTGTTGTGTGATAAAATTCATCACTGTCCCAGTTGGCCATACCGTTATTGAAGGCCGCATTGTAGGCAATCTGCCCCACCGCATCATTTGAAAATATGACCGTGCTGCAAATGAGCAAGCCATAATAAAGCAATCGTAATTTTGTTTTCATATCTATTTTTTTTAAGGTCTTAAATTTAACAAAATATTTTATCTAAATGTTAAATCCTAAACATTGAACATGTATAAAAGCTATTTTTAACATTTTTATAACATCCTGATTACTTGGCGGGATCTGTTTAAACATAATTCATAAATTGCCGATTACACTCCCCTTAATGCAAACGGGCAGCATAAAGCTGCCCGTTCGAGGTTTATATTTAATTTGTCTTTATTGTTTCACAACCTTAATTGTTTTATAAGCGGTATCGCCCATAACTTTTACCATGTATGTACCGGCAGCAAGCTGTGACATATCCAGCTGCGCTTCGTTTTGGTTTACCGATTTCACAATAACTTTCTGTCCTACGATATTATACACTTCAATGGCTGAAATGTTTTTAGCATAAGAGATTGCAAGCACATCTTTCACCGGGTTCGGATGATAACGGAATGCGGAAGTATTGAATTCATCATTGCCCAACGTGATATCAACTGTGACTGCAAAAGGAGCGCTTTCGCAGCCATCGATTGTCTGCGTTGCATAATAAGTGCCAGAAACTATTACCGTTTCCGGCGCTATTGCATCTTCACCTGCTTCAGCATCTTCTTCGTTATCATACCAGTTCACGCTTCCTGTAGCCGTTATTTCGATATCTTCGATAGTTGCATCATCAGCTGAAGCTACTTCGATTTCCTGTTCAGCTTCACCTGACGGAGCTTCAGAAACCGTTATATGAACCATGATTCCTGTACGCGCCATACTTTCGCAGCCATCTATAACCTGAGCAGCATAGTACGTAGTATTATCAGCAAGCGCGGTATCATCCGCAAGCATACTTCCACCTGTCTGGGTACCATACCACATTATTTCCCCATCGCCGTCTATCTCGAGGTCGTCAAGGCCTGCGGCATTACAGAATGTCTGCATTGTCTCGTCAGCTGTTGGCGCAGGTGTTACAGTGATATCCACCGTCACCGGAGTCCTGGCAACACTCTCACAGCCACCCGCAGTTGCAGAGGCGTAATAGGTAGTGCCATCGGCAATCATCGTAGTTGCAGGAAGCGCAGTTCCGCCTGTAGCAGCGCCGTACCATGTTATAGAAGTACCTGTAACATCAATATCGGCGATGGTGCTTCCCTGGCAAAGCGTTTGTGCAGCAGCTGCTGTAGGTGCGGGAGTAGCACAGGTTACCGTAAGTATACCGCTTATGTTTGTTGTACCATCCCAATAGCCACCACCTGTAGGGGTATAACCCCCATAAGTATACGGGCCACCGTTAAGCTGGAAACGGCTTGCATAATAGTATGTACCCGGCGCTAAGCCTGTTCCTATTGTAGCCATATATTCGTCATTGTTTCCTGCCTGCGTGTTGAAAGTAGCAGGCACCCATGTTGTCCATGTATTTGGATTGGTGTTGCTGCCCACCGGGCTGATGCCTATCCATGCTGTAATGCCGGCACCTGCGCCGGGGGCTTCAGTTACGCCGCCTTCCCATGCCTGCGCATAAGCAGTATCCGATCCGCCCGCTGCAAACGTCATTGTAGCAGGCCACTGAAGGTTAACATAATCAAGTGTCTCTGTTGAGGGAGCTGCAACATGAACCAGGTAATCTTCTACCTGGCCATAGCCAAATTCGCCATCGACGCCACAAGCTGTATCAGGGAAATGGTTATATAGTTTGAAAACCCTCATGTAAGTATTTCCCGGAAGTGCTCCCGCAGGCACTGCAATATCGCCTGTAATTTGTACCCCGTCTTCACCATCAGAAAAAATGAGGTAGTCAATATCATATCTTTCACTGTCATCCTCAAAATCGCCATCCTGGTTCCAGTCGAAGAAAGCAGTGATATACGTTTCATAACCAGCATCACCATCAGGATCGTTCGTATTACCTTCTAATGTAATTTGGTACGTTTCGCCCGGAGTAACCTCTGCCAGAGCAAGGCTTGTAAAGTCCTCAACACCCGGGGTGCCATTAATGGCCGCAGAAGTAGTATTGTCTATACCTGCAAATACTACGTGTGTGATAGGCTCGATATCATCTGTGAAAGCAACATCACACAGGCATGGCATGCCGCTGTTGATGACATGTACCGGAGTACTGGTAACCGGGCTGCCACCCCCAGAGCACGTTATGGTAGCGCGGTACCACATAGAAGCAGCCTGTGTTGTAGCATAAGCAGCCGATGTACCTCCTGTCGGAACGTTAGAATAAGAAACACCGTCTGCGGAAGACTGCCATTGGTAAATAAGGCCTGAAGCAGCATAGGCAGGAGCTAACGACAGGTTTACCGTACCGCCGTTACAAAGCGCAGGCTGGTCGGCTACAGCAGCAGAAGCGGCAGGCGTACCTGTACATGCTTCCTGTACCTGCACTACCGAAATATTATCGATGTTGATAAGTACATCGATATAATCGTTAGGAGTTCCGGAGATCCTTAAATACACCGGGCCAACGGGCGGCGTGAATGTTACCGTTTTCACAGCACAATCATCCGACTCTACGTGGTTGGACGGGTCGATCGTCTGCAGGTTCGTCCATGGCCCCGAAGGTGATGAAGCGTACTCTATGCTGAATTCTCCCCAGTCTGGTGTATTGGTAACCCCTTCAAAGGTATTCCAATCGATCAGCGAATAAGAGTACGTTAGCGTAGCCTGCAAGCCGTTAGAGTTGCCTAACGATGGTGATATGGTAACAGGCGCAGTATAATCCCCAAAGTCGGGATCACTGTATATTTCGCCAGTGAGGGCATTTTCGCCTGTACACGGGAAGAAATAAAATGCAAAGAAATCGTCGTCAGACCATCCGCCCTCGTCTATCTCAAAGTCCTGTGAATAGTTTATCTGCGCATAGGTTTTATTGCTAAATCCAAAAATGCAACAGACCAAAATACTAAAGTAAAGTAATCGTAATCTTGTTTTCATAATAATTTTTTTTGGTTATTAGAAATAAATTTAACAATTATTTTAATCAAAAATGTTAAAACAGTTACATTAACACTTTTAAACCGTTAATTTAACTTTTCTATAACAATTGAAAACCATTTTGTTGAAACACAGTGCAGTATAGCGGAATTTTTATTTTGAAAACGTTGTACGCGTGAGGGACAGTAGCGGCATCCCCCGCTTTTTTCGGCGGGGATACAGCGGATGGCCCGACGGCGGAGGCACGGAGCCGGCACGCCCAAAAAAACAATCGAAACCTGCAAATAAAATACTCTTTCCCTGCACTTTACCACGACATCATTATTGTTTTAACTAAAACATTTTACTTTTTAAAATAAATAAAAAAATCTTAGAAAAAACTTTTACGAAAACGTTTGAAATCTATACTTTTGCCACACAAACAACAAACAAACTATCTCTCAGATGAACAACAATGTTTTATATGAAAAGGAACTTTCCTTCCAGGCCGACAGGCGCAGGGCAGGCGTTGAATTCATAAAGATCGTCAGCGACCTGTGGTATGACAAATCCATCGAACTTGTGCTTTTCCGCAACCAGCTTATCGACCGCAGCGTAAGCGACATCATGAACCTGCACGAGTACGCAGGCGAATTTGTACAAAAGCCTATCAATGTGTTCGACAGCGTTGAGATAGCCCGTGCCATCGAAGCCCTTGACCTCCCTCCTTCCCGTATCGACATTGGCAAACTTACTTACGAGTACCATCTTGAAGACGACAAATACAACGACGCCACCGCTTTCGTAATCGACAAGCTAAAAGGTGCCCGCACTTTCGGCAACATCCAGCCAAAAGACGTAGTGCTTTACGGTTTCGGACGCATCGGAAGGCTATTGGCCCGTGAGATGATGTCGAAAATTGGCAAAGGCAACCAGCTTCGCCTTCGTGCTATCGTGGTGCGCGATAAGAACGATGCTGTCCTTCTTGAGAAGCGCGCTTCCCTACTACGCCACGACTCTATCCACGGTGACTTTGAAGGCTCTGTGAGCGCCGACTTCGAGACCGGCTCGCTGATCATCAACGGGACTACCGTGCACATCATCAGCGCTGCACAGCCTGAGGATATCGACTATACAAAATACGGCATCCACAATGCCCTGCTTATAGACAACACCGGCGCCTTCACTACCGAAGAAGCCCTTCGCCGCCACCTGTCTTCCAACGGTATCGAGAAAGTGCTCCTTACCGCTCCCGGCAAAGGCGTTCCGAATATCGTGTACGGCGTAAACCACAACGAGCACAGCCCGGAGGAGGTGGATATCTACTCGGCGGCATCGTGCACCACCAACGCGATCACTCCTATATTAAAAGCTGTTGAAGACACCCTTGGCGTGGTGAAAGGCCACCTGGAAACCATCCATGCCTACACCAACGACCAGAACCTGGTAGACAACATGCACAAGAAATACCGCCGCGGCCGTGCTGCCGGCCTTAACATGGTGATCACCGAAACAGGTGCCGGAAGCGCCGTTGCCAAAGCCCTGCCGTCATTGGCCGGAAAGCTTACCAGCAACGCCATCCGCGTACCGGTGCCAAACGGTTCGCTCGTGGTGCTTAACCTTGAGGTGGAGCGCCCTACGACCGTTGCCGAGATCAACGAGATCATGAAGCACTACGCCCTCGAAGGCGAGCTTGTAGAGCAGATCAAATACAGCATGAACAACGAGCTGGTATCTTCCGACATCGTGGGCACCGCCCAGCCTGCCATCTACGACAGCAACGCTACCATCGTGAGCGCCGACGGCAAGAACATCGTGCTTTACGTTTGGTACGACAACGAATACGGCTACAGCCACCAGGTAATCCGCCTGGCAAAATACATAGCTAAAGTAAGGCGATATACTTACTATTAATAGCTACCTAAACCAACCTTTTCTTCATAATTGGAAAATCCGCACTCATAATGGGTGCGGATTTTTTTTGTAAAACGAAATGTCATATTGAGCAGCCTGTCCCGAGCGGAGACGAGGGGGAGTCGAAATAGGTATTTCGTTTATTTTTTGTAGCGGAAGGGCTTGGGCATTTTTTGGAAGCGTCTTTCCCGCCCTCCGCTGTATTTCCCTCCGCAAGCTACGGGAGGATGCCGCTGCGGTCAGGGCTAAGGGGGGATGGTAGTTTTTAAATCAATTATTTCACGTCATTATTTATGCAATTCACGACAAAATGTATAGACAAAGTATAGATTTTAACTTAAAATAAAATTATTATATAATTTTTTAACATATTTTTCATAATTTCATATAAATTTTAATTATGAATAAAAACATATTACTTATTGAGCCTAATTACAAAAACAAGTACCCTCCAATTGGGTTGATGAAAATCTCAACATATCATAAAACACTAGGTGACAATGTAAAATTTTTTAAAGGAAACATAAATGAATTAATAAATCAGGAGAAACTAAATGCTTGCTTAGATGAACTGAAAAAAAAGTTTACTACTTATGATTGGGATAGTAATGAAGTATTAATTTATAAATATTTGAAAAATAAGAGAAAGGAAGATCTACAGAAAGTTTTAAAATTTATTAATGATTCGAACAAAAATCAAATTATCGATACTTTTAAATATTATGCGTATAAATATAAACCATATCATTATGACAGAATTTATGTCACTACACTTTTTACTTTTTATTGGTCAATAACAATAAAAACTATTCAACAAATTTCGAAGTTAACGCAGAGTATAGATAATGTAAAGGTAGGTGGAGTAATGGCTTCGTTATTAACCGATGAAATTGAACATGAAACAGGCATTAAACCATTTACTGGTTTATTAGATAAACCTAAAATGCTAGATCCTGATAATAATTTAATTGTTGATGATCTCGATCTAGATTATTCCATATTAGATGAAATTGAATATAAATATCCGACTGGTAGTGCATATTTTACTTTTATGACAAAAGGCTGCACAAGAAAATGTGCATTTTGTTCCGTACCGATTTTAGAGCCAATATATAAAGATAAAGTCTCATCTATCCAAAAGTTTGAAAATATTGCAACAGTATATGGCGAGCAAAGAAATCTGTTATTAATGGATAATAATGTCTTAGCATCACCAAAATTCCCTGAGATAATTACAGAAATAAAAAGCATGGGGTTTTATCGAGGAGCAAAATATACAGAGCCTAATCAACTTGATATTGCAATAAAAAACTTAAAAAAAGGATTTAATGATAAAGGTTTCATTAACAGAAGTCATGAAATTATATTAGATTTTCTATCCCACAGTAAAGGTGAGCTTAAAAATGAAATTGAAAATCTTCTTACCACCTATAACCTTCAAATTAAGAATAAAATCACGAAACAAGATATTTTAAATGCTTATAAAGAATTGCAGCCCCTATATGAGAGATATCGGAAGAAAAGTAAAGTTGAAAGATATGTAGATTTCAATCAAGGTATCGACGCAAGGTATGTGACTGATGAAAACATGAGATTATTAAGCGAAATAAATGTCAGGCCCTTAAGAATTGCATTTGATTTTATTGGAATGGATAAGCAATACATTGCAGCAGTTGAACTTGCTGCAAAATATGGTATTATTAATTTGTCAAACTATCTCCTTTACAATTTTAAGGATAAACCTCAAGATCTCTATCTCCGAATGAAAATTAATGTTGATTTGAACAAAAAATATAATTTGAAGATATTTTCTTTCCCTATGAAATATATTCCCTTATTTGGAGAAGATGCTAAAGACAGGAAATATATATCTAAACATTGGAATAGAAAATATATCAGAGCTGTTCAAAGCATGCTAAATGTTACTAAAGGTATTGTTGCTCCCGGATTTGAATTTTTCGAGATGGCTTTTGGAAAAGATTTAAAAGAATTTAATGAATTATTATATATGCCAGAAGATTTAATCATTTATAGAAATAAATTCAAGGATGCAGGTGTTACCGAAGAATGGAGAACAACATTCTATAATTTAAGTGAGCTTGAATTAGCCGAAGCAAAAAAAATTATTGAAAAGAATGATTTTAGTAATATTCAAAATAAAACAGATAACCCAAATATTTACAAGCTATTACGATTTTATAATACCAATGTAGGTGACAAAGGCATTATAGATTTCAAAGCCGCTAAACTTAGAAAAGAGTTTAATAAATTATTCAAAAATGATCCGTTCTTAAATCTTACGATGACTTACGATTTTGATGAACCCCTAATTAATAAAGCTATTTAGACATGAGAGCTATTTCCGATAATTTAAAGCAAGTTGAAACAAGTAAAATAGAATTCGATAAAGATAATCCAAGGCGTGAAAGTGAGGCACAAATAAAAAGTCAACCTTCTTTTAGGAATCTTGTTTCATCTGTAAGAGATGACGGTATTATCGTTCCTCTGATCGTGAAAGCCAAGGATAAAGGGTTTGTACTTATTGATGGTGAAAGAAGATTAAGAGCAGCAATCGAAGTAAACCTCTCCAAAATACCAGTTTTAGTCGCAAAAGACCATATTGACGGAAAAATATTGGCGTATAAAACCCACAAATTACATGAAAAATGGAGTACTGTGGCTGAAACTACCTCTATTAAGCATATCGTCGATGAATTGAAAAAGCAAGATCCGGATGTAACTGATACTGTGTTGAAAAAAAAGATCATTGAAATTACACACGAGAATAACACAAAGGCAGGCGATATGCTAGAAATAATCAAATTCGAAGATAAATATATAGAAAGAGCTATGACTAATGATCTAAGTCATAGTTATTTAGTACAAATAGGCAAAAGCTTTATCAATAAGATAAAGAAAGAACATCCTAATATTTTAAAACTTTACACAGAAGATCAGTTAAGATCAATCATGGCCGAGAAAGCACTTAAAGGTTTGCTAGGGAACACTCGATTTTTAATGGACAACTTTAAGGAACTATTCAATGATGTTTCTAATAAAACCGAAGTGGAAAAAATTATTATAAAATTTTTAAATAATAAGGCTCGAGATATTCGATCGGCCCACGAAGAATATCTCAATTATTTGACCAAACTGGAGAAAGCGGGAAGAAATATAAATCCAAAAAAAGAATCTAAAAAAAGTGGGGTAACAAAGGACTCAAAAAACATTTCGAAAAATAGGTCTGCTAAAAGTGAGACAAATAATCAAAAAAGACTTGGGTTAACAAAAAAACAGCAAACACTTCTGTCAGACGTAAGGACAAAATATGAAGTTATCGCTAAAACATTTTCAAGCGATGAAGAAGAGTATCTTTTAGAAGCATTACACTGCCTAGAAGAGCATTGCTTCAAAGGCGCGACATTAATGATCTGGGCGGCAGGTATAAGCAGAATTCTTGCCTACATAGAAAAAGATATAAACGACTTCAACGATAAATCGAAAGAGATGGTTGCGCAAAAAACATCTTATTACAAACACTTTTCTTCGCAATTTAGGACAGAATTCAAAATTATAGATGAGATACGTCAGAATTCGAGAGATATGCAATTGCTATGCTACATCTGCTATAAAGGGTTTATTACAGAGCCTAGTTTCAAAAAATTAAAAGGTCACTATGACAAAAGAAATGACTGTGCGCATCCTACATCAATCACATTAGGAGTTAATGAAACAGTTGCTATTTTCGAAGATGTTTTCGAGTTGATACTAGATAATAAGAAATTAGCAACTATCATAGACAAGTGTAAATAAAGTATAATTATAACTTCAAATCAAAATGCTAATGATGAATTCAAAATTTTTTAAAGTCAACAGTGAAGGAAAACTTACAATCTCTATCGAAGAGATTTTAAAAAACTCTGATATTGAATCTACTGGAGAAGTAGAAACAGCACTATTAATAATAAATAATTATTGGGAGAACAAAACTATGGATGGCACAATTGCGGGTATAGTTTTAAATAACAATTTAATACATGAAGTCCCGGCAAACGCTAATCCATACAACAATACAATAGACTTGCAACCTCTATTAAGTCAACACTCTAACATCCTAACTATCAATTTTTATACGATCGATGTAGGTCCATGGAAAAATACTGGAACAACAACATTAATTATAAATGGACATAACGTTGAAACGTTAATTTACACAAGTGGAGGTGACAATGAAAGAATGCATCAAATTACGCGGGTTATCAATAATTAGCTTGTATAAAATATTAACTGAAAAACTCCCCTACTTTCGTAGAGGAGCCTTAACTATATAAACTAAAAATTATTTACGCTGTAGCTTGTGCGCCGGCGGCTGCGATAAGGTTCAGTGCAGAGCCTGCTACGAACCAGCCAATCTGGCCTTCGTTGTAGCTGTGGTTGCACAGGATCACGTCGCGGGAACCATCGCTGTGGATCACCTCAAGGCTAAGCTGCCTGTTTGGTGCAAACTCCTTCAGGTCGATAAAGTTGAAGGTGTCGTTCTCCTGTATCTTGTCGTAGTCGGCCTCATTGGCAAAGGTAAGCGCAAGCATACCCTGTTTCTTAAGGTTCGTCTCGTGGATACGGGCAAACGATTTTACCAGTACGGCCTTCACACCAAGGAAACGCGGCTCCATAGCGGCATGCTCACGCGATGAGCCTTCGCCGTAGTTATGGTCGCCCACTACAATGCTCGGTACGCCTGCGGCCTTGTAAGCACGCGCAGTGGCAGGAACGGCATCATACTCGCCCGTAAGCTGGTTCTTTACGTTATTGGTCTTCTGGTTAAAGGCGTTTACCGCGCCGATAAGCATGTTGTTCGAAATATTGTCCAGGTGCCCACGGAAACGCAGCCACGGACCTGCCATAGAAATGTGGTCGGTAGTACATTTTCCGAATGCCTTGATAAGCAGCTTGGCACCCATGATGTTGTTGCCGTCCCATGGTGTGAACGGAGCAAGAAGCTGCAGCCTTTCAGATGTAGGGCTAACAACCACCTGCACTTTAGAGCCATCGGCAGCCGGGGCCTGGTAGCCTGGGTCTTCGGCGTCAAAGCCTTTCGGCGGAAGTTCGTTGCCTGTAGGCTCGTCGAACATTACCTCTTCGCCATCCTCGTTGATCAGCTTGTCGGTGATCGGGTTAAAGCCCAGGTCGCCTGCAATGGCAAGCGCCGTTACCAGCTCCGGGGAGCCAACGAACGCAAGGGTGTTAGGGTTACCGTCGGCACGCTTGGAGAAGTTACGGTTAAAGGAGTGCACAATGGTGTTGCGCTCTTCCTTCTCGGCGCCTTCCCTGTCCCACATCCCGATGCACGGGCCGCAGGCATTGGCAAACACGGTACCGCCCATCTTATCGAACGTGTCGATAAAGCCGTCGCGCTCTATAGTATAACGCACCACTTCCGAACCCGGTGTGATGGTGAATTCTGCTTTGGTTTTCAGTTTTTTGTCAGACACCTGTTTTGCAACGGATGCCGAACGGGAAATGTCCTCATACGATGAGTTGGTACACGACCCGATAAGGCCTACCTGTATCTGCAAAGGCCAGTCGTTCTTTATGGCTTCTTCCCTCATTTTAGAGATCGGAGTAGCCAAATCCGGCGTGAATGGCCCGTTAAGGTGCGGCTCCAGCTCAGAAAGGTTGATCTCGATCACCTGGTCGAAGTAGTCGTGCGGGTTAGCATATACTTCAGGGTCGGCTGTAAGGTGCTGCGCTACAGCGTTTGCAGCATCGGCTACATCGGCACGGTTGGTGGCACGCAGGTAACGGTCCATTGACTCATCATACCCAAAAGTAGAGGTCGTTGCACCCACCTCGGCGCCCATGTTACAGATGGTACCTTTACCGGTACATGACATGGCTTTTGCGCCTTCGCCAAAATATTCTATTACAGCGCCGGTACCGCCTTTTACGGTAAGGATGCCGGCTACTTTAAGGATTACGTCTTTAGGGGCAGTCCATCCTGATAGCTTTCCTGTCAGGTGTACGCCGATTAGTTTCGGGAATTTAAGTTCCCACGCCATGCCGCTCATTACGTCAACGGCGTCGGCGCCGCCAACACCAATGGCAAGCATACCAAGGCCACCCGCGTTTACGGTGTGGGAATCGGTACCGATCATCATACCGCCCGGGAACGCGTAGTTCTCAAGCACTACCTGGTGGATGATACCCGCACCCGGTTTCCAGAACCCAATGCCATATTTATTAGAGATAGAAGACAGGAAGTCGAATACCTCGTTGCTTTGCTCTTTGGCACGCTTAAGGTCGGTTTTCGCATCTACTTTAGCCTGTATAAGGTGGTCGCAGTGCACGGTGGTTGGTACAGCTACTTTTGCCTTACCCGCGTGCATGAACTGAAGCAGTGCCATCTGCGCGGTAGCATCCTGGCAGGCTACCCTGTCCGGTGCGAAATCCACATAGTCTTTGCCTCTTTCAAAAGCTTTGGAAGGGGTGCCTTCCCAAAGGTGGGAGTATAAAATCTTTTCGGATAGCGTAAGCGGGCGGCCAACAAGCTCTCGTGCTTTGTCAACGCGCTCAGCCATGGTGGCATACGCCTTTTTGATCATTTCAATATCAAAAGCCATAGTAAGTGTATTTGTTCGTTTGTAAAAAGTCTGTAAATTTAAGCATTCCCCCGGCAATTAAAAAATTTTTATTGTTTCTTTAATTTCAGGGGATAATTATTTATAAACATTCTACTTTACTGAGAAAACAATAACAAATTTAAGAAACAGTACTAAATTTTTAGGAATTCGTAAAAATTTAAATTTATATTGTCAAATTGTAAATAATCACCTTAAAAAATGAAAAAAGCCACATTCAATATTTTCTATTGAATGTGGCTTTACCTCTGTTTTTTGTAAATTAATACGTTACAGTAAGCACGCTTTCTTCGTCGTAGTTAACTTTAACAGTTGCAAATTTGTACACCATCGTGCCGGCCATTATCAACCCTGTACCGAATACGCCCCAGCCTACTAACTGCAGTTGCAGGGCCTGTTCTGTAAAAGTCTCAAAACCGCCAACCTCAGAGTTCACCGCTAATATCATAAAAGCCGAAGTAAAACCCAATAACACGCCATATATGAGGCCAAGTATCCTGTTCTTATAAAAAAACTGAAGGAATAAAAGCCATACCAACAACAGCGCAATGTAATTGAGAGTACCACTGGCAAAATAATTTTCTGCCACCCAGAAGATCCCTAAACCCATAAAATAGATCTCAGGGATAAATTTTAGTAATTTCTTCATAAATGTTTTTAGTTGCGCGATAAATATATAACTAAAAACAAACTATTTTATTATGTACTACATAATTTTCTCGATAGATTATTAACAAGTCAATAATTAATAGTTAATAAACATGCAGAATATCAACATATTAGACATTGGAGATGAATATTTCACAAAAGTCAGGTAATTCGTTATTTTTTTAGGCGCGCCCGGGCCATTTCTTCACCCAAAGCCGGGCCGGGCTTTCGCCTTTATCTGCTCCGTTGCTCTGCGCAGGATATCGGCTCTATCCCTCGCGCGAGCTTCACTCACAACCCAAATCCAAGTAAACACATTTGAGTGGTGTTCCCCGTTCGGGGGTTAGGGGGCCAAAAAAAGCTGTCCTAAAACAGCTTCTTGATTATCATTTCTTCGGTAATGCCTTCTGCATCGGCCTTGTAGTTCTTTATAATACGGTGGCGCAATATACCTGTGGCTACCGCCTGCACATCTTCAATGTCCGGCGAGTATTTGCCGTTCAGTGCGGCATGGGTCTTGGCAGCAAGGATAAGGTTCTGCGATGCCCTTGGCCCCGCACCCCAGTCGAGGTAATTGTTCACATAATCATTCGCCAGCGGGTTGCCCGGCCTGGTCCTGCCTACCAAAGTTACGGCATATTCAATAACGTTATCAGCAACAGGTATCCTGCGTATAAGGTGCTGGAAATCCAATATCTCCTGCGCTGTGAAGAGTGGGCTTATTTTTACATTGCCGTCATTAGTTGTGCTTTTCACTACCTGTACTTCTTCCGCAAAAGTCGGGTAGTCCAGCTTTATGGCAAACATAAAACGGTCGAGCTGCGCTTCCGGAAGCGGGTAGGTTCCCTCCTGCTCTATCGGGTTTTGGGTGGCAAGTACAAAATACGGTAAAGACAATTTGTGGTGGTGCCCGGCAATGGTAACCGCTTTTTCCTGCATCGCCTCAAGCAGCGCAGCCTGTGTCTTAGGCGGCGTACGATTGATCTCGTCTGCCAGGATGATGTTCGAGAATATCGGCCCGCGTATGAATTTGAACTGCCTGTTCTCATCCAGTATCTCGCTACCCAGTATATCACTCGGCATAAGGTCGGGCGTAAATTGGATACGCTTAAAATCAAGCCCCAAAGCCTGGGATATGGTATTTACCATAAGTGTTTTGGCTAGCCCGGGCACTCCTACAAGCAGTGCATGGCCGCCTGCAAAGATGCTCAGAACGATCTGGCTTACTACCTCATCCTGCCCAACAATAATTTTTGCGATCTCCTGTTTTAACTCTTTTTGCCTGGTGACTAAATTCTGTATAGCTGCTACGTCTGACATGATATTTTATTAGGATAAATTTAAAAGAGTTGTCTCAAGCAATTTGTCATTTCGACGAAGGAGAAATCTCTATTCATATATAATGTGAGATTTCTCTCTGCGCAGGCTGCATTCGAAATGACAGAACGATTCCCGACAACACTTCAAACTTATAAATATTTTTACTGTTTACCTAAACTTTAAAGGCATTGACCTGTTATTTTTTTACCCAGTGGTTCACAAAAGGGAAATCCTGGTATTCCGGGCTTATCTTTATATAGGTACTTTTAATTTTCTGCTCACTCCATTTGCCTATCGCTTTTTTCTGCTTCTCTTTTAGCGCAAGGTCTTTGATCTTTGTATAATCCTTGGCATAGTCGGCGATGTGCTGGTCGTAGCGGTTGGTAACCGTAAACAGTTTGTAGCTCTTTTCACCTCTCTGGCTTTCTGACAGGATAGGCCTTGATACCTCCCCGTCTTTCAGGTCTACCACGTCGCTGTAAATTTCAGGCGGAAGCTTGGTAAGCTCAAAACGGGTTTCCAGTGTCCTTGGGTTCATCAGCAATCCGCCGCTGTTGCGCGTTTCCTTATCTTCCGACTCCGAGCGTGCCGCATCGGCAAATAATATTTCGCCGCTTACAATTCGCTGCCTGATCTTCTCTATTTTTTCTTTCGCTTTCTGTATCGCTTCAGGCGTTACTTTCGGAGAGATCAGGATGTGGCGTACGTCCAGGTCCTGGCCGCGTATCTTTTCCACATAAATGATGTGGAAGCCGTATTCGGTCTCAAAAGGCTCCGATATCTGCCCCTCATCGGTACTGAATGCCGCATCCTTAAATTCTTTTACCAACGGCGATTTCCGGTTCATTTTTATAAAGCCCCCGCTTGATCGCGAACCGGGGTCTTCCGAATAGAGCACCGCCTTACTATAAAAACTGGAGCCGTCCATCACCTCCTTCTTTATCTGCCGGAGCCGGTCGATCACCACCTGTTTCTCGGCCTGCGTGACCTCGGGTTTTATAACGATCTGGGCCACTTCCATCTCGGCGCCAAATTCCGGCAGGTCTTCTTTTTTAAACTGCGCGAAATACTGCCTCACTTCTTCAGGCGTTATTTCTACGTCTTCCATGATTTTCTTTTGCATCTGCTCGGTCAGTTTCTGGTTTTTGATCATCTCAAAAAGCTCTGCCCTGAATGTCTCGATATTCTTCTTTTTAAAGTACTTTACCATTTTGTCTTCTGAGCCAATCTGCTCTACAAAATAGTCGATCTGCCTGTTCATGGTTTCATTCACATCGGCATCGGTAACAATGATACTGTCCTGTATGGCATGGTGGGCATACAATTTGTCTTCCATCAGCTTACCCAGCAGTTCTCCGCGCGGGATGTCTTTTACCGGCATACCCTGTGCCTGCATCTCTCGGTACATAAGGTCGATATCCGACTCCAGCACCACAAAGTCACCCACAACAGCTATCACACCGTCCACTTTAACCCTGCCCTGCGGAAGTGCAGGCTTTACGGTATCCTTTGCAGTTTCCTTTATTATCTCCTGCGCAGAGGTGGCAAACATACCCAAAAAGGCAAAAATGGCCAGTAAAGCAAACCTGCTATTTATAAATCTCATACTTCTTATCTTTGATCGCATCATCCGTTATTTCTTTTTCAAACTTCTTTATTAACTCCAGTTTCCTGTTATTTATTATCAGCTGCTCCAGGGTTGGCCTTATATATTCAAAAGGCGACACCTGGTTCCTGTCTATCACCCGCGCTACCTTTACAAGGTAAACATCCGTAGAATCAGGGTACTGGTAGCTTATTCCACTGCTTATGTATTTATCACGGTTATCGGGCGTAATGAACGGCAGTTTTGTATATACCTCGTTCATGTCTACCCACGTGGTATCGTTAAAGGCATAGCTCTTGAATTGTATCGCCATGTCATTTAACGCCTTCAGGTCTTTTTTATTGCCACTGCCAAACCTGCTTCGTATGGTGGCGAACTTAGGATGGTCCTTATCGAGGCGTATGTACTTCAGCCTCACCAGCATCCCGGCTGTCCTGAAATTTTCCTTATTGGCATTGTAATATTTAATAAGCTCCTCTTTAGATACCACCGTATCAACCGTGGTCTTTACCACTTCCTCAATATAAGCCTTTGTGTAAAGATCTATCTTGTACTGCCTTACGAGCTCATCATATTCCGCCTGCTTTTCTTTTCCAAGGTTTACCTGCGCAGCGCTGTACAGCAGCTTTTGTGAGGCCCAACGGTCAATATAGCTTTTCACGATGGCAATGCTGTCTTCTTTGGAAGTCCCAGCAGGCACTATACCTTTAAGGTCCTCTTTATAAAGGTACGCATCATTTACCCGCGCCACCGCCTGTGGCTTCTGCTCTTCCCGGAATGAATTACAGGAAAAAGCAGCGAGGGCAAACAAAAGCAGCAGGCCTTCCTTCACCATTTACTTTTGGTTAAGTTCTTTCTTTACTTTGTCAAATGTGTCCTGGTTCACCTTAATAGTGAATTCCTTTTTCAGCTCGCTTACCCAGTTGCTTTCAAGGTGCTGCTGGTAATCATTTATTACACGGCCTTTCGCTTCTTCAAGCGTTTTAGGCCCGGCAGGAAGCAGCTTATTGGTTTTTACCACATAATAGTAGTTGCCTTCCTTAATAATATCCGACAGGCCTGTTTTCCACACTGCCTGTTTTGGCAATGCATCGCTGTCCTGCTCGAAAGTGCCCGATTTCTCGATAATGTTCACTTTTTTGTCCACGTTAAGCTTTTCTTTTATGAAAGCAGCATCTTTCCCTTTTGCCAGATAATCCTTAGCCTGCTTTACCATCTTTTCATCGGTCGACGAGAACACATCGGCATCTACCCTTGCTTTCCACTGGTAGTTGGCTTTGTTCATATCATAGAATTTCTGCAATCCTATAGTGTCATTTTTAGCTTTCTCCCAAATTTCTTTTTCCATCAGGTCGAAAAGCAGCAGCCCGTCGCGGTATTCTTCCATAACCACAGAGAATTCAGGGAACTCTTTCTCCAGGTTGTCGTTATAATACGTATTAAGCTGCTCATCTTTAAACTGGTCGAACAACACCGATGCAAGCCTAGAAAGCGGCTTAGCAGTCTGGTTTGCCCTCTGCTGGTTATTTACAAAATCAAGGAAGGTTTTTGCATCCACTTTTTTGTCATTGTTAATAACAAGAACCGTTTTGGCCTTATAATCCTCGATGTTGGCCGGAAGGTGCCATCCGCCTGAATAAATACTATCGGTAAGCGCCTTTACAGCAAACTCATATCCTGCATTGTCTTTCTTAACGGTATATTTTTTCTTAAGTTTTTCGGTAAGTGAAGCGGTAATCAGCTTAGAGCGGTCGTCCCTTCGTATCCTGTTCTCAAAATCAGGCTGCACTTCCTCAAGTGTTTTAACCTGGTGCTTTTCGATCAGTTTCACGATGTGCCAGCCAAATTGCGACTGGAACGGTTCTGATATATCGCCGGGTTTTTGCAGTGCAAAAGCGTGGTCTTCAAACTCTGTTGAGCTAAGCTCGCCTGAGCTGAACCTGTTGAGCTGTCCTCCATTCGATGCGTTGGATTTATCCTGTGAGAATTGTTTTGCCAGTGCTGCAAAATCTTCGCCCTGCTTCAGTTTCTGGTAAATTTCGTTGATGGTCGATTTCGCTTTGGCAGCTTCTTCGGCATTTTCTTTTTTCGGCTTCATGATCATAATGTGCGCCACAGTAATATCGCCCCTGTTGTTCCTTACATCATTCACTTTTATAATGTGGTAGCCGTAACGCGTCCTTACCGGCATCGATATCTGGCCTTTCGGTGTCTTGTAAGCGCCGGTCTCAAATGGGTACACCATCCTGAAAACGCTGAAGTAACCAAGGTCGCCATTGTTTTCTTTTGCCGAAGGGTCTTCCGAATACTGTGCGGCAAGCTTACCAAAATCTTCTCCTGCCAATGCTTTTTTACGAACGTCGATCGCCTTGTTGTAGGCTTTAAGCGTATCGGCAGGCAGTGCATTCTCATCCACAAGGAACAATATGTGCGAGGCGCTTATCTCTTTTTGCGAACGTTGGTAGGCCTCGTCGATAAGGGCTTTTGTAACTTTGGTATCGGTAAGGTAATTTTTAGAAAGCTGTGTGCGGTAGGTTTTCAGCTCGCCCTGGTATTTTTTGCCTTCTTGCAGCCCAAGCTTGTTAGCTTTGTTCACTTTTAGCTTGTAGCCTATAAAAAGGTCGAGGTAATTGTCAAGGTCTTTTTGCGAATCATCTTTTACAAGGTCGAGGTTTTTGTTGTAAACCCTGATGAATTCGTCAGTATAGTACGGTTTGTTGTCCACTGTAAAAAGGACTTCTTTCTTAGTTTCCGGCGAAGTTCCTTTTGAAGATTTGCATCCTGTAATAGCTATGGCCGTGAATAAAAGGCCTGCAAGAACATGTTTTAATTTCATTATAACTATAATTTGTAATGTAACCGTTAGTTAACGCATTGTCAGCGTAAAAAGTATACAGCACTTTTTTGCGACCAACAAAAGTAACAATTCGCAAACATTATACAAGGATATATTTTCAATAATGAGGGTATATGTCATTTAAATTGTCTAAATTTAAGGAAGGCAAACCAAAGGTGGCTACAGCCTCCTCATTTAAACCAATTGCTTATGAAAAATATAGTTACATTACTGGCTGCAGTAAGCCTGCTCATTGCCGGCCCCGGCCACGAAGACGACGATTAAAAACACTAATCGCAGATCAAAAGATAAACACCTGACAGGTATGTAAACTGCCAGGTGTTTGTGTTTATAAGAGCTATTTATTGAAAGCATCTTCTTTCCCATTTCGACCAACGGGAGAAATATCTTTATTAATGACTGGATTGAGATTTCTCTCTCCGCAAGCTCCGTTCGAAATGGAAAAACGTTTTGTTTCTGATTCACTATGTTCCATTTCGACCAACAGGAGAAATCTCTCTGTTTCTAATGAACACACCTGACAGGTCCGAAAAAAACTTATTAGGTGCTACTGAAAAATTCGTGTAAATCCCCTATCGGCGTTACAATCACTTCTTCACAATAATAAAATCGCTCCTCCTGTTCAGCTGGTGCTCCTCTTCGGTACATTCCACGTCATTGCTACACTTGTTGCGCAGGCGGGTTTCGCCATATCCGTGCACGCTCTCGATGCGTTTCGGGTCGATGCCTTTGGCAATAATGTAACTGAAAGTCGATTTGGCCCTGTCATCCGAAAGGCGCATGTTGTAATCGTCCTTCCCGCGGGAATCGGTATGCGATTCTATTTTGATAACGATATCCGGGAAGTGCTGCATCACATACACTACTTTGTCCAGTTCGGCAGCGCCCTGTGGAGTCACATAGTATTGGTCGAAATCAAAATAAATAGGATTGATGTCGATCTTCTCTACATTATCCTCGATCTTCACCAGTTCTTCGTACTTGCTCAAAACAAAATCGACATTTTTCAGTTCACCTGATATATTGCCCGTTTCGATGTCCTTTACATCATCCGAATAACCTTCTTTAAAAGCTCTAGCTGTTATCTTTAAGTTGCACGGTACATTGAACATATATGTCCCATCTGTGTCAGTTATCGCGGAAGCAGCAGAGAGATTTAACTGTGTCAATATCATCACTCCAGCTATAGGCTGCCCATCTTTTTTATTTGTAACACGGCCAGATACGGTATAAGTACATGGCACAGGCTTCTGTTTCTTAAAGAAATAAATATCATCGTCGCCTTCTCCGCCTTTCCTGTTGGAAGACAGATACCCGTACGTATCCTTATCGCTGATGATAAAAGCAAAGTCATCACCATTGCTGTTTATGGGCCTGCCCAAATTCTGCGGAAGCGGGAATGTCATATTATCCCCGACAGGCGCTACAAACACGTCCAGCCCGCCCAGGCCATAATGCCCATCGGAAGAAAAGTAAAGCATATCGCCCTTTATGAATGGAAACATCTCCCGCCCTATCGTATTGATTTCCGGCCCGGCGTTTACGGGCTTTCCAAATGTGCCGTCGCTGTATATTTCTACGTAATAAATATCCGTTTCGCCCAGCCCGCCCGGCATATCCGACACGAATAACATATACTTGCCATCGTGTGTCAAAGCTGGATGTCCCACCGAATAATCTTCACTGCAAAACGGCAGTTTTTCTTGCTTTAGCAACTTATCACCCGATATCTGCCCTTTTATGATCTGGATATTGTTTGTTCCCTTTTCATCGTCAACGAGCTTGTTGCCTTTCTTTACATTGTTCACACTAAAATAAACGGTCTTAAGGTCGGGTGTAAAAGTAGCTGCCGCATTGTGGTAAGTAGTCTGGCCTTTCGGCAAAAATTTCTTGTCTTTCGAAAAAGCCCCGGTCACCGTGTCCCTGTTTGTCTCATACATCACAAGAAACGGTTGGTCGTTCCACGAATACGTCTTTTTGCCAACGGTGTCTCGGCTCGACGCATATACTATTTTATCGCCATAGAATGCCGTTCCAAAATCCGCTTTCGCAGAATTTACCGCAAGGTTGTTTACAGCATAAACAGGCGCCATTTTATTAAGACTGTCAAGGTGTGTTTTTTGGTAATTAAAATTTTCCAGCATTGCAGCATCGCCTTTCATCTCCAGCCGTTTCAGCATCAGCTCATCGGCTTTTGCATATTTCTCTTCCGACCGCAATGCCATTATATAACGATGGAAATGCTTGTCATCCATCTTGTCGCCCTGCAGCTCATACAACTTGTCGTACCAACGGAGCGCACTCCCCATATTGTTGATGTAATAATAGGAGTCGGCAGCTTTGGCAACCACTTCGGGTTTTGGTTTTTTGGTATCCGACAAATAGTCCTCATACAGCTTTGCGGCTTCCATGTATTCGAAGGCAGCATAGTGCCTGTCGGCCTTCAGTAGCTTTTGCGCAAAGGCGGTGGTCATGCAAAAAAGGAAAGCCAATAAAAATAATGTTCTTTTCATAATCTGCATTTTAGAAGAATCGCGGCGATTTGATGCGGCTTCCGTTGGGCACCAATTGGAACCTGAGGATAATCTCGTGCGAACCGTTGTTGTATTTGTTAAGCTGGGTCACCGAGTAGTCATAGGAATATCCCGCGAAGATGCCTTTCGTGATCTGGAAACCCGCCAAGCCGCTCACGGAGTCGTCCCAACGGTAGGAAACACCCAGCGTAACAATATCCTGCAACAGGAAGTTGGCCGACGCATCCACGATGAGCGGTGAACCAGAAACAATTTTAGCCAGTACCGCAGGCTTGAACTTCACATCTTCGGTCAGGTCGAACACATAGCCGCCCATTACGTAATAATGCAGCCGGTCCTGCACCGTAGCCTCCTGCACATCGTTATAATAATCCGACCGCAAAAAATTCGGCACCGAAATACCGGCATACCATTTTTCGTCGTAAACATAAATTCCCGACCCGATGGTAGGGTTTATCCGGTTATTGATGTTTGTATTAAGGAGCGGGTCGCCGTCCTGGTAAGCCCGCCCTTTGGACCAATCGATGTTCAGCATCCTGGCACCGGCACGCAACCCGAACGCCAGCTTGGTATCAAGCCCAAGGGGAATGGTATAAGAGAAATTCCCGTTGACGTACGTCTCGTTCGAAGGCCCGAGCCTGTCATTCACCACGCTAAGGCCCAATCCTACGTGCTCGTCAAACATAGGCGAATGAATGCTGAAAGCCTGCGTTTGCGGCGCGCCATCGATGCCGACCCACTGCGTGCGGTGCTGCAGCGTAGCTTCAAGGTTGCCTGTAGAACCGGTATACGCCGGGTTCACCGTGAGCGTGTTGTACATGTACTGCGTGTACTGCGGGTCCTGCTGGGCGTGCAGCTGCAATGCATACACTATAAGGAGTGCGGGCAGCCATCGTGCCAGCTTCGTTATCAGGTGATTGGAGTTTGTTTGTTGGTACACTTTTTCTTAGCAATTTAAGTATAGCTGTAAAAATAGTGTTTTAGTGGATATGTGGGAAAGGATTGGTTATAAAATATATAATGAGTTAATTGAGAACGAGGATAATGCGGGTTTAGGCGGATTGGCGCGAGCTTTTAAACACTATTATTGAGGAAAATAGACGAAGCAATGCCCTTAAAACTATAATTTCAAATTTTTACGTTTTGCTCTTTTACCTTGAGCAATTTTTTCATCATATATGTATTCTTTATAATCAAATCTCTGATTTGACTTGCTTATAATTTCTTTTTCAAGAATGGCAAAATGTGAAGAAAGCTGTCTCCTTATGGAAACTGAATTCATACCCTCACGAAATTTTTTCGCTGACCTTGAGTAATATTGTTTCTTGGAAGATTTAATTGCGTAAGATAAAAAATTCCTTTTTCCGAAATGTGAGTATCTTTCAAATATTTGTTTCTTTAAAATTTTATCTCTTTTTGACTTGTCACTGTAGGACATCATAATCGATTTGATAATCCTACCTTTCATTTTTCTAAAATATCTGGACAAGCTTCCTGGTCTTATATAAATATTTTCGCCATTAAATTCAAAACCTAAATATTGCAAATTTTTAAAATAGCGTTGTTCATTTTGGGCATTTATTATAGGAGACATTTTATTAATCTTCTTTTGATTAAAACCTCTAATCTTATCTCTAAGCGACTTCTTAAACGTTATAAGTTCAGTTTTTTTTGGCTGGATTATTAGTGAATAAGATTTTATCTCCTCTATAATGATTTTATTGATATTTTCCGCGTTTTCAGGATGACAAATTATAAGAATATCATCACAGTATCTTCTGTAAACAAAATCCAATTCTTTACTTAACTTAAAAATTTTTTCATCAAAATCAATTAGGTAAATATTGGAGAGAACAGCACTCATCGGAGAACCCTGAGGTATACCTCTATATTCAATTTCTCCATTTTTATTAATTTTAGGCTTGTTTTGCACGATAAGCCTCCTTTTCCTTATTAAATTAAGTTTATCATTAAACCTTGATCCTACTAAATGGTTAGGAATTAAATCAAGCAATGAAGACCAACTGCCTGACTTCTTTAAACTAATATCGAAATGTTTTAATATACTATTTTTGTTTATATAGCTATACTTCGTAAGTGATCTAAAAATTTTATATTGATCAGCAGGAAGCATCTTTTCGCCTACTACTTTACACCATTTATTTTTCAAAATGAAGTGATCGATATTATCGAAATATCCTGTGATATCTAAAGCTATTGCTGAACAAGTACCAAATTTACCTATTCTTTTTTCAACTTCATTGAAGATTTCCTTTGCGAATTGAATATTACATTTGCCATCAAGATCACTTCTATAGGCTAAAACACATTTATCGAACTCACATTTCTTAATATACTTTTGATACCGCTCTGTAAGCGCATGGGAATAATAAGCATAGATGTATGAATCGAAATGCGAAGCAAATGAAATTGGACGAATTTTTGTTTCTAATCCATAATTTTTTTCATCTTCCTGATAACGATATCTAGGAGTCTTGGTTAAAATTTTGATGAATGGCAAAAAGGAATGTTCCGAAACTTTTTTTAAAGTAGGATCGCTTATTAAATTTTTAATTTCAGAACTATTCTCTAAAAAATTAAAATATGGATCTAATTGAGGATAAGTTTTTAAATTAAATTCGTTTTTAGTTTTGCCATTTTTTTCAACAAAACTTTCCCATAATTCCTCTGTGTATAAAGTATTTTTAATCATACGTTTTACTGGGACATTAGCGAGTAAATATATATCAGTCTTTAATTTACCCGCTAATGCACAATGTTATACATTGCTTAACCGATGACCGATTTCCATCATCTAGGGATTTTCACCCATACAAGTCTTAATCCACCCTTGGCCAATCATGTAACACAATGTTAGATGTGGCACTTCAGATTAGTGTACCTAACCCTCTCAAGATTACCGGCAGTTTGACTGCAACTGCTTTTGTGAATCCTTGAGACCTTGCAGAGTATGTTTCACCTCTGCTTGGACATACGGATAAATCCGTGAAATCTTTTAAACAGAAATAATGTTATGAAATCCATAATGAACTTGACTTTAATGGCTATATTAACTATATTGCAGCTGTATTCCTACTCTCAGGAGTATATGGCGTGGGCTGCAGCCCTCAAGCTCTCCCTTCTTGCTATAAGGGAAAAGATTAACTTAAACATATCACCCTCCAGACTTTTCTAAAGGCAGTGTTGTGACTACAAAAATTGCGCCAAAAAAGTTTGCGACATATTGTCATAGATTTACCCTCGTTACCCCAATTTCCCCAAAACTATGTTTTCCAAAATATAAACCCTATTTTTGCACGGTTTTATAAAAAGCATACCCATGAACTTTAAAGAGGAAATTGAAAGAAGGCGCACCTTCGGCATCATCTCGCACCCCGATGCGGGTAAGACAACGCTAACCGAAAAACTGCTGCTTTTCGGGGGCGCGATACAGGAGGCCGGCGCCGTAAAGAGCAACAAGATCAAGAAGGGCGCAACGTCCGACTTCATGGAGATCGAGCGCCAGAGGGGAATCTCGGTGGCGACATCGGTGCTTGCTTTCAATTATAAGGATAAAAAGATCAACATCCTCGATACGCCCGGCCACAAGGACTTTGCCGAGGATACCTTCCGCACCCTTACCGCTGTGGACAGCGTTATCGTGGTGATCGACGTGGCAAAAGGTGTCGAGGAACAGACCGAAAAACTCGTGGAAGTCTGCCGTATGCGCAGCATCCCCATGCTGGTTTTCATCAACAAGCTTGACCGCGAAGGTAAGGATGCTTTCGACCTGATGGACGAGGTGGAGCAAAAGCTCGGCCTTACCGTTACGCCGCTCAGCTTCCCTATCGGGATGGGGTACGACTTCCAAGGGATTTATAACATTTGGGAAAAGAACATCAACCTCTTTAGCGGTGACAGCCGTAAGAACATAGAGGAAACCATCGCGTTTTCTGACATCAACAACCCTGAACTGGATAATATAATCGGCGCTAAGCCTGCTAAACAGCTTCGTGAAGAGTTGGAGCTTATCGACGAGGTGTACCCGGCGTTTGACCGCCAGGCCTACCTTGACGGAAAGCTGCAGCCGGTTTTCTTCGGTTCGGCCCTTAACAACTTTGGGGTACGCGAGCTGTTGGATTGCTTTATCGAGATCGCGCCTTCGCCAAGGCCAAAGGACAGCGACACCCGAGAGGTGAAACCGGATGAAGATAAGTTCGCCGGCTTCGTATTCAAGATACACGCCAACATGGACCCCAAGCACCGCGACCGTATCGCGTTCGTGAAGATAGTGTCGGGCATGTTCGAGCGCAACAAGCCGTACCTGCACGTACGCCATAACAAGAACCTGAAGTTCTCCAGCCCCAATGCCTTTTTCGCAGAAAAGAAAGAAATTGTAGACGTATCCTACCCCGGCGATATCGTCGGTCTGCACGATACAGGCAACTTCAAGATCGGCGACACGCTGACCGAAGGCGAGCACATGAGCTTTAAGGGCATCCCGAGCTTCTCGCCGGAACACTTCCGCTACATCAACAATGCCGACCCGATGAAAGCCAAGCAGCTCGAAAAGGGCATCGACCAGCTGATGGACGAAGGCGTGGCACAGCTCTTTACCCTCGAGATGAACGGCCGTAAGGTCATAGGTACTGTGGGCGCACTGCAATACGAAGTTATCCAGTACCGTCTGGAGCACGAATACGGCGCGAAATGTTCGTACGAAAATTTCCCCGCCTACAAAGCCTGTTGGGTAAAGCCGGATGATCCGAAGAATGAAGAGTTCGCCGAATTCAAGCGGATCAAGCAGAAGTTTTTGGCTAAAGATAAATTCGGGCAGTTGGTTTTCCTTGCCGACTCCGATTTCTCCATACAAATGACACAATCCAAATACCCGAGCGTGAAGTTGTTTTTCACTTCGGAGTTTGATTAGTTATAATGAGCCGTCTGAAAAGATGGCTCTTTTTATTTTATTACCGCGCAAGTCCTCTCCCCCGGCCCCTCTCCCAAGGAGAGGGGCCGGGGGAGAGGACTAACCGATTAGAGTTACCTTTTAATATTTAAAGCAGCCCTCTCCCTACCTTTTTGCCATCTCTGTCCTGCTTTCGCCTTTATCTGCCTCCGCAGGCTACAGCAGGATACCGGCCTGCCTGACGGTAGGCAGGCTCTATCAGGGCTATCGGGAAAGTCGGTTTACCTTTACGATTATCCATCTCCGCGCGCAGAAATTGACATAAAATTTCTTGCAGTTAGATTGCTGTCGCGCAATTTCACTACAACATGCCACCTATACAAAGCTAAAAAATAATTATAATTATTTGATTTTTAAATAAATAACAAAATAATTGTCTATAATTTATCTATATGTGATTTTGGAGGAATTTTAAGATTTATTTAACAAGTTTTACTATATTTCCAGAACCAAAAACGTCAAATAATCTGAATGAAATATATCATAATAAAGGGTTCGAAGAGTTCGGGCAAATCGGCAACCGTTAAAGACATTTGCAAACGCCTTAATCCTTCTTCGATAAAACAATTATGTATTGATGACAGTGCAATAGCAACATTACGCCCAATAGGTATTGCCGATCTTGATAAAGACAATTACCTGCTGACTGTTAAAAAAAGAAGCATTCTCGTTGTAGCCAGCGCACCTACCGAGCAGCGAAAAAAAATTTCGGATATAGTATTCGCACTGCACAGCCTTAACATTTTCCCCGAACTCGCCATTATAGCTATGTCGGGAATAGAGAAGCTCAAGGACTTTGCCACTGCAAAAGAGCTGGAGAAATTCGGCGAATGCGTGCACGAAACAAAAATATGGCGTATCCCATCCAACCAATTTCACAAAACGGAAGAGTGGGACGAAAGAATATCTCATCTGACTACACTGACCCTCAAAAATATTTGATGGGATATTCGAAAAGGGCTCTATTTAAGGGCCCTTTTTTATTTGCATCTGTATCCATAGATCGCTATTCCTGAAACCCGGGTGCTGTACACTAATATGCCGTTCCTCTGGAACTCACATGCGCCCCGGCTATTTTTTTCTATAAACATGCCATTCTTCCGGGACTCATAAGTATAGCCCCAGCGGGGTGGCATGTTTATAGAAAATATATGGATAATAGCGGACCAGAACTCCGGAGGAGTGATATGTAACATAAAATATTCAACCCTCCGAACACTTATGCACTATAAATCAAAAAGGGCCCCGTTTGCACGGGCCCCTTTGTTCAAGAAATACATATAACCTTATCTCTTAATTACTTTTATTGTTGCAATGCTGTCGCCGGATTCCACTTTCATGATATAAGAGCCTGCGGCAAGCGCCGACATATCAAGCTGTACCGTATTTGCATTTACATCCTTCGACACTACAGGCTGTCCAAGCAGGTTGTACACAACCACAGATTTGATAGTATTACTGTACGACAGGTTCAGTATGTCATTTACCGGGTTAGGATAATAGCTCAGGCTGTTCCTGTCGAATCCTGTTGTGCCTAATACTTCATTTACCGTAACTGCAATTGACGATCCGCTCCTACACTCACCCATCGTTGCCACTGCATAATAGGTAGTTTCATCTGCAAGCGGAGTCGTATCCGGCAAAATAGTTTCAAGCGCCTCGTCAGCATACCACACGATGTTTTCGCCTTCTACTTCAAGGTCGGCAAGCGTTTCACCGGCTTCAAAATCCTGGGTATCATCCCCTTCAGGGTTAATTACCTGTGTTACTGTAACGGCAACCGCTGTCCTGGCGCTTTCACAGCCGTTTATAGTCTGGGATACATAGTAAGTACCTGTAGCCAGGGCAGTAGTGCCTTCTAATGCCGTGCCTCCTATTTCGTCAGCATACCATACAGGGGAAGAAGTAGCAGCCATTAGCTCACTCACAGTTCCTGCACCGCAGAATGACTGTGCCGCCGCCGCGGGGGCAGCCGTTAAATTAAGCTGTACCGCCACTGCAGTCCTTGTTGTGCTTTCGCATCCGTTTATAGTTTGGGAAGCATAGAATAATGATGTACCCGCAGTAATAGCTGTAGTTTCGGATAAAGCAGTTCCGCCTGTAGCTGAAGTATACCAAAGTATGTTCTCGCCATCGGCATCAAGATCGGCAACGGTAGCTGTATTACAGAAAGTCTGTACAGGCACAACTGCGGGAGCGGCAGGTATCGGGTTTACGGTTACTTCAACCGCTGTCCTGGCACTTTCGCACCCGCCAACGGTTTGCGATACATAATAGGTACCTGAAGCAAGCGCTGTTTCCATCTCAAGGGCGTCTCCACCGGTTTCGGCAGTATACCATTTTGGCGCAGCACCCGTGGTAAGGGTAAGTCCGTCTACTGTAGCCGGGCCGCAGAATAGCTGGGCCGGAGCGGTTGGGGCATCAGGGATAGCGTTAACCGTTACAGCTACCGAAGTCCTTGCGCTTTCGCAATCTGTCATGGTTTGTGTTACATAGTAGGTTCCTGTAGCCAAAGCTGCTGTTGCTGATAGAGGAGTTCCGCCGGTAGCCACGTCGTACCATTTTAACGATGTACCTGTAGTCGCCTGTAGCTCACCTGCTGTTGCAGTGCCACAGAATAATTGCGCTTCGGCAACCGGCGCATCCGGTATAGGGTTTACGGTTACGACCACCGGGATCCTCGCGCTTTCACACTCGCCGATACTTTGAGAGGCATAATAAGTACCTGTCGCCAAAACATCTGTCGCAGCTAAAGCCGTACCGCCTGTTTGGACAGTATACCATTTAATATCCGTTCCTGAGGTAGTGGTAAGGTTAGCAACTGTACTTCCCGCGCACACTGCCTGGGCAGCACCTGCCTCAGGAAGGTCTACGATGACAGCTTCTACTGTAATTGGCTCAGCAGTGCTGTTCATCGGGTCGATCAGGGAAAGTTCGATAACCAGCGTACCGTAGCTCACTCCTGAAGTAGGGTCGAACCTTACATATATTGTGTTGTCCTGTCCTTCTTCAATAGCTTCCACCTGGAAAGTGCCTTCGTCAAATTGTCCGTCTGCTGTAGTGCTAAAGCTGATGCCTTCAAGCGGCATCCCGTCCGGGCCGCTTACTAAAACAGTGCCGAGTCCGATTCCTGTACCGCTAAGGTTAGTAGCTTCAAAAACAAAGGACCCAACGGCCCCGTCGGAATCTGTGCTAAGGCATGCCGGTTCGAAATCAATTGTATTGTTAAGAAGTGTAAGTGTCGTAGGTCCCGGCAGCGGATTGGTACTGCCCTGTGCTGCCGCGCTCCATGGTGTCTGCACCCCTGCGCCGTTTTGGGCAGCAACGCTAAAAGTATAGGTAGTGCCCGGCATCAATACATCTACAGTGATAACCGCACCCCACTGGGCAGCCGTTTGCCAAACCGCTGTATCGGAAACTGAACCGTCAGCAGCAACAAATTGACCGGTAAGGCCGCCGCCGTTTATCATAATGGCATAAACTGTACTGGCAGGATTCCCGTTGGCATCAATTGCAATGTCAATGCTGAAAATATCGGCGTTGCTTATAGTCGGTGATCCCGGAGTATTGGCAAGTGTCCAGAAAGAATATTCCGCGCCATAAGAAGTTCCGATACTGTTAGTTGCATAAGCCCTGTAATAGTAATGTGTATTTGGCGTAAGCCCTGAAAAGTTGCTGGTGAATATTCCCGTTCCTGTGCCATCAGTTGTAGTCAAAGAAGCAGTGGTTGGGTTAGTTGTAGTTGCCCATACCACACCGCGCGCAGTAACCGCAGCCATCCCATCGCTGGTAACATTACCTCCCGAAACCGCTGTCGTAGTTGTTATGCTTGCAGGCAATATCTGGGTGGTAGTTATGGTCGCCGGTACCGGGTTCAGTGTTGTGGCGGTGATCACATTCGAATTAGGCGAAGTGGCGGCGTTTACTTCAGCCCGTACCCTGTAGTAATAGGTTACATTCGGCTCAATGCCAACAGAAACCAATTGCGACGTGCCGGTAACAGCAAAGTTGTCGTATATCTCGCTCATTTGCGTAAATGCTGCGTCGGTAGCTACATCGAGCCTGTAACCGGTTGCGCCCGTTACTGAATTCCAGTTTGCCGTAAACCCTGCAGCCCCTATTGCCGTAGCCGCTGTGGCTACAGGTGCATCAGGCTGTGCCTGTGTTACCGTACCGTTTACCCTAAGGCTGTTTGTGCCGTTTGTAATGTAATAATTTCCTGCCGACCCGGTTGGGTTGATCCTGAATTTTACTATTGTTCCTGCCGCTACATCCTGTAGTTCCGAAATAGAAGACAGTGGTATTGAATTCGCCGTACCGCCCGTGCCGCTGGTAGAAGTAGTTGTTGCTGTCCCGGCAGAAACGAAAGCGCCGCCATTAACCGAGTAGTAAAGCGTATATCCCGAAGGGCCTGAATTTGACCGCCTGGTAGCCGTTGTTATCTCAGAAAGGCTCATCTTGTAGCCGGAAGCAGCCACCACCGTAAAGTAAAAACTATTAGCGTCGGTAGAGACTCCAGAGCCTGCCGCCCAGCCACCGGATCCGCCCCATGCGCCGCCTGCCGGGGTACCGCTGGTCGCTATGGCACTGCCACGTACTAATCCCGAAGTTGTTACATTAGTATCCTGTGTAGCTGGTGCCCATGGGCTTGCGCCAAACCCTCCGCCGTTGTTGGCTGCATCCCATGCAAGGATCTGCGCTCCGGCTTCAAAAGAGCCAAAGGCGACCATCATTACAAGTAAAACTTTATGGAAAGTTCTTTGTACAATTTTCATCATAATTTTATTATTGGTTTTATGTTTAAATGCAACCAAAATTATGATTACGGATTCCTAAAGAGGTTTCCGGTAAATAAAATAACTATTAAGGTTTTGTTAATCAAATTTTTACAATAAATTCCATTAAGAAAACTTTAACACTGCTTTCGGAAATCAATTACCCTTCGGAAACCTCCAAACCTGCACGGTATAAGGGGTCATAGTAAGGTTTTTGCCGTCGCGCGGTAATATTACATTGGGTGTACCCGAAAGGAGTTTCAGGTTCGATATATTATAATCTTCACGGGGATCAATCATCACATCTTCGGTATTACCTGAAAGATTGACAACCACCAGTATCTTTTCATCTTTATATGTTCTTGTAAAAGAAAATACGTTATCATTGGTATTCGGTATCGTTTTATAATCGCCAAAAGCCAACGCAGGCTGCACTTTTTTAAGGCGGATGAGCTGCTTATAATAACTCCACAGCGAATTGGGGTCTTTCTGCTGCTCTTCTAAGGAGATTCCATCGTCCGCCTTTATGTTACGGTTGTCCCACCATGGGCCGGTGTCCTTGTACCAAAGCGCCATGCCGGGTCCGGCCTCTGCAGCATACCATTCAAAAGCTTCCCGGATGGGGATATCGGTACCATCAGTCGGGTGTTGTACCCTTTTACCCTTCATGCCGAGTTCCTGCCCATAATATATGGAAGGTACCCCGCCCATCAGTATATTCATCGCGGCCCCTATTTTCAGCTTGCCAATGCTCATTCCAGCCTCCGATGCAAAACGATCGGTGTCATGGTTCTCTATAAAAACCACCTGTTGCTTACCCGCAGGGTTATACAGGAATGTGCTGTCGGCCGCCTTTTCGATCTTCTTTTTATCAAAAGATGTTATGGCCTGCCTTAGCCGAAAGGCAAACACCCTGTCTGCATTGCCTTTGGTAAAATACTCCTGCCCATAGGAATTCCAGTCGGCCTGTTCGGCAACGATCTGCAATGCCGGGTTTACTTTTCGCAGGTCATTCAGTAGCGGTGTCCAGAAATCCTTAAACAGGTTGGTGAGTTTGTTGGCATTATCAAGGTTATCCATCATATGATCCAGCCTGTAGCCATCCACCCCATCATTAAAGTTACCATTACCATCCGGATCGATCCAGTATTTCAGGACTTTCAGTGTATATTCCTTTACTTTCGGGTCCTTCATGTTCACCAAAATGATCTGTTCTTTCGAATTATCATAGGTAGTAAACTCCGGTACATCCCAAAAGTAATACGGCTTTTCGTTCGCCTTATCGTTGTAATAAACATATTTGCTGTACTCCGACTTCGGGTTCTTATACGAATCGGTAAACCACGGATGCTTCCCCGATACATACTGCATCTCTACATCCTGGTACAGCTTCATTTTGCGTTTGTGCACCTCCAGTATCAGGTCGCGGTATTCCTTAAAGCTGCCGTATTCCTTATCTATAGCCTCAAAATCGGTGGCGAAATAATTATGGTAAAGATCGCTTTGGTACAATGGCGTGAGCAAGATCGTAGTAATGCCCAGTTGCTGCAAATAATCCAGTTTTTGCTGTATTCCCTTCAGGTCGCCGTTGCCATCGCCATTACTGTCGAAAAAACTGCGCTGGAATATATGGTATATCACTTCCTGCTGTGCGGAGGTATTTATTGTAAAAAAAATCGATAATAAAAAAATGAGTTTTTTGATCATGTTTATTTGTTTTTGTCGCGCCCTTTCAGGGCTTTACTTTCGTATGTGCCTTTTTGACCCGGAGCGTTGCTCCGGGCTATTATATTACGCCACCTTCGAGGCTTTAATACCGGTCTTATCAGGTTACTTCACTGCTCCCCAAAGTCTCTGACTTTGGGGATGTGGTTAAAGGTCTCCGACTTTACTTTTGAATGTCATAGACATGCCATCGCTTTCACAAAGTCAGAGACTTTGCGGAGCTAGCTGTGATGCCAAATTTTACCCGGCATCGCTCCGTAAAAGTACAAAAACTACTTTCGTGAAAATGATCGCTAAACATTTTCATACTTTAAGCTTAAATAATTTAAATTTACGCTAACCATTAACCAACCAGCATGGAATACATCTTAATGATCGTACTCGTAGTAGTATTTATAATATTCCTCAATACTCTTTCATCGAAAATTGACCGGCTGAAAGACAGCTTATTCGAAACCAACCGGAAGCTGGACTACCATACCCGCCTGCTTGAGAAATTCCAGGCCACTGCTGAAAAAGCTTTCGAGCCAGCTCCGTCAAAGCCTGCACCACAACCTGAAATACCAAAACCGCATCCCGAAAAGCCTGTTGAGCAACCCCGAACTGAACCTTTCCCTGAAGCACAGGCCCCAATACTTCCAAAACCACAACCGATACCGGAATCTGTACTGCGCCCAGCAGCAATACAGCAGCCGCGCCCTGCCGAAACCAATACGCCGCGGCCTAATGTGGTACTGCCCCCACAAAAATCGTGGTGGGAAAAATTCAAGGAGCAGAATCCTGACATGGAGAAATTCATCGGAGAGAACCTCATCAATAAAATAGGGATCCTGATACTTGTGCTGGGTATCAGCTATTTCGTGAAATTCGCCATAGACAAAGACTGGATCAATGAGCCTGCCCGCGTGGGGATAGGCATACTGGCCGGGGGTATTGTTATGCTTGTGGCGCATAAGCTCCGTGTTAATTATAAAGCTTTCAGCTCAGTTCTCGTCGCCGGGGCAATGTCAATATTTTACTTTACAATTGCAGTTGCCTTCCACGATTACCAGCTCTTCAGCCAGACGGTCGCATTTATTATCATGGTTGCCATTACGGGTTTCAGCGCTTTCCTTTCGGTATCTTATGACCGTATGGAGTTGGCCGCACTTACGCTCATAGGAGGTTTCGCAGTACCGTTTATGGTTAGCACAGGCAGCGGTAATTACATCGTGCTCTTTAGTTATATCACGATACTTAACGTTGGAATTTTAGCTATAGCCTACTACAAAAAATGGAACTTCATCAACCTGCAGGCTTATGTGTTTACTATCCTGTTCTATGGCGGATGGCTGTTCACGATAATCGGGACAGAAAACGCGCCTTACCAGGGAGCGCTGGCTTTTGGGTTTGTATTTTACTTCGTCTTTATCCTGATGAACATTATCAATAATGTAAGGAATAAAACGGCTTTCTCGAACATGCAGCTCAGCATATTGGTGAGCAATACCTTCCTTTTCTATGCCGCGGGAATGGCCATTTTGGAAAGTTCCATGCCACAGTACAAAGGGATGTTCACATTGCTGCTGGGTGTCTTCAACTTTTGCTTTTCGTGGCTGCTGTATAAAAAACTGGACATCGACCAAAAGGTTATCTATATCCTTATCGGGCTTACGCTGACGTTTGTAACACTCGCCATCCCGATTCAGTTTGAAGGCAATTACATCACGCTGTTCTGGTCGGCCGAAGCGGTGCTGCTTATGTGGCTCGCGCAAAAGTCGAAGATCGAGAGTTTCCGGTTTGGGTCGGCTATCGTGCATGCGCTCATGCTCATCAGCCTTGTAATGGACTGGCTCAATATTTATTTCGATACCGAACCGCTCAATGTTATCATCAACCCTGCTTTCATGACCAGCGTGTTCTCTATTGCTTCGTGCATTGGTATCCTGTTGCTTTTGAAGCGCGATTCAGGGATATATAAACTTTACGGTATTCCATTCAACGTAGCCAATTACCGTAAGTTCGTACAAATATTTACGCTGCTGCTGGTATATGTCGCCGGATTCCTGGAACTCAACTACCAAACAGACTACTACCTTGAAAGCACCTATGCCGCTTACAGCCTTTTGGTGCTCTATCATTTGGTTTTCTGCATTATTTTCATCCATACATATTGTCTGGGGAAAAGCGCGCTGCGGAAACAAATGGGTACGCTCATCGGTATTATCAATATTGTGGCGTTCATACTGCTTTTTTCAAGGCTGGCCTATTACGAAGTGGAAGATTACCTCGACATGGGCATTAAATCCAGGCTGGGGTACTGGCTGCATTTCGTATTGCTCGCATTGGTACTTTACACCGCCACGCTGGTATACAAAATGAATAAAGAAGTGGTACTGCAACAGTTCGGCAGCAAGAAAGCACTGCCATGGGTGTCGGTATTCCTGCTGGTGTACCTTGCTAGTTCGGAGCTGATGCTGCACTGGCTGGCCATTACGCTCGACCCCGTACCGCTGGCAACAGAACATTCAGGAACGTCGATACATTCCATGGCCGCCTACGAACATATTGCTGCCATGAGGAGCCAGGTAATAAAAACAGGCTACCCTATATTATGGGGCGTGATCGCGTGCCTGCTGCTCGTTGTCGGCATTAAAAAACAGCTGAAGAGCATCCGTATCGCCGCGCTCATTTTACTTGGGCTTACGATCGCGAAGCTATTTATTTATGACATCCGCAACGTATCCGAAACTGGTAAGATCATCGCATTCATATTGCTGGGCATACTGATACTGGTGATATCGTTTGTGTACCAAAAAGTGAAGCGGCTTGTGATAGAAGACAAACCTGAAAATGAAAGGAATGATGATGAAACTGTTTAAAATATTTTTGTTGCTGATAAGCTGCTCCGCCTTTGCACAGCAGTATACCGTTTCGGCAAAGCTGTCCGGCATTAAGAAAGATGGGCCACATGTCATTTATGTTGGCTCCCAGTTCCGCAGCCTTACCGATGAGCAGCCGGAGATCATCAGGATACTCGACAGTAAAAACAAGGAGGTGCCCTACTTTTTGGAGTACAGCCCTTCGGAAGTGAACGCACAGGCTTTTAAGCAATATCCCATTATTTCGAGGACAAAGTCGGAGGGCAAAAGCTCATCGGTCACGATAGAGAATATCGTTGGCAGCAAAATGCAAGAGCTTATTTTGGCTATAGCCAATACTGATGCCGTGAAGACCTATAGCATTAGCGGAAGTAATGACAACAAGGAATTTTTCGGGTTGGTAAACAGCCAGGTACTCGACGGCCTTTATAACCCTGCCGATACGCGTGTGTACAAAACATTGTTCCTGCCGTTGCACAATTACAGATACATCAAAATAGAATTTGACGACAAAAAAACACTTCCCGTAAATATTCTCGAAGCAGGACAGCTTACCGAAAGCATTACTCCTGTTGCAATGGAGGAAATTATGCCTTCTGTAAAAATGGAAAATACGGACGGCGGTAAAACAACATACATCAGTGTACGGCAAAAACACAGGACACTCATCAATCGTATAGTATTTGATATAAGTGCCCCGACCTTTTATAAAAGAAGTGTAAGGATTTTGGCAGACCGTGAAATAAAGAAAAGAAAAAAGTCTACTGTAACGACAGTTACACTTAATGGTTTTGAATTGGATTCCTCTACCAAAAATGTGATAGACCTCGAAGATTTTGCGGAAAAGGACTTTACTTTGGAAATTGACAATGGCGCTAACCCACCACTGAAGATCGCATCGGTAAAATTCTACCAAACGCCTTTACGGATTGTCGCCGACCTTAAAGCCGGAGAACATTATACCGTAGTTAGCGGCAACACGCACGTTGGTTCAGCCGAATACGACTTCATCAATTTTAAGGACAAGCTACCCAACAACCTCCCGGTTGCTGTTTTATCTGATGCTTCGGCTGTGAATAATGAACCGTCCCAAAAAGCCCAAACCCACAGCCCGTGGATCATGTGGGTGTGCATTGCTGCAGGTGCTGCTATAGTGATCTATTTTTGTGTGAGCATGGTAAAGGATATGAAGAATAAGGAAAGTAAATAGTTATACCGCAAAGATTCACAAAGGAGGCCCAAAGGAGCACAAAGAATGATTAAACATGTAAATCGTTTTTACATTTTTGCGTATGAAAACTTTGCGAATCTTCGCGCCTTCTTTGCGGATCTTTGTGTAATTGTACTATAATTAACATAAGGATTTGTTATGTAGCTCCTGCTACGTGAAGGACAAGCTGTGTGGTTAAAATTTGACATTAGATTTCCTAAACCCTGCCGATAATTACTACTTTTGCAAAAACAAAAACAACACTAAATGCTTATCATCGGAATTGCCGGCGGGACCGGAAGTGGGAAAACCACCGTTGTACACCAAATCATGAACGAGTTGCCACTTACAGAAGTGGGCATCATCAGCCAGGACCACTACTACCGCGAAACAACCAACCTTAGCTATGAAGACCGCGCAAAGATCAATTTTGACCATCCACGCGCCATTGATTTTGACCTCCTGACCGAACATCTTAAACAGCTCAAGGCAGGAAATGTGATCGAGCAGCCTGTATATTCATTCGTAACCCATAACAGGACGGACGATACGATACTAACCCATCCGAGAAAGGTAATGATCGTGGAAGGCATCCTTATACTATCGGATCCTAAGCTTCGCGAATTGTTTGATATAAAAGTGTTTGTACATGCCGACCCGGACGAAAGGCTTATACGCCGCCTGAAGCGCGACATTGCCGAAAGGGGCCGTGACATGGACGAGGTGCTTAACCGTTACCAGAATACACTCAAGCCTATGCACGAGCAGTTTATCGAACCCACAAAAGCGTATGCCGACATCATCATCCCTAACGACCGTTATAACACGGTAGCGATTGATGTGGTGAGGGCGGTGATAAATCAGAGGATTCTTTAAGTTTTCAGTCGCAGTCGCAGTTTTCAGTTGCCCTTTAATTGCGAAAATGCAGACGAAGCAAACTGAATTTATAATAATAGCTGGAAAAAACTTTATGCCCTTTGAGGTAAAATATCCCTATATAACAACAAAAGTCATTTCTTTGTAGTTGTAAATCATATTCAGTGAATTTTTTCAAAAAAATATTTATCAAATATCCGTTCCTTAAATTCTTAGGGAACAGATATGTGTTGGTTATTATTTTTGTGAGTATATGGATGCTTTTCCTTGACAATTACTCCTATTTTGACAAAAGGGTGCTTGACAAAAAGATTGATGACCTGGAAGATAACAAGCAATATTACCTCAATGAAAAAAGAAAAGACAGCGCCGCGATAAAGCAGCTGAACAACCCTGACCAGACTGAAAAATATGCACGTGAAAAATACTACATGAAGCGTGAGAATGAGGATATTTACATTATTGAATTCGAAGGGGACACCCTTGAGGAGGAAAGCACAAAATCACTTTAAAATTAGCGTATGAGCAGCAGCCTGTTTAACGATTTCGACCCGGTTTCTTCCAAACAGTGGAAACAGCAGATACAATATGAGCTTAAGGGAGCCGATTATAACGAAACACTGGTTTGGGAAAGCCCCGACGGTATTAAGGTAAAGCCTTTTTACCACACCGACGAATTCAATGAGCCGCTGGCCTCGGGCGGGAAAGCAACTTCCTTCACCATTTGCCAGAATATTTTTGTACACGATGTAGAGAAGTCGGCGGGGCGCGCTTTAAGTACGCTGAAACGAGGTGCCGAAAGCATACGATTTACCATTCCCGACGAAAATATCGATGTTGAAAAGCTGGTGGCGCGCCTTCCGGTAGACGTTCCTATTTACTTCAATTTAGGTTTCCTTTCAATCGATTTCGTAAAGAAGATTGATGTCATTGCCAAAGAGAAAAATGCTACCTATTACATTCAGCTTGACCCCATCGCCCAACTGGCAAAAGACGGAAACTGGTTTTCGCATAAGGAAGCCGACCTCGAAGCCCTTAATACTATTTCAATCGCCTGCCCTAATGTCCATTTTCTGGGCGTTGACGGCAGCCTGTACCAAAACGCAGGGGCCACTATAGTGCAGCAAGTCGCTTATATACTGGGACATGCCAACGAATATTTCAACAGCATTGCCACGATAAACAAGCCAGTTATCATACAGGTTGCTGTGGGTACCAATTACTTTTTCGAAATCGCCAAGCTGCGTGCGCTAAGGTTGCTTTTTAACCTGATCGCAAAAGAGTACGACCATAATTTCGAATGCCACATCATAGCCACACCTACAAAACGAAACAAAACGCTTTACGATTACAACGTAAATATGCTGCGCACTACTACCGAATGCATGAGCGCAATACTGGGCGGGGCCGATACTGTGGCGAACCTTGCCTATGACGCTTTGTACCATAAAGACAATGAGTTTGGCGACCGTATTGCGCGCAACCAGCTGTTGGTACTCAAGCACGAAAGCTATCTGGATAAGGTAGACAACCCTGCTGACGGCGCTTATTATATCGAAGAGCTTACGCAGCAGATTGCGGAAAAAGCGCTTGCATTATTTAAGGATATCGAAGCTAACGGTGGTTTTCTTGGACAATTGAAAGAAGGCACCATACAACGAAAGATAGCCGAAAGCGCCGCTAAAGAGCAGGAGCTTTTCGACAGCGGGAAAGAAGTGCTGCTGGGCACCAACAAATACCCGAACAAGAACGACAGGATGAGCGGCGACCTTGAGCTGTACCCGTTTGTAAAAGCCAATCCGAGGAAAACGCTTATCGTACCTATCATAGAAAAAAGGCTGGCAGAAAAGATGGAACAGGAAAGGCTGGCAATGGAAGAAAAAGCTGATTAGCAATGTATTATATTTACTAAAAAAGCAATTATGGAAGATTATATACCTCAATGGCAGAAAGATGAAGTTAGAAGTCGGAAACAGGAATATTTGAAACCCTTTCTGGGCACAGGATTTTGACGAAGCTATGAATGAGATTAAAATAGGCTTAGCAGTGCAGGTGAGGATTTTACCCTGACAGATGAAATGAAAGCCATCCTTGACGAAAGACTAAATGAATCGATAGAAAACTATATTTCCGGTGAAGAATCATTGGAACAGCTAAAAAAGTATGTCCAGAAAAAACCTCCAACATATTAAGCTTCACGGAAGCCCGAAACCTGAAACACGGAACACGGAACAAGATAACTTTGTTATTGCCGAGGGCATTGCCGTAAAGCAAAACTACACCGCAGAAGACATCGAAAACCTGGAGCACATCGCCTTTGGGGCGGGTTTTGCGCCTAACCTGCGCGGGCCGTATGCTACTATGTATGTGCGCCGCCCGTGGACGATACGCCAGTATGCAGGTTTCTCGACTGCCGAAGAGAGCAACGCTTTTTACAGGCGAAACCTTGCCGCAGGGCAAAAAGGCCTGTCGGTAGCGTTCGACCTTGCTACGCACCGCGGTTACGACAGCGACCACGAGCGCGTGGTAGGCGATGTGGGCAAAGCGGGTGTGGCGATTGACAGCGTGGAAGATATGAAAGTGCTGTTCGACCAGATACCGCTGGATGAGATGTCGGTTTCCATGACCATGAATGGCGCAGTATTGCCCATCATGGCGTTTTATATCGTAGCTGCCGAAGAGCAGGGCGTGAAGCCGGAACTGCTTTCGGGGACGATACAGAACGATATCCTGAAGGAGTTCATGGTGCGCAACACCTACATCTACCCTCCTACTCCATCAATGCGGATCATTGCCGATATATTTGAATACACGAGCCGCAAAATGCCGAAATTCAACTCGATCAGCATCTCAGGCTATCACATGCAGGAAGCCGGGGCAACCGCCGATATCGAGTTGGCCTATACCCTTGCAGACGGTCTGGAATACATCCGTACCGGGCTGGCCGCAGGCATGAAGATCGACGATTTTGCACCCCGGCTGTCCTTCTTTTGGGCTATTGGCATGAACCATTTTATGGAGATCGCCAAGATGCGTGCAGGCCGTATGCTGTGGGCAAAACTTCTGAAACAATTCGAACCGAAAGACGAAAAATCGCTGGCACTGCGCACCCACTGCCAGACCAGCGGATGGAGCCTCACCGAGCAGGACCCATTCAACAATGTGGCACGCACCTGCATTGAAGCAGCCGCAGCAGCGTTCGGCGGGACACAGTCGTTGCATACCAATGCATTAGATGAAGCCATTGCGCTGCCAACCGATTTTTCGGCACGTATTGCGCGTAACACACAGATATTCCTTCAGGAAGAGACCAAAATAACAAAGACAGTCGACCCATGGGCAGGAAGCTACTATATCGAAAGCCTTACCGATGAGATCGCCAAAAAAGCATGGGCGCTTATCGAGGAAGTCGAAGAACTGGGCGGGATGACCAAAGCCATTGAGGCAGGCATACCGAAGCTTCGCATCGAGGAAGCAGCCGCACGCAAGCAGGCACGTATTGACAGCGGGCAGGACATCATTGTGGGCGTAAACAAATACCGCCTCGAAAAAGAAGACCCGCTCCATATCCTTGATGTAGATAACCAGATGGTGCGCCGCCAGCAATTGGAGCAGCTGGCAAAAATAAAGGCATCACGCGATACTAAAAAAGTAAATGAATGCCTGGCGAACCTTACTGCTGCTGCAAAAAGCGGCGAAGGCAACCTACTGGAACTGGCCGTGGAGGCCGCACGCCACAGGGCTACCCTGGGTGAGATAAGCGATGCGCTGGAAACGGTTTACGGAAGGTATAAAGCACAAATAAGATCATTTAGCGGAGTGTACAGCAAAGAAATAAAGAACGACGAAAGCTTTGAAAAAGCAAAACAGCTGGCGGATGAATTCGCGAAGCTGGAAGGCCGCCGCCCAAGGATAATGATTGCCAAAATGGGCCAGGACGGCCACGACCGCGGCGCCAAGGTAGTAGCTACAGGCTATGCAGATGTTGGTTTCGACGTGGACATTGGTCCGCTTTTCCAAACGCCGACAGAAGCAGCTAAGCAGGCTGTGGAGAATGACGTGCATATACTTGGCGTTTCCTCCTTAGCTGCAGGGCATAAAACCCTTGTGCCGCAGGTAATAGAAGAGCTGAAAAAATATGGGCGTGAAGATATTATGGTGATCGTGGGCGGGGTGATTCCTGCACAGGATTACCAATACCTCTTTGACTCCGGTGCCGTGGCGGTTTTCGGGCCGGGCACGAAGATCAGTGAGGCGGCGATTAAGATATTGGAGGTATTGATTAAGGGATTTGAAGAATTATGAAAAAACTCTGTTTGATTTTGTTAATTACACTTTGTGCCTGCGGGCAGGCTCAAATCGTTAACCCTCCAGATATTATGGACAAATTTGAAAAATTCAAACAAAAGGAAAAGTTTACCGAAGACCTTCAAATGCATTATCCAGGTGTAAGAGATGTGAAAATGAGGCCGGTGTTATCTGAAAAGATCAATCAGGCAGCTGATGACTTTAGAGAGATAGCAAAATCCCCAAACCCTACTGATAAAAAATATCAGGAGAAAATAAAGACAGGGCTCGACAGATTTTCGGGTATCTATTTGGATACTGAAGATCGTGAACGTGTATGTAGTTATTTCGAAGAACTTATGGATATTGTAGGTTTGGAAAGCTCCGATGGATTATTAATGGATTTTATGTATAAATAATTGACCACATCAGTTTTGACAGTTCTATTTAGTTGAGTTACTACATGAATAAGAAGCCTGCAATTGCAGGCTTTATAATCTGAAGTCCCAATTTTACAATTCTCCTTTAATACAGAAGGTTATATTTGAGCTTTAATCATCCTATCATGAAAAAAGCCTCACTCTTGTTTTTTCTGCTGCATGCTGTTTTATTAATGGCACAGGATAAAAAAAGTTACCTTGTAATGCATAAAAATGCATTGGACGTTTCGTATATATTCCCGGAAGAAAAGGCGCTGATAATAGGCTTTGGGGCTTACCACGGTTCGGCAAAAACTGAGGATGCCGAGCTGCTTCTACTGCAATCAGTACTCAGCCGGCAGGATATTGATTATTATTTTGCAGAAACCGATATGAGCATCGCCCACTATTTTAACGAATACCTTACAACCGGCGATGAAGCTTTGCTTAAAGACCTCATCGTTCATTATGGCACGCGCGTACCACAGGAGCGCACGATAAATGTTCTTGAAAAATGGAAAAAGATAAAGGCCATCAACGACAGGCTACCGCAGGATAAAAAAATAACAGTTCTGGGTTCGGATATTATTGTTACCTACAAGTATACCTACAGGCATTTACTTTCGCTTATTAACGACACTGCAGAATGGCCGCTCGCACAGGAACTTCAGAAAACTGTAGCTACAGATACCACCGATTATTCGGCCAAATACAAAAGCTTTTCTAAAAACCAGCTAAAAGCGTTTGTAAATGATTTCGAAATAAATTTCCCAAAATACAGCAGGTATATTACAGACCGGAAAATGTTCGACTATATTATTTCAGCTATTAAAACCCGCCAGTTGACTGATTTTAACCGGGAAAGGGAAATGTATACAAACTACATGAAACTTCGCGACATGTATAATTTAAAGGACAAAAAGCAGTTTTTCCGTTTGGGTTTTTCCCACCTGATGAAGCATAAGGAGGGGAACTCAACGCCTTTTTTTTCAATGCTCATTGATAATGGCATTTTAAAAAAGAATGAAATTATAACGGTCATGGGGTATCTTACAAAATCGGAAGTAATCTGGGATGAAGTATTTGATAAAAATGGGAATTTTGTGAATGCGAAAACAGAAGGCGACTTTGGCATTGGCGATGCCCCTTATGAATATTTTAAAGGGATTGAAGCGCTGAAAACGGAAGCTGTTACAGACCTGTGCATATTCAGGCTGAATGGAAAGGCAAGCCCTTACAGCGCTCCCGAGTGCACCGATTTGATTGAGGTTATCTACGACCCCCCGCAAAAGATTGACTATGAAAATGCCTGTACGCTTGATTATATTGACTATGCTGTTTTAATACGCAATTCCCCTGCGTCAATATCGGTTTACACCATAACACAGTCAAAGAAATAGTGCTTTGAACCTCCATTGGGCATGTACCAAAATTAGCAGTTCAATTTCGTTTTTTTATTGAATCGTATCCTTAATTATAGTATCGATCTCGTCCCTGTAAAATTCATACAATTCCGTTTCAGGATCGGGCTTTGCCCTGGTAAATTCGTAGGTCGGCGTGCTTACCAATTCGGTATCAAAGTCATCTAATATCCCTATGTAAGCGCCTTTATCAGCAGTATAATCTGATTCATACAGCGCGTCCTCGATCAATGATATAAACTCCTTCCTGCCTTCATCGGAAACTTTATCCAGATCGTCTACTTTCATCAGCACAAGTATCCTTCCGTCTTTTACCCGTGTAAAATATTTAAAATTAAACCTGTCCAGTTCATCCGTCACATTAGCATCTACATACTGCTTTATCCTGCAGGCAATGGAGTCGGCTTCTTTATCCGGGCGATTGGTCAGCTGCTTTACATCCCTTTCATATCTGGTGGCATACAGGTCATTTTCTTTCACTTTTGCATTACCGCCCTTTTTTACATTTTCAATGAAATTGATAGTACAGGTTACGAAGAAAAAGAATGCACCCACCACAAAAACACCAAGAAAGTGCCACGCCGGCCACCTGTTTTTGAATATGATCTCCCGCTCTGTGAGGATCATGTGCATGGGGCCTGTAAATTGGTTATCGGTAAATGTCTTCTGGCATTTGGAGCAGATGACTGTTGCAAAATGGCCTAACGGAAAAAATGGGATACTCAGGATATGGAAGTACCTGGCATGCCTTACAGCCGTAAGGGAACTTTGGCTGTCACAGGCAGGGCACGGCACATTCTGCATTGGGAATACGTCTGTTTTGGTGGAATTAGTCCCAATTATATAATTCACGTTTCATTAATTGCGGTGCTCCAAATATATTATTATTTTTGGGAGTAAATAGTACCGGAATGGACATCAAAAAAATTTTTGAAAATAATAAAGCGTGGGTATCCCTGCAGCTTGAAAACGACAAAAGCTATTTTAACAAACTGTCTCAGGGACAATCCCCTGCCATACTGTATATTGGGTGTTCCGACAGCCGCGTTACAGCCGAAGAGGTGATGGGCCTTCAGCCGGGCGAAGTGTTCGTACACCGGAACATCGCCAATGTTGTCCCGAATACCGACCTCAACGTCATGTCGGTTATCAATTATGCCGTGAGCGTGCTCAAAGTAGGCCATGTGGTGGTGTGCGGGCATTATGGCTGTGGGGGTATCCTCGCCGCCATGCAGAATACCGACCTTGGCATACTCAATCCGTGGCTTCGCAACATCAGGGACGTGTACCGCCTGCATCGCAAGGAACTTATGGGAATTGCCGACGAAACCCGCCGCTACGAACGCCTTGCCGAGCTCAACGTACAGGAACAATGCATCAATGTGATCAAGACAGCCGAAGTGCAAAAGGCTATCGCCGAACGGGGGCTTACCGTACATGGCTGGATATTCGATATCCATACGGGAAATCTGGTAGACCTGGCTATTGACTTCAATGCTATTACAAGAAACATTGTTGACATATACAGAATCGACAGCGCAGAGTAAAGGCAATTAACTGATAACCTATGGTAATACGGGTATGCTGATAATGCTGCTGTTCAGCCATTGCACCTCGAGCGGCTCTTTCGCATCTTCCCTGGTTTCATCGCTTACATCTTTGCCGGTGCCATAATTTACCTGCGAATTTTGGTTTTTGTTTATGCCCAGGACAACCACAAGGCGGCTGCCGGCGTTGATTTTTTTAGAGATCAGGTAAGAGTTCTCAAAAGGGATGGTTTCAGTAGCGCCCGGGATAAGCAGATGTCGTGTGGCCCTGTCTTTGGTATAGCTCGCCCTTCCCAGAAAATGCGAGAGGCTGATAAAATCGCCGCCGGAAGTAAGCTCAAACAGCTCCATTACTATATCCATATCTTTTTTGTTGACAATGGCATGAAGCTCACCTCTCATGTTCCCATTAATAATAAGTCCTTCTGCCAATGGTTCAGATACAAATTGGATGCCGCCGGGCCTTAGCTTCCTTGTCACGATCTCATTGTTGTAAATGCTTCTCCCGTATTCAGAGTTATTTTTAAAGTCGATCTTCTGCGTTGTACCACCTGTTGCGGCAGGAGGGCTTGTAGCAAGCCTGTAGGCTATACCGGCTTTTTCATTGCTGAGATAAAATTTAAGCGTTGCAGTTCCCATTTGTTCCAGTGAGGGCGCCGACCTCCATTCTTCGGTGCCCATCACCTGATAGTTGACTTTATCTTTGAGCACATCAGGCTTGTCTTTTCCCTTCAGCACATAGTCGAACCACTGAAAAATGACCTTGTAAAAGTTCAGGCGCGCCTTTTCAGGCAATGGGTAATTAAGCACCTTTTCACCTTGCATGCCCTGTGCGCCGAAATGATCATACGGCCCCATGATGAGATAATGCTCCGCAGAAGGATTATATTTCAAATGTTCTTTGTAATAATATAATGCTCCCAGCTGGTCGGCATCATAATAACCTGTTGTAGTAAGGACAGGGATGTTGATGGCCGCAAACTCTTCTTTATACGGCACCATCTTTTGCCAGTACCCGTTATAAGACGGATTCCCCAGCCATTCACGATACACATTGTTCGGACCTTCGGCCAGCGAATCTATTACACGGAAGGCCAGCCCTTTGCCCGCCCATCGGTCTATAGCTTTATGGAGGCTTTTTCCCCCGAAATTTTTAGCCTCATACATTTTCGCGTCCATAATGTTGTTGAGCCACTTAAGCGAATACACCGAAAAGATACCGTTGTGCGCCGGAAAATCGATACCGACACCTACTGCCGCCTGGGGTACAATTGTCTTAAGTGCAGGATGCCCGCTTTTAGCCGCCGCCCACTGGCTGAAGCCCACGTAGCTGCCGCCATACATTCCTATTTGCCCGTCACACCATTTCTGTTTGCTTATCCAGTCCAGCATGTGCCATGCATCTTCGGCATCATGTTTAAACGGCTCAACTGAACTTTTGCTTTTGTTCATCCCGCGTGTATTCACAACAACACCTGCATATCCCATATTTGCAGCGATTGCAGCCCTGGCCAAATCGTTTTTTTCTGAAGCATATATGCTATACATAAGTATCGCCGGAAGTGGATTATTTGCAGTTTTACTGATAACAATGACCGCAGAAAGGGAGTCACCATCTGGCAGCGGGATCCGGGCATATTCTATAGTATTGTCCTTTGCTATGTCCGGAGCCTGTGCAAAGGCAGAGATGAAAATGAAAGTACAAATTAGGAACAGGTAATATTTGGCCATGGGGCAGTTGGTTTATGCCATTCAAACGCATGGCTGCCAAATTTATTACATGCATGGCCGTGCGGTAATTGCTTATTTTAATTTCATTTTCTGTATCCTCACCGCATTCAGTATGGCCAGGAGCGCTACTCCCACGTCAGCAACAACAGCCTCCCAAAGATTGGCAACACCGCCTGCACCAAGCGCTAACACGATTACCTTTACCACCATAGCTATGGTTATATTTTGCCATACCACGCGTTTTGTGATCCTGCCTACTTTGATCGCAGCTATGATCGTGGAAGGTTGGTCGTTTTGAATTACGATATCAGCTGTCTCAATGGTTGCATCGCTTCCCAGGCCTCCCATTGCTATACCGGCATCTGCTAATGCCACCACGGGCGCATCATTTACACCATCGCCCACAAAAGCAATATGGTTGCCTGCATCTTTAAGCGCCTGTACCTTGTCCACTTTTCCTTCCGGTAGCAGGTTGCCGTAAGCGGTATCGATACCCAGTTTTTTAGCAACCTTATCTACTACGGCCTGCTTATCTCCGGATAACATTACGGTTTTTATGCCAAGGCTGTGCATTTGCCCGATAGCATCCGCCGCATCTTCTTTTATTTCATCTGCAATCGTTATGTAACCTGCATATTTTCCGTCAATAGCTACCACAACTATAGTTTCAACAAGGCTGTCTACTTCCTCAGGATAAGGAATATTGTATTTTTTCAGAAGCTTTGAATTTCCGGCATGGATATTTTTACCTTCTACTTTACCTGTCATGCCGTGCCCGGAAATTTCTTCAACGCTCTCCGCTTTCGATGCCGATGCACCTGCATAGCTTACCACAGCTTTTGCAATAGGATGCGTCGAATTCATTTCGAGAGCAGCGGCATGCTTAACGAGTTCCGCTTTATCTGTTCCTTCAGCGGCTATAACGTCCTGCACCTTAAAGACACCTTTGGTAAGTGTTCCGGTTTTGTCCATAACAACTACCGTAACATCGGTCATTACATCTAAAAAATTAGAACCTTTAAAAAGGATACCGTTCCTTGAAGCAAGGCCAATGCCGCCAAAATAGCCCAACGGAATAGAGACTACCAGTGCACATGGGCAGCTTATGACCAGGAATACCAACGCCCGGTAGAACCATTGATGAAAATCATAGGAATCACTGAAAAAATACGGGACGAAACAAACCAGCAAGGCCAGGGCAAATACTATGGGTGTGTAGATCCTGGCAAAACGGCTTATGAAAAGCTGCGTTTGCGACTTTCGCGCAGTAGCGTCCTGCACCATCTCCAATATCCTGCTGAGCTTACTGTCCCTGAAGAGTGATGTTACCTGTATTTCGGAAACCTTATCCAGATTGATCATGCCTGCAAAAACCGCCTCGCCTTTTCGCTTCGTATCGGGCACACTCTCGCCGGTAAGCGCTGCAGTATTAAAAGTCCCGGCATCAGAGACGAGCACTCCATCCAGCGCTACTTTTTCACCTGCCTTAACCCGTATAACCTCATCGATATTTATTTCCTTAGGATCGGTAATGATATCCTGCCCGTCCCTTATGACGGTAACCTTATCGGGCCTGATATCCAGTAAGGCCTTAATGCTTCTTTTAGCCCTGTCCACCGCAGCATCCTGGAACCACTCGCCTATCGAATAAAAAACCATCACTGCTACGCCTTCGCTATAAGAACCGATGCTGAAGGCGCCTATTGTTGCTGTGCTCATCAGGAAAAATTCGTTGAAGAAATCAAAACGCCTTGCTTTTTTCCATGCCATAAACAAAACATTATACCCGGCAAGTAAGAACGCTACGGAGAAAATAGCAAGATCAAACGGGAATGGCGGCTTATAATCAAATCCGTATTCCAGGGTAAGCATCACAAAAAGTATGACAAAAGCAGTAAACAGCGGCCAGTGGCTTACCCAGCTTTCATTTTCCGTGTGCCCGGCGGTATCCAAAACGCTGTGATCGTGATCGTGGTCATGAGCTCCGTGCTCTTTACCCGGAACGTTTCCGTGGTTGTGTTCTTCTGTATCCATAGTATGCTTTACAGTTAATCTGTTTAAAGTTACGTCTTCTTATTATATAAAGTAAAAAGTATAATCACAATCATATTGCAAAAAATTGTTAATTCAGACAAAGCCGGAATTTAGAATATCACTGTACCATCCGGAAAATAGGATCCTGTATTTTATTTTTTAGCCAAGTCGATATATTTGCAGGTATTTTCTTTCCAACCATTCGGGATGTAGCGCAGCCTGGTAGCGTACTGGCATGGGGTGCCAGGGGTCGCTGGTTCGAATCCAGTCATCCCGACAACAGATCCTTCCTGCACAACAGGAGGGATTTTTTTATTCCAATACTATAATGCTTCAATAAAACAACAAACCTTATATTTACATAAATCATACCCTTTGGAAGAAGTAAGCCTCTACTACGAAAAACGGCCCGGTATAACCATATCGATAAAAATGTATTTTGATAAAGAAGGGTTGCTGCGGTTTGATGGCTATGACTTTGGCGCGCTGGTGGAAGAGCTGAAAGGCAACGACGACTACGAATACTGCTACACCATACAGCCGGGTGAATTTGCAAAGCTGTATACCGCATTCGGGATTTTGGGTAATAGCCGCATTGCCCTGCTTGAAGCGATCAGGGAACAATTTTCGGTTTACGATGCATTTACCAAATTTGGAAAATTTATGGATGCCAATAGGGTAGAATATTCAAGATTTACGTGGTAACGATTTAGAAAAACAGGTATAATTACGCCTGGTATGTAGCACGCAATACCTGGTTCATTACTTAACACCTATTTCCTGAATACCCCCACAACTTTCTTCACCCCCGTAATTACAATAACAGCAGCTATACCCGCAACAAGGCCTATGGTAAATTCTTTTAGCATATCGGGCAGCTCAGGCAAGAGGTGATGGAAGTAATCGATATTGTGTACAAATATCCCTCCCGATACCAATAGTAAGGCAATTGTACCTACAACAGCCAAAAACTTTATTACAAGGGGCAGCAGGTAAACCAACAGCTGCCCGACTTTAGATATGAACCCCTTATTATTGCTTCGCCTCATCAGGTTATACCCTGCATCGTCCATACGTACAATAAGCGCCACTATCCCGTAAACACCTATTGTGGCCAATATGGCTACGATAGAAACCGTTATGATCTGTGTAGTGAGATCCTTATCCCGAACGGTGCTCAGGGCAATAATCACTATTTCTACGGAGAGTATAAAATCGGTCGTAATGGCTGACCTGACCTTTGTTTTTTCTTCTTCAAGCGATTCTTCCTGTACCACAGCAGATTCCAGGGCAACATCAGCTGCCGCTTCTTTGTGATGCTTGCGGTGAAAAAGGAATTCCACGATCTTCTCCACACCTTCATACGCCAGGTAAAAGCCTCCCAGGATCAGGATATAGGTAATCGCAACCGGTACAAAATAACTCAACAGGAAAACAACAGGCAGGATAATCGCTTTATTAAGCAGTGAACCTTTGGTAATGGCCCACAGTACGGGCAATTCCCTCGAAGCAAGGAAACCTGTTGCTTTTTCCGCATTTACTGCAAGGTCGTCACCCAGGATACCTGCCGTTTTTTGTGTAGCGATCTTGCTGCTCATCGCAACGTCGTCCATCAATGCCGCTATATCATCCAAGATCGCAAAAAAACCTGAAGCCATAAAGATTGTTTAGGCTGTAAAAATAATGAGAAAGGGGCTAAACAGGCAAGCCTTTGCAAAAGTTTATCATTATTTTCGCCTATATGGGATCAATGCCATTTTTCCTCTTCAATTTCTGCCTTTAATCGTTTATTGATATCAATTTTTGGCCCGGTGAAAACAAAGATCGTGGTCCGATATTCCCTAGCATAACGGTTGGTAACAGAATCTGCTTTGTATGCAGCATCAAAAAACGGGCTTGTTTCGGCCAATTCACCCGAACTGTTATTGCATTCTTTTACACGTATCACATTATCAACAGGCCTGTCAAGCCCAAACCAGTTAATGTAGTCGGCATTAAACGACACAGCATTTATATTCCTGTTCCTGCTGTAATAATTGATGGCGCCGGCCTGTCCGTAATTGTCGCACAGCACAAGGGTATGGCTAGTTGCCGGAAAACTGCCGTATGCTGCATCTACCTTAGTCGCGAGTTCTTTCCATCCCAGCATATCGGCATAATCCTGTGGCAGCTCATGCTCTTTGCCGTCCTCCCACCGCAGCATGCCCAATTCGCGGTAAGCGTCCCTGTTTTTAAATACTGCTTCCGGGTCTTCAATCATAATGAAGTTGGCTATTAAAATGCTTAACACCACAGGGATGGCTATCAATACAAGCCTGAAATACCTTTTTATCCCTGAATTCAAAGCTTTTTCTAAAAAAACGGCTCCAAATGCTATATATACGGGATAAAGCCCGATGGCATAATATCCTTTGGCCTTAAAAACAAGGAAGATGGTGAGAGTAGACAGGAACGACCAAAAAAACAGTATGTATTTCCTAAATGGCCGGTAAAATAATAAAGCATAAAGCGATGTTGCAATGACCGGAAGCGATCCGATAAAATAAATTACCTGCTCTTTAAGGAACTGACCCCGGCTGACATTCGCCAATTGTGTATCGGCAAGCTGGCGCAGATGATAAAATACAGGGAAACCATTGTTGTACTGCCAAAGCAAATTGGGCAGGATCATTAAAAAAGCAAGAAGTACCGCGATATAAAAGCTGCGCCTGGTGAATATTTCCCGCTGTTTTGTAATAAGGACTGCCGGCAGCAGCCCCATGGCCAAAAAAACGATATTATACTTGTTCAGGAATCCTAACGCAAATATTACCGAACAAAACAATAGCCATTTTTGCCTGCCTGTATTTATATACCGAATGGAGAAATAATAAAAAGCCACCCAGCACAATACATCCGGGGAATTGGGCTGATAAAGGAAATTCAGCCGTAAGAGTGCCGAAAACAGTATGCAGGCTGCGCCAAGCGTCAGGGCAAACAGGTTTCCCTTTAATTCTTCGATGGTCTTCCATACCACTACAATGGTAAGGGCACCAAACAAGGCAGGAAAAAACTTCACCAGCAATTCCGGTTCTCCAAAAAGCCCTATTATGTATGATATCCACGACGTGACAGGAGGCACGGACAGGTAGCCCCAGGCTAAATGCTTTCCCTGGTCAAGATGAAGATATTCATCACGATGCAGGTCGTAATAGGGGTTGGCTATAATAAATTGTAATAGCAATTTTGCCAGGACGAAAAAGGTAAGTACCAATTTTCTTTTATTGCAGGACACCTTGTTGCCCACTGTTTCCATACCACAGGTTTAGATTACATACTACAAATAAAGCCAATTAACTGACAGGATGTAGTATGCAAGTCGAAAAAAGTGAAAACAGGGCGTTACTCTTTTATAAACCTTGCGGTAAGGCTGCCCCCTTCGACCGCCAAATGCAGCTGGTATATGCCATTGCTGAACTGGGAAACATCTATGCTCATGTTTTGGCCGCCCTCATAAACTATTTGGCCAAGCATGTTGGTAATAGCAATTTTTTGTATGGCCGCCAATTGCCCTTCAGGCAATGCAATATTCAGTATAGCGCTTACAGGGTTGGGGTACAAAAGCACATCCGGCTTTTTTTGGAAATCAGCGTTAGACAACACTTCGGATAGCGTACCCTCAGTTGTTTTGGCATAGAGCCCTATAGTCCCGGGTTTGATGAGCTTAAATTCAACAAAGGCATAACCATTCTCTGAGCCCGAATTGACAGGGATGATCTTTTCGGCGCCGGGCAGCATATAGGTTTCTGTTGCCATAGTGCCTACAACACCCGATGCGGCAGGGTTGCCGGATAAAAACCATCCTGCATCTATAATATCGCCTGCAGGCGGCGGGGTAATGAGCATGTTGGTATATTCTGCAGCGGAATAATAAACCCTTACCAAAATCCCGCCATTTTCATTATAATCAGCAGTGTCGGTTATCGAGGCCATCCGGTTGCCAACCCTTATTGTATTGGCACCGCTGCTTTTTTGGTAATAATTATTTGCCGATGCCACACCTGCCGGTAAAGCCCCGATGCTATTGTTGTTTATCACCACCGATGAGGGTGAGAAAGCGTTACCATTTTCATTAACAACCAGCATCTTCCGTGCCCTGTTAGTGGGGTTGGCCCAGTTATGGTTGCATTCGGTAGCCATTAGCGTAATGTTGCTTGCGTTAGGCGCCAGTATGGGTGTTGATGTTGCCAGATTGGTATCGCCGGATATCGTCCACCCTTTACCACCGCTTGCTACGGGCATTGTGAGTATAGCACGTGCAGCAGCGCCATCATTACAATAATAAAGTCCCAATGCACCAAGTGAAAGCCCGTTCGGTGCGCTTTCGCTAAAGCCTGCAAGTGTTGCATCATAATTGGCCACGCTCATGCCGCAGTTATCGAATATCCCGCCGAAAAAACTGTTGAGTACGGCATTAGGGCCAAGGTTATCGGCCCAGCCCGCCATATTCTGGTTAAAGGATGTTGCACCTTTGAATATGGCTTCCATAGATGTACCAGCCGATACATCCCAGCCGCTTATATCCCGGTTAAAGGATGTAGCACCCTGGAACATCGACAGCATATTCCATACGGAAGATACGTCCCAATTGCTTATATCCCCATTAAAGGAACTCGCCTGCTCAAAGATATGGGCCATAACCTCTACATTGCCGGTATCCCAGCTGCCAATATCCTGGTTAAAGGCAGCAGTATTCATGAACATACTGCTCATATTGGTAACAGAGGATGTATCCCAGTTGCCAAGAGGCTGATTAAAAGTAGCCGCATTGCGGAACATACTATCCATCGTAGTGACAGCGCCGGTATCCCATCCGTTTATATTTTGGTTAAAGGCAGCGGCACCGTAAAACATGTTGCCCATATCTGTTACCTGTGCGGTATTCCAGGCACCGATATTCTGGTTAAAAGCCGTCGCTCCCTGGAACATGGAATTCATATTGGTAACCGACGAGGTATCCCAGCTGCCAATGGCACCGTTAAAAGCAGTGGCGCCTCCAAACATATAGTACATCGTAGTAACTGCGCCTGTATTCCAACTACTGATATTTTGGTTAAAAGAGGACGCACCGGCAAACATATTGGTCATTGTGGTGACTAAAGCTGTATTCCAGCCACTAATATTTTGGTTAAAAGAAGTAGCATTGTTGAACATATCGCTCATATCGGTTACGGTAGCGGTATTCCAGCTTCCTATATTGGCCGGTCCGTTTAAAGCGGTACAAAACTGGAACATCCCTGCCATGTTCGTCAAGCCTGAAAGCACCGGCACATCGGTTGCCGTAATAGTTAGCTGGGCACAACCGAAAAAGGCCTTATTAAAGCTTGTCCATGCAATATTGCCCCACTGGGCCACATTCCTTATTTTTAGCCTTTCACTACCGTTATTAAAATAAATCCGAGGGAAATTGCCCGTAATTTTTATCTGGTAAGCGGTATTGGGAGCCAGGTTCGAAAATACGGCGCTACCCGTTTGCCCTGTCAGCGTAGTAATGATAGCCGATGGGTTATTGAGCAGAGCAATCGTAGCGGTATAGTTATAGCCGCCGCCGGTGGTGGGTACCGTTATCGAAGTAAAGCCGCCTGTATTCCATTCGGTAATGAATTGCGCAAAGCCTGCTGATGAGTATAAGAATACCGAAAGCAGAAGTAGTTTTAATTTCATAGTTGGTGGTGGTATTTTTTGAAAATGCAGCTGTTATTCTTTTACGAATTTGCCATTCCAGTCGCCTTTATCTGTAGATACTATAATTTGGTAAAGCCCTGATCCAAAAGAACTGATATCAATACTATCCTTATTATACGCTCCTGAATAAACGGTTTGCCCCAGCATATTGATGATGGAAAATTTTTGCACTTCGAAATTTGGGTTGTCCGGCAGCTTTACATTCAGGATGTTATTTGCCGGGTTCGGGTAGAGCCTGATGCCTTTAAGCACATTCATCTCATCCAATCCCATGCACACCTCAACATTAAGCTGCAAGGGCATGGTTACCGTAGTGCCGCATTCGTTGGTCATGGTGCAGGTGTAAATACCTGTATTGGCAACGGTAACACTGTCGAAACTCAGCACACCCGTAGTTTGCGACGGCACTGTAGCCGACCCTCTTTTCCATACATAATTTGCCGCATTGGTATTTTGCAGATCGAATGAAAATGGCTCACCTTCACACACCGTAAAAGAAGAAACATCAAATGACCGGTAGGATGGCTTGCTGCATAGCTCTATCAATGGCTGATAGCCATAAGCAGCGCCGTCAGTTACTTTCTTTACTACAATACCGGCCGCAAGGTCAATCTCATAGTTGCCAAAGAGGGCGCCAACATAAAACTTCCCGTTCGATGCTTTCAGCACCATGCCATTCGGGCTTCTCATTTGATCGTCAGCCTGGGTAAAGCTGTAAAGTAGCGTCATTGTTTCTGAGGAAAGGTCATATTCGAATAATGACCCGCGGGGATTAGGATAGTTCTGGCTGTCGTTCTGGAACCCCGGCAGCACGCCGTAAAGCTTATCACCATCTTTGATTATCGGGCTGGGGCTGCTGCCGTTGACATTATAATCGAAATCAAATTTTTTAACTATAGTACCCGTAGCAATGGTATATTCAAAAACAGTCCCGCTGCCCCCGGGAGCGACACCCTGTGGGCCAACATGGGAACCACCTAATGACGTACCGTATAATTTGCCCGGAGCGCCTTCCACGAGTTTAGTGCCATATACCGGATCCCTAACATCGGAACCCTCCCACCCAAAAACAAATACCTTGGTAAGCTGGCCGTTGGCAAGGTTAAGGCGATAGATACCACCAGGATACGGGACGTTCTGGATGGATGGCGCCATGCTTGTGGTTATGTACAGATTGCCGTCGGAAGCCTTCATCAGCTCGCCATTAAAATGGGGCTGGCTCAGGCCCATCTGGTAATTGAAGGGAGGGATCGTAGCAACGATACTGGCCTGTTCTGTCTCGATATTATATTTAAAAATAGAAGTCCCATTGTTCGTAGTCCCGTACAGCCAGCCCGGCAATGGCTCTATAAGCCCCGAAACCGGCCCGCTCACTATAGCATTGTCAAGCATACGGTATTGCAGCAGCACGGGATCATATTCGAAAATTACACCATTGGGAATATTCTGCCCGCCGGGTGATGCCGCGACACCATATAGCTTCCCGTTAGAAGCCTGGAGCAGCGTGCCGAATGGGGTACTGCCCAGGATGCCTGTTGGGTCAAAATCATGCATTACTTCCACATCGGTGCTGGTACCATCAAGCGGCACCTTTACGATTTCTTTATTATCGGTCACTGCCCTGTAGCCCCAAAGTTCCTTTTGGCTGTAAGCAGGGCAAACAATAAAAATCAGGGTGGCCAGTACGGCTATCCTGAGTGGCGTAAAAGCTGTAGTCATTCGGTAAGGTCAGGTTATGTTATTGTACTAATAACATTTCTACGGCTATTTTCCCTACCCTTGGCTATGTAAATTCCGCAAGTTCTTATAATCAAATACTATAGTCTAAATAATCCAGTAATTATTTAGTCGGTAACAGCAATTTTTCGGTGCTTTTTTAAAGTCAACTTATTTTCTGAGCTGATCTAACAATGGCATCAATGAATCTATTATCCTTATTTCGCCATTATTAGCAAGGTCAAATACTGTTTTCCCATCCTTATTAGGCAGGTTTGGGTCGCCTCCGTTTTCCAATATTGTTTTTATGGCATCTGTTGCGAGAGGAGAATACCGGAGCATCCATTCCAGCAGTGTCTCGCCTGTATCGGGTAGGATTACATTGAAATTGACCTTGTGTTTGGCCAGCACATCCACATATTTTTTATTCTTCACGTAGGAGAAGAAAAGATCAAACAGCAGGTCGGTTTTTTCTGCAGTTATAGTGGAAGGTACATTAGGGTGGGCACCATATTCCAAAAGCAGCTTGAAAGCCGGATAATACCCATGGCTGTACGCCAATGACAGGATAGGGAATTTAAAATACGAATCGGTATAATCAGGGTCGGCGCCATTGGCAAGCAACGCCTCGAACACTTCCTTTTCCTTCATAAACCGGAACAAATCGTTATTATTAACAGGGAGAAGATTTTGGTTTTTAAGCAGTTCGCCCATTTCCTGCTTTTTCTTATCGCTTATTCTTTTCATATAATTGGCTGTTAAAAGATATGTAAAGATAATCGTAATCTCATTTCCCTGATGTAACTTTAAGTAAATTAAATGCCATGCCCGAAGGACCAAGCCTTGTAATTGCCCGTGAAGAAGCCCTCCTGTTTGAGGGGCAAACCGTTATTTCCGCCGATGGTAATGCTAAAATCGATATGTCCCGCATCGAGGGGAAAAAGCTCGAAGCGATACGTACATGGGGCAAGCACCTGCTGCTGTGCTTCGACGGGTTTACCCTTCGTGTCCACTTCCTGATGTTTGGCACCTACCGGGTTAATGAGCGCAAGGACGCGAAGCTGCGGCTGGGGCTGGTATTTAAAACCGGTGAGCTCAACTTTTATACCGCGGCGGTAAAAGTACTGGAAGGCGATGTGAATGATTATTACGACTGGGCCGGCGATGTGATGAACGATGCATGGGATGCTAAAAAAGCAAAAGCCAAGCTAAAGGAGGTGCCCGATAAGCTGGTGTGCGATGCCTTGCTGGAGCAGGACATTTTTTCGGGCGTGGGGAACATCATCAAGAATGAGGTGCTGTACCGGGTGCGGGTACATCCGAAATCATTGGTTGGCAGTATCCCGCCAAAAAAAATGAACGAACTTATTGAGGAAGCACGCCACTACAGCTTCCAGTTCCTGGAATGGAAGAAAAAATATGAGCTTAAAAAACACTGGCTGGCCCATACTAAAAAAACCTGCCTGCGCTGCAACCTGCCGTTTGTTAAGGAGCATACCGGTGTAAAGAAACGCCGCAGCTTCTTTTGTACCAATTGCCAAAAGCTGTATGTATGAAAAAGGAAAATATCATTTTAGGCTGTTCGAGCTACAATACAGCCTGCTGGAAAGAACTGTTCTACCCACAAGACATCCCGAAAAGCAGGTGGTTCCAGCACTATTGCAAGTACTTCAACACCTATGAGCTGAACTCAACTTTCTATAAGTTACCAACCGTGAGGATCCTGCAGAACTGGTATAACAAAACTCCGGAAGGTTTTCTTTTTTCAGCTAAAGCTTATAAAGGCATTACCCATTATAAGAAATTCAATAACTGCGAACAGGAGATAGCCGACTTCTATGCCACCTGCCGTGAAGGCCTGGCTGATAAGCTGGCCTGTGTGCTGTTCCAGATGCCGCCATCATTCAGCTATAGTGAAGAAAGGCTTTCGCTTATCATCAATTCCCTTGACCCGTCTTTTAAAAACGTAGCCGAGTTCCGAAATGAAAGCTGGTGGCGGCAGGATGTTTTTGATGCATTAGCCGAAAAAGGCATCACCTTCTGCAGCCCTAATTACCCAAGGCTCCCAACGGATGTTATCGTTACAAGCCCTACCGGTTACATCAGGATGCATGGTAATCCAACTTTATTCTATTCGCAATACAGTGATGAGGACCTGGGTGACCTGTATAAAGAAATACTGTCTAAACATTTTGAAGAGGCATTCGTATACTTTAATAATACGGCAAGTGAAGCGGCTATAATCAATGCGCTGCATTTTAAAAACCTGGCTTCCGATCAGCTATAGCCACTGCCCTTAATTTACAATAATTACCTGCAAATAAAGTTTACTATATTTGGTACAACTAATAACCAAATGTATGAAACGCCTTTATTTACTTTTGGCCCTGATCCCTTTCGCCCTCACGGCGCAAACAAAAAATCTTGTGAAGTGTGAGGACAAAAGTTCGTATTGGGTAATTAAAAGCAAAGGCAAAATTTTCACCATACACCTGCACGGCGATGTGGCCCCCGGCGATGTACCGGAACTCATGAATGTGGAGGAAATGGCATTGCACTACAACCTGCTGGATAAATCTGCTTACCTCAAAAAAGGAGGCGGCAGCAATGATGCGGCAGTTCTTACACGGTTTATTAAAGGTGAAGAAAAGGTTTTGGGAGACAAAATGAAACCCGTTTATAAAATCCTCAAGCTCCCTTCGGGGAAACCTTTCCTGCTTTGGCACCATGACTGGCACGGCACCGAGGAAATGGTTGAACAGCAGGTGCACGCTACCATTGTACTTGGTGAAGCGATCATCTGGCTGAGCGCACCGAAATTTACCGGGCAGGATATTGCACAGATCGAGGCTTTCCTGACAGAGACCATAGGCAGTGTAAAAGCTGTAAAGAGTGTAAAGGACCTGTGCGGGCAGAAATAAGATTAAACTCAATTACCGTATGTTCCGCAAAGTCTCTGACTTTGTGGGAGTGATATCATGTCTCTGACATGGAAAAGAAAGGTCGGAGACCTTTAAACACTTCCACAAAGTCAGAGACTTTGCGGAGCACTTAACAAAGATAAATCTTTTTCCTATATTTATTCCAAAATCCAACCCATGATAAAAAAAACGCTCTGCCTGTCGGCACTCTTTCTGACAATGGCCCTTCAGGCACAGGAACTTGTTAAATGCAGCCCTGACAAGACATTCTGGCTGATAAAAGAAGGCGGTAAAAACTATGCAATAGCGCTTCCCGGCGAGGTAAAAGAAAGCAACCATGCGAAGATAATAACAGTTGGAGGCAAGGTGCTTCAATACCTTGTGGTTGATAAAAAACAACATGAGGAAAAAGCAGGCAGTACGGACGACCTGAAAGTGCTTATTTCTTTTGTAACGGGTGAGACGGCATATCTTAGCGGCCAGTTCACAAAGGAACTACAGACAACAATGGAAGTGATTAAACTTAAAGACGGCAGAAAAGCCATATACTGGGGCTACAAGATGCCTGAAGGTACCGCTAAAGAAGTAGAAATGCAGCATTTCCTGAATGTGGTTGAGGGTGATAAAATATTTGGTTTGGCCTCCACGCAGTTTACCGGGGACAATGCATCGGCAATTAAGCAGCTTCTTACCGATGGCCTGAATTCGCTTGCGGTAGTGAAAGACGGAAAAAACCTTTGCAAATAGTAATGAAAAAAATTATACTCCTTGTAATTGCAATTCTTTCTACACTAACGGCGCAATCCCAAAAACAGGCGGACCTTGCCTCTTTGCCCGCAGACTGGACAAAGCTTTCTTTAATGGAAGACGGACAGGTGGTATACAACACCTGCGATGGCGGCAACCTTCGGCTGACACTTTACAAAGAGGGCGGCACATGGTATTTATTGGCATACGGACAGCAGGAAGATTACCTGTTTGAAATAAAGAAAGCTACCGGCAGTAAAACTATAGTATTCGACTGCGTATGGAAAGATACAACGGACAAGCAGCAATTTACCTTTACATGGGCTGATAAGGCCAAAGGGCTCGCCAAATGGGAAGCCAAAGGCTGGGATTGGGATTTTACTTTTGTATCGCTATGGGATGAGGTTAGCTACCTGCACATTATGCAGCCCTGCAAAGAATGCTGGGATGAAGGATGTGAAGGAATGGAAGAATATACTGAACCTGTTGACGGCATCAGGGCCATTTTTTCAAATTACGCAGCCTATGGTGAGTCGACCGACACTAAAGAAAATAAAGCCGCAATGACACGCGCGCTGGAAAAACTGAAAGGTAAAAAGCTTACACAAAACGACCTGCACCTACTTGTAAATGTCTGGATGTATTATGACCCCACCGATTATCCTGATGCTACGGAAAGGTCGTACGCATTGCTGCTTGCGAATGGTACGGAAAGTGTCCGGGCTGTAAAATACATGATAGCGCACCCAAGATATTGGGAAAGTTTGGAAAGCGCTCCTTATGCCGACCTCCCGGAACTGCTGCACCGCCTTGAAAAAGGGAAATAAATTTTCCTCTTTCCAACCTTTTCATAAAAAAGCTGCTCTATAGTTGTAAGGATGCACAAGTGTCCTTTTAAAACAAACTATACTATGAAAAGGATACTATTACTCCTATTGCTCCCTTCCCTGATGTTTGCAGGCGAGGTAAAGCCAAAATCGACGATAAAAGAAGTAACAATATACCGAAGCGGCGCACAGGTAACATCCGAAGCGGTGGTCAATTTGCCGAAAGGCGTATCGGAAGTTTACCTCACCGGCCTCTCTCCGCTCATCGACCAGAACAGCATACAGGTAAGCGGCCTTAAAGATGCTTCTATCCTGTCTATCAGCTATTCTGTAAATTATATTGATAAAAAAGCAGATACCGGCAAAATGAACCTTATTGAAGCCCAGCTTACCGAAAAGAGCAGGAGCTACACGGTATTACAAAACCTAATTACCGGCCTTCGCGAAGAACAGACATTGCTGACATCGAACCGTGCCCTTAAAGGCGAGCAGCAAAGCCTTACCGTAGCGCAGGTGACGGCTTTCGCCCAATATTACCGTGAAAGACATGCCGCGATACAGACGGAGATCTATGACGCATCGATAAAAAGCAATGCAATAAATAAAGAAATAAGCGACCTGCAGCAGGAATACAGCAAGCTGACCAGCGCAAGCCGCGAGCAGCGCGGCGAGATATTGGTAAAGATAGATGCACCTGCCCCGGTAGCGCTCAACCTTATCACGAAATACAATGTGTCGCAGGCGGGCTGGTTCCCTATTTATGACATCAAGACGAAGGGCATCAGGCAGCCTCTGAGCATTTTTTACAAAGCCCATGTATACCAGAATACCGGCGAGGACTGGAACGATGTAAAGGTGACTCTCTCTACCGGCGACCCGAACATCAATAATATTAAGCCTGAAGTGTTGCCGCAGTACCTCAACTTCATACAGGAATATCGCGCCCAGCAAACCAGCACTAAAAGCTATGGGTATAAATATAATCCTACCGTAAAAAAGGTGACGGGCGTAGTTTTAGACCAAACAGGCATGCCTATCCCCGGGGTAAGTGTAGTTGAGCAAGGCACTAACAATAGTGTCCAGACGGACTTTGACGGGAACTATTCTCTCACTGTAAGGAATGGACAAAACCTGGCATTTACATTCGTCGGTATGACAACCCAGATACTCCCGATATATGCACAGCAGATGAATGTAACGATGGAAGATGATGTGCAGACACTAAGTGAAGTTGTGGTTGAGGGATATCGTAATACGTCAAGGTCAGATGTTGCCGCTACTACAGTAACATCAAAAACGATAGAAGGAAGGCCGAATGCATCATTTATAAGCACATTAGAAGGGCAGATTCCCGGCTTAAATGTGTCAACCGGAGCTACAAAAGAAATGGGTGTTACCAACGTTACATTCAAAATTGATAAACCTTACACCATTGCTTCTACAGAGGAAGTTACTGTCATAACCATCGACCAGTTTGATATGCCTGCCACGTATGAATATTTTACCGCGCCGCTTCTAAATGAAAATGTATTCCTTACGGTAAGGGTAAAAGACTGGGAAAAATTCGACCTGCTGCCGGGTGAAGCGAATATTTATTTTGAAGGCAGCTTTGCAGGGAAAACATTCCTTGACCCGCTACAGACTACCGAAGAGCTTGTTATCTCCCTTGGCGTTGACCCGAACGTTATCGTGGAGCGCAAGCAGATAGACGACCTGAAAGCTAAGTCGTTCCTGGGCGGCACGCGCATCATTTCTAAAAACTACGAAATCACCGTGCGCAATAACAAAGCTACTGACATAGAACTGGTACTGATGGACCGTATACCGGTATCGCAAAACAAGGAGATAAAAGTAGAAGAGGTAAAAACAGGCGGTGCCGACTATGATGAGAAAAAAGGCCTGCTCACCTGGAAGCTCAACATGAAACCGAAAGAGTCGGTGAAAAAGCAACTGTCTTATGAAGTGAGGTATCCTAAAGAAAAGAGGGTGAATATGTAAGCCCGTTTTGCAAAATAATAGGTTGTTTCATAGGTTTGTTTTGGCTGCTCCATATTGGGGCAGCTTTTTGCAATAAAACAGCATAAAAAAAGCCGGTGCATTACTGTACCGGCTTTCTGCATTTTATGTTACTAAAGAGAGATTTCGCTCATATAGGTTATCTGCGTAATATCCGTTGGATTAAGCTGATAGCGGTACAGCCCGCCTTCGCCAATGGCATAGAGCTCATCTCCCCTGATGATAACATCGAAACAAGCTTTATTGATGGTTTGCGCCTGGACAGGATTAGCAGGATTGCTTACATCAAAAATCTTTATGGTATCGTCGCACACAAAAAGATAGTTGCCGTAAAGCCCCAGGCCTTTGGGATAGATCAGGTCGCGGCTGCTTACCAATACTGGGTTTGCCCGGTCCGCAGTATTATAGATCTGGAGCTGGTTAACGTTATTGCCGCAAAAAGTATTGGAATGCAGGGTTACGAAAGAGTGCGTATCATTGGCCTCCACGGGGTCGCAGGCCGTAAAGTGCTGCACCGATGTTACCTGTACCGGATTTTCAGGGTCGGCGAGCGAATAAATGTACATGCCATTCTGGGAACCGATATAAAGGTTGTTTCCGTGTGCGAAAAGTGTTTCGATATCGCCGCTGCCTATAACGACAGTATTTACCTTAACAGGATCTGACTGGTTTACTACTGCAAACACATTGAGGCTGGAATGGTCAACAGTATAGAGATAATCCCCTACAAGGGCAAATACCGCCAGTGAGCCGCCAAGGCCGTCGCCTTTTTCCAGGCCGCTATTGTTCACCCTATCGTTGCTACCGTCTCCCGAGCAGCTAAAGAGCATAAAAAGGAATGCTGTAAAATATAGTATACTATTTTTCATGGTGCTGCTTATTAAATTTCATCCCAACCTATTACTACCTCATTATCTGCTACCTGCCCTACGGTTCCGTTGGGCGACAGCAATACAGGGAAAACATCTTTGTTTCGCTTGGTCACGATTACGGTATTGCCAACATCCTGGAACTGCATCGTTACAAGATCGGTTGCCTGGTTGACATACATTACGTTGTCGCTCATAGCCAGGTCTGTTGCGCCCGGGATATTCAGGAAACCCAGTGGCATGGGATTAAGGGGATCGGTGTAATTAAAGACATGGAAGCCTTTGTTGACATCATTGATAAAAAGGAAATTGTCCTTGATGTAAATTTTTCCCGCTTTGGTAATAGGCTGTACAGGCATCATGTGTACCGCGGCTTCAAATTCTCCGCGGTCCATAACGACGGCCTGATAGGATGCGGGTGGAGGATCTGTCAGCACGACATCGTCGCCACTGCCATAGCCGTAGCATCCCGCCAGCAATAACAGCGGCAGGACTGAAAAGAGTAATCGTAAGTGTTTCATAATTAGCTGGTTTTATAGTAAGATGATAAAACGCAGGAACGGTTGCGTAAATTGCCTGCCTATTTTCATAAAGATAATACACCGCTGCCAAACAACAAGGCGTGCATAATATTTTATATCTTTACGGGAGTAATAATTTTTTTGATACTATGAGCTATACAGATAAAATGCTTCGCGATAATGCGCTTGAAGGTAAGGTAATTGTGGTTACCGGTGGCGGGAGCGGCCTTGGCAAATCGATGACAAAATATTTCATGGAGCTTGGCGCGAAAGTTGCCATAACCTCGCGCGACCTTGAGAAATTACAGAACACTGCTAAAGAACTGGAAGAGCAGACCGGCGGGAAATGCCTTGCCGTGCAGTGCGATGTCCGCCATTATGAGGAAGTGGAAGCCATGCTGAAAGCCGTACTGGATGCTTACGGAAAAGTGGATGTACTGCTCAACAACGCGGCGGGCAACTTCATTTCGCCTACCGAAAGGCTTTCGGCGAATGCCTTCGATACAATAATTGACATCGTACTGAAAGGTTCCAAGAACTGTACGCTGGCTTTCGGGAAGCACTGGATAGATACAAAACAGGAAAAATCGACCATACTGAATATTGTAACCACCTATGCATGGACAGGTTCGGCGTATGTGGTACCAAGCGCTACTGCAAAAGCAGGCGTACTGGCAATGACCCGCAGCCTTGCAGTAGAATGGGCAAAATATGGCATCCGCTCGAATGCTATTGCACCGGGACCCTTCCCTACCAAGGGGGCGTGGGACAGGCTGCTGCCGGGCGACCTGAAAGAAAAATTCGACCTTGCCAAAAAAGTGCCGTTACAGCGTGTGGGCGACCACCAGGAACTGGCTAACATTGCGGCCTACCTTGTTTCCGATTTCTCTGCCTATGTAAATGGCGAAGTGATTACCATAGACGGCGGCGAATGGCTCAAAGGTGCCGGTCAGTTCAACCTTCTTGAAGCTATCCCCGAAGAAATGTGGGATATGCTGGAAGCAATGATAAAAGCGAAGAAGAACAAGTAACCATTTCAGATTTTAGATTTTAGATTTTAGATTGAACTTCACTCTTCCCTTAAACGGTAAACAGCATTAAGGGATGTTAAAATAATTGATCCCACAAAGGGCTGTCGGCAGGCAGCCCTTTTTTCGTTGTACGATTTACTGTTTACTTTCCCTTCTTTAACAGCAACACTTCCAATTCAATTTTAACAGTAAAAAAACTTCTTTTTCTTATTTAGAATTACTTTAAATAAATATATTTGCGGCATCAAATTATTTTTAATAAATCTAAATAAACACAATGAAAAAAAATCTACTATTCGCAGCCGCATTCCTTACAGGCCTGTTTGCAACGGCGCAGGAAGGTTATACCGAAGTAAACGTAGCTTTACAACCCGCTTATGCCAACCAGGTATATTATAAATTCTCTACCAACACACAAACCCCTGTTGCCGCTGCAAGCTGGGACCTTTCCTTTGAAAAGGCAGTAGGCCAAATGGGCATGGGTGCCATCCGTGTAAACGACGGCAAAGGGATAAGGATATTTCAGGCGGCAGCTTCGGAAGCAGGTTATGCCGGTGTTGACGTGACCCAGGAAGCTACATGGACAGAATTGTACAACAGCCACTTTACCTGGGGCGAAGGCGCTTTTGACAATGCCAATAACCCCACTCCCGGCCCGCTGAACTTCGGCTGGGGTAATTATAACACCAGCAGCCACCATGTTGAAGGCGTGGTTGTATTTGTACTTAAGTTTAGCGCTGACAACTATAAAAAAATATTCATTAATGACTTCAACCCATATAATGGCGAGATGACTTTTACATATTCCGGGTGGAATGGCACTGCGTGGGCTGCCGATGAAACAAAAGTGGTTGACACCGATGCTTCTGCAACTAACAGGTTTACCCACTTCTCGTTTACAACAAACGATATTGTACCTGTAACCCCTGCAGACGCCGACTGGGACATCGTGTTCAGGAAATATTATGCTCCCGTTACTGCAATGGGGCAAACGGCTATGTATAATGTTACCGGGGCGCTTCAAAGTCCGCTTGTGGCCGTAGCACAGGTAGCCGAGACCGGCAATACTGGCGTAACACCTGTACTCCCTGAAGCTTCTGCTTATTCAACCGATATCAACACCATTGGCGATGACTGGAAAGCATTTAACGGAGGCGGCTATGCCATCGACCCGGCTATAACCTACTATGTTAAATACGCAGACGGCACAGTTTACAGGATGTACTTCACTTCGTTCTCCGGATCTGCCGCCGGTACGCTAAGCTTCAATTATAAAAACCTTTCCGGGACAGCAGGGATGGAAGATTTCAGCAAGGATTCGTTCGGCTTCTACCCTAACCCGTCGGTAAACAAAAATATCACGCTAATTTACGACCTGCAGAACAGTGCTTCTGTAAAAAATACCGTGAGCATCTATTCTATGACAGGCGCTAAAGTATTTGAAACAGAAATAGCAGCTGATGGCTTTAATGCCAAGGAGATCAGCCTCTCCAGCCTTACACCGGGCATCTATATGGTGACGCTTGAGTCGGGTAAAAATACGGTATCTAAAAAACTGGTTATCCAATAACCCAGGCGAAAAAGAAAGGAAAAGCCATACAGCAATGTGTGGCTTTTTTATTTTCCGCATGTTAACAATTTCCGTTTTCACGAACCATAAATAATTGTATTTTTACGGTTCTAAATTCTGAAACGATAAATGGGTAAGATCATAGCAATTGCCAACCAAAAAGGCGGCGTAGGCAAAACAACGACCACCGTTAACCTTGCTGCTTCGCTGGGAGTGCTCGAAAAAAAGGTACTACTGATAGATGCCGACCCGCAGGCCAATGCGAGTTCCGGCCTGGGCATTGATGTGGAGTCGGTAGAGATGGGCACCTACCAGATACTGGAACACAGCAACACGCCCAAAGAGGCGACCATAGAGTGCACGGCCCCGAATGTATGGGTTATCCCTGCGCATATTGACCTTGTGGCTATCGAGATCGAGCTGGTAGACAAGGAAAACCGCGAGTACATGCTAAAGCAGGCCCTGAAAAGCGTTAAGGATGAGTATGACTATATCCTTATCGACTGCGCACCGTCGCTTGGGCTGCTAACGCTGAATGCGCTTACGGCTGCCGACTCGGTAGTGATCCCTATCCAGTGCGAATATTTTGCGCTTGAGGGTCTTGGAAAGCTGTTAAATACAATAAAAAGCGTACAAAAAATACACAATCCGGCGTTAGATATCGAAGGGCTGCTGCTCACTATGTACGATTCCCGCCTGCGCCTTTCGAACCAGGTGGTGGAGGAAGTGCAGAAGCATTTTCACGATATGGTATTCGACACGGTAATACAGCGTAATGTGAAGCTTAGTGAGGCGCCGAGCTTTGGCGAAAGCATCATCAATTATGACGCTACGAGCAAAGGCGCGGTAAATTATATCAACCTTGCCGAAGAAATTATAAAGAAAAACAGCACTAAAGTAGGTTTATGACAAAAGCTATAAAGAAACAGGCATTAGGAAGAGGATTATCGGCATTACTGAAAGACCCGGAGAACGACATCAAATCGGTTGAGGACAAGAATGCAGATAAGGTTGTGGGCAACATCCTGGAGATAGAGCTTGATGCCATTGAAATCAACCCTTTCCAGCCACGTACCAACTTTAATGAGGAAGCGCTGAGGGAACTGAGCATATCCATCAAAGAGCTGGGCGTGATACAGCCAATTACCGTACGCAAGCTGGACTTTAATAAATACCAGCTGATATCGGGTGAGCGAAGGCTACGCGCTTCAAAGCTTGCCGGACTGGAAACGGTACCTGCCTACATTCGCATTGCCAACGACAACGAATCGCTGGTCATGGCACTGGTGGAGAACATCCAGCGCCATGACCTCGACCCTATAGAGATCGCCCTCTCCTACCAAAGGCTGATGGACGAGATACAGCTTACGCAGGAGCAGATGAGCGACCGCGTAGGTAAAAAACGCTCAACTATTGCCAACTACCTTCGCCTGCTAAAACTGGACCCGATCATCCAGACGGGTATCCGCGATGGTTTCATCAGCATGGGCCACGGGCGCGCCATCATCAATATCGAGGACCACGACGCGCAGGCGGATATTTACCAGAAGATTGTGAGCCGCAACCTATCGGTAAGGGAAACGGAGGCATTGGTAAAAACATACCAGGACAGCCTGAAGCCCGCACCGGCAAAACCCGCCAAGGGCGAGCCCTTTAAAGTGGATGAAGAGCACACCAAGGCAATTACAGGCTTTTTCGGGGCTAAAGTCGATGTAAAGGCCGACAGCAAAGGAAAAGGCAAGATTACCATCCCGTTCCACTCCCAGGAAGATTTCAACAGGATCATCAAACTTATAAAAGGATAGTGAGAAACCTACTTTCCATATTCATAGTACTATTCTTTTTGTCTTCCGTGCCGGCGTTTGCCCAGGACGAAGTAAAAGTGATCGATACCCCTAAGCCAAAAGATTCGCTTCTTTTAAAGCCCTACAAATTAGACGCACTTGCACCCAGCAAGGCAGCGTTCTATTCTGCTATAGTACCGGGGCTTGGCCAGGTTTACAATAAGAAGTACTGGAAGGTGCCATTGGTTTACGGCGGCATGGGGCTTAGTTTTTACTACTATACCTTCAACAACAACAAGTACCACGAATACCGCGATGCCTACAAAGCCAGGCTTGCGGGCAGGCCCGTAACCGGACAGCTTGCAGAACTGGGCAATGACCGCCTTATCGCTGCCCAAAAGTTCCACCAGCGCAACCGCGACCTTTCGCTGCTGCTCACCGTGGGTATCTATGTGCTCAACATTATAGATGCCAATGTGGACGCGCACCTGCAGCAATTTAACGTAAATGAGAATTTGTCGCTGAAGCCAAGCATGCAGCAAAACCAAATGGATTATAAGTACAGCATGGGCTTTTCCCTTAACTATCAATTTTAATTACGCATGAAGATCGCATTATTAGGCTATGGCAAAATGGGCAAGGTTATAGAGCGCATCGCTTTGGAGCGCGGCCACGAAATCGTGCTGCGCAAAAGCAGCGCCGATACATTTGAAGGCCTGAATGATGCCGATGTGGCTATTGACTTTAGCATACCTGATGCTGCGGTGGGGAATATTTCCGCTTGCCTTAATGGGAATGTCCCTGTGATTTCGGGTACGACCGGATGGCTGGAGCACTACCATGACATGGCGAAGCTGTGCGAGGATAAGAACGGCGCGTTTATCTACGGGTCGAATTTCAGCCTGGGGGTGAATATCTTTTTTGAGCTGAACACCTATTTAGCCAAAATGATGGCTAGCCTGAAGCAGTACCGCGTTTCGATGGAAGAGGTGCACCATATACAAAAACTGGATGCCCCGAGCGGCACGGCAATAACATTAGCAAAAGACATTATTGCCAATTCCGATTATTCGAGCTGGGCGATTGGCAACCCACAAGAAGATGAGATATTCATCAATGCAAAAAGAGAAGAAGGCGTTCCCGGCACCCATACGGTAATGTATGATTCGGAGGTCGATTCGATAGAAATAAAGCATACCGCCCATAGCCGCGAAGGCTTCGCATTGGGCGCTGTAATAGCCGCTGAATGGCTTTTGGGTAAAAAAGGAATATACAGTATGAAAGATGTGCTGGGATTACAGTAACATTTTTTGATTTAGTTAGACATATAGAAAAAATTATACAGCAATGACTTTATTACAGTGGTTTATATTTTTCCTGGCAGTACAGGTAATACACTTTTTAGGAACCTGGAAACTATACGAAAAAGCAGGCAGGAAGCGATGGGAAGCGGCAGTACCGGTTTATAATGCCGTGGTGCTGATGCAGATCATTAACAGGCCAAAGTGGTGGACGATCCTACTCTTCATTCCTGTGGTAAACCTCATCATGTTCCCTGTGGTTTGGGTACAGACGTTGCGCGCTTTTGGCAAACGTTCGTCAACCGATACGATTTTAGGTATTGTTACCCTGGGCCTTTATATATATGCCATAAATTATAACGACAAGGTAACTTATACTCCCGAAGGTGAAGAGGAAAGAAAGGACAGCACCGTTGGCTCGCTTCTTTTCGCCATAGTTGTAGCTACTATAGTTCATACCTATGTGATGCAGCCCTTTACTATCCCAACGGCATCGTTGGAAAAAACGCTTTTGGTGGGCGATTTCCTTTTCGTGAGCAAATTCAATTATGGCGCACGTACGCCTATGACCACCATTGCAGCGCCTATGGTGCATGATACCATACCTGTAATCAATACCAAATCCTACAGCAACTGGCCGCAATTGCCTTATTTCAGGCTTCCTGGCTTTGAGAAGGTAGAGAAAAATGACATTGTTGTTTTCAACTGGCCGATAGATACAGTGGTTAAATTCAGGGATAATTCTGGACGCCGGGTGAGGAAGCCTGTCGACAAAAAATCGAACTATGTAAAACGCTGCGTAGGTACCCCGGGAGATAATCTATCCATTAAAGACGGCGTAGTTCTTATTAACGGTAAGGAGTTGAAATTAAGCGGCAGGGCAAAGCTACAGCATATTTATTTTGTAACGACTAAAGATGGAAGCATGCTTGATCCAAATTACCTTATTGGAGAATTGCAAATCAACAGGTCGGACATTGGGTATGATTCATCTCAAAATAAATATATTTTCCGTGCTCTTACTGATGAGAATGCAGAAATACTAAAAACCAATCCATTGGTGAAAAGCGTTGAGCGCTATAAATTCAATTATGACCCGGCCAATCCAGGCACCTCGATATTCCCGCATTCAAAACCGGAATGGACACAGGACAACATGGGGCCAATTTATATTCCGGAAGAGGGAAAAACTGTTGAGCTGAATAAAGAAACACTGCCTTTCTATAAAATGATCATTACCGATTATGAGCACAACACGTTAGAAGATATAGGCGGGCAGATCCTTATCAACGGGCAGCCTGCAACAAGCTATACCTTTAAGCAGAATTATTACTGGATGATGGGTGATAACCGCCACAACTCGGAAGACAGCCGTTACTGGGGGTTTGTACCGGAAGACCATATCGTGGGCAAGCCTGTATTCGTATGGATGAGCCTTGATGAAAATAAGAAGCCACGATGGGACAGATTCTTTATTACTGTTGGCGGTGACGATGAACCTGTATCCTACTTTAAGTATTTCCTCGGTGCATTGGTATTGTATATCGGATTCAGCTTCTTTAGGAACAGGAGGAATAAAGCTGAAAAAGCATAATCAGAAATTGATGAAATTATAATTAGAGACGTAGCAGTGCTACGTCTCTACTGTTTACAACAATAAAGGACAGACAATGGACATCTTAATTCATTCTACATATTTCCCCTCCATCAGCCATTTTGTAGCGATGGCGCATGCCGGTAAAGTGGTATTTGAGGCGGAAGACAATTTCCAGAAGCAAACCAACCGCAACCGGATGTACATTTACAGCCCGAACGGGATGCAGATGCTCAACATCCCGGTGAAGCACAGCAACGATGGCAACAGGCAATTGTTTAAGGACGTAAAGATTGAGCCTGCGTTCGACTGGCAGAAACAGCATTTTAAATCGCTTGAGGCAGCCTACCGCTCCTCGCCTTTCTTTGAATATTTTGAGGACGATATACGGCCTGTATTCGAGAAAAAGCACACGTTCATGATGGACCTTAATTTTGAGATCATGGATATCGTAACTTCCTGCCTCGGGATGGACTATAACCCCGAAAGAACGGTTGAGTATTTCCGGGAAGCCAACGGCCTGCAGGATTACCGCTACCTGGCCAATGGCAAAAAAGACACTGCTGCCTTTGAGCCGTACACACAGGTTTTTGGCGAAAAACACGGCTTCATCAATAACCTGAGCATACTCGACCTTTTGTTCAATGAAGGGCGTTATGCAATGGAGTATTTGAGGAAACAGGCTTTGTAGCATTTTGTCGGAGGTCCGAAGTCCGATGTGTGTAACGTAAAATCGTTATAAGTTTTTGGGGGTAGACACTGGCAATTCTCCTGTGAGATGCATTCAATGCATCTCTACCGAACGGTAATAAGGTTATTAACGTATAACAGATGTTTACGTCCGCGTGAGGGACAGGACCTGCCTGCCGGCAGGCAGGGCGGCATCCCCGCAGCGCAGCGGAGGGATAGAGCGACCTGAGGCTCAAAGCCGAACTGGCGAAGCAATGGCCCGACGGCGTAGTTTACGGAGCCGGCACGCCCAAAAAAAGATTATTAGATTTTTAGACTACAAGATTTAATGCATATCGGATTTGAAAACTATTCTTCCTCTTTTAAGGACAATCGTGTCATTACGGGAAAATGGTCGGAGTTGACAAACGTATCGAAGGTGGTATATTGCTTGACGTTTATCATTTTATCGGTAAAGATATAATCGATGCGTGCCGGATAATATTTATAATTGTACGACTTCCCGAAGCCGCTGCCTGCCTCTTCAAAAGCATCTTTCATTTTACCCTTTACGCTGCGGTACACATAGGAAAACGCGCTGTTGTTCAGGTCGCCGCAAATAACCATCTTATACCTGCAGCTGCCTTTATGCTTTTCGAACAATTCTGCCTGGTGCTGCTGTTTGGCAAAGGCCTCACTCATCCTTTTAAAAATAACTTTCGATTTCTCCTCGTTTATCTTTTCATGGATATCCGGGCTTATTTTGATCGACTGCAGGTGCATACTATATACCCGCAGCGTATCTTTCCCTTTTTTTATATCGGCAAAGATCACATTGTTGGCAGATCCGGGAAATTCTATATGCCCGCTGTCGATTATGGGGAAACGGGAATAAATTGCCTGCCCTGTTTCGCCATCCCTGCCAAAAACAAATTTGTGCCTGTATGCGGGAAATGAAGCCTTGCCTCTTTTTGAATATTCCTGTAGGCACACTATATCCGGTTTCTTTTCTTTAATAAATCCCATTATCGTACCTGCAATGTCTTTCCTTGGTATCCAGTCGTACAGGTTGAACAGCCTAACGTTGTAGCTCATCAGGGTAAAGTCGTCTTTCTCTTCGGGCATATTTGTTGACGAGAATTTATAGCATTTGCTGACGAAGGTTATCCCCAACAGCAATACCAGTCCCGAGAGGAGCATCTGCCTTTTGGTCTGCAGCAGCCAGTAGAGGAAAAAGAGGAAGTTGAGCACCAGCATGAGCGGCATCATAAGCGTGAATACCGAAAGGAACGGGAAAAGCTTAGGCGCCATGAACGGCAACAAATAGGCAATAAAAGTCAATACAGTTAAAACTATATTGAAGAAAAACATGACTTTGTTGAACCACGAGAGCTTTTTCATCCGGTGCCAGTGTATACCCAAATCTACTTATTATTTTCTAACCGGAACAAAAATTCTTTTTCTTCCTTTGTCAGGCTGTCGTAGCCGGATTTGCTGATCTTATCGAGTATATCATCGATTTGTTTTTGCGTGATATCTTTTGGCTTTGGAGAAGGCCTGTTAACCGGTGGTGCCGTATTGCGGTGCACTTTTGTGAACGGCTTTGCTTTCCTGGGCTTAAAGAGGTTGGAAAAGAAATCTATAATGCCGGACACGCCTTTGCTAAGGTCGGTGCCGTTTTTAAGGAGTACAATATACAGGTAGCCCAAAAGCGATCCTGCAAGGTGCGCGATATGGCCGCCCTCATTTTCTACCGAAGCCATGATCAGGTCGCTGATGATGAAAAATGCCGCTATATGCCATAGCTTTACATTGCCAAGCAACAGCAGCCTTACATTGTAGTATGGTGCATAGACTGCCACGGCAATAAGCACCGCCATAATTGCTGCCGAAGCGCCAACCATATTAGACTGTCCCCTTGCGCTAAGGAGCGGCAGTGTGTTGTAGCTAAGGATGAACACCAGCCCGGAAAATATTGCCGCGAGCATATACAGCCCGAACATTTGCTTTTGGGTAAAGAACGTCAGGAAAAAGCGCCCTGCGGCAAACAGCATGACCATGTTGAAGAACAGATGCAGGAAGCCCCCGTGGAGGAAGGCGTAGGTTATGAGCGACCATGGTTTCCAAAGCAGGTCAGCAGGGTTGGAAGAAAGGCTGATCCAGTCTTCGTTATTAGGCAGGTACCACTGCAAAGGAGGGAAACCTACATTGAACAATGCCAAAATACTAAATACAACCATTGGTACTACAAAAAGCCCTACGTTCCAAAAGATAAGGCGCTGTGTAATGCCGCCCATCCTGTATTCCATCTTTAAATCATCTATTATACCCATACTAATTCCAACGCTTGTCGTTATACGAATTTTTCTTCCAATACCACATCATGATATATCCTATGGCAGCCCCGCCAAGGTGGGCGAAGTGCGCAATACCATCGTCAACACCAAACACCGGATATCCTATAAAACCTGCATACAAGTCCATAATAAGTGTTGCAGCTACAAGATATTTTACCTTTATGGGAATTGGCAGTAAGAACATCATCATCTCCCTGTTCGGATACAGGAATGCATATGCAACAAGTATACCATACACCGCACCGGAGGCTCCTAATAATGTACCCGCATAAGCATTCATAAAATCATGAAACTGTCGGGGAAGCATCACATCCTGCCATGCCGGATTATATTTCCCTTCTTTTAATAACGAAATAACCTCACTATTTGATATACCATTATCTGCAAGAATTCTCAATCCTTTATAAAAAGAATAATAATCAATCCCTACGTGGAGCAATAAGGCACCAAGCCCACAGGATATGTAAAAGAATACAAACTTTTTTGTACCCCATTGGTCTTCGAGTGCAGGTGCAAAAAAGAAAACACCCAACATGTTTGAAATAATATGCCCGGCAGTAAATTGGCTATGCATGAACATATAAGTAAGGGGCTGCCAGAATTTGAATTCTGCACTTGAAGGGAAGTGCATTGACAGCAACTGGTAGGCGGAAGGCCCAATCAGAAGGCTGCATATATAAAATATGAAGTTTATTATAATTATATGCTTAACCCCATCGGTTAATCTGAAATTCATCATATCGCAAATCGTTTATCTAAGTCCTCCACGCTTACCGTAATAAAGGTAGGCCGCTGAAAGGGTGATACATCAGGTTCTTTACAGGCAAATAGTGCATTCACCATGTTCTCCTGCTCTTTTTCGTTCATATAGGTACCGGTCTTTACGGCCAGGCTTTTCGCCATGCTCTTGGCGATGCTGTCGCTTTGGCTGAAACTTGTGTCGGGCACTTCCTGCTGGAGGTCGTTGATGAGTTCCTCCAACAATATCGACACTTCGCTTTCGGCGACGTTTACCGGCAGCCCGGATACCACGATATGGTCATGGTTGATCTCGGCAAACACAAAACCTGTATTTTCGAGCGCTTCCCTCATTTCCCGTATTAGGTCGAGCTCGCTCTTGTTGTAATGTAGCACCAGCGGGAACAGCAATTGCTGGCTGGCGGCATGGTGTACGGTAATATTGGTAAGGAACTGCTCGTATAATATCCGTTGGTGAGCACGCTTCTGGTCGATGATCAGCAAACCGCTTTTTATAGGGCTTACAATGTATTTCTTGTGGATCTGGTAGGTTTTGTAAACAGCCTGCTCCACTTCGTTATCGTTGAAGAGCGAACCGGTCACTTCCTCTGTCTCAAAACTAATGCCTTCCAATTCCTCCGCAGCTTCCGGAATACCCGTGTAAAGGCTTTCCCATGCGGGCTGTTTTTCCTTGCGGAAAGACGGCGCACTGTAAGTCGATGCTGATGACGCTGCCCTTACCGGCTTTTCGTCGGCAAATGGGTTAAACGTCCTGTCCACCTGTACCGTAGGCATAACGGCTTCACGCTGCTCATATTCGTAAGGCGTGTCAAGGTTATTGTCCCTGTCAAAATCGAGTACCGGGGCCACATTGAACTGACCGAGGCTGTGCTTAATGGACGACCGCAGTATGGCATACAGCGCATGCTCGTCGTCAAACTTTACCTCGGTCTTGGTGGGATGTATGTTGATGTCTATGGTGTTGGGCGGCACATCGAGGTAAATGTAATAGGCTGGCTGGCAACCTTCTTTCAGGAGGCCTTCGTAAGCCGCCATTACCGCATGGTGCAGGTAGCCGCTCTTGATGAAGCGGTCGTTTGCGAAAAAGAACTGCTCACCCCTGCTCTTCTTGGCAAATTCGGGCTTGGTTACAAATCCGTGAATGCCTACGATCTCGGTGCTCTCCTTTATCGGCACCAGCTTTTCGTTGGTACGGCCGCCAAAGATATTCACAATGCGCTGGCGGGTATTGGAACCCGGCAGGTTGAACATCTCGCTGCCGTTGTGGTACAGCATAAATCCGATATTGGCATGCGCCAAAGCCACACGCTCGAACTCGTCGATTATATGGCGGAACTCCACCGTGTCGCTTTTTAAGAAATTGCGGCGGGCAGGTATATTGTAGAAAAGGTTCTTTACAGAAAAGGATGTCCCTTTGGGCACTACAGCCACCTCCTGCGAAGTGAACTTACTCCCCTCGATAATGAGGTGCGTGCCCAGCTCCTCCTGGTCCTGGCGGGTTTTCAGCTCTACATGGGCAATAGCCGCGATGGATGCCAGTGCCTCACCCCTGAAGCCCTTGGTATGCAGGTCGAAAAGGTCTTCCGCATGGCGTATCTTGCTGGTAGCATGGCGCTCGAAGCACAGGCGCGCATCGGTCACGCTCATACCCTTGCCGTTATCGATGACCTGCACCAGCGTTTTACCCGCATCCTTCACGATGAGCTTGATCTCGGTAGCGCCTGCATCCACGGCATTTTCCAGGAGCTCTTTCACGACGGAGGCCGGCCTTTGCACCACCTCACCGGCGGCTATCTGGTTGGCAACATGATCGGGAAGTAACTGGATAATACTGGACATTGTGTAGGAAATAGCGATTTATTGGTAATGTCAAAGTTAAGGATTTTTGCGGGATGGGGGAAATTACGTGATTGATATTATTGCGGGAAATACGTGATGGGCTTTAACAAAATTTTTGTAGGTTTACTTAAACTTATAACTTAAAACCTATGTATCAAATTATTACTCCTGTAACAGAAAATCACAATCCTATTATTGTCGAAGGAAATTTATTAACTCAAACACTATTATTTAATGCGGGCCCGTCTGTTATAGAAGCTCAAGTTTGGCATAGGTGGAGAGGTAAAGAAAAAGGCAAATTTCAAGAAGATGCTTATGAACCAAATTTCAAAATTGAACTTCGCCCTGGAAATCAAAAAATTGTTACTGGCTCTTTTATAAGGGTTGGACTTAAACAAATAGAAAACTCCAATGAAGAAAAATTTGCAGCCATTGGATCAAGAACAATAAATCATACAGAAAGAGAAATATATTTCTATGAGTAATATATCATATACTAATCAGATACAAATTTTGCATTTTTCCGATTTACATTTTGGAGAATATCATATTTGTAATCCTCCACCTACAGCCTCAAAAAAAGGCATACCGACACTTGCTGATTTAATTATAGACGACTTACAAATTGATTTCGGGGGAACTGTAATTGATAAAACAGATTATTCAGATCAAAAAGAATCCCCATTAATTGTTGCTGTCTCCGGAGATTTTACGCAAAAAGCAAAGCATGACGAGTTTAATGAAGCTCTTATCTTTTTAAACAGACTATCTTCAGAGATGTTACTCAATAGGCGTGTCGAAAAATCAGATATTTTTTTTGTGCCCGGAAATCATGATGTTAGATTCGCAGACTCTACTAAAGACGAAAGATTTCAACCTTACTGTAGCTTTTATAATAAATTTTTCGACGGTATTCGTCCGCCTCAGGTATCTCATAAACCTGAAGAACTTACTCAAGTGCACATTAAAAATCTTGAAGGTAATAAAGTAACCATTGTTGAAATTAACTGTTGTATCTATGTGGAAAAAGATACCATTGACAGTAGCAGAGGACAAGTTGACTACGATTCAATTAAAAGGTTAAGAGAAGAACTTGAAAAGATTTCATCTACTGAAAAAGATTTTAATGAATATATAAAAATAGTTGTAATACATCATCACGTTGTATTACTACCTTCATTTATAGAACCAGGAAGAGGAGTAGATTCTATAATGAATTCAGGATATTTACTTGAGTTGCTCAGCGAGCACAACTTTCATTTAATTTTACATGGTCATAAGCACTATCCACAAATCTTCAATTATGAGCCAACACCATTATGGTCAAATAGCGAGAGTAAGATACCTCAAGTTGTAATTGCTGGCGGGAGCTGTGGTAGCAGAGAATTGCCTACCGAAATTTCTAATAAAGCATGTAATACATATTCATTAATTACAATAAAATGGCATCCAGATGCGCAGCAAGCCAGAATAAATGTAATTACAAGAGGGTTAATTAGAACCGCAAAGAGACCGCTATCTCCAGATTTATGGAAGTGGGAAACAGTTAATGTCACTGACAGAGTAATTACACCATATAAAACAGTCCCTATTGTAGGCGTTGTAAATACCGAAAAAATAACTGATGATACGGAACGGCTCAAGCAATACAAAAATCAAAAATATCATATGCCCGTTATTGAGGTTATGCCATCGTTAATTCCTGGACAAGCTTATGAAGCTAGAGGATGGATTGTTCAGCATAAACCTGAATTATATAAAGGATCGCTTTTAGAAAAAGTAGAATGGACTGCTGGTGAATATTTTAAAAAAATAATTTGTTTAAGAGATGATAATCCTAATTTTTCATTTTCTTATCATTACTGGGGACCAATGCTCATTCAAGCTAAAATGTTTTTTAATGATAAATCAGAAGCGATTTGTTATGTGTATGCTAGAATGCCAAAAGATGAATCTTAATATCATATATGTATGAGTGAAATTTTCAATGAAACCAACATAAAACTTTTTAGAAGTAAAATTTTTATGTTCTTAAATTATACCTTGCCTGGTTTAGTTGTCTTAGATATATTTTTTAAAAAAGGTTTTTTTTCAGAAAGTACAACCAGTTTATATGACTTCCTATTACTAATGTTATGGAGTTTTATATTTAGCATTCCATACAATATCTTTGATACAATAAGTTTAAGTAGTATAATCAAATATGCAATAGAAAAAGTTGTTGACAGAAATGAAATAAATAGAATCAATGAATTTATTGAAGAAAAATCTGAAGAATTAGAAGAAGAGGAGTCTAAATTACAATTCTTTTTCACTATACTTTACACTTTTTTAACATATTGTTTTTTTAAAATTTTAATTTACTATTTTACCTTTAATTCCATTTGGAATATAAATATAAATTTAACAATTTATTTTATTTGCTTATTAATTATCAATATCATCCTCATCCCTATTTTTAGATTTATAGTAACAAAAATATTTGGAAATCATATTCGTGAAGAATTAGAAAAAAATGAGGAATAACAAAAAACCCCTTCCGTTTCCGAAAGGGGTTTCTTTATCTTAAGCCTGTCCTGCAGGCCCGAAAGTCAGTGGAATGGGCGGCTGCTCCATATCGCTGATGGTACCGTGGGCACTCTCGAAGCGGTGGATGTTCTCGCCTAAAGCCTTCAGCAGGCGCTTGGCATGCTGGGGCGTTAATACAATGCGCGACTTTACTTTGGCTTTTGGCACACCGGGCATGATCGTCACGAAGTCCACCACAAATTCTGAAGCGGAGTGGTTGATGATCGCAAGGTTGGAATAGATGCCTTCAGCTGTTTTCTCGTCCAGTTCGATGTTGATCTGCCCTGGCTGCTGTTTCTCGTCACTCATTATATTAATAGTTATATTCCTCTTTCGGGGTTAATAGCTCATTATATTCTTCTGTAGAACCTACAACGATGTTGTCGTAATCCCTCATACCTGTACCTGCAGGTATCCTGTGTCCTACGATAACGTTCTCCTTAAGTCCTTCAAGTCCGTCAACTTTACCTGCTACTGCGGCTTCGTTCAGTACTTTTGTAGTTTCCTGGAACGATGCAGCCGAAATGAACGACTTGGTTTGAAGCGATGCCCTGGTGATACCCTGTAGTACCGGCGTTGCCGTTGCAGGAACTACGTCCCTTGCCACTACCTGGTTCTTATCATTGCGCTTCAGCAGGGAGTTCTCATCCCTTAGCTCGCGTGTCGATATGATCTGGCCCGGTTTCAGGTTCTCTGAATCACCTGCATCCTCAACCACTTTCATACCATACAGCTTGTCGTTCTCTTCGATAAAGTCGGACGTATGGATCAGCTGGTCTTCAAGGAACAGCGTATCTCCCGGATCCTGTACCTGTACCTTACGCATCATCTGGCGGATAACAACTTCAAAGTGCTTGTCGTTGATCTTCACACCCTGAAGGCGGTAAACCTCCTGGATCTCGTTCACAAGGTACTGCTGTACGGCAGATGGGCCCTGTATCCTGAGGATATCCTCCGGCGTAATGGCACCGTCTGACAGCGGCATACCTGCTTTAACGTAGTCGTTTTCCTGAACAAGGATCTGGTTGGAAAGTTTAACCAAATATTTCTTGATCTCGCCGAATTTCGACTCGATAACGATCTCACGGTTACCCCTTTTGATCTTACCGAACGATACTACACCGTCGATCTCAGATACCACAGCCGGGTTCGAAGGGTTACGCGCTTCGAGAAGTTCGGTAATCCTCGGAAGTCCACCGGTGATATCACCTGCTTTGGACGAACGCCTTGGGATCTTAACAAGGATCTTACCTGCCTTGATCTTCTCGCCGTTATCTACCATAAGGTGGGCACCCACCGGAAGGTTGTACGAACGGATAAGCTCGTTGTCTTTTCCGTAGATCAATAGCGTAGGGATCAATTTCTTGTTCCTTGCCTCAGAGATTACTTTCTCCTGGAATCCGGTCTGCTCATCGATCTCAACCATGAACGATTGTCCCTGCTCGATATCTTCATAAGCTACCTTACCGGTAAACTCGGAGATGATCACCCCGTTATAAGGGTCCCACTTACATATTACAGTCCCTTTGTCTACCACATCGCCGTCTTTCACGTAGATGCTCGATCCGTAAGGGATGTTGTGTGTATTTAATAGTATTCCTGTTTTCTCGTCAACAAGCTTAAGCTCTGTCGAACGGGAAACCACGATATCCACTTCGCTGCCTTCGTTGTCTTCACCCTTAACGGTTTTAAGGTCTTCGATCTCCAGCCTTCCGTGGAATTTGGTAACGATGCTCGATTCCTCAGAAATGTTACCTGCAGTACCACCCACGTGGAAGGTACGAAGGGTAAGCTGTGTACCCGGCTCACCGATGGACTGTGCAGCGATAACACCTACAGCCTCACCTCTCTGCGTCATCTTGCCGGTAGCAAGGTTACGTCCGTAACATTTCGCACAGATACCTTTTTTAGCCTCACACGTCAATGGCGAGCGTACTTCTACCCTCTCTATCGGCGCTGCGTTGATGGCCCTTACTTCCGCTTCTTTTATCTGCTCACCTGCATGTACAAGCACTTCGCTTGTAAGCGGGTTGATAACATCCTGTAATGCAACACGGCCTAATATCCTTTCGCCAAGCGACTCAACGATCTCCTCGTTCTTCTTAAGCGCCGTAACCTCGATGCCCCTAAGGGTACCACAGTCTACAGAGTTTACGATAACGTCCTGCGATACGTCGTGAAGCCTCCTTGTAAGGTATCCCGCATCCGCCGTTTTAAGGGCCGTATCCGCAAGACCTTTACGTGCACCGTGCGTAGAGATGAAGTACTCAAGGATCGATAGCCCTTCCTTAAAGTTGGAAAGGATCGGGTTCTCGATAATCTCACCACCACCTGCGGTCGATTTTTTAGGCTTGGCCATCAAACCACGCATACCGGTAAGCTGGCGTATCTGCTCTTTCGAACCCCTCGCCCCGGAGTCAAGCATCATGTACACCGAGTTGAAGCCTTGCTGGTCTTCGCGGATGTTTTTCATGGCAAGCTCTGTAAGCAATGCGTTGGTAGAGGTCCACACGTCGATCACCTGGTTGTAGCGCTCGTTGTTGGTAATAAGACCCATGTTATAGTTCATGGAGATACCTTCCACCTGCTCGTTGGCATCGGCAATAAGCTCCTGCTTCCTTTCAGGTATAATGATATCACCAAGGCTAAATGACAAACCGCCTTTAAATGCGAATTTGTAACCCATGTCCTTCATATTGTCAAGGAACGCTGCCGTTGTAGGCACGTCGGTAACACTTAGGATCTTACCGATAATATCCCTTAATGACTTCTTAGTAAGTACCTCATTGATGTAACCCGCAGCTTCCGGCACCACTTCGTTGAAGAGTACCCTTCCGGCTGTAGTCTGGATGATCTTGTACACAAGCTCACCGTTTTCGTTGAAGTCTTTAGCACGTATCTTAACGCGTGCATTCAGTTCCAGCCTTCCTTCGTTCAAAGCGATGTTCACCTCTTCGGCAGAATAGAAAGTAAGGTCCTGGCCTAAAATTTTGTTCGTTTCGGTAGACAAACGTTCCTTGGTCATGTAGTACAGACCAAGTACCATGTCCTGAGAAGGTACCGTGATAGGCGCACCGTTGGCAGGGTTAAGGATATTGTGTGAAGCAAGCATCAACAGCTGTGCTTCAAGAATAGCCTCAGGCCCAAGCGGAAGGTGTACCGCCATCTGGTCACCGTCAAAGTCGGCATTGAACGCCGTACATACCAATGGGTGAAGCTGGATCGCTTTTCCTTCGATAAGTTTCGGCTGGAATGCCTGTATACCAAGCCTGTGAAGGGTTGGGGCCCTGTTGAGCAGCACCGGGTGTCCTTTGATAACATTTTCAAGGATGTCCCATACTACAGGCTCTTTTTTGTCGATTATCTTTTTGGCCGATTTTACCGTTTTCACGATTCCGCGCTCGATAAGCTTACGGATAACGAACGGTTTGTACAGCTCGGCAGCCATATCTTTCGGAAGGCCGCACTCGAACAGTTTCATTTCAGGGCCAACGACGATTACCGAACGTGCCGAATAGTCAACACGCTTACCAAGAAGGTTCTGGCGGAAACGTCCCTGCTTACCTTTCAATGAATCGGAAAGCGATTTCAATGGCCTGTTCGATTCTGTCTTAACAGCCGATGCTTTCCTTGTGTTATCGAATAGTGAATCTACAGACTCCTGCAGCATACGCTTTTCGTTACGAAGGATCACCTCAGGGGCCTTGATCTCCATAAGCCTTTTCAGACGGTTGTTACGGATGATCACCCTGCGGTAAAGGTCATTCAAATCGGAAGTAGCGAAACGTCCGCCATCAAGCGGCACCAACGGGCGAAGTTCCGGCGGGATAACAGGTATCACCTTAAGTATCATCCACTCAGGGCGGTTTTCCCTGTTGAAGTTCGACTCACGGAACGACTCAACTACCTGCAGCCTTTTAAGGGCCTCGGTTTTACGTTGTTTCGACGTTTCAGTGTTGGCGCTGTGGCGAAGGTTATACGACAGCTCATCAAGGTCGATCCTTGCAAGCAGGTCCATTATACACTCAGCACCCATTTTGGCGATAAACTTGTTAGGGTCGTTATCGTCAAGGTATTGGTTTTCCATCGGAAGGGTATCCAGTATGTTCAGGTACTCTTCTTCAGTAAGGAAATCTAATCGGTTAAGGGTTTCGCCATCCGGCCCTTTAGCGATACCCGGCTGTATAACCACATACCTTTCGTAGTATATGATCATGTCTAATTTCTTAGACGGAAGGCCAAGGATATAGCCAATTTTATTTGGCAGCGAACGGAAATACCAGATGTGGGCGATAGGCACTACAAGGTTGATGTGCCCTACCCTGTCACGTCGAACTTTCTTCTCGGTAACTTCAACACCGCATCGGTCACACACGATCCCTTTGTAGCGGATCCTTTTATATTTACCGCAGGCACATTCAAAATCCTTTACAGGGCCAAAGATGCGCTCACAAAAAAGGCCGTCCCTTTCCGGTTTGTGCGTACGATAGTTAATGGTTTCCGGTTTAAGGACCTCACCTCTTGATTCGGCAAGTATAGATTCCGGTGAAGCAAGCCCAATGGAAATCTTGTCGAACCTTTTAACGGTATTTTTATCTTTTAATCTCGTCATGATATGTAATCTATCGATTTATTAAAAAAAGTATAGAAGGGACGGCGCAAAAAGCGCCATCCCGTGGAAATTTATTCTTCTAATCTGATGTCTAGTCCAAGGCCTTTAAGCTCGTGCATCAATACATTGAATGATTCCGGCAAGCCTGGTTCCGGCATGGTCTCTCCCTTAACGATAGCCTCGTAAGTCTTAGCCCTTCCGATAACGTCATCCGATTTAACGGTAAGTATCTCCCTAAGCGTGCTCGATGCACCGTATGCTTCAAGAGCCCAAACCTCCATCTCCCCGAAACGCTGTCCACCAAACTGCGCTTTACCTCCAAGAGGCTGCTGCGTGATGAGCGAGTACGGACCGATAGAACGCGCGTGCATCTTGTCGTCTACCATATGGCCCAGCTTCAGCATGTAGATAACACCTACGGTTGCCGGCTGGTGGAAACGCTCTCCTGTACCACCGTCATAAAGATACGTGTGGCCAAAGCGCGGTATTCCTGCCTCATCTGTCAGCGCATTGATCTGGTCAAGGGTAGCACCATCGAAAATAGGCGTAGCAAATTTCTTGCCTAAGTTCATACCGGCCCATCCAAGCACCGTTTCATAGATCTGCCCGATGTTCATACGCGATGGTACACCCAGCGGGTTAAGAACGATGTCTACCGGAGTACCATCCTCAAGGAACGGCATGTCCTCATGGCGTACGATCTTCGCAACGATACCTTTGTTACCGTGGCGTCCTGCCATCTTATCACCCACTTTAAGCTTACGTTTCTTAGCGATGTAAACTTTAGCAAGCTTAAGGATACCTGACGGAAGTTCGTCACCCACCGTAATGGTGAATTTCTCCCTCCTCAATGCACCCTGAAGGTCATTCAGCTTGATCTTATAGTTGTGGATAAGGTCGTTTACCATTGCGTTGGTATCGTCGTCCGTAGTCCACTGCCCTTTGGTAAGGTGCGCAAAATCTTCAACAGCATACAGCATTTTCTGGGTATATTTCTTGCCTTTTGGCAGTACTTCCTCACCCAGGTCGTTCATAACACCCTGCGAAGTTTTTCCGTTGATGATGTTGAATAGCTTATCGATAAGTTTCTCTTTAAGCTCATTGAACTTAACTTCGAAATCCATCTCAAGTTTTCCTAAATCATCTTTATCCTTAGTACGCTTGCGCTTATCCTTCACGGCACGCGCAAACAGTTTTTTATCAAGAACAACACCATGAAGTGAAGGCGAAGCTTTCAATGAAGCATCTTTCACATCACCGGCTTTGTCACCAAAGATCGCACGAAGAAGTTTTTCTTCCGGTGTAGGATCTGATTCCCCTTTTGGAGTGATCTTACCGATAAGGATGTCGCCAGGCTTCACCTCGGCACCAATCCTGATCATACCGTTTTCGTCAAGGTCTTTGGTCGCTTCCTCACTTACGTTAGGGATATCGTTGGTCAACTCTTCGTTACCCAATTTGGTATCCCTTACTTCCAGTGAATAATCATCCACGTGGATTGAAGTAAAGATATCGTCACGAACCACTTTTTCAGAGATCACAATCGCATCCTCGAAGTTGTAGCCCTTCCATGGCATGAACGCCACTTTAAGGTTACGCCCAAGGGCAAGCTCACCATTTTGCGTAGCATAGCCTTCGCAAAGTACCTGGCCCAGTTTTACCCTGTCGCCTTTCCTTACGATCGGCTTAAGGTTGATGCTGGTGCTCTGGTTGGTTTTCCTGAACTTGATAAGCTGGTAGGTTTTCTCGTCAGCGTCAAAGCTTACGCTTCTTTCGCGGTCGGTCCTGTCATATTTAATAGTAATCTGGTTGGCATCAACATACTCAACGGTACCATTGCCTTCGGCATTGATAAGTACCCTTGAGTCAGAAGCTACCTGGCGCTCCAATCCTGTACCCACGATAGGGGCTTCCGGACGTAAAAGAGGAACTGCCTGGCGCATCATGTTCGATCCCATCAGCGCACGGTTCGCATCATCATGCTCAAGGAACGGGATAAGCGAAGCCGATATCGAAGCGATCTGGTTTGGCGCAACGTCGGTATAATGAACCACTGTAGGATCAACAACCGGGAAGTCACCTTCCTCACGGGCAATTACCTTATCGGCAGTGATCTGTCCGTCATCGTTCATATCGATATTCGCCTGTGCGATCATTTTGCCTTCTTCCTCCTCTGCACTCAGGTAAACCGGTTCAGACTGAAGGTCAACCACTCCATTGGTCACTTTACGGTATGGCGTTTCAATAAAGCCCATTCCGTTTACCTTCGCATAAACACCAAGCGAAGAGATCAAACCGATGTTCGGGCCTTCCGGTGTTTCAATAGGACAAAGACGGCCATAGTGCGTGTAGTGAACGTCACGTACCTCGAAACCTGCCCTTTCACGGGAAAGACCGCCCGGCCCAAGAGCCGATAGCCTACGCTTGTGCGTGATCTCCGCAAGCGGGTTCGTCTGGTCCATGAACTGCGATAGCTGGTTAGTACCAAAGAACGAGTTGATAACCGAAGACAATGTCTTGGCATTGATAAGGTCAATCGGGGTAAATACCTCGTTGTCCCTAACGTTCATACGCTCCCTGATAGTCCTTGCCATACGTGCAAGACCTACACCAAACTGAGCCGACAGCTGCTCGCCTACCGTACGCACGCGACGATTAGACAAGTGGTCGATATCATCAATCTCTGCTTTAGAGTTGATAAGCTCAATAAGGTATTTTACTATGGTAATGATATCCTCTTTGGTAAGCACCTGCTTTTCCATAGGGATGTCAAGCCCAAGTTTTTTGTTCATCCTGTAACGGCCTACTTCACCAAGGTTGTAGCGCTGGTCAGAGAAGAACAATTTATCTATAATGCCACGAGCCGTTTCCTCATCAGGCGGTTCTGCGTTACGCAGCTGACGGTAAATGTGCTCTACAGCTTCTTTCTCAGAGTTAGTAGGGTCTTTTTGTAATGTATTGTGGATAATGGCATAATCTGCCTGGTTATTATCCTCTTTATGAAGCAGTATCGTTTTCACGTTAGAATCGATGATCTCCTCAACATTGTCTTTGTCAATGATGGTGTCACGATCCAGTATGATCTCGTTACGCTCAATAGAAACCACCTCGCCTGTATCCTCATCCACGAAATCTTCGTGCCAGGTATTCAATACACGCGCGGCAAGCCTCCTGCCAATATATTTTTTAAGACCGGTTTTAGAAACCTTGATCTCTTCAGCAAGGTCAAATATCTCAAGGATGTCTTTATCCCTTTCGAAGCCGATAGCCCTGAACAAAGTTGTAACAGGAAGCTTTTTCTTACGGTCGATATACGCGTACATTACACTGTTGATGTCGGTAGCGAACTCGATCCATGAGCCTTTGAAAGGAATTACCCTTGCAGAGTATAATTTAGTTCCATTTGCATGGAAAGATTGGCCAAAGAAAACTCCGGGCGACCTGTGAAGCTGCGAAACAACCACACGCTCAGCACCGTTAATAACAAAGGTACCGCTTGGTGTCATATAAGGGATAGTTCCCAGATATACATCCTGCACAATTGTTTCAAAATCCTCATGCTCAGGGTCTGTACAGTACAGCTTCAGCCTTGCTTTAAGTGGCACGCTGTAAGTAAGCCCCCTGTCTATACACTCTTCAATTGTATATCTTGGCGGGTCAACAAAGTAATCAAGGAATTCCAACACGAACTGATTTCTTGTGTCAGTGATCGGAAAGTTTTCCATGAAGGTGTTATAAAGACCTTCGTTGCCCCTCTCATCCGATTTGGTTTCCAACTGGAAAAAATCTTTGAACGACTTTACCTGAATGTCAAGGAAATCCGGGTAATCCGGGATGTTTTTAGTAGAGGCAAAATTTAATCTTTCAGTCTGATTTGTTATCATCAATGGACAAAATTTTGATTAAAATAATTTAAATAAAAGCGTATAAAATGTTATTATACGAAAAATGGTTTAGGCCTTTGAGAGTTCTTCTCAAGGCCTAAACCTGGGTTTTTTAACCTATGTAAGCTTATTTAAGCTCAACAACAGCTCCGGCTTCTTCCAGAGATTTCTTAAGGCCTTCAGCCTCATCTTTAGAGATGCCTTCTTTAACGTTAGCAGGAGCTCCGTCAACTAGGTCTTTAGCTTCTTTAAGTCCAAGTCCTGTAAGTTCTTTTACAGCTTTAACTACAGCAAGTTTAGAAGCACCGGCATCTTTAAGAACTACTGTAAATTCAGTTTGCTCTTCAGCAGCAGGAGCGTCTCCGCCAGCAGCAGGACCAGCAGCAACTACAGCAGCAGCTGCAGGCTCGATTCCATACTCATCTTTCAATATTGTAGCTAGTTCGTTAACTTCTTTAACAGTAAGGTTAACTAGTTGTTCTGCGAATTGTTTCAAATCTGCCATTTTTTCTATCGTTTTAAATAGTTTGTAATATATAATTTATTAAGTGCGTTCTCGCGGTGGTGTTACCTTTCAGATAACGTTTTAACAAGTCCTGCAATAGTGCTGCCGCCTGATTTAAGAGCAGAAACAACATTTTTAGCAGGAGACTGAAGAAGACCGATGATTTCTCCGATAACTTCATCCTTAGATTTAAGCGATACAAGGGCATCAAGCTGGTTGTCGCCGATGAATACTGCTTCGTGGATGTAAGCGCCTTTTAGTACAGGCTTATCAGATTTTTTACGGAATTCCTTGATGATTTTAGCAGGAGCGTTTCCGTTCTCTGCGATCATTATAGAAGTGCTTCCTTTCAGTATAGAAGGCAGGTCGCCATAGTTATTGTCAAGGCTGCCCATTGCTTTTTCAAGCAGGGTGTTCTTAACAACTTCAAGCTTAATGCCCGCTTTGAAACAAGCCCTTCTAAGGTTTGAAGTATTTTCAGCATTCAGGCCGGAAATATCGGTAACATATACAACATTAGTACCGGCCAACTGTGCAGTTAAATCTTCAATAACTCTTGATTTTTCTTCTTTGGTCATAATATAAAATTTTTAACTGCCAATTAAACTGCTTTAGGATCTAAAGGAATAGCCGGGCTCATAGTAGATGAGATATGGATACTCTTTATGTACTGGCCTTTAGCTGCAGTTGGCTTCAGTTTGATTAATGTCTGGATAATTTCGTGAGCATTCTCGGTGATCTTGTCAGCATCAAAAGAGATCCTTCCAATACCGGCGTGAACGATACCTGTCTTATCAACTTTAAAGTCAATTTTACCGGCTTTCACTTCCTGAACTGCTTTACCTACTTCCATAGTAACAGTACCGGTCTTAGGGTTCGGCATAAGTCCGCGAGGACCAAGTATCCTACCCAAAGGACCAAGTTTACCCATTACTGCAGGCATTGTGATGATAACATCAACATCAGTCCAGCCGTCTTTGATTTTCTGAAGGTAATCATCTAAACCTACGAAGTCTGCACCGGCAGCTTTAGCTTCAGCTTCTTTGTCAGGAGTTACAAGGGCAAGAACCCTTACATCTTTACCTGTTCCGTGAGGAAGCGCCACAACGCCCCTTACCATTTGATTCGCTTTTCTTGGATCTACACCCAGACGTACTGCGATATCAACAGACTCATCAAATTTTGCAGAAGCAACTGTCTTGATCAATGCAGATGCATCTTTCAATGAATACAGCTTGTTCTTCTCAATCTTTGAAGCAGCCTCTTTCTGTTTTTTTGTCAATTTTGCCATTTCGTTTTCTTTTTACGATTAAAAAGGAGCTGCTCCTGATACGGTTATACCCATAGACCTTGCAGTACCGGCAACCATGCTCATTGCTTTCTCGATAGTGAAAGCATTCAGGTCCGGCATTTTGTCTTCTGCGATAGCCCTGATCTGATCCCAGGTAACGCTTGCAACTTTTTTACGGTTCGGCTCACCCGATCCGCCTTTTAGCTTGGCAGCATCCATCAGCTGTATAGCAGCCGGTGGCGTTTTAACAACAAACTCGAAAGATTTGTCTTTGTACACAGTAATCTGTACCGGTAAAACTTTGCCGGGCTTATCCTGGGTCCTGGCATTGAACTGCTTACAGAACTCCATGATATTAACGCCCGCAGCTCCCAAAGCAGGTCCAACCGGTGGCGACGGATTCGCAGCACCTCCCTTAACTTGTAGTTTAACTACTTTACTAATTTCTTTAGCCATTTCTTTAAAAGATTTAGCACATCTTCAATTGGAAGCGAGGATGTGATTTATAATAAGTGTAACAAAAATTATACTTTTTCAACCTGCATAAAGCTGAGTTCCAGCGGGGTCTTCCTTCCGAAGATCTTCACCATAACCTCAAGCTTACGCTTTTCTTCATTTACCTTTTCAACCGTACCGTTAAAACCGTTGAAAGGCCCGTCTATCACCTTGATCGTCTCGCCTACCGTAAATGGTATCGAAACATTATCAGTCTTCACAGACAGTTCGTCTACCTTACCAAGCATCCTGTTTACCTCAGAAAGGCGCAATGGCACTGCATCGCCACCTTTTGTTTCTCCAAGAAAACCGATAACACCGGCTATAGACTTTATTATGTGTGGTATTTCACCTGTCAGGTTAGCCTCAATCATTACATATCCCGGAAAGTACACCCTGTCTTTGCTGATTTTCTTTCCTTCGCGCACCTGCACTACCTTCTCGGTAGGCACAAGAACCTGGGAAACATAATCTGCCATGCCAAGCCTGTTGATCTCGGTTTCGATATAGTTCTTAACTTTATTTTCCTGACCGCTTACCGCTCTAACGACATACCACTTTTTGACACTGTTATCAGTCATCATTATAAAATTAGTTTTTTAAGAAACTATACACTTTTGCCACAAGGACCTCGAAGCCTTTATCAACACCAAAGGTGATCAGGGCAAATATTACCGAAAAAACCGCAACAATAATTGTAAGGCGCTGTACCTCTGACCACTCAGGCCAGGTAACATTCGTTTTTAGCTCGCCAAATGCCTCTGATATATAATTGGTAACCTTCATTGTATTTCCTTTTTTGCACGGGCGGAGGGATTCGAACCCCCATCAACGGTTTTGGAGACCGCTATTCTACCCTTGAACTACGCCCGTTTGTTAAAAGCCAGCCGATGCACAAGCATCTGCTGGCTTTTTATTTATTTAAAAATAATTAGTCAAGAATTTCAGTAACCTGACCTGCACCTACTGTACGACCACCCTCACGGATAGCGAAACGAAGACCTACGCTAAGAGCGATTGGACTAAGTAGTTGTACATCGATAGTAAGGTTATCACCTGGCATAACCATCTCAACACCTGCAGGAAGAGAAATTGTTCCTGTTACGTCAGTTGTACGAACGTAGAACTGAGGACGGTAGTTGTTGTGGAATGGAGTGTGACGTCCACCTTCTTCTTTCTTAAGGATATAAACCTCAGCTTTGAAGTGAGCGTGCGGCTTAACAGATCCCGGCTTAATGATAACCATACCCCTTTTGATATCAGACTTATCGATACCACGAAGAAGAAGACCTACGTTGTCACCAGCTTCACCCCTGTCAAGGATTTTACGGAACATCTCAACACCAGTGATTGTAGAAGTAAGTTTCTCAGCACCCATACCGATGATTTCAACCGGGTCACCTGTGTTAGCAACACCTGTTTCGATACGGCCTGTAGCAACAGTACCACGACCAGTAATTGTGAATACGTCTTCAACCGGCATTAGGAATGGCTTATCAACGTCACGTGCAGGAAGCTCGATCCAAGTATCAACAGCATCCATCAATTGCATTACTGTATCAACCCATTTTGGCTCACCGTTAAGTGCACCAAGAGCAGATCCCTGGATAACCGGTCCGTTATCTCCATCATACTGATAGAAAGAAAGAAGGTCACGGATTTCCATTTCTACAAGCTCAAGAAGCTCAGCATCATCAACCATATCCACTTTGTTCATGAAAACAACCATACGAGGAACACCTACCTGGCGACCAAGAAGGATGTGCTCACGTGTTTGTGGCATCGGTCCGTCTGTTGCAGCAACCACAAGGATAGCACCGTCCATCTGGGCAGCACCTGTAACCATGTTTTTCACGTAATCCGCGTGACCCGGACAGTCAACGTGCGCATAGTGACGGTTAGCTGTAGCATACTCTACGTGTGAAGTATTAATAGTAATACCCCTTTCTTTTTCTTCAGGAGCGTTGTCAATTTGGTCGAATGACTTAGCCTCAGAAAGACCTGCATCTGCCAATACTTTTGTAATAGCAGCTGTAAGGGTTGTTTTACCGTGGTCAACGTGCCCGATTGTACCTATGTTAAGGTGCGGCTTCGACCTATCAAAAGTTTCCTTTGCCATGATTTAATAATTTAATCTTAGTTATATAATTAGTGTTCAAATTCTAACGTTGAGCCAATGACGGGATTTGAACCCGTGACCTCTTCCTTACCAAGGAAGCACTCTACCCCTGAGCTACACCGGCGGCTTCCATTTATTTTAAATTTTAAATGCTATATTTTAAATTCCCTTGCGGCAATCATTCAACATTCACAATTTATCATTCAAAACAAAAGTTTTGTGGGGAGAGCAGGATTCGAACCTGCGAAGGTTTCCCAACGGATTTACAGTCCGTCCTCGTTGGCCGCTTGAGTATCTCCCCTCCTTAACCTTTTACTTTTCAGTTGCTTATCGAAAACGATATTTGAGCCGATAGAGGGACTCGAACCCACGACCTGCTGATTACAAATCAGCTGCTCTAGCCAGCTGAGCTACACCGGCAACTTATAATAAAAAAGTCCGCTATTTCTAACGGACTGCAAATGTATAGATTTTATTTTTTAATCAAAACATTTTTGATATTTTTTTTCTCATTATGAATGAGCCCTGATTTTTTGTTTTCTTTTCATCAGTAAACGTTCCATTGATTCAGCCGCAAGTTCTACCGCTTCCTCAAATGATTTGCACTGTTTTTTGACTATGAACTCATCTCCCGGGACTGCAATCTTTATCTCTGCAATCTTATTTTCCTTATCGCTTGTATTGTCCAGCTTAAAAAACACATCCGAAGTCACTACTTTATCATAATACTTTTCAAGCTTATCCAATCTCTCCTGAACATAGCCAACCAGTTTCCTGTCAACCGTAAAGTTGACTGCATGAACATTTACTTTCATAATTATAACTTTTTTATCGTTAGACATTTAGGAATCACGACGGCTGCGCGGGTGGGCATCACCATACACCTTTTTTAACTCTGCAAGACTGCTGTGGGTATATATTTGTGTGGATGATAAACTTGCGTGGCCTAATAATTCCTTTACTGAATTTAAATCCGCCCCGTTATTAAGAAGGTGTGTTGCAAAAGTATGCCGCAAAATGTGCGGGCTCTTTTTCACCTTGCCGGAGACAACACTAAAGTAACAATTTATTAACCTATAAACAAACGATTCGCTGATTTTATCTCCTTTGGCATTCAAAATTAACACATCCCTGTCGCGGATACCCGGAAGCCGTTGCCTTTCAGCCATGTATTTGCTTATAAGCTCAGCTGTACAGCCAAGCACCGGCAGTATCCTTTCTTTATTCCGTTTACCCAATACTTTAAGCGTCTGATTTTCGGGATCGTAGCTTCCCAGTGTAAGCCCGATAAGCTCTGCACGGCGCATGCCTGTAGTGTAGAACAACTCTATAATAAGCCTGTTGCGTATACCCTCAAAATCTTCTGGGTATTCATTGAAGTCGACAACATCCTGAAGTTCCTTCTCCGAAAAAGGAACCTGAACTTTTTTTTCGGTTTTGAGTGCCTTATGCTTTTGAAGCGGGCTGGACTCTATCTGTTTGGCTTTGAGAAGAAATTTATAGAAAGATTTGAGGGAGGACATTTTCCTGTTGACAGACGAATTCGATATACCATCATCCACCAACTGCACAATCCAGCTCCGCACCTGGCTGTAGTTTACCTCTTCGAGCGCTGCGCCTTCATCGCACGCCTTAATAAACGACTCAAAAGCGGTAATGTCGTCCAGGTAGGCGCGCAGGGTGAGAAGGGAATAGTTCTTCTCTTTCTGCAGGTAATCGCGGTATGCCTGTTTGCTGTTAACCATAAAAAACCGTTACACGCAAAGTTAAACTTTTAGCGGTAACGGTTATTATTTTGATCCGAAAAAACTACTAGTTCTCTAATGAGTCGCGTAGTCCCTGGATATAAGCTGCTTTCTGGATCTCAGCCCTCCTTGATACAGATGGCTTGATGAACGCCTGACGACGCCTTAACTGACGAACAACTCCGGTTTTGTCGAATTTACGCTTGTAACGCTTTAGCGCCCTATCGATATTCTCTCCGTCTTTAATTGGAATAATTAACATAGCATAACACCTCCTCTCGTTAAGGCTGCAAACTTAAAACATTATTTTAGATTATGAATTATAAATTTGAAATTTTTATTCCGGGCATTTATCACTGTAAACCAATGCATTGTTTGTCAAACCAAATAAAACGGGCTGCCCTTAAGCAGCCCGTTTATATATTATAGAGTCAAAACTATTCTTTAAGCAGGTTGCGTGATATAACCAGCTTTTGTATCTCTGTAGTACCTTCGCCAATCGTGCACAGCTTGGAGTCACGGTAAAATTTTTCAACCGGGTAATCCTTGGTATAGCCGTAGCCTCCATGGATCTGTACCGCCTCATTGGAAACGCGCACACATACCTCCGAAGAATACATTTTGCCCATAGCGCCGGCAACAGTCATTTTCTTATTATTATTTTTAAGGTAAGCCGCTTTGTGAAGCAATAGCTCCGACGCTTCGATCTCGGTAGCCATATCTGCAAGCTTGAAGGCAATGCCCTGGAAATTGCTGATTGGCTGGCCGAACTGGTGGCGCTCTTTTGAATATTTCAATGCAGCTTCATAAGCGCCCTTTGCTATACCCAATGACAATGCGCCAATAGATATCCTTCCGCCGTCAAGCACTTTCATCGCCTGGATAAAGCCCTCGCCTACCTCGCCCAGCCTGTTAGCATCAGGGACGCGGCAGTTATCAAATATAAGCTCGGCGGTCTCGCTGGCACGCATGCCCAGCTTGTTTTCTTTTTTACCGCTGGTAAAGCCCGGCATGCCTTTTTCGAAGACGAAAGCCGTCATACCTTTAGAGTCGCCTTTTTCGCCGGTACGCACTATAACCACAGCAATGTCGCCTGATTTTGCATGCGTGATAAAGTTCTTGGCACCGTTCACAATCCAGTGGTCGCCGTCTTTTACAGCAGTAGTATTCATTCCGCCTGCGTCAGACCCGGTATTATGCTCTGTAAGGCCCCATGCACCGATGTGCTCGGCAGTAGCTAGTTTTGGTATCCATTTTTTCTTTTGCTCTTCGTTACCAAAAGTCAAAATGTGGTTGGTACATAGTGAATTGTGTGCTGCAACCGACAACCCGATGGAAGGGTCTACCTTAGAAATCTCCTCGACAATGGTAATGTACTCATGGTAACCAAGGCCGGAACCCCCAAGTTCCTCAGGAACAAGGACACCCATAAAGCCCATCTCGCCTAATTTTTTAAAAAGGTCTACCGGAAAATGCTGGCTTTCGTCCCACTCCATAATATTCGGACGAATGTGTTGTTCTGCAAAATCCCTGATCGACTGCGCGATCATGTTTTGCGTTTCGCTATATTCGAAATTCATGTCTGTAATTTTAGAATTCCAAATATAGAGCAATTATTTTTATTTTATCAACAGGAAAATCATTAATTTTTGACAATTCTTCAATGTTGGCGATTTTACCATTCATGCTTCTACGGGTGAGTATCGCTTTGGCAAGATTTCTATTAAAGTATGAAAACCGGGACAACTGCTGTAAAGAAGCGGTATTCACATTGATTTTATTGACATCGGGCGCCGCGCCAACCTTAAAATTTTTCTTCAGGCCGGCAACAGCTTCGGGGGAAAGATCGCCTATATCTTCCATTTGGTCCATGCTTACGAAGGCGCCAAGATCGGCGCGATAACGCAAAATTTTCTTAGCGAAGTAAGGACCTATCCCATAGACTTTTACAAGGTCTTCCTCCAATGCTGCGTTGATATCCAATTGGGCAACCTTCTTTTCTTCTTTACTATAAGCAGGTTTGGTTTCCTTTTCTCCGAAAGCACGATTTTCGTGTTCAGGAGCGTTCTCTTTCTTATTGACCCAATCCGGGAATTTAAAGTATGGCGCCAGCTTTGCGAGCAAGCTGTCGGATACTTTAGTGACTTTCCTGAAGTCGTCGGGAGAGTTGATGAACTTACCTGTTTTCCTGAAAGCGTGCAGCCTGTCGATCTCTGCAGCGGACATACCCAGGGTGTAGCCTTTGTAATCGGAAATGAAATTAGGATTGAAGGGATAAATTGAGTCTTTGCCGCCTACAGCTTTTTTAGATTTGAGGGCGTCGATTTCGGGCTGAAGCGCAAGCCATTCTTTTTCTTCAGCGGATCGTGTTTTTTCATCTGAAAAATCAACTGAAGCCACTATAAAATAAATTGCCTGGAAAACAATGACCAACAAAAACAATGCCACGATGCCTTTTCGCTGCCCGGAAGAAAATTGCAAAAGAAAATTAAATGGCTTCATGTACACCTGCGATTAACTAAAGATCGAAAACAGAGCTCCTTTTTGTATAGATCATGTCCTTTAGTTTCAGCCAGAAAGCGAGCGTAAGGTAAACGCCAAACCACAGCCCTACCGTTACGAAGGATATGTAGATGAAAAACAGACGTACGTTGGTAGCGCGCATGCCCAGCCTGTCGGCAAGGCGCTGCGACACTTCAAAGCCATGCTTTTCGAAAAAGTGCCTGATATCAGTTATGATTTTCATTATTTGTTTCAGGTTTAAAGTTTAAGGTTGCTCACTCCAACTGAATTGCTTCAAAAGTAGTAATAAAATCAATTGCTTTTTAAAAGTTCCAGTCCCAGGGCACATTGCATGCAGCGCTTGCGGGAGCAATATTCGTTGCGGAGCTGAAGGAGCGACTGGGTATCGTAGGCTGATCCAGCAGTGACTTTAAACGACCGGAACTTATCTACAATTGCGTTCTTCTCGGGCGCTACGGCCTGCAGAAGCGCCACAAGCTCTTCGCTAACCTCTTTCCCCGTGCTTTTGGCATATGCAAAACGAAAAGGGATTACCGTGTTGATGATAATAAGGTCGATAAATGATGCGGTAAGCGCTTTTCGTTTTTTAGTGCTTTCTTTATCGAAGGTATAATGCGATTGCCAGTAGGCCGATGCCTGCACTTCAAATACTTTATAAATCTCTTCAACCGTGGCACAATTGATTATTTTGGAAAAGAGGTTTTGATGGGCATTGTATAGCGCGGCAAACTGCGACAATCGTATAGTAGGGAAATTATCGGGGCGGTGCCTGAAAAATTCCAGGTTGTCAATATGTACCCGCTGCAATTGGTGCTTGTTGCTCATGTACTCAAATCGGGCTTTCAGGTCAAGCGGATACACATCCTCGGGATCGCCATCCAGCAGTCCGGCCCTTCCAAAGAAAAGCGCTTCAAGGTTTCCGGCATCAAAGCTTTCTTTACGAACTAAAGCAAAAGGCAGGGAGCCCGCTATTGCATAAAATGCATTGCCATTGGTATTAAGCCCGAAATTTTTAGCAAGGAAACAGAAGAGTACGGCTTCCCAGTCGTTGCCGGTCTCTTGTGCCAGTTGTATTATAGGTGCGGCTTTGCGTTCGAGGCGCTCGAAGAACAAGCGCTCTTTCCAATTCTCAAGTATAAAGGAATTCATAGTTTCCAGTTCCTTTTCGCAGTATATCCAGGTTTTGGCGGCGGCCAGGGCATTATAGCTTTCGAGCAGCTTCGGGTCGGTATAATGCTTTAGCTCCAGCACTGGAATTTCAGAGTTGTCCTTTCGCAGTACCTGGGTATCGTGATCCCAGACTACGTGCAGCACGACATTGTCATAATTAGGATCGTTTTCGTGGCTGTGCAGGTACCAGTCGGACGACCGGAGGTGTATCTCCACATTGCCTGCCCATTTTTGCCCGCCTATAACGATCTGCGCGTTGAAGAAATCCGGGCCGGTCTGCTGCAGGTACTGCCCGGCGTTTAGTATCTCGATGTCTTCACCCTGCACGGTTTTCAATCCGTGGATGCTGAATTTTTTATAGTGCCAAACGTGGTGTAAAAAATCTTCTTTCATGGCGTGTAAATAATTACTAAAGTAAGGATTTTGCCATGAATTACACAAATCTAAATATTTATCGGTGTGACAAAAAAAACCGGTACGATTGTACCGGTTTGGTTGGGCAACAAAGCCTTACTCCTTTACTGCCTTCTCTACTTTTATGCCTTTATCCGTGAGCACTTTTACAAAATATATTCCTGAGGCCCTTGATGAAAGGTCAATCGTTGTATGAACATCATTTGCGGTTGCCGACTGCAGCAACCTGCCCTGGATATCGTACAACTGTATTGATTTTATATTGGAATTGGCTGATATGGTTACAATGTCCTTAACCGGATTGGGATATACTTTTACCGAATTATCCTTTGCAAAATCACCGCGGCTCAAAACTTCGAAAGTTGTTGTCGCTTCATTAGTCTGTATTGGCCAGTTGTAATCGAAGAAGATATCGGCCTGCTGAGTCACGTCGTCATTTACCTGTAGCGTACTCTTTGTTTTTATCTTGAAGGTTACATTGCCTTTTTCTTCCGGGCCAAGGTTGATGTTGTCGAAAATGAATTCCACTTTGTTGCCTTTGATCCTTGTATGTATAGCATGGGAAGCGTCCATTAATTGCAAAGAGCTAATATCGAATTTTGTTTCGTCGATATTGTCTTTTACCACAATAAAAGTTGCCGGTGCTGTACCGGTATTCTCAAAATTGATATTGTAGTGGAGGTAGTCGCCTATCCTGTCCGGGAAAACACTGTGGCCTTCTAGGCAGGTGATGTCGTTGGGGTCGAAGGAGCCAGTAACTATTTGGTTTAATACAAATGTATTATCGGCAGGGTTTTCATCGCTTGTTGCGGATGTTACCGATGCCGAGAATGCCAGCACATCATCAATATTTACCGCAGGTGTTTCCATTGGGCCGTTCAGATTAAAAGTGACAAATACAGTGCGGCTTTCAAAAGGCAGCAGGTCACTATAGTTCCACGAGAGTGTGCCTGTTGCTGAAGAAGTTTCTGCGGGGTATGCTCCCACATAATCCAAAACATTGTCATAATAATTGAGGGTTATAGCACCGGAAAGGGTTTGGTTGCCTTTGTTTCGGTAAATTATTTTATAATAGGCATCAAAGCCGGGCTGGGCATTCCATAACGGTGTTATTACGACCTCTACATCGGGATGCACACCGTCGGCAGTAACACAGAAATTTTGGGTAGTAGTGCTGTTATCAACCACTTCCTGTGTAATAGCTGCCATAGGAGGTGTTACGGTAAACCAGTCGTTTTCCAGTTGCGGGGTTAGTGTATAAGTACCTGCCTGGGTAAAAAAGTTATAGTGACCGGAAGCCGTGAATGTACTTAGCTGCTCAAGGCCATTATCGATATTGAGCCGAACAAAGCCGGTATAGGCATCATTTCCATCGCAGCCATTGTTGTTGTTGTCGAAAGTGAGATTACCTGCAATTGTATTATAATCGCCGCCAGGGGTAAAGGAGCAGTAGGTGCTGATCTGCGTATACTGGCCTGATTGCGCAGTTGTTGTTATTAAGCCTTCCATTCCTTCTTCAACACAGACATAAACAGGAAACATCTCAAGAGTATTTATTACCACAGAAAAAGATTCATATTCCGTAACTCCATTTTTCAAATTGAGGTAACGAACACCCTGTTGAATAATAGGATTGTCATAATAAATGTTTAGCCGGGTAAGTGCTGTACATCCGCTAATATCTATTGAGGTAAGATTGGCATCATTCCCATCATTATCAAGTAGCAGTTCGGCCAAGAACGGTTTATCGCCTAATGTAATTGATTGTAGTCCATAGGCATGTTCCATTTTAAGGAGCTGTAGGTTCGTGCACCCTGAAAAATTACAAATTCTTTGGTCTGATTCAGCCATTTGTACTCTTTCAATAGCCGGTAACTGTGTCATATCGATGTTCATAGCCGAATAATTGACCTGTAAGTCCGTGAGGCTGGATAATCCAACGTTAGATATATCAGCATAAAATGCATTTTCAATGAAAAGGCTTTTTAAATTAGAAAGCCCGTCAATATTAATTTCATCACCACCAAAATAAGCAATACTCAAATGTTCAAGATTTGAGAGTCCTGTAAGGTTAAGCACAATGACATTATAAAGATAGTCTAGTGTTAGCGTCCTTAAATTTGAGAAAGCTTCAATTCCCTGAATGCTCACGCCATCATAATTATTGGTGATAGTCATTTCCCAAACAGCAAGGGCTTCACTCATCTGTACTTCGCCATCACCGTTGGCATTAATAACGATACTATTTCCTGTACTATTCTTTGCTATAATATCATCTCCTGTTAAAAGAGCATTTTTAAAAGCAACATCCGGTATATTCACGATCTGTGCGCCTGCTATCCCGGACAGCAGCAGCATTAAAAAGAGTAAAGTGCTTTTCATGGTATTTTTGGGTTTATTTATTCTATAGTCGCGGTAATTGGAAAAGGTTGCGTAGAATAAAATAAAAAAAAACAAAAGTATATCACACCTTTAGCTTCACCTGCCCGTCATGAAGGAGGTACAACTTAGCGCAGGCTCTTGCGTCGCTCAGGGCTTCGTGGTGGTTGAGCTGTATGCCGTTGCGGTCACTGCAGTATTTTAGGTTGGCTTTGGGATAACCCTTGGCACGGTATATTTTGCAGGTGCATTCCCAGCGGTCGGCTATTTCGAGCTCATCGTAATAGAGGCCGTACCAACTCATGGTTTTCATCAGCACATTGCGGTCGAAGGATTCATTGTGGGCCACGATTTTCCGGCCAAAAAGTCTTTTGCTTATTTCGGGAAACAGCATGTCGAATGTGGGGATGTTAAGCGTTTCAATCGGCTTTATGCCATGCACCATGATGTTGCGGTACCAGTATTCGTTATCCGGCGGCTGGATGAGGGTGTAATATTCCTCGGTGATGATACCATCCTCAACGGTCACGATACCCACGGCGCAGGCACTGTGGGGGTATCCGGTGGCAGTCTCGAAGTCTATGGCAGTGAAGTTCATGGAGCAATAAATCTTTGGCAAAGATAATCAAGATTTTTATAAGCATCCTTCAGGTTGAGTATTGTATAATTCTTTACATAATAGTATCTTTCTGAATCTAAATTTCTTTTTATGAAATTCCCTTACCTTACAACTGATAATTCCAAAACAACGATAATTATCCGGATGATCGTTGGTGCGGTGTTCCTTTCGGAAGGCATACAAAAATTCCTGTTTCCCGAGCTAAGGGGAGCCGGGCGCTTTGAAAAGATCGGTTTTCCGGAGCCCGATATGCTGGGGACATTGGTGGGTTCGTTTGAAATTGCCTGCGGAATTCTGGTAATCACAGGATTGCTTACCCGCCTCGCCAATATCCCGCTGGCCGTTATTATGCTGGTGGCATTTGCTACTACCAAGTCGGAAGTGTATGCCAATGAAGGATTTTGGGAACTCCTCCACGGCAGCAGGACCGACTGGTCGATGCTTTTGGGAAGCATTTTTTTATTAATAAAAGGAGGTGGAAGATGGTCTGTAGATAAGGCGGTCACTACAACGCGTAATACGAATGGAGCACCGGCTTAAAGAAACCATTGCATTATTTGCAAGGCTGGGCATTACTGCTTTTGGCGGTCCCGCAGCCCATATTGCTATGATGCGCCATGAAGTTGTAGCCAAACGCAAATGGATGGATGATTCGGCATTTATGGACCTTGTAGGAGCCACAAACCTTATTCCCGGGCCAAACAGTACCGAACTTGCGATTCATTTAGGAAAAGAAAGAGCCGGAGTAAAAGGGCTGGTAGCCGCAGGGCTATTTTTTATCCTTCCTGCCATAATCCTTACGGGATGCATAGCATGGCTGTATAAAAACTATGGCACCCTCCCGGAAGTTGAACCCTACCTTTACGGAATAAAGCCGGCCATTATCGCGGTCATTTTATGTGCTGTGTGGCCAATGGCAACAGCTTCGGCAAAAAATACTGAACTCGTTATTCTGGGCTTTACCTGCCTGGCAATGGCTTTACTTGGGTTTAATGAGATTATCATTCTTTTTGGAGCGGGACTCCTGTATATGGCTTACAAATCCCGCAGCTCCCGCCAAAAAATCCGAAGCTTATCGCTGCTGCCTTTGTCGGGAACGGCAATGGGAAGCCCCGGCTTATTCTTTACATTCTTAAAAATAGGTGCAATATTATACGGCAGCGGCTATGTACTCTTTGCCTTCATAGATGCCGAATTGGTTGTCCCAGGCATTATATCCCGGCAGCAGCTGACAGATGCCATCGCAGTAGGGCAATTTACCCCGGGCCCTGTCTTTTCTGCCGCAACTTTCATAGGATACCAGGTAAACGGGATAACGGGAGCACTGGCTGCAACAGCTGGAATCTTCCTGCCGTCATTTGTATTTGTTGCACTGCTTAACAGGATCGTTTCCAAGCTGAAAACCTCCCGGAGCTTTGCGTTATTCCTTAGTGCGGTTAATGTTGCTTCGGTGGCTGTTATTGCCGCCATCTGCTGGCAAATGGCTTACGAAACTATCAGGTCATGGGAAACAGCTGCCATTTTGGTGCTTAGTTTTGCCCTGCTATTTACATTTCCAAAACTCAACAGCGCTTTTATAATAGTATTTGGTTCCGTTGCAGGCTATATCCTTTCGTTACTCCATTAATAAAGAAGCCCCGCATTGCGAGGCTTCAAAGTTTATTTTATCGAGCTTATAATATCGTGCTTGGTAATGATATGGTGCTTGCCGTTGCCGAGGTCTACCAGTACGGCCTGGTTGTCTTTGTTGATGAGCTTTGATATCTCCTCAATAGACGTATTCTTCTGTACTATAGGGTAAGGCTTGCCCATCACTTCGCGTATCGGCTTTTCGGCGATGTCCTTGTCTTCCACATAGCTGCGGAACAGGTCGGTTTCATCTACAGAGCCTACGAAACCGTGGGTATCGATAACCGGTATCTGTGATATCTTGTATTTGCGCAGGCGCTCGATAGCATGACTTACCAGCTCTTCGGTACGCACAATAACAAGCGGTTTGTCAGCATGGTCTTTAATAAGGTCTTCTGCTTTGGTAATCTCCTCGTCAAGGAAACCGCGCTCGCGCATCCAGTCGTCGTTGAACATTTTCCCGACATAGCGGCTGCCACTGTCGTGGAATAATACCACCACTACATCGTCCGGCCTGAATTCATCTTTAAGCTGTAATAGCCCTTTGATGGCCGCCCCTGCTGAGTTACCAACAAAGATACCTTCTTCCAATGCCAGCTTACGGGTGTAAACAGCTGCATCCTTATCGGTCACTTTTGTAAAGCCATCGATAAGGGAGAAGTCAACATTCTTAGGAAGGATGTCCTCCCCTATGCCTTCGGTGATATACGAATAGATCTCATTCTCATCGAATATGCCTGTTTCATGGTATTTTTTGAATACCGAGCCATAGGTGTCTATGCCCCAGCACTTCACATTGGGGTTCTTTTCTTTCAGGTATTTAGCCACACCGGAAATAGTTCCGCCAGTACCCACACCTACTACGAAGTGTGTTATTTTGCCTTCCGTCTGTTCCCATATCTCCGGGCCGGTCTGCTCGTAGTGTGCTTTTGCATTGCTCAGGTTATCATACTGGTTTACATACCATGAGTTTGGCGTTTCTTCTGCCAGCCTTTTCGAAACTGAATAGTACGAACGCGGGTCGGTCGGCTCCACGTCAGTCGGGCAGACCACCACCTTAGCACCTACGGCACGAAGGATGTCCATCTTTTCTTTGGACTGCTTGTCACTGATAACGCATATCAGCTTGTAGCCTTTCACGATAGCACATAAAGCAAGCCCCATCCCGGTATTGCCTGATGTACCTTCAATTATGGTGCCACCCGGTTTCAGGCGCCCGTCGGCTTCGGCATCCTCGATCATCTTTACGGCCATCCTGTCCTTAACGGAGTTACCCGGATTGAACGTTTCTACTTTTGCCAAAACCAAAGCATCAATGCCTTCGGTTATCTTGTTCAGCTTTACCATCGGCGTGTTACCTATGGTGCCCAGTATATTTTCTGCGTATTTCATTTTTACTATTTTACGACCGCAATCCGGTCAAAACGATGCAAATATATTGTATATAATTTTAAAACAGCAATTAATTCACAATTTGAGTAACTGTCTAAATTTTAAAGAGAACAATATTTTTAACCAGATAGGTTTTAAAAGTCAGGCAATTTATTTCACGCAAAGCCGCAAAGCCGCAAAGACTCATACCGTCCACATTTCAAGCCGCAAAGTCATTGCAATGCAATGTCAGGTTGCTCAAACTTGTGTTGCAGGTTCGCTATAAATACTATGGCCCAGTGACGAAACAATTAAATAGTTTCTAAAAAATTCCAATTAATCCAAAAAAAAGAAGCTGCCCATTACAGGCAGCTTCCATTTATAAAAACAGGAGATTGTTATTTTTTAACGATCCTGATCGATGTTGCTACATCACCTGCAGTTACTTTCACTATATAAGTGGCAGCAGCAAGGCTTGAAAGGTCAACACTTGTTTCGGTAGCGTTTACTGATTTTACAAGCACGGCCTGGCCAAGAATGTTGTACACGGCAACCTCTGTTATCTCTTTTGAGTAAGAAAGGTTAAGCGCGTCAACTACCGGGTTCGGATAGTAAGAGAAAGAAGCAGCATCAAAATCGTTCCTGCCTAATATCTCATTTACTGTTACGGCAAGAGCGCCGCTTGTACATGCACCTACAGTTTGTGTGGCATAATAAGTAGCCTCGTCTGTAAGTACTGTAGTATCCGGAAGCACTATTGTAAGCGCAGCATCAGCATACCAAATAAGGCCTGTACCTGTTACATCAAGATCCGCAAGGGTTTCACCTGTGTTGAAATCCTGGTTTTCATCACCTGAAGGGATCTGGATACCTGCACATGGATCGAAAACGTTAACTATTATGGCAAGCGCAGGGCTCACACAGTTTCCTACAGTTTGTGTTACGTAGTACGTAGCTCCATTCACTGCAACTGTCGTATTTGGAACAACCGTTGTAAGTGCAGCATCCGAGTACCATGTAAGGTTAGTACCTGTTACCGAAAGGTCGGCAAGAGTCTGGCCTGTAGTAAGGTCCTGAACAGCGCTACCCGCAGGGGCAAGCGTACCGGCACATGGATCTACAACGTTAACGGTAACTGCAAGCGCAGGGCTAACGCAGTTTCCAACAGTTTGCGTTACATAGTAGGTTGTACCGTCAACTGCTAACGTTGTGTTTGGAACAACTGTTGTAAGTGCAGCATTCGAATACCATATAAGGTTAGTACCAGTTACCGAAAGGTCGGCAAGGGTCTGGCCTGTTGTAAGGTCCTGAATTGCACTACCCGCAGGGGCAAGCGTACCGGCACATGGATCTACAACGTTAACAGTAACTGCCAGTGCAGGGCTCACGCAGTTTCCAACAGTTTGCGTAACATAGTACGTTGCACCGTCAACAGCAACTGTTGTGTTTGGAACCATTGTTGTAAGTGCAGCATTCGAATACCATATAAGGTTAGTACCTGTTACCGAAAGGTCGGCAAGAGTCTGGCCTGTTGTAAGGTCCTGAGAAGCATTACCCGCAGGGGCAAGCGTACCGGCACATGGGTCAATAACATTAACGGTAACTGCAAGCGCAGGGCTCACACAGTTTCCTACAGTTTGCGTAACATAGTAGGTTGTACCGTTAACTGCTACCGTAGTGTTTGGAACAACTGTTGTAAGTGCAGCATTCGAATACCATATAAGGTTGGTACCTGTTACCGAAAGGTCGGCAAGGGTCTGGCCTAAAGTTAAGTCCTGAGAAGCATTACCCGCAGGGGCAAGCGTTCCTGCACACGGATCAACAATAGTAACTGTTACCGCAAGCGCAGGGCTAACACATGTTCCTACCGTCTGCGTAACGTAATATGTAGTACCGCTTACAGCAACCGTTGTGTTTGGAACAACCGTAGTAAGCGCGGCATTAGAATACCATGTAAGGTTTGTACCCGTTACGGAAAGGGCAGCAAGTGTTTGGCCGGGAGCCAAAGTCTGTGCGGCATCGCCTGTTGGTGCAAGTGTACCGGCACATGGATCTACGATAGTAACCGTTATGGCAAGCGCAGGGCTTACACATCCGCTCACTGTTTGCGTTACATAATAAGTAGTACCGCTAACCGCTGTAGTAGTATTAGGTATTGTAGTAGTAAGCGCCGCATTCGAATACCATGTAAGGCCTGTACCAGTTACAGTAAGGTTTGACAGTTTTTGGCCCGGAGCCAAAGTCTGCGCAGCATTGCCTGTAGGTGCAAGTGTACCTGCACACGGATCATAAGCCGCTATATCAAAAGAGCCTGATGTGCCGTTGTATCCCCATGTATGCACAAGGATCACCTGGCCGGCAGTAAGGCCTGTCAATGCCAGTTTTGAGAAGTTACCATCACCATCATCAGCATTACATCCTAAAGCCGTCAGTGCAGCACATGCGCCACTGTAAGCAGCAACACCTGTATCTGTTACATTGGTATCACCATTACCCCTGGTTTCGATAGTTACTTTTCCTGAAGCGGGAACTGTTACCGAGAACCAAACGTCACCGCTTGATGCAAATCCTGTTGCATCGCATGTAGGTGTCGGGCCGGAAGCCGTATAGGTAGAGCCCGCAGTAGTAGTAGTAACTTTAGCAGTAGCAAAATCAACCCCTACGTTAAGCACGGTCGCATTCGCACACAGGTCGTTTGCCGGTGGCGGAGGGAAAGAGCCAATACAAATGTTGAAGGTATCCCTTGAAGAAGTACCGTAGCTGTATACCCTTACATAATAGGTACTGCCAACAGTAAGTCCTGTTACAGTATTCGTATCTGCATCAGAACAAAGAAGGCTTGTAGTGCTTCCGCAAGGGCCGCTCAATACCTGGAAATACATATCTGTAGATGTGCCCGATACGGCAACAACGTTAGACAGGGAAATTTTGTGTGATGTACCGGTCGCAACGAATTTAAACCAAACATCATCATCCGGTGTACCGAAACAAACACCTGCACCCATAGACTGAAGCGCATTTGCAGTAGAACCGGCAGTTACCGTACCACAAGCAAGGTCAGGGTTTACAGTAAGCGTTATCGCGCCGGCACAATCGTCATTTGCCGGTGGCGCCGGTGGCGTAGATACACATATATTAAAGTTTTGCGCATAAGAAGCTCCGTAGCTGTATACCCTTACATAATAAGTAGCGCCTACAGTAAGGCCCGAAACTGTGTTTGTGTTATCATCTGAGCAAAGCAGGCTGGTTGTAGAGCCGCAGGCACCGCCCATTACCTGGAAGTACATATCTGTAGAAGTACCTACTAATGCTACCACATCTGAAATGGTTATTTTTTGTGATGTACCTGTAGCAACAAATTTAAACCAAACATCATCGTCAGGGTTTCCGCTGCAAGGCGTTGCAGCCATAGATAATGTTGCACCAGCAGTAGTGGCAGCAGTTACCGCAGTACATGTGTTGTCAGGGTTTACTGTAAGCGTTACCGCATTGGCGCAGTCGTCATTTGCAGGAGGAGCCGGCTGGCTGCCGATGCAGATGTTGAAAGTATCCCTTGAAGTGGTTCCGTAAGAATATACCCTTACATAATAAGTCTGGCCAACTGTAAGCCCTGTAACGAAATTGCTGTTATCATCAGAGCAAAGCAGGCTTGTTGTGTTGCCACAAGTACCACTCAATACCTGGAAGTACATATCTGTAGAGGTGCCTGTTACAGCAACAACGTTAGAAAGAGATATGGTATGCATCGTTTTTGTAGCTACGAATTTGAACCATACATCATCATCAGGTGTACCGCTGCATGCGCCGGCAGCCATAGACTGGTACGCATTAACCGTTGTTCCTGCAGTTGTTACACCACAGTTAAGGTCATTATTTACCGTAAGTGTTATCGCTCCTGCACATTCATCGTTGGCCGGTGGTGCTGGCGGCGTAGAAACACATATATTAAAAGTAGCCCTTGAAGTAGAAGCATAGGTGTATACCCTGATAAAGTAAGTATTGCCTACAGTAAGTCCTGCAACCAGGTTGGTATTTGGATCAGAGCACAAAAGGCTTGTAGTCGTTCCGCAAGTACCATCCAGTACCTGGAAGTACATGTCTGTGCTTGTACCGGAAACGGCAACAACATCTGACAAAGTAATCCTTTGCACAGTACTTGCAGCAACGAATTTAAACCAAACATCGTCATCCGGCGTGCCGCTGCATACACCTGCACCCATTGACTGGTAAGCATTAGCGGTCGTACCCGCGGTTACAGTCGTACAGGTATCTGCAGTATTCACTGTAAGCGTCACCGCACCTGCACAATCGTCGTTAGCAACGGCAGCAGGAGGCGTAGTTACGCAGATATTGAAGGTATTCCTTGAAGAGCTTCCATAGCTGTACACCCTTACATAATACGTATCACCTACCGTGAGGCCTGAAACTGAGCCAGTGTCGGGATCAGAGCAAAGAAGGCTTGTTGTCGTACCACAAGTACCACTAAGCACCTGGAAGTACATATCTGTTGAAGTGCCCGATACAGCAGCTGTACCCGATATTGTTATGGTGTGTACAGAGGCAGTAGCCACAAATTTATACCACACGTCGTCGTCAGGAGTTCCACTGCATACACCGGCAGCCATAGACTGCGTTGCACCCAAAGTAGTACCGGCTGTAGTACCGGCACATGTAGTATTCGCACTTGGAATAAGTGTAATTGCACCTGCACAGTCGTCATTTGCCGGAGGGCAGGCTGTCTGCGTAAGGGCTGTACCCGTTACAACACAATTGGAATCTGTAGTGTTAGCAACTGTAAGGTTTACCGAAGTACCATTAGTATATGGCCCAAAAGTTACCAGTCCTGTAGCCGTAACTACCTGCGGAGCGCTACCCTGGTTGTCGGTCACCGTCAATGATGTAGCCGATCCCATGCTGGTGATGTTTGCAGTCGCGAAAAAGCCCGGGGTTACCGCACAGTTGGATACTATTCCAAATGTAGCCGCCTGGTTAGCGCAGGTATTTTCTGTTATATTCAGGGTATACGCAAAAGTTGAAGGCGTTTCCCAAATAGATAATAAAATGTAATAGGTCTGCCCGCCGGTTACGAGGAAGTTGTTTATTTCCCTGTTTCCTGCAGTTGTACTTGTAGCGCAGGCAGCATATTCAATACCTATATTCGCGCAACTTGTATAAACGAACATACCTGACCATGCAACACCGTTGGGCATACGTATATTAATGCTTTTATTTGTCGCTGGTGTGTAAGCATAAATTACATCATTACCTAAATGATAATAGTTACCGCTGCTAGTGGTACTGCATACAGGGCTCGAAGCCGTCGGTGGATCGTAATTATCTGCATAGTTTGCAGTATTGTCCGTAGTAGTGTAAGGCAGGCCTGTAATCACAATTGGATTTTCGCAGGTCGTGCCAACCTGGGAATACGCTGAATGACCTAAAAAGGACAGCAATGCTACAGCGAGCATTGTAAACCACTGTTTCTTTTTAGCCACGAGCTGACTCCCGAAGGTAGTTTTCTTCATAGCTTTTTTTAATTTAAATTTTGATTAATAATTTCATAAAAATAGTAATCAAAATCTTAAATAAAAATCACAAACTCCCCGAAAGACCCGCATTTAATTCAAAACCGAAAGAATTACTTGAATAAATTAACAGCTTTCAACCTAAATAAGATAAATTTTAATTAATAAAATAAGTTTCGTAATCCTACCTTATTAATGTTTTGATTATTGTGGAAAAATAACACTATTCCAAACTATTGTTATAAGTGTTTAATTTTCAGACGATAATTCAAAAAATATAAATCTTATGAGAAGAAATCCCAAATTACGCCAAAACGCACAGTAAAATCACGATAGGGAGTGTTTGGCGCCGAATAATAATCATATCCGGTAAAGCCCGAATTAAAGTGTTCAGCTCTCAGGAACATCCTGAATTCCTTTATTTTAGCATTAATAAAAAAATCCATTAGCGGAAAATCGCCAAACTTCTTTTTATCCTGTACGAAGAATTCACCGATCAATGGGTTGTAGTCGTTCCCATAGTATTTAGTAAAGTACTGGAAGGTGATACCGGTTTGGAAATACAAGGCCTTTTTAAATACATAATCGGAATAATACAGCGTATTTCTTGTTACGAGTTCGGGAACATTGATCACATTGTCCCTTTGGTCAACCTTTTGATACAAAACCGTGTTATCAAGGGCCAGTTTCCAAACCCTGAACTCACGCCCTACCTTAACCGAAAAATAATTGATCGTATTCCCATACTGCTGCGGCTTCACATATAGCGTATCGATATTCGCAGGGGTAGAGATCGTATTTATAAACTCATTTTTAAAATATAAATGGTCGTTGAGTATGGTATATTGTACAGAGGCATCAACCCATTTCGTTTTGGCCTCAAATTCAAAGCTATTGATCTTTTCGTTCTTAACGTTAGGGTTATACCAGTTGTAGGCCTTATAATCACTTTGGTAAAGCTTGTAATTCTGGTTAGGCAGCTTGTTCATGTTTTGATAGCGTGCCGAAACGCTGTTATTTTCATCGAAAGTATATCGGGCAGAGATATCGATATTAGCGAGTGATTGTTTAGTGATCGAGTTTGAGAAAAGTACACTGCCTTTCAGCTTGTTTTTATGATAGGTATATCTTGCGCCATAAGTATCAACTCTGTCATTTATGGCGTTGGGCACACCCAAAGAACCATTGGGATTAAGGATAATGGTCCTGTAAAAATAGTTGTAATTAAAGTCTTCTACATAAAACTCCACCATACCGATCTTTTCGTTAGAATAAGCAGCGCCCACCATATTATACATCATATTATAGCGTGTCTTATTGTTGATAGAAGTTGTATATGCCGCACCAAACCTTGTACTTTTTGTAGGCTGGGTATATTCAAAAAACTTATTCTCGTACGTAAACCTGTGGTGGAAGACAATGCTGTTTGGGTTACTCTTGTTAAGCCTGAATGTATGGTCTGCAAAAAAGCGATTGCCTTTAAGCATAGATGTGGCATCTTTAAAATAAACATCCAGACGCTCCCGCTGTGTGTAGGGATCGACCCCGCTTTCAAAAAAATCAGTATTGATGATGCCACCGTTCTCCTGGTTAGAAAGGTCCTGTCCGGTAAAATGGAGCTTTAAAAAATATCTTTTATCTTTTGTATTGTAACTGCCGCCGATGCGGAGATTTCCGTTACTTGAAATAGAATTTATGTATTTACCTATTGATCTTATACCTCGATAGCCGACAAACATATTGAGATTCTCTGAAGTATTTACCGTAATAAAGGCATCCAGTATTTGCCCCTGTTTTTGGGTAGACCTATAGAAAAGATCGGTATATGGAGTTGCTACATTATAATAGTTTATGTCTTCAACTTCCATGTAGTTAAAATGCTTCGCAGTAAAACCAAACCCGGGAAACGGATTGAATTTTGTCAGTCCGTAATCGAGCGTATTGTAAGTTTGCCCATCATTCGGAAAAGCAAGAAGGCCGAAGTTATCTTTCCGCAGGTAATTATTCTGATATTCGTTTTTGATTGTCAGAGAAGTATCTACGATGATTGTATCCCTTTCCAGGGTCACGATCTTGTACATATCTATGGTAGCGATAGTATCAGCAGCCGTTTTGGCCTGGCCCGTGCCCTTATCACTATCATCGCGCTGTATAGAAGCGGAATTCCCTTTTGGGGACGAATTTAATTTTCCTTTTTTCTTATCCTGGGAAAAAAGCAGTACAGGCAGCATTAAAAGAAAAATAGAAAGAAAAATTCTCTGCATCGGGATTAAGTTTAGGCAAATGTAATTAAATTTTAGGAACGGGAATATTCAAAAAACGCCAAAAAAAAGGGCTTTCGTATGAAAGCCCTTTTGATATTAAATTATAACCGATTATGGTGCCGGTATCAGGTATATATCGGCGGTAAATGGATCAGAAAATAAATCCTGAGTAAGAGACAGCTGGAATTCGTTAGTATCAGGATCAAATGTACCATCGCTACCGTCAGTAGCAACTTGTGAATTTGAATCCGGAGTAATATCAACCGTGTTATCGCAGTTTATTACCAATTTAGCCGGATATGGATATTGTCCGTCATAATTAGATCCAGTAGCTCCTGAAACAAAATTACCCCATAAATTTGCAACATTATAAGTAGCAGCATCTGCGGTAGGAACAAATGTAACAGTAAATTCTTCAGTAGCCCCGCCTACTTCACCAGTTACGTAACCAGTATAGGTCAACGGAATGTCCCTTGGGCAAACCCTGTATATTGACACTGTATATCTTGCCCTCTTCGCGTCAAAGATATCCTGGTCCTGAACAGATATCAAATCAAGTGTTAAGGTTTGCTTGATATCAGTAAGTGCATCATAATGCCCCGTAATTTTAATTTTTGCTGTAAACTCACCTGCAGGTATAACAAACGTGCTCTGATCGATAGTATACTGAGACGGTAATGCATCAGTAAGTTCATCATTTATTACAACCTGTACAGTCCTGTCATAATTTACCTTCTTGGTAGAGCCCACTTCTACGATAATCTCAGAAGGATTTGTGGATTCCTGTGGGTCATAAGTTTTAAGATTGCCTGCGGCAGTATTGAAACCAACCAAAGATTGGCCATCTCCTTTGTAAACAATCTTGTCTTCTTCGCAGCTTGACAATACCCCAACTAAAAGGGCAAAGACTACTATTTTTGAAAGATACTTTTTCATTTTTATATTTTTTTCTAGTAATTAGGATTCTGCTGAATGTTTGGATTAGCAGCTGTTTCAAGCCTTGGAATAGGCATTACGAACCTGTAGTCTGTAGTAGGAAGCGTACAGAACCCATTGAAGGCACAATCTCTTGGATCACGGTCAACCTGCTGTCCGGCAAGAACACCTAAACGTCTAAGGTCAACATACCTATGGCCTTCAAAAGCAAGTTCCATTCTTCTTTCCCTAAGGATGTAGGCCCAAACCTGTTGTATAGTAAGCCCTGCAGGATTAATATTTGCAGAAGATCCAATACGCGCTGTCCTTATTCTGTTAACGTCTGCAATAGCATTTGGAATATCATTCATACTTGCATAGGCTTCAGCCCTGATCAAATACATCTCAGACATCCTGAATATTTTAACATCATTAAGCATACTAAGACCTTCGCTACCCGGATATTTGCCAACAGGCAATACATCCCGCGACTTATATACTGAATTGCTTACACTATTGTAATCCGGAAGTACATATGATGGGAAACCAAAAGCAGACGCGTCTACGATCACTTTTTGCCTAACATCGCTAGAAGAATTAACAAGGTTAAATAATGCCCTGTTCACTTCGAAGAAAGGAGAACCAGTAACAGTAGTGTTAACAGATGACCAGAATTGGGAGAAGTTACCTGTTACGTTACCACCCGGGTTAGACCTGTTTATCTTAAAGATAACCTCTTGTCCAGAGGCATCTGTCCAGATAAGTTTATACTGCGTTTTGTTTGCAAGCGCCAAAGTCGGACCGCCTCCTGTAGCAAGTTGGTCAACAAATGTTTTAGCGGTTGCGTAATCGCCTCTGTAAGCAGCCATACGTGCCTTAAAAGCTTTAATAAAATTCTGAGTAACATAAAAGTAAGGATTCACATATGCCTCACCTGTTGCAGGATCAATTCCGGAAAGATTGTCTGCAGCAAATGCAAGATCAGTATCAATAAAGTCAAACACTTCACCAGTTGTATTCCTTGGCAGTTGAATATAGATGTCTTCAGGAACAAAGTCTACAAGAATAACTCCTAATGAGTTGTCATTCTTCATATCCTCACTAAAGAAAGTCAACAGATTGAAGTGCCCATAAGCCCTAAGCGCATGAGCTTGTGCAAGGATATCATTATATCTTGCAGTATCCTCCTCATTCTCAGGATCAACTACAACATTTTCTACGCCGTTGATAAGCCTGTTTGCGGCATTGATAAGTGCATAATTTTCAAGCCACATATTAGCAGCATCTCCGGAGGTAGCAGGATTTAAAAGGAAAGCAAGTTCACCATCCTGCCCCTGGCCACCATTAGATACACCTAATGCAACCTCGTCAGTAAATAAGGAGGTAAAATATATCTGATTCTCACCAGGTATGGATGCATATACACCATTTAGACCCAACTGCATATCATCTATCGTCTGATAAACTTTATCTGGTGGAAGCTCACTTGGCTGCGTTATATCAATTGCATCATCACACGACACAAATAAAGCCCCTGTGATAAAAAACAAAATTAATTTTAAATTTTTCATATTCTTTGTCATTTTTTTTAGAATTGTACTTCAAGACCTAAAGAGAGTATTCTCGGAGTAGGGTACTGGTACTGGTCTGCACCACGGTCACTTTCTGCATCCCAACCCCTCCATTTTGTAAATGTAAGTAGGTTTTCAGCCTGGAAATATGCCCTTAGACCTGAGAAAGGTGTTTTTTCAAGCATCTTTTGGTTAAAGCTGTATCCAAGACTTACATATCTTAGCCTTACATAAGATGCATCCCTAAGATACCTGTCAGAGTTAGCATCCTGGCCTTTGTTTGTAAGGAACAATGACGGAATACTGGTTATCCTGTTATCCGGAGTCCACGCGTTAAGAAGGTCAGTAGATTTATTAAACACACCAATATCAGTTGGATCCTGAAGACCTTCAAGATCATAATCTATCCTGGAAATCTTCGCTACATAAGAGAATTGTGTGGTAAGACCAAAACCTTTGTAATTAGCCTCAAAACCAAACCCTCCCTGATAAACCGGAATTGGCGATTTACCAGTAAGTACCCTGTCTTTACTTTGATCTGGAGTCTCAGTCAACTGGCCATCCTTGGTATAAAACAAAAGGTTACCATCAGCCGGGTTAACACCTGCATATTTAATCATGTAGAATTGTCCTAACTGGCCGCCTTCATCATCTGCCTGGTTACCTAGGTCACGGAAGTTATCAGCATTTGTTACATCCAGCAATTTATTTTGGTTGTAAGAGCCATTAAAATTTAGTGTAAGGGTAAAATCATTAGTTTTTATAGCGTCATAAGAAAGTAAGGCTTCAACACCCTGGTTCTGCAATGAACCACCGTTTGAATCAATGGTATATGTAGCATTTATAGCAGAAATTTGTTTTCCCTGATAAAGGGCATCAGTAGTTTTTCGGTATACATCAAATGTACCTCTTAACCTCCTGTCAAACATCTCAAAATCTATACCAATGTCTGCTTGTTTTGATATTTCCCACTTCAGGTCAGGATTACCTAATTGTGATACTATATAAGAGGGCTGAAGAAAGTATCCGGTACCTTGGGTGAACAACGTCCTTGAAAGATTTGGACCTGCAAAAATACTTGATCCAACAATATTCTGGTTACCTGTAGTACCGTAAGACGCCCTTAATTTTAGCATCGTAAATGGAGAACCCTGCATAAATGATTCCTGATCAATATTCCATCTTCCTGAAACAGACCAAAATGTACCCCAACGGTTCGTTTCAGCAAAACGGTAAGAAGCATCCCTACGAACAGTAACTGCCAAGCCATACCTTTGATTGTAGTCGTAATCCGCAGTAGCGAAGTAAGAAAATAAACCAGCTGTACCTTTTCCAGCAGCTACTTCAGGAAGATAGAACTGTGGTGTAGCAGTGTTAAACGGTATGAATCCGGCACCATTGCCAGGCACGAATACTTTAGGATCCAAACCATTCTGAGTATAATTAAAGCCTTGGGTATGCGCTTTAAGATATTCAGAGAAAACTGACGCATCATTAGTGTGTTTACCAAAAGTCTTATTAAAATTAAGGTTAACATTCGTGTTGAATGTTATATTCCTTGCAAAACTCTGGGCCTGCCATCCAAGATACAATTCATTATTCTGCTTGAATAATAGCGAGTTAAACGATGTAGGATCCTGCACCTGAGTGCTCACTGCTTGTGTATAATCAGAACCAAATGTACCTGCGAGTGTAAGCTCATCAGTAAGCTTATAACTTCCCTGAACGTTACCAATCATTTTAAGCTCATCCGTTTTAAGCGTGCCTTTTTTCACGATATCAAGCTGCATAAGCGGTGAAAGTAATAGTGTACCTGCACCAATATTATTTGGATCGGAAGGATCTGCCTGATACATATCAAGGATACCCTGGCTTGTAGTATACATGTCCGGGCTGATATAAGGCACACCCTGGTTAGCACCCAATACAGGGTTGATATTCACGTTACCTGTACCAATATTCGAAGCTTCATTCCTTACAGAATAGTTTATCGTTAATGAAGTACCGTAGTTGAATCTTTTATCTTTGCTTGACCCCGAAAGGTTGTTCCTGAAGTTAAACCTCTTTAAGTCTGTACCAATAAGTATACCTTCCTGGTTAAAGAAACCGAAAGAGGTAAACGATGAGATATTTTCGCCACCGCCAGTAAGGCTTAAAACGTGGTTTTGTGAAACACCCGTCCTGAAAAGAACATCTTTCCAGTTTGTATTAGTAGCAAATGCAGCAATCTGCTGATCAGTAAGGCTTGCGCCATAACCATTACCTTTAGTTTTCTCAAGACCCAGTATTTGCCTAGAGTTCATCGTATTGTACTTATTGTTCTGCATTTCAGTAAAGCTGGTAGTACCATTGTACTTAACCTGCAATGCTGAATTGAAAGAACCTCTTTTAGTCTTAACGATAATCACACCATTCGCACCCCTGTTACCATAGATAGCAGTAGCACCCGCGTCCTTAAGAACCGATACCGACTCAATATCGTTCGGGTTAAGGCTTCGGAAGTTATCAGAGTTCAACGGCACACCGTCGATTACAAACAAAGGCTCAACCTGACCGTTAATAGATCCGTAACCCCTTAGGATTACTGTAGAGTTAGCACCTGGCTGCCCTGAACCTGTCGAGATATTAAGACCCGGAATCTGGCCTTGCAGTGTCTGGATAAAAGACGCGTTCGGCCTGCCCTCGATCGTTTTTGCTGTAACTGTGGTCACGGCGATATTAGACAGCGGCCTGGTACTGTTACGGTATCCCTCTACCACAACATCCGCAAGAACTGTAACATCATCTTCCATCCTTACATCCGGAACAGAAGCTGAAGGACCTACAGTAATCGTCTGCGTTTTCATTCCTACAAATGTTATAACCAGCTTTTGACCAGTAGAAGCCTGAATGGCGAACCTTCCGTCAAAATCAGTCTGAACACCTGCTGCAGTAGAACCCTGAACTTTTACATTCGCTCCGGGAATCGGCATCCCCTGGCTGTCATTAATGACTCCTGTAATAGTCCTCTCCTGCGCAAAGGAAAACTGAATAAAAAACGCCAGTAAAAGCGTAAAAATCCAAGTAAACTTTGATTTCATATTTAATTAATTTGAGTTAGTTAAGTTGCAAATCTATTAATTTATTTTAATATAACAAACTTTTAACATTGCAATACTCTCACAAGTTTTCACAATTTTTAGTATAAATGGAAAATCCAGAGAAGATTAATAATAATTGCCCACATATTGTATCTATTTTTGAATTAAAACAAAACGTCAACAAAAAGCTGACGTTTATTATTAGATACAACGAAATGTAAAAGGTTGCGTTATATTTCGGAAATTATTTAAATTTTTGAAAATATTATTTGATAATTACTTTTTTAGTCTGAATTTTACTACCATTAGTCACATTTACCATATAAACACCCGAGGCCATATTCTCTATATTTATATTGTTGTCGCCTCCTTTAAGCGCGTTTTGAAGCATCAGCCTGCCCTGTATATCATACAATTGCGCAACAGCATTGCTTTCAGCACCCTGCGGCAATGAAACAGTGAGCTGTCCGTGCGCCGGATTAGGCCATACAGTAAATATCTTCTCGGCATTATCTTCTAAACCTGCCACATCAACAATACCCGTTACAATAAGGGAATAATTTTGCGAACCACCTACCAATGTACCTTTGTGCGAAACAGTGATTACGTACTCTCCTGAAGCTCCCGGAATCTCAATTTTCTCAATATTGTCAACATTGTTATCTCCCTGTATAGCCGGATCTGACATAAAATCTCCAAATTTCCATGGCATGTAAGTATCACCCCCTGCTTTAGTAACCCTTATATCAAGATTATTCCTCAACACCGGAGTTGTAGGATCAACATTACCGCCATTAGGAGTTCCCGGCCTATCGGTCCATGATATTGTGGCAACAAGAGGATCAACTCCATTTGACATAACAGTTTTAGTATAAGTCTGAGGATTTGTAAGTGTATTTTCTTCGATTATTGCTAATGCAACATTTGAATCACTATCAGTAATGGCTTGAGCCGCTTTTTGAGAATTCATTAATCCCCATCCAAAAGCAGGGTCCGGACCATCGTAATCTCCACACTCATCTGCTGTATGCGCTACAAGCCCCCTTACTGTAGACGACCACATGTAAACTCCTTTTACATTATTATAATGCTGTTGCAAAAGCGTTATGCAACCCGCAATACCCGGGGCTGCCATAGAAGTACCCTGGAGTGAACCGTAATCACTATTGCTTCCTGCCTCACTTGAATACACAGCGACACCTTTTGCAGAAATATCCGGTTTTATCCTGTTATCGTCTGTAGGCCCCCAGCTGCTAAAACTTGACATTTGAACTGAATTGCTATTTACATAATTTGGCACGTTATATACCGCAGCGACAACAATTGCGTTTTTGGCAGTCGCATAACAGTTTATAAGGTCATATCCCCCTTTTTCCGGGTTATTTTCGGGACTGCTATTCCTGTCATTACCCGCAGCAACCACTGGTTGGTACCTTGGCGCATCAAATGTAATCTGGTCTATTGATCTTGCATAATTTGCGTACGCACCCCAAAACCACTCCGGCATCGGGTTCGGGGTAAACCCATAGGAGTGGTTCGAAACAAGCAGCCCATTTGCAGCTTCAGTGGTCATTTCAGGAGTATCAGATTGAAACCCTTCAAAAGAATTTATGTTCGCTTTGTATGCAATACCCCTTGCGGTAGGCTTTGCTATACCGCCGCCTACCATAGTACCCGCTACGTGCGTTGCATGGTCGCCATACCCTACAAATTCATCAAGAATGGTTGCGCGTCCATCAAAATTTTCATGAGTTTCCCTTACCTGCTCACCATCCCATATAGCTATTGTCATACCCTCGCCTGTCAGGTTAAGACCCATTCCGCCACCCGGCATGAGCTTATCAGCCCTTGTGGTTTTTGCCTGGCCAAGATTGTACATCGTAAAGTATACGGGATGACCGTCTTCGGTGACACCAGAAAGCTTTTGAGTGTCCCCATTACTATTTGTCTTTTTTAAGGGCCATCCATTTATTTCAGCAAGCCTCAATGCTTCCGCATAATTTTTGGTCTTGAATTCGAGCTCTTCCCTGCTGATCCTTGCCAGCTCTTCAAGATTGTTGTCCTTCACAATAAGTTTCCTTTGCTCAGGGGTCTGTGCAAAAGCCGAAACGCTTCCCATTGCCGCCATGGCAATAATAAACATTCCTTTTACAGTATTTTTTTTCATGACTGTTTTGGTAATTTAAAAAGTTAATAGCTCTTTTCCGCAAATATCCTATTAAATATGATGTTGAAGAAAAAAAGATTAGCAAAAATATAAATAATAACAAATTAAGCTTCAATAATTTCAATTTTAACGTAGTACTGTTACCTTTGTGCTATAAAATTATACGTTATATCCATACACGGGGTTTTTATGCTTTCATCAAAATTTTCAGATCTGCTATATGAAACCGGCACTGACGAAGCAGGCCGCGGCTGCCTTGCGGGCCCGGTTACCGCTGCCGCAGTAATTCTTCCGGATGACTTCCGGCATGAACTACTCAACGATTCCAAGCAGCTCACCGAGAAGATACGGGAATACCTTCGCCCCATAATCCAGGAGCAGGCGCTATGTTACCATGTCACAAATATCGGGCCTGAAATAATAGACGAGATCAATATCCTGAACGCCTCTATAAAAGCCATGCAGGAATGTATTGTAAAGCTTACGCCTGTACCCCATTATATTATTGTAGACGGCAACCGCTTTAAGCCGGTGGAAGGCATCCCGCACAGCTGCATTGTAGAAGGCGATGCCAAATACCTGAGCATAGCAGCGGCATCTATACTCGCAAAAACCTACCGGGATGAATATATGAACCAATTGCACGAAGAGTTTCCTATGTACAATTGGAAAAAGAATAAAGGCTATCCCACAGCAGAGCACCGTGAGGCTATAAAAAAGTACGGCATTACAAAATACCACAGGAAAAGCTTCCGCCTGCTGCCGGAACAGCTGGAGATAGAATTTGATATTTTAGAGGACGTCCACGTTACGATCTACAATCCTTAATTTTGCTTCGAACAACGCCGCAAAATGCCTGAGGAGCTTCTCTTTTACTTCTTCCTCATCCACACTGGGAACACCCAGCTCTACGTTTAATGATGTAACCGCTTTACCCCTTATCCCGCACGGGATGATATTATCGAAATAGCCAAGGTCGGCATTTACGTTGAATGCAAAACCGTGCATGGTTACCCAACGCGAGGCACGTACTCCCATGGCGCATATCTTTCGGGCAAAAGGTGTGCCTACGTCCAGCCACACGCCGGTCTCGCCTTCGCTCCTTGTGGCAGCAATGCCATATTCGGCCAGGGTAAGTATGATAACCTCCTCAAGAAAACGGAGGTATTTGTGGATATCGGTAAAAAAATTCTCAAGGTCGAGTATCGGGTAACCCACTATCTGGCCCGGGCCGTGATAGGTAATATCCCCTCCCCTGTTTATTTTGTAGAACCTGGCGCCTTTTGCCTCAAGTTGCTTTTCGTTAAGGAGCATATTGGCCATATCACCGCTTTTGCCAAGGGTATAAACATGCGGATGCTCTGTAAACAGGAGATAATTGGGCGTTTCAGCTTCCTGCCCTTCGCGCCTGTAGGATATTTTTATATCGAGTATCTCTTTAAAAAGCTGTTCCTGGTAATCCCAGGCTTCCTTGTAGTCCATGCTTCCAAGGTCAAGGAATTCTATGGTTTTGTTCATATTCATAAATGCTAAATGCTTTACAAAATTACAAAACAAAACCTTAAGCCTGACATCAATAAAAAATCCGGATAATTTCTCATCCGGATCTTTATTATTGCATTGTAACTATTACTTTTCGAATTCTACGTCAAACGCCATGTTCTGCGGGTTGTCAAAGAAATCGCTTAACGGATAGGTAACTTTTACCGATTTGCCGTCCGCACTTATAACTGCATTCTTGTTCGACACCTTTTTTATTTTTTTAGGAAAAGTATAATTAAGCTCATAGTTCGATTCGCCGAACATCGCTTTGTACATATCCTCATCCCCGCCTTCTTCTTTCTTTTTCGGCTTATCAACGAGTTTAACTTTCCTGCTGAATTTTTTACCGTCATATGCATAGGTTACTTCCGATCCATTCTGGAACATGCCTCCCATGTCGGGTGCGCCCAGCTGTTTTTTCATGCTGTTCAGGTTACCGAAAGCCTTCATCATGTCCTGAAGCTCGTTGGCTTTGTCAAAATCAGCGAACAGGTTGATCTTCATTTCGCTGGTTGCAGGGTCCATAAGCATTTTTACCGAGAATTTCTCAAGGCTCTTCAGCCTGTCCTGCTCTGCTTTCGGCAATGTAGCTATGCTGTCTTTTTTCTCTTCCAAAAGCTGTTTGAAAGTGAATGTAGAATCCATGCGCTTTTCACCCTCTTTTGCCATTTCTTCCCCGGCCATTGCCATAAGGCCTGAGCCGTCTATGTCGAACGATACCCTTCCGCCTCCTTTTTCATTGATCGTAATGGTCTCACTGAAATTGCACGACGTTGTTAAAAATGCCATCACGAGGCTTAACGCTAAAAATAATCTTGTTTTCATTTATATAGTGTTTATTGTGCCAAATATAATTGTTTTATGTAATCATGAACGCTGAGGAAGCGTAAAAAACAGCAAATTGGTTTTTTGCCAATAATCCGTATCTTTGCCCGCGTAAAAAATATAACGACCATGCAGCTTTCAGAACAAGAAATTATCCGCAGAGAAAAACTGGACGCGCTGAGGAATCTCGGCATCGATCCCTATCCCGCCAACCTGTTTCCGGTAGACCATACCTCCAAACAGGTGAAGGACAATTTTGCTGAAGGCAGGAAGGTTGTTATGGCCGGAAGATTGATGTCGGTGCGCATACAGGGGAAAGCCTCTTTTGCCGAATTGCAGGACAGCGAAGGGCGCATACAGCTGTATTTTAACCGCGATGAGATATGCCCCCGCGAAGATAAAGTGAAATACAACGAGCTTTTCAAGAAGCTTATCGACCTTGGGGACTTTATCGGCGTTGAAGGCGAACTCTTTACCACGCAGGTAGGCGAGATGACCGTTAAGGTTACCGACTTCAGGCTGCTAAGCAAAACACTGCGCCCGCTGCCAATGCCGAAAACGGATGCCGAAGGAAAAGTATTCGACAGCTTTACCGACCCCGAGCTCCGCTACCGCCAGCGCTATGTAGACCTTGTGGTGAACCCGCAGGTGAAAGAGGTATTCGTAAAAAGGACAAAGCTTTTCAATGCCATGCGTTCGTTCTTTAACGACAAAGGCTATTTTGAGGTGGAAACCCCAATCCTTCAGCCAATACCGGGCGGTGCTGCCGCAAGGCCGTTCGTTACGCACCACAACTCACTTGACATTCCGCTATACATGCGTATTGCTAATGAGCTGTACCTTAAAAGGCTTATTGTAGGCGGATTTGACGGCGTTTATGAATTCTCGAAAAACTTCCGCAACGAAGGTATGGACAGGACGCACAACCCTGAATTTACCGCGATGGAAATATATGTAGCCTACAAGGACTACAACTGGATGATGGAGTTCACCGAAAACTTGCTGGAGCATTGTGCCATAGCGGTTAACGGTACATCTGACGTAACCTTTGGTGAACATAACGTGAGCTTTAAGGCACCTTACGCCAGGGTGACGATGACCGATGCCATCAAACAATTCACAGGGTTTGATATTTCCGGCAAAACGGAAGAAGAAATATATGAAGCTGCCAGAGGCATGGGCATTGCCGTTGACGAGACGATGGGCAAAGGCAAGCTGATTGATGAGATATTCGGGGAGAAATGCGAGGGCAACTTTATCCAGCCTACGTTCATTACCGATTATCCGAAAGAAATGAGCCCGCTTTGTAAAACGCACCGCGATAACCCGGAACTTACCGAGCGTTTTGAGCTGATGGTGTGCGGTAAAGAGATTGCCAATGCGTATTCTGAACTAAACGACCCTATAGACCAGCGTGAGCGTTTTGAGGCACAGCTGAAACTGTCTGAAAGGGGCGATGTGGAAGCGGCACAATTTATTGATAATGACTTCCTTCGCGCTTTGGAATACGGCATGCCGCCAACATCAGGGCTTGGTATTGGTATGGACAGGCTTATTATGTACCTTACCAATAACCCGTCAATACAGGAAGTGCTATTCTTCCCGCAAATGAGGCCGGAGAAGAAAGCAGTAGAGCTTACCGAAGACGAAAAAGCTGTGGCCGAATTGCTGAAAGTGAGCGGCCAGCTTGCGCTTGATGCCTTAAAAACACAAGCAGGACTAAGCGGCAAGAAATGGGATGCCGCCATGAAAGGCCTTAGTAAGCACGGCCTTGTAAAAGTAACCGTGGATGGCGACATGAAGACGGTGGAGTTTAAAGGGTAATATTATTTAATCCTAACTATATAAGAAAGCCTCTGAGTGAAAATTCAGAGGCTTTTTGATGCATTGGATTATCTGAAAAGTCAGCAAAGCTACTCTATTTCGAATGTAGCCTGTGGAGAGAGAAATCTCAAAACAAAGCCGCAAAGAGATTTCTCCCGTCGGTCGAAATGGAAGAACACCTAACTTAGCATCGGACTTCGGACATCGGACATCCGACCTCCTAACCTACAAACTATAATTCAAATTCACCGACAGCCTGTAATTGGCTTCTACCCTGCCGCCAATTAAGTTCTGACTTATGGGCAACATCGCATTGACACCTGCCGAGAATTTCCCTGTTCCTGCTTCAAGCCCTAACTTGCTGAAAAGGATATCGCCTTTGGTACCGGGCACATCCTGGCTATACTGCCTGTTTGTGGCATATATTTCTCCCGCGATACCAGCCTGGGGCACCCAGGTTATCTTGTCGCCCTCAGCAGCATAAAACAGCGTAGCGTTGTAATTGAATTGGTTGCCAAACTGGTATTGCTTGCTATTCTCGGTCTTCATGATATAGCTTGTCATGGCGTTGAGGCCCCATTGTTTTTTACGGATCACATATTCGGCAGCCAGTACGTAATCCCAGCTGCCGGTACCCAACTGGAAACTCGGGTTCACGCTGCCATTGTTGTTGCTGTCATATTTCCCTACAGGCGCCTTCACACCACCGCCTGCCGACAGGATATGGGTAAAAACCGTGCTGTCTTTCTTCGTCATGTACACATTGTAAAGGCCAAGCACCGTTATATCGCCAATACCGGATATATTCTGTGTCCCGGTTGCCAGTTCGCGGCTGTTGAAATGGTAAGGCACCTGTACCGACAGCTGCAGCCTTTTAAACACAGGGATACGCGCCCAGGCTTGTATGGTATTAAAATCCTGGCCTACCCACGGCGAGTTGTTGAAGATGCCGTCTTTGGTAGAATAGCTTTGGTAAATGTACCTCAACCCAACAAAATTCTGGTTGATCATTGAGCTAAAGCCCATCCCGCCCCCGGAAGCCGAACACCCACAGGCATCGCAGTCGTCAAAGGCTTCAAGATATTTCTTAAAATCGGGCGGGTTACCGTCGCCGGCCAGCATCTTAGTAGCCGAAAGCAAGGCGAAAAGTAGTATAAATAATGTCTTTTTCATGGTTTTAAAATTCTGAAAATCGCGTATCGGTAAGATATTGATCATCGGTTAGTGTTTTAAGGAATGCGATCACCTGTGCTTTCTCGGTTTCGGTAAGCGAGATGCCCAATGTCCCATTTTGGTGCAATAGCGGGTCGAGCGTGGGGGAATCTGTAATGCCTGATGCATAATGGTTGAGCACTGCTTCCAGTGTACCGAAACGCCCATCGTGCATGTAAGGCGCTGTTTTTTCCACATTCCGCAGGCTTGGCACCTTAAACTTATAATAGTCCCCTGCCTGTTCAGTCACTTTATAACGCCCCACATCATTAACCAACGGATTCACCGCCAGCCCATTATTTCGGAAAGAGTTATCGGTCATCAGGTCCGTAGCATGGCAGGTGGCACATTTGGCAGTAAAGACGGTGTATCCCGCCATTTCGTCTGCCGTTAATGTCCCGCCTGGCTCATTCCGCCTGTATTTATCAAACCTGGAATTGGATGATACCGCCATCACCATAAACTGGGACAACGATTTCAGCATGTTCTCTGTAGTGATGTCTTCTTCAGGAAAGGCCTGCGCAAACAGTTTCCTGTATTCCGGGTCGGCTTTCAGCATGGTGAGTATAGCATTCAGGTCGCCATGCATCTCCAAAGGGCTTGTCAGCGGTATGATGGGCTGCAGGTCCAGATGCCCGGTTGCGCCATCCCACATGAAAACATTCTGGAAAGCAAGGTTCTGTATCGGCGGGGCATTGCGCGTACCCGTCGCGTTATTAACCCCGTGGCTAACTGTGTGCCCGTGGTGCGTGAACGCAAACTGCTGTATATGGCAAAACCCGCAGGAAACGATACCGTCGGAAGCCAGCCTGCCTTCGTAAAATAGTTTTTTTCCCAGTTCAAAACCTTTTTCGGTAGGTGGGTTTGCTGCTATATCATACGCTACAGCAGGAAAATTTGACGGCACCCGGAAATCCAAAGGCAGATTGGTATATTCACTGTCATCATTCCCGCAGCTCCACAGCAACGGAATGAAAATCCAAAAGATATAACTTATTTTCATAAGAATGATTAAGCTGCGCACCGGCATGCAGCGCGCAGCTCCTGGCTTTAGTCATTATGAACGTGGTTTACAGAGAACATATCTGACAGATTGGCTGTGATCAGCGGAAGGTTGGCACCCCCCATGATCATTGCACCCATACCGCCATCGTTGTTATCGGAAAGCTTTATCTTATTCGTTCCATCAATAATTTTGGAAAGGTCGGCAATAATATGCACATCAGGCGTTATTGTTGTACGTACCAAAGCTTTTGTCGGCATATCCAGTGTTATTTCGGTATAGTTATAATCGGTACCTGTTTGCCCGGTGTGAACCATAAATGGCGTGGCTGCCGTTACTGTAGGGGAAGTGAATGTACCTTCAAAAGCAAGGAATTTATATCCTGCCGACCAGCTCCACAGCATGTCTTCGGCCTGTGCCACCGCAAGGAAGTCGCCCTGCCCTTCTGCCCCCAGCTGAAACTGTGCCTGGTCTACGCCAACACCAAATTTGATACGGGTATAATCGCCGGTAGGGATATTCTGTAACTCAAGGACATGACTATCCTCATCAGCCTCGTTCACTATAAAATAGCTTTGGCTTTTTGGGTAAGTGTATGTTGTACCATCCTGTTTTGTAAGGACAATATTGCTTATGATGTACTTAATGCTGCTGATCTTCAGGTTCTCACTGTTGGAGGTGATGTTCGACTGCGTATTGAGGATAAGGTCGTTACCGCCAAAAGCATTATCGAATTCCACATCCAGGCTCCCGGTTCCGGAAACGTTATTTACCGAATTATCATCGCTATTGCATGATACAAAAAGGGCTGTTGCAGCCAATAGGGCTGTTGTATATAATTTGAATTTCATTGTATTTATTTAAAAGTTATAGTAAATGAGTCCCAATGTCGTTTGGGCATAGGAATCTATAGACCTGACAGGTTTTAAAACCTGTCAGGCCTAATCATTATGTACATTTAAATAAATACAGGAGGGCGGAAAACAAAAGCTGCATCAAGATGGGAATACCCGTTGCGGTATTCGGTACTATTGGCAGTTTTGCTTACATTGAATTGTGGAGAAAGCTGAAAAGTTGCAATGGCTTCGAAAAACAAAACCTCTGTTTCGATGTGGCCGGATTTTTTTTCGGAAAGCGGCTTTTCATTTTCGGCTGCTTTGGCGAGTTCTTTCGCAAGGTGACATTTACCGTTACAGTGCATTTCGGGTTTTGCCTTGTTCTCGCAAAGCGTTGTAGCTATATAATCATAATTGATAATGTAATCCAAAACCGGCAGCACCGGCTTTAAAAGCATTAGCAGGACTATAATGAATACAGCTTTTTTCACGAAACAAATGTAACTCTCAAAAAAGCATTACAAAAAATATTTTAAAGAAATTTTAAACCTTTTTTAATCCGGAAGGTCTTACTGCGTATAAACTTAAAAATTAAAAACATGAAAACGTGGATTTTAGCTATTGTAATGGTGATGGGTTTTGCCATGAATGCACAGCCGGGAGAAAAGAGGCATCATGACCGAAAGTTTGATAAGGGGCAAATGGAAAACTTTACACCGGAACAGAGGGCAGAGCTTCAGGTAAAGAAATTGACACTTGCACTCGACCTGAGCGATAAGCAGCAAACCGAAATAAAAGCATTCCTTACCGAAAAAGGGAAAGAAAGGGAAAAAGCCATGGCGGAATTTAAAGCCAACCGCGATGCCGGTAAAAAACTAACTCCGGATGACCGTTTTGCGATGAAAAACAGGATGCTGGATGAGAAGATCGCCATGAAGGCATTCATGAAAAAAACTTTGGATGCCAGGCAATTGGCACAACTTGAAATGATGAAAACGCATCAACGTGAAAAAATCACAAAAAGAGAGAAAAATTTTAAAAAGGACAGCAGGAGATAAATTTTAAGTGTTAAAGTTTTGAGGTGTTTTATAAATTAATTAGATTTGGCGTATAAACACTAAACAAATAACCGTTTATCATGAAAAAAATAATTGCTCTTTTCGTAATTATGCTTGCTTTTGGCGCTACTGCCAATGCACAGCAAAAGAAAGCCGCAGCACAAACTGCAACACAACAACCTGCTGACGCTGATGCGGCTGTAAACCAGGCTGCTGCCAAAGACATGGGACTATTGTCGGAAACAGTAAAACTGACTGACGATCAAAATAAAAATCTTAAACGCTTGTTCCAGACAAAGCACAAAATGCTTGCAACGCCTAACCTTACTGAAGAGCGTAAAGGTGTTATCTACCAAAATATTGAAACAAAGCTAAAATCAGTATTGGACGCTGACCAGATAGCAAAACTTGATTCAAACCCTGAATTGCTTAAGAAGCTTACTCACTAAGAAGAGAAAGATATTATATAAAAAATCCCGCTAGTAGCGGGATTTTTCGTTTATAAGGTTTTAGATACCCTGCCTATTGCGGCAATGGTTTCGTCGAGGTCATCATAGGTGAGCGCATCTGTAATGAACCATGTTTCATAGGCTGATGGCGCTATGTATATTCCTTCAGCCAACAGGCCGTGGAAAAACTTCTTAAATGTTTCGTTATCGCCCTTTGCAGCCGATTTAAAATCGGTTACAGGGCTGGCATCAAAATGCACAGAGATCATCGATCCTGTCCTGTTGATGGTATACACCAGATCAGTCTCATCCAGCTTTTGGCGGATGCCCGTCTCAAGATAAGCCGTTTTCGCGTCGAGCCTCGTATAGATGTCAGCATCGCTATTAAGCGTTTTCAGCATTTCCAGTCCTGCTGCCATTGCCAACGGGTTGCCTGACAGTGTTCCTGCCTGGTACACAGGGCCAATAGGTGCAAGGTAGTTCATAATTTCATTACGCGCTGCAAAAGCCCCTACAGGAAGCCCGCCGCCTATTACTTTACCAAATGCCACGATATCGGCCTTGATGTTGAAAAGTTCCTGTGCGCCACCTTTAGCAAGGCGGAAACCCGTCATTACCTCATCGAATATAAGCAGGGTGCCATGCGCATCGCATAGCTGCCTCAACCCTTCCAGAAAACCGTCAACAGGTGGTATACAGCCCATATTGCCTGCCACTGGCTCTATGATGATAGCTGCTATTTCTCCCTTATTGGCATTGAACAGGTCAGTCACATTTTGAAGGTCGTTGTATTGGGCAAGCAAAGTGTCCTGAGCCGTCCCTTTTGTAACGCCGGGGCTGTTTGGCGTACCGAACGTTACCGCGCCGCTTCCGGCCTGTATAAGGAACGAATCGGAGTGGCCGTGGTAGCAGCCCGCGAATTTGATTATTTTATCCCTTCCCGTAAATCCCCTGGCAAGCCGGATAGCGCTCATACAGGCTTCGGTACCCGAATTCACAAAGCGTATCTTGTCGATATTCGGCACCATTGATACGGCAAGTTCGGCGATCTCCGTTTCGAGTGCGGTAGGCATTCCGAAGGAAGTCCCTTTTTTCGCCCTTTCGATAACGGCATTTACTACGGGCTCGTAAGCGTGGCCCAGTATCATCGGGCCCCATGAATTGATGTAGTCTATAAGGCGGTTGCCGTCTTCATCATAAAGGTAGGCACCTTTAGCTTCTTTTACAAAAATAGGCGTTCCCCCTACTGCCCTGAAGGCGCGTACGGGAGAATTCACGCCGCCCGGTATTACCTTTTCTGCTTCGGCAAAGAGGCGGCTGCTGCGTTCGTATAACATGTTTCTTATTTTACTTTTAATACCTGCCCGATAGAAATAGCGTTGCTCGAAAGCCCGTTAAGGCGCATCAGCTCATCTACCGTAAGGTTGTGTTTTTTTGATATGGAATAAAGCGTATCGCCTTGGGCTACACGGTATGACCCTGCCGCCACGGTAGTTTCTGCAGCAACTATAACAAGCGTTTCTTCTTTAGGTGCGGGCGACGCTTTTGGCTGCACCGGCGCTGCCTTTGGCTCCGGTTTTACGTACGGCCTGTCCAGTACTTCTGAGTCATAGCTTGCCAGTTCATAGCGTTCGATAAGGCCTATCAGCTTTTCAGGATATTTGGGGTCGGTGGCATAGCCGGCTGCGCGAAGGCCGCGCGCCCATGCTTCATAATCGTCTTTCGGCAACTTAAATAAAGAAGCATACCTTCCCCTTGTTGTGAGGAACATAGAATGGTCATTGAAGGACTCGGCTGCCCTTGGGTATTTCCTGAAACATTCCTGTTCGGAGTCGTCGTCATGTCGTACGGTTTCGCCTGTCCAGTCGTTATGGCATTTGATACCAAAGTGGTTATTGGCCTCTACGCAAAGCGTGCCTTTCCCCGCACCCGACTCCAATATACCCTGCGCCAGCGTAATGCTCGCCGGGATACCGTGCCGCCTCATGTTATCTTTGGCAACGTCTTTATATTGCTGCACGTACGCTTTTACAAGGTCGGCATACACCACAGTGCGTGATGTAGATTCAAGCACCTCGACCTGGTTGTCGTTACGGGAATTGGAAGCCGTAGAGGTTTTTGTGTCCGTTTTTGTTTTAACAGACGGCTTGTTTTTCTTTGAAGATGTCCTTGTTTTTGCCGTGCTGCTCTTTGTTGTCTGGATGCGCGACCTCGATGTGCCGCAGCTTACCAGTAAACTCAATACCGCTAAAGCTAAAATTTTTCTAAACATTATCTCAGGTTTTAATTATGGGTAGTTTCTTTCTCATTAATTCCCTGTTCATGCCTCCAATACCCTGCAACCCACCGGTGTGGATGAGCAGTATATTAGAATTTTCAGGAAACATTCCTTTGTTGGTCCTGTCTATAACGCCAAAAAACAGCTTTGCCGTATATACAGGGTCTAACAGAATACCGGTTTTTTCAAAAAAATCGTTCATAAAGGCTACCAATTCGGTATTTATCTTCCCGTAGCCCCCAAAATGATAATCGTCAACCAGCTTCCAGTTATCTTTTTTTGCAAATATAGCAACCTCATGCTGTAATTCCGCACCTTTTAGCGCCGGAAAGCCTAAAACTTGCTGATGCGGCAGTGCCGAATTGATAATGCCTGCAATAGTCCCACCTGTACCAACCGCACAGCAAATATGCGTAAACCACTCATCATCAGCTGACAGTATCTCTTCGCAGCCTTTTACAGCGAGATGGTTTGTTCCGCCTTCGGGCACAAGGTAAAAATCACCAAATTCGTTGCGGAGTTCGTTAACAAACGCCTCTTCAGTCTTTTGCCTGTAGGCTTCCCTTGTTACAAATTTAAACCCCATTCCGCACGATTCGGCGAAGGCCAAAGTCGGGTTATCACCAATTTTATTAACTAACTCCTCGCCACGTATTACGCCAATGGTCTCAAAACCATATTCTTTTCCCGCGGCAGCAGTTGCCGCAATATGATTGGAAAATGCACCGCCAAAAGTGAGTAATGCTGTTTTCCCTTCCTCCTTCGCCTGAATGATATTGTATTTGAGCTTACGGAATTTATTGCCCGAAATATGCGGATGCAGTAGGTCTTCCCGCTTTACGGTTAGGCGGATGTTGTGGGGGAAGATTATGTTTACAGGCTGGTTCATGGGATTATGCAAAAGTAGTATAATTAACGTAACTAATTATTTGGGCGTGCCGGCTCCGCAAGCTACGCCGTCGGGCCATCCGCTGTATCCCTCCTTCGTCGGGGATGCCGCCCTGCCTGCCGGCAGGCAGGTGCTGTCCCTCACGCAAGGCCTCACCCCCGCCCTCTCCAAAGGAGAGGGAGCCAGGACGGGCTTTCATCATATTAATGAATATTGATCATAATACAAATCCATAGTATTGTTTCGCCCTTTCAGGGCTTCCTACCAACTACGCTCAATTCCCCGGGCGTTGCCCGGGGCTATTGGGCTATACCCCGTTGGGGCTGGATTGTGGAATGTTTGTCGCAATTTGCTTATTGATTTTGCAAAGGATCACAAAAACCTTTTCTTTGCTTTCATAACGTTGTACTAAAATTTTCGTAACTTTACAGCCTATTTGTAATGTGATGAAAATGGAAGTTGAAGAGCACGTAGCCAGTCCTTTAATAGCGAAAATATCGTTCCACAAAGTACTGGAAACCCTTGAGGAAATTGCGGAATCGGATGTGGACTACAGGTCTGATTATGCGAAAGCACTGCTACGCCATACCGCGCCTTATCCAGAATTGCGTGAGGGCATTACCGACCTTTCACTGCTCGAAAAGCACGAAAAGCTGATAAAAAACCTCCTGGCCGACCTCTTCCCCACTGCATTGACCAAAAATGAGATAAAAGCTGCTGCGATCCCTTTTTTCAACATTACATTTAATCATACAGACAGGTTTAAAAAAATACTGATGAATGCCGGCGAAGATTTTGGCATAAGCATCAGGAATTTCGACGATCACCAGTTTTATGTTTTTTGCTGCTGCCTTATACTTAACAGCTACTACGGCTATCATTTCGATTTCAGCAAGCCTCTGTTTTACGACATACCCGATGCCGACGGCGTAATGCATTATTATCGCATCCTTTACAACGCCGATTTCCTTGAATTACTTCCGACAGAAAAGGCTATCAATATCACTGAAGATGATGTGGCCCTGCTAATGGACAGCTTTGACAACCTGGAACTTTGGAAAGAAAAATTCCCTCCTGGAAGCTGGATATCAAAGGGATTCGGTATCGTGTCGCTGTTTGATGCCACCGCCGAGAGCGCCATCTCGAACCTAAAGACCAACCTTTTGGTAAATGACGAAAAGGAAATAACCAAATCGGATTTCGAGGGTATTTTCCGCTCTATTTACCAGATACCCGACCTGAGGATTGGCTACACCGAAGTAAATGTTGACGATAATGTATTCCGGCTTGCGCCTTTCCAGGAGATAAGCAGCTACATCCTCAACGGATCTAATGAAATGAGCTGCTCCACCATGATGTGCACCGGCACGCTGGACACGATGCTTGAAGAAAAGAAATATTTTGTACTCTCGGATGTTGAAGCCTATAAGCTACAGGAAGGTGCCGATGCCGGCTTCGCTGCACATTTGCTAAAGCAGGACATCAGGAGCTGTATTTTTGCACCGATAATCAAGGACGGGAAGCTGCTGGGCTTTATCGAACTGGTATCGTCACGGGCCAAGGAGCTGAACAGCATCAATGCCAACAAGCTGGCTTATATATTGCCTTTCCTTACCGATACTATAGACCGTTACTATTCTGAATTGCAAAATGAAGTCGATGCTATAATACAGAACGAATATACCGCGATACACCACAGCGTGTATTGGAAATTCAGGGAAGAAGCATTGCATCACATTATATCAAAAAACAAAAAAGACCAGGCCTATAAAGAGATCGTGTTCCGCGAGGTATACCCGCTTTACGGGCAGATCGACATCAAGGGTTCTTCGACTGCACGGAATGAGTCGATTGAAAAAGACCTTATCCGCCAGATCGAAAGGCTGCTTTCGGTATTCAGGTTTATCTTCGAAAAAGAAAAGCTTCCACTCATTGAACAACATATCTATGAACTGGAAAAAATGGAGGTCCAGCTGAAAGAGTCGCTAAAAGCAGATACAGAGTCCATTATACAGTCGTATATCATTAACGAAGTGCATCCGGTACTGAAGCATTTTGATTCTTCGAACACTGAAATACACCAGAAAATAGTTGATTATTTCGATACACTGGACACCAAGATGAAAATGGTGTACGACAGCCGCAAGGATTTTGACGATGCGCTTTCGATCATCAATAAGCAAATGGCCGAAGTGCTCGACAGGAAACAGGCCGAAGCACAATCGTTTTTCCCGCACTATTACGAACGCTTCAAAACCGATGGTGTGGAGCATAACCTGTATATTGGCGCTTCTATTTCGCCTAAGCACGCTTACAATCCGCTTTACCTCAACAACCTTAGGCTTTGGCAATTGCAGGCCATGTGCGAAATGGAGAACGAATACTACAGGCTAAGGCCGGGACTGCCGTATGACTTGGATGTAACCTCGCTCATACTGGTGTTCAGTTCGCCTATTTCTATCCGCTTCCGAATGGATGAAAAACGATTTGATGTGGATGGTACTTACAATGCCCGCTATGAGGTCGTGAAGAAGCGCATCGATAAATCGCACATAAAAGGCACTACGGAGCGCATAACCGAAAAAGGAAAGATCACAATTGTTTATTCGCAAAGACAGGAAGAGACTGAATACCGCAGGTACATTAGGTTCCTTCAGCATAAAAAGATGCTTGGCAATGTAATAGAGACTTTTGAGGTGGAAGACCTGCAGGGCGTTACCGGGCTTAAAGCATTGCGTGTAACCGTTGAATACAGCAATGATAAAAAAGACGAAACTACGTATAGTTATGAGGATTTGCTGAAGGAACTGGCGCCAAGCAGTTAATCAAATTAAGTTTTTTGCGCTTACATAAAGCAGCCCTCCTTTCAGGCACCTCCCGCTACAGCGCAACAGGCTCTCCAAGGGAGGGGAAGAGCTGCACTCCTGCCGGAATCAATTGACCATTAATCTATAGCGTTTTGAATGCGTAGATAAATGCCGTTACCGATGCCAGTATTCCTATTGTGAAAATGGCATACGTCAGGCGTAGCAGCTTGTATTTCCTGTGGAGGACAAGCCCCAGGAAATAAAGGTCTTTTATCATGGAGCCGTAGAGGTAATCCCTGCTTTTCATCATTTCGTTCATAGCCCACTCGTATTCTTCCAGCGGCATTTTATAAAAATTACCAAAGAAAAGCAGGTTTACTTTCCTGGCTTCGATATCCTCACGGGTAAAGGTCCCGCTGGTTACTTTAGGCCTTGTAGACATTATGGCTAAAATGATAGACACCACACTGAACCCCATCATAATAAATGTTGGGATAATAAGGTGCGCATTCGAAGGGCTGTCGAGTTTTGGAATAAGAGTCGTAAGTGCGATCGATATGATAATGGCATTTACCTGCAAGAGTATGTTCGCCTTACTGTCGGCGATATCGCTCAGGCGGGTGTGGTTGCCCAGCGTCACCCTGAAAACTGTATCGATGCCCCTGTCGGGCCTCTCGAGCTTTTCGAGTTTCTTTTTATTGATCTTATCCTTGTCTTTCTTTTTCTTTTTGCCTTCCCCGCCCTCTGAAATTTCTTTTTGCAATAACGCTATATTGGCTTCTTTAAGCGGCTGTAAGGTCTGTTTACCATAATCCGTAAAAAAGCGGTGCTGCTGCATGAGTACATTACGGTTGCCCAATGCCCATTCTTTATCACTAAAGGTTTTTCCCTGCGTTACCTTCCATTCTTCACGAAGCAGCTCTGACAATGCCGGGAAATTCTTATCCGCAAAATGCGAGCAGTCGGCATCTTTGATGATTTTCCCGTATAGATTTGCCGGCTCGGCACCTATTTTGGTCACTTTTATAAGCTCGGAAACCCGTGCTGCTTTTTCTTCAGGATAGCCGTTTTCACGAAGGAATTTCTCAGCCGCATGGCTGCCCCTCTCTTCGTGGTTTTCAGGCCCGTCGATATACCCCACATCATGAAACCACGCCGCCAGCATAATGACCTCCATATCCTCTTTACCTACGCCTTCTGCTTCTGCAATGACAGCGGCGTTATTAACCACGCGTAAAGTATGGTTGAAATTATGGTAAATATAATCGGGAGATAGTTTATCTTTGAATAGGTGAAAGACGTGGCTTTCGGCTTTTTGAACAATATCCATACGCAGGTAATTAACACAACCAATTTATGAAAATCTTTTCGGATACCATCGCGGCTAAAGGAAATATTAAAATTTTAACCACTATCCTCGCACTGATGTCCCTTTATTCCTGCGCCACCTACAAGCCGGAATATGGCAAAGCAACCGGCCCCGTCCCCGTAAACGACTCTGTTAAAACCGGTAAGCCCGCCCACAGGTTCTACCTCATCGGCGATGCGGGGTATGCCAATCAGCCACATACACAGGCCATGCTTTCTATTGTCAGTGATAAACTGGATAAGGAAGGGAAAAATGCCACGCTGCTTTACCTTGGCGACAACATTTACCCGGAAGGAATGCCCCCTGATAACGGATCGCAGGAGCGTAAGGACGGCGAGGCCAGCTTAGCCTCCCAGATGAAACTGTCAAAATTATTCCCGGGGCAAACGCTGATGATCCCCGGCAACCACGACTGGTATAACGGTTACGAAGGGTTGCGGCAGGAGGAGAAATTCATCAATAAATATACAGGCAAAAAGTCGTTCCTTCCTGCCAAAGGCTGCGCGATTGACGACATTAAGATAAGCGACAATATTACCCTCATTACTATTGACAGCCAGTGGTATATTGAGGACTGGGACAACTACCCGGACATCAATGATAATTGCGACATTAAGACCCGGGAGCAGCTTTTTACCGAATTTGAAGATCTGTTGAACAAGAACCAGGGCAAAACCATTATCGTTGCGGTACACCACCCGCTGATGAGCAACGGTTCGCACGGCGGGCAATTTTCCCTTAAAAAGCAGCTGTACCCATTGCCGTATAACATACCCATGCCTATTTTAGGCTCGCTCGTCAACCTGGCGCGGAAGGCTTCGGGGTACAGCACGCAGGACATACAGAGCCGGGTGTACACTTCGTTTTCCAACAGGATAAAGACCCTGATACAGGATAAAGACAACGTGATCGTGGTTTCGGGCCACGACCACAACCTGCAATACATCCGCCATGACAATATCAACCAGATCATCAGCGGGGCAGGCTCAAAAGTAGAAGCCGCCCGCGTTACCTACCCTGAAGATTTTTCGTATGGCGGGACCGGTTACGCTATACTCGACATTAATGATGACGGGACTGCCAAGGTTTTTTATTACAAAGTAAAAGACGGAAAAGAAGAACAGCTGTTCGAAAAGAAACTGCTCGAAAAGCCGGAAGTTGTGCTGAAAGATTATCCTGATACATTTCCCGCAACTGTTTCAGCTTCGGTATATACACCGGAAATGACCGATAAAAGTGGGTTCCACCGTTTCCTCTTCGGAAAGCACTACCGGAAATATTACAGCATGCCTATAGAAGCCAGGAGTGTCCGGCTGGACACCCTGTACGGGGGTCTCGTGCCAAAAAAGACCGGCGGCGGGCACCAGACCAATTCCCTGAGGCTGGAAGCTAAGGATGGTAAAGAATATGCTATGCGCGCCATTAAAAAAAGCGCGACACGCTTCCTGCAGGCCGTGGCCTTTAAGCAGCGCTATGTGGGTGATGAGCTTGAAAATACTTTTGCCGAAAGCTTCCTTTTGGATTTTTATACTACTTCGCACCCGTATACGCCTTTTATCGCAGGAAGGCTGGCGGATAACGTAGGGGTTTCGCATACCAACCCGGAACTGTTTTATATCCCGAAGCAAAACGCGTTGGGGAAATACAACGATGACTTTGGAGATGAGCTGTATATGATCGAAGAACAGGCAGGCAAAGAGCAGAAAGACCTGGAGAGCTTCGGCAAACCGGATGACATCATTGGCACGGATGATATGCTGAAAAACCTGCACAAAGACCGTAAATACAGCGTTGATGAAAAAGCTTATATAAATGCGCGGCTGTTCGATATGCTGATAGGCGACTGGGACAGGCATTCCGACCAGTGGAAATGGGGCGAATATAAAAAAGACGGTAAGGTGACCTACAGGCCTATACCCAAGGACCGCGATCAGGCTTTTTCCAAATATGACGGGGCGCTACTATCCATCCTTATGAATATCCCCGCACTACGCCACATGCAGACGTTTAAGGACGACATCAGGAATGTAAAATGGCTGAACCGCGAGCCGTACCCGCTGGACCTGGCGCTTATTACTACCGCCAGTGAAAAAGACTGGCTGGAGGAAGCGGCATACATCCGCGAGCACCTCACCGATGCCAATATAGATGATGCTTTTGCAAACCTGCCAAAGGAAATGCAGGACGAGACGATAGAGGATTTAAAAAGCAAGCTGAAAGCCCGCAAGGGACACCTTGACGAATATGCATTGGACTACAGGGATGTACTGCTGAAAACCGTGCTGATAGTGGGCACGGACAAAAAAGAACGCTTTACCATAACCCGCCTGCCCGAAGGTGAAACAAGGGTCGAAATATCCGGCATTAAAGAGGGTGAATCGCCATTTTTCAGTCAAACATTTAACCGTAAAAAAACAAAGGAAATATGGATTTATGGACTGGACGATGATGATGTTTTTGAAGTAAAAGGCAACCCTGAAAATCCTATTTTGCTGCGATTATTGGGTGGACAGAATCACGACACCTACCGCATTGAAAACGGGAAAAAAGTGAAGGTGTACGATTTTAAAAGCAAGAAAAATACTTTTGAAGCCGATGCCAGAACAGCTATGATATTAACGGATGATTATGAGACCAACAGCTACGATCCTGAAAAGCCCAAATACAATGTTGTGGCAGGCTATCCGGCAATAGGCTACAACCCGGACGACGGCGTGAAAGTTGGCGCATCGGTGACTTATACGGTAAACAGCTTTAACCGCAGGCCTTTCTCGAGAAGCCATACCGTAAGGGGCAATTATTATTTTGCTACCGATGGCTTTGAGCTTAAGTATACCGGTAAGTTCATGAATGCTGCCGCACGGTGGAACATCGGGATGGATGTGGCATTTACCAGCCCTAATTTCAGCATCAACTACTTCGGGATGGGCAATGAGACCACGAACCCGGATGACCAGCTGGGCATGGATTATAACCGGGTAAAACTGCAAAAATTCAGTGCGGCTCCCTCATTCTTTAAAGAGAGCCGCAATGGCAGCCTTACGCAATTCGGGGCCATTTTTGAGACCATTGAGGTAGACGGTACATTCAACCGGTATGTAAACCAGCCGGGCGTACTGAAACCTTATCTTTTTGAGCACAGGCAGTATGCCGGAGTAGACGGTAAGTACAGCTTCCAGAATTATGACAATGCCTCCCTCCCTGCGCTTGGCATGTTCTTTTACCTGGCAGCCGGGTGGAAGACCAGCATTGATGACACGAAACGCAATTTCCCGCATGCCGAAGGTGCTGTCGGCATTATCCACAAGATAACTCCCGACGAGAACCTTGTATTTGCTACAACGGTAAAAGGCAAGGCGAATTTCAGCAACGGGTTTGAATTTTACCAGGCGGCTACCCTTGGCGGTGATAACGACCTGAGGGGCTACCGCAGGGAACGCTTTACCGGAAAGAGGTCGGTGTACCAAAGCACTGATATACGGCTAACGTTAGGCCGCGTGAAAACCAGTTTCATCCCAATGAAATACGGGATTTTCGGAGGTTATGATTACGGGCGTATATGGGTATCTGATGATACTTCCAATAAATGGCACCAAAGCGTGGGTGGCGGCGCATGGCTCAACGGCCTGGATGTGATTACAGCGAAAGTATTTTACTTTTACGGCACTGATGGTGGGCGTGTGGCCTTTGGGTTATCGTTTGGAATCTAAAGCTTTTATTTTACCACTTTTATTTTTACCATAAAGAAATTTAGTGTTTCAGTTGGGACAGCTTTACCTCATAGAGCTTCCCTCCTTTTCCGCCGTCTTTTTCATCGGCGATAAGCAGGGTATCATCATCCTTAAAGCATATCCCTTCTTTCTGCGATACATGGCCAAGGTCAAGCTCCTCCATTTTCGCATTGGCAAAATTATTTTCGCCAAAACCGGTCAGCAGCCATATTTTACCACCCGAAAGCAAAACAGCCTTAGTACCATCGGGACTGATGTCGGCCCCGGTGATAGCACATTTATTATAATTGCTACACGCTTTTAAAGTACCTAAAAGTTCAGCGGCATGATCGCCTGCCTTATTCGGCACCCTGTAGATATTAAAGCTTCCGTCAAAACCTTTACTGCGGTTTTTGCTAAAGATATAGAAGCTGCCCTTGTGCTCAAAAAAAGCTTCAGCATCATAAATCAATTCTGATTTCTTTGGCGGAAATGCCTTCTGCTGCGGGTAATGGAATTTAATTACTGATACTACGCAGTCATATTTTCCCGCATTGAGCCTGTATATGGCAAGGTTGCGGCGGTCATTGTCGTTATTCCCAAAATCGCCTATGTAGAGATTCCCTTCCGTATCAGACGTAAGCTCTTCCCAATCAATGTTCCTGGCGTTTTTTATCGTAATGCTTTCCTTTGTTGCGCCCTCTTCATTGATTTTGTATATCTTATTTTTATTGCCACTGTCCTCCAGTGCCCAAAGCCCGGAGCCTTTGATATACTCCAACCCGGAAATTTCTTTGTGATCCAGTGTGCCCAGTTCACGCAGCTGGCCGGGAGCTTCTGCACAGGATAAGAACAATAAAGAAGCAAAAGTCAAAAAAGTAAGATTTTTCATAATTCACATTTTGGTAAAAGTAAAAACCATTTGGCGCATACACTATATTTTTGACGTTTTTTTAGTAACTACCTAAAATTTAATTAACCACATAGAAACATAGGCTTCATAGCGATTTATTTCACATAGTGAAGCGCAGCTTCATACTGTGTGTCACTTAATTGAGTCTCATAAATCTTTCTAACAGCTATATGCCTATGTGGTTAAAATATTGTTCTTCAAGACAGTTACCAAGTATACAAATAAAAAACCACCGGCAGGACCGATGGTTTTTCCACTATTAAAAAAAATCAAAGTTTAAAAAAGAGGGGCATCATACCACGGCGATGCTACAGAACAGCCATTTTTCGATTTCGAACCGGCTATAGAACCGTCTACAACAAACCTCCATCGGTAACATGGGTTAGCTGGCAATAAATTTCCGGCTACAGTTATGTTTGCCGTACCAAACAGGGGATTTTGTACAGTCCCTGACATTGCAAATATAGTCACCTGGCCATTGCCGCTTGTTATATCTTCACAGTCTGACAGCATTTCGACTTCAACCCTTGCCCTATAGGTTCCCTTGCTCGAAGCACCAACCATATTCCCTGTAAAAACAGCATAAGGATGGTCGATACCGCGCGATACATCGATCGAAACCGAAGCAGATACGCTTGTCAGGCACGAAGGATCCGTTTCAGCGACAGCAGCCCTGTATTGGGCATTTGTAAGTTCATTTTCCTGTGTTAGGTTCAGGTTATTATCATCAGTGGAACATGCTGCAAAAAATACTAAAACAGGCAGTAGTAAAAGCTTTTTCATTGTGTGGTGTGGTAAAATTATAGATGTTTTGATGGGACAAACATACATCAGCTTCAAAAAAATTAAGAAAAAATTAACTAAAAAACGTTGAAATGTTAAATTTTGACGACGACCTGCATAATGGCGTTTCCGGGTGCCTGTTAATCCTGCGTTAATTGTCCACGATGTACTTCACGGGATTGGTAACTTTATAATACGATTGCTAAAAAACTCATCCGAACAGATAATTAAACACTGAATTATGATAGCAGCGGTTGCAAAAGATTATAGCGAAGCGCGCGAGTTGAGGGGCTTATTCGAAAGACAGCTCAGGCAGCTTTATTGGGCAGAAGGCGTAATGGTGGCAATGCTTGGCGACATCATCAATAACAGCTTTTCGAAAGACCTTGTTTCGTTGCTGGAGCAACACCGCATCGTGACCAACAGCCATATTATAAGGCTCGAAAAGATTTTCCTGGCGACGGGTATTCCTGCTGAAGAAGAAACGTATGAGGCGGTGCAGTGCCTCTTAAAGGAAGCGCATGATTTTATAGAATTCACTACGCAGGGCGTGGTGCGGGACGCAGGGATAATAGGCGTGCTGCAAAAGATAAAACACTACGAAATTGCATGCTACGGCACTATGAGGTCTTTTGCAATCGCGCTCAGGGAGGAAGATGTCGTGGCGCTGCTGGAAGAGACGCTTAATGAAGAAAAAGGCACCGACCTGCTACTTTCTGCTATTGCGGAATCGCACATCAACATCGAAGCAGCCGATAAAGAGATATAAACCAAAATCAAAAAATCATGGCCAAACCAGAATCATTTCCGGGACAAACCCAAAGCCAGCCGGGCGATGAGCATAAAATGACGCCAAAGCCAGAATTCATTCGCAAGAATTACAAAGGCAGTGACAAGCTTAAGGGGAAAACAGCGCTGATAACAGGCGGCGACAGCGGTATCGGGAGGAGTGCAGCATTGCATTTTGCCCATGAGGGCGCTGATGTGGCAATAGTGTATTATGATGAGCATAAGGATGCCGAAGACACCAGGAAATTGATAGAAGAGCAGGGACGAAAATGCCTGCTGATAAGCGGCGATCTTAAAGATGAGGAATTCTGTAAGGACGTTGTTGCCAAAACAGTGAAGGAACTGGGCGGACTGAATATTTTGGTGAACAACGCCGCTGTACAATTCCCGAAAAAAGAATTCAAAGATATTACGGGTGCTCAGGTAAGGGAGACATTTGAAACCAACATCATGCCGTTCTTTTATGTGACACGCGAAGCATTGAAGCACCTGAAAAAAGGCGATTCGGTAATCAATACCACATCGGTGACAGCGTATCGGGGCAGCGAGCACCTCATTGATTACAGCAGTACCAAGGGTGCCATCGTTTCTTTTACCCGCTCTACATCGGCAATGCTGTCCGAAAAAGGGATACGTGTCAACGGCGTTGCTCCCGGGCCGATATGGACCCCCCTTATCCCTGCCACTTTTGAGGCTGATGAGGTAGCGAAATTTGGCCAGGACACCCCGATGAAACGCGCAGGCCAGCCGAGCGAGGTAGGCCCGGCCTATGTTTTTCTTGCCAGCGAGGATGCCTCTTATATTACAGGACAGGTAATCCATATAAACGGCGGCGAAATGACAGGAGGATAATTATAAACTTTAAAGCACATATATCATGGAAAATAATGCAAACGACCGTAACAGGCCGGACAATGAAAGGCTTAACGAGATAAAGAATATGAAACCCGACACCACACTGCCCTATGAAGACCCGGCGGTATTAAACCCTGAAGAGCTGGCTACGTTCCCGAAGAGGTCTAAGATAGCGAGTGCAGGAGAAGTTGAAAAGGAAAGCGAGGACCATCTGGTGAACAGAAGGTCGCCGGTACGGGAAGGACGGAACATCATCCGTACGGACAATGACCCGAATAATGAAGGGTTCCTGTAAACAACAAAAGGGCAATCGCCCTTTTTTTTATTGATTGTATGCCTATAATTTTAACAGTAAAAATGTTAAGGCGATATTAAAAAATCGTATCTTTATACAACTACAAATCAAACGGTTATGGCAAATCAATTACACGACCGCCGGGATCAGGGTGATACAGGCGGACATTCAGAGAACGGACAGGGAGGTTATTACAACGCGATGATGCCGTATGAAGACCCGGCAATCGTTAACCCTGATGAACTGGCTACTTTCCCTAAGATGTCTAAAACGGGCGCTTACCACAATTACCACGACCACGAGCTGCACGAAATAACAAAACGTACACCGGTAAGGGACGGAAGGAATATAACACGGACGGACACCCATCCGAATAAAAATGGCTTTATGTAATATAAGGAGGCAGCAGCCTCTTTTTTTGTGCCATGAAAAAAGCTGTATCTATTTGGGATAAATACAGCTTTCTATCAGAAAGGAAAATTTGTTACTGGCTTTTCTTTGCTGCCGATTTCTCATCGTTTACGGCAACAGTAGTGCTTTTTACTTCCTGCGAAGTTTTCTCATTCTTAGCAGTTCCGGGCTGCGCCTGCTGAACGTCTGTTTTGGCATCCACAGGCTGCTCTTTAACTTCTGCCTGGACAGGTTTTTGGTAAGATACGTATTCTACAACTGTTTTGTCCGGTTGTTTAGGGTATGATTGTGCTGATGCAACTGCTACTGCAAATAATGCGCTGAGGGATAAGATAGTCTTTTTCATGATTCCAAATTTTTAAATTATCTGTTCTTTCTATATTGTATTGTAAAATTACCCCGCCAAAAAAGAAACATTCTAAAGGTTTGGTTAACGTTAACATTAAAGTTTTCACAAAAAAAAGCCGCCTTTTCAGGGCAGCTTTTACTTAACTTCTTTTCTTGCTTTTTCGCATTTTTTTCTTAGTGGCAACGGTATCCTTCACTGTCTTTGGGTCGGGGGTGCTTTTTACATGGTCGCGTGTTTTAAGCTCATCCTTCCTGGGCACTATGGCATCTTCCGGATCTTTATTCACATCATTCTGGATCTCGGCATCTTCTTTGGCTTTATCCTTAACATCGGTGGTCTTTGGCGGTTCCGGCTGCATTGGCTTTACAGTCTTAGGCTCTGTCTGTGCTGAAGCTATCCCAAATGCGAATACAGCTGCCAGCGATAAAAATATTCTTTTCATAATTTCCTGTTTAGTTATTGTTCCTGTTATCCTTACTCACATGCAAGGTAGTCACTGCCGGCACGTGGTGCTGTTAACCGCAAGTTAATCAAGCGTTAATGTTGGTTGGGGAAATTTAAAGGTTGCCTAATTTTATAACAGACACAGCCGCTATGGAACGATATAAGAATTTGGAAGGCCACTCCGGGGTGACCGGCTACGAAATACATGACGACAGCATCAGGGTGGAATTCAACCATGACGCTGTTTACGAATATACCTATGAAAGCGCCGGCAGGCGCATCATTGAAAGGATGAAGAAGCTCGCGGCCTCGGGCAAAGGCCTGAGCACCTATATCAGCCGTACCGTAAGGGAAAAATTCGGTAAAAAACTATAACCCCCGCTATCATGGACTATATTGAAATACTCGGCCTTGTGGCGGCATTGTTTACTACAATAGCCAATGTCCCGCAAGCCATAAAAGTTATCAGGACGCGCTCTACCAAAAGCCTTTCGGCAGCTACCTATGCCATGCTTTTTATCGGGCTGGCGTTATGGACGGCATATGGCATCATAAGAAACGACCTGCCCGTCCTGCTCGGCAATGTAATAGCGGCGGCATTGTGCGGCATTATTTTAGGGATGAAATTGTGGTGTAAATACGTTTCGGGAGAAAAAGAAGATGCAGAGTGATATAATCTAATACAAGTTGACATATTTGATTCAGTAATTTCACGCAAAGTCGCAAAGCCGCCAAGACCCTTATGGAGGAAAAGAGTTTTGAAGCCGCAAAGTGATTGCTTCGCAATGTAAGGATTCAAGTCTTAAGTCTTGGCGACTTTTTGTGAGATGAAATAATTTCGTTATATGTTATTTTCTTGCCAATTAGACTTTTATTAGTAAAACAGCTTTGCCTTATTAGGTAATTTTAAAAGTAAATCCTTTAAATACCTAAATCATGAAAAGACAATCATTAATAAAAAGCGGCGTTATGGCATCTTTGCTAATAGCAGGCATGAATATGATTTCATCGTGCGAAAGCTGCAGCCGTAAAGAAACCCAAACAGAAACTACAAAGTACGAATCCGATACGGATACGGTTTATGTTGACAGCTCATCTACAGATACCGGAAGTTCTGATATGTCCGGATCGACAGGTTCCGGCAACGGGAACTCTTCACCTGCTACAGGAAATCCGGGTTCTTCTTCCTCTTCAACAGGTACGTCGTCAACTACATCCTCTTCTACAAAAGGCAAAAAGCTTACGGAGCAGGAAATAACCGATGAGATAGAAAACAGCAGCAAAACGCCAAGGGATGCCAGCGGCAAGCCCATCAACAGCGGCGGCACCTCGGGCACAGGTATGGGTACCGGTACCGGAAGCACGGGCAACAACTCAAGGGTATCAAGGCCGGAAGACCAAAAGGGTAATTAAAACGAACAATCATGGAACAAATTAATGACAATCCGCAACAAGGAAACCGGGGCGGCCAGGAAAGCGGTGAAAATAACCTTCACCAAAGCCAGCGCAATCAGGACAGCCAAAGGCATGAAACCCACCCGGATGCAGAAAAAGTAGAAAAAGACAGCGGCGAAAAGTTCAGTCCGGGTGAAGACCCGGATTATTATGCGGACGAATTTTCTACTGATTAATTCCCTTGTGTCATTTACAGGCCACTTCTATGTTATTGCAAAGTGTTGAAATGATGAAGGGGAAAAGCGGGATTTACGCTAAATACAAAGAAGATAAATGATAACCTGGTATGAAATATTGCTGCGCCTTGTACTGGCTGCCATTTTTGGCGGCGCCATAGGCATGGAACGCGAACGAAAAGACTGGGCCGCGGGGCTTCGTACCCATATGATGGTAAGCATGGGCTCTGCCCTGATTATGCTGGTCTCTTCGTTCGGGTTTAGTGACATTGTAGGCGCAGACTATACCAAACTCGACCCCTCCAGGGTGGCAGCGCAGATTGTAAGCGGTATTGGCTTCATAGGTGCAGGTGCAATCCTTTTTAAGAAGCCGGGTACTGTGTTGGGCCTTACAACCGCCTCGGGTATCTGGACCGTTTCGGGCATCGGTATGGCTACCGGTGGGGGAATGTACATTGCAGCAGGAATCGCTACCGTGTTATCATTACTGATACTTTGGGGAATACAGCCATTGCAGAAAAAATTTTCCAATAAATTCTATCAGAAGTCACTGACTATAACTGCTGATCCCGATGCCAATCCAAGAAAAATAGTCAATATCCTGATAAAAGAGAACGATATTGATTTTGCCGACCTCTCCATCATTCACCGAAAAAAGAAGCTGGTCATAGCCATACAGCTATCTGATTCGGCAAGCAGCCATTTTCTTAAAACCGTGGATCGCCTTAAAAGCGAACCTTATATCCGTGAAATATCCTGGAATAAATGAATCGGATGTCTGAATTCGGAAGTCACCCACCCCGGACTTCGGGCATCCGACTAAATTACGTATAGATAGCTACCGTTTCCTGCTGCAGCCTTTGCGGCGTTCCGGTTTCCATATAGCGCTTGAAGCCGAGCACATCTTTACGCACTAATTTTTCGAAAACGGGATTCATTAACCGTGCAATTTCGGTACCCATACTGCCAAAAGGCATGCTATACGAGAAAACCACATGCACAAGCGTGCCCAGTTCGCCTGCATCCTTAAAGGTTACTTTACCTGCATTTGATATAGCGGAGCCCGGCAGGGAGCGCCAGCCGATGTGCCTGTGAGGCTCGTCAGAAACGATCTCGGCTTTCCAGCTAATGGTACCCATGCCGCCAGGCAGGCTTGCTTTCCATTCGGAGTGGGTGTCGCTCAGTACAGTAACACCTTCCAAATGGTCCATGAATAGCGGAAGGTTGCCCAGGTGCCTCCAGAAATTATATACTTCGTTTACGGGGCGCTGCACGATCATACGGGTGTGTATGTTGATGTTGGAGCCCGACGGCTTCTTAGCCGGCTCGCCAAACAGCTTTTTGCCTAACGGGATGTTGCCTAAAGTACCATTGCGCTGTAAGCCCTTAATGCCACGATAAAGCATAAATCCTGCGGCAGCCATCTCCAGGATGCTTTTCTTTTCTTTTTTGAAGGAATCGTATAGCAGGTACGCGCCTCCAAGTACAGATATAGCGCATTCAAGATCACTAATCGTCTTTTTAGACGGCGTTACCATTAGGTCGTTCAGCTTTTCCATTGGTCGTAAATTGAGATTATTTGCTTAATTAAAAATAAGAAACGACAGGCTATATACCATTCACTTTAACAATACCTTATCAGGCATAAAAAACCCTGCCGGAGCAGGGTGGTGAGATTTAAGGCCTTGGTGATGTCCCGGTAGGCATTGTCGTAGGGTTGGTTGTCGGGGTACCCGTTGCGGTTCCGCTCCTGTTTGAACTTCCTGTCCCGTTACCATTACCGGAGGTTGTGGTAGTACTGGTAGTCGTGGCACTGTTCTTCCTTTTCTTAGTGGTGGTCTTGTCCTTTGCAGCTGCATCTTTACGCTGCTCTGATGTTGTAGAGCGCGATGTCTGCGTATGGGTGCTGTTAGTTTTAGTTCGTGTGCTGCTGGTACTTGTGGTATCCGTTTGTGCCGAAGCAAGGCCAAATGCCATTATTGCTCCCAGCGTAAAAATTGCTTTTTTCATGATATATAAATTTATGGTGTTCTTACTGTTGGACTTGTTCCTATGGGTGCCCCGCCAGAAGTACCGGTAGTCGTACCAGAGGTACCGGTTACTGTGCCCGGGGTGCCTGTTCCTGTACCTGAAGTACCGTTCACCGTACCTGTGTTGTTCGATGAGCGGGACATATCGCTTGAGGTGGGCATATTGGTCATGTTATTGGTCATTGTAGGTGAAGGCATTGTAGGTGTTACCTGCATTGCGGACGGAGCCTGCTTCGAATAGGTATCAACCGGTTCTCCCGGTGTAGTAGCCGGTTTTGGCGTAGCAGTTGAATTATCCTGTTGTATAGTCGTCCTTAGCGGCGTTGTTGCACCCGGAGTCTGCAGGAGGTCTCCCTGGTTGTTATTTACCTGTGCTGATGCGATGCCAAATACCAGCATTGCGCCCAGCATTAAAATTGCTTTTTTCATGATCTGTTATTTATGGTGTTCTTGTTGTTGAAGTCGTGCCGGTGGTTACATGGCCCGAAGTAGTGGTTGCTGTGCCCGAATTATTTGACGAACGGGACATGTCACTTGATGTAGGTGTATTCGTCATGCTGTTGGTTGTTGCCGGCGAAGGCGTTACAGGTACTGCTGACGGTGCCTGGTTCGTAAAGATATTGCTTGATTCTGCCGATGTAATAACCGGTTTTGGTTTCGCAAGGGTATTATCCTGCCTGGTAGTAGTCCTTATTTGCGAAGTACCAGATGTGCTTTGCGTACTTGTTTGGTTGTTTACCTGTGCTGATGCGATGCCAAATACCAGCATTGCCCCCAGCGATAAAAATAGCTTTTTCATTTTTTTTTCTTTTAATTGTAGTATAAAGCTACGACGGTTCATCGTACCTAACACCTTGTTTTTATTAATATTAACCTCCCTTTAACCCGCTTTTGGGAGGCACTACAAATTTGTGTTAAGCATCCCTACAGGGTTTAAAATCTTATTATGTTTTGACACAATCGTATTTACAGGTTCTATTGTTTTTACCTATTTTCACTACTTTTACTTAAACATCTATTTATGGTTTTTCCACAAAAAATAATAACGCTCTTTATTGTTTCGCTGTTGTTGTGCACAACAGTACCAAAACTACCGGCGAACGATTTTTACCTCACAAAAGGCCGTGTTGAAAAAACAGGTGATAAGGTAACTTTGATAAGCCCCGGTTCATCGGTAACCTTTGCTTTCCGGGGGGACACGTGCACTGTGAACCTCAGTACGGAAGATGCCCACGAAGACCATGGCTATGTGGTGGTTGAAATTGACGGAAAATATCATGACCGATACAAGATAGGGGCGTCTCCTACCCCACTGTCCTTTGATTTTAAAGGAGACAAAGAACATATCCTTACAGTGTATAAAGCTACCGAAGCGGCTAACGGGAGTGTGCTTTTCCTCGGCTCTAATGTTATGATGATAAAGCCACAAGTGCAGCCTAAAAAGAAAATAGAGTTCATAGGCGATTCCATAACGTGCGGTATGGGCAACGACTATGCCTCCATTCCCTGCGATAAAGGCGTATGGTTCGACCAGCACAATGCTTATTATGCCTATGGACCGATCGTCTCCCGTGAATTGGGTACTGACTTTATACTAAATTCCGTTTCCGGCATCGGGATGTATCGCAACTGGAACGACGAACATGAAAAAGAAGCCATTATGCCGGATGTGTACGAGAACCTGTATTTGAACAAGAACACCTCAAAACCGTATGCTTTCGATTTTAACCCGGATATCACCTGCATTGGTTTGGGCACAAACGACTTTTCTGATGGCGATGGTACGAAACCAAGGCTTCCTTTTAACGAGGAAAAATATGTTGCCAACTATATTGCCTTTATAAAAACGGTATATAAGCATTCGCCAAAAACTCAGATCGTGTTGCTCAACAGCCCTATGGTAAGCGGCGCGAAAAATGAAACGTTCATCAAATGCCTTAATCGCGTGAAGGATGCTTTTGCTAATGATAAAACGCATAAGCCGGTGCAGCTTTTCACATTTACATCGGTAACGCCCCACGGTTGCGGGTACCATCCTGACATTGAAGACCATAAAAAAATGGCCGGCCAGCTGGCACCATTCCTAAAAAAATTACTATGAAAAAAAATAACGTACTCCTCCTTTTCTGTTTTTTATTGTTATCGACTGTGGTAAAGGCTAACATTGTGCTTCCCTCCTTTTTTTCAGATAATATGGTACTGCAGCGCAATACCGATGTAAAGCTGTGGGGATGGGGCAGCCCGTTTGAAGACATTGTCATAAAGACAGGCTGGGACAATAAAGAATACAAGCTGAAGCCTACACGGCAGGCCTACTGGGAACTGATAGTGAAGACCCCCGGGGCAGGCGGGCCCTATACTATTAATTTTAAAGGATACAATGAGGTTGTGCTTAGCAATGTAATGATTGGCGAGGTGTGGTTTTGCTCAGGGCAATCGAATATGGAATGGTCGGCCAATATGAAAATTGACAATGCTGAAGCAGAAAAGGCCAAAGCCAACTATCCTAACATCCGTTTCTTTACGGCGCCCAAGCTGGCCTCCCCCTACCCGCAGATGAATTTTCCCGGCAAATGGGAAGTATGCACACCTGAGACCATGGGCAATTTCAGCGCGGTGGGCTACTTTTTCGCACAGCACCTGCAGGAAGACCTGAAGAACGTACCCATCGGCATTATCAATTCCAGTTGGGGCGGTTCGCCTGCCGAACCTTGGATACCGGAAGCATTTATCAATGAGGACCCTGTGCTTGGCAAAGCCGCAGCCGACCTTACGCCTGTTGGGTGGAGCCCATCGGAGCCGGGGCGCATTTATAACGCCATGATACAGCCATTCGTAGGCTACAGGATCGCCGGGGTGCTTTGGTACCAGGGTGAAAGCAATGTGGGTTCGCATACTTACGATAAAACTCTGGCCGGGCTGATAAAGTCATGGCGCGGGGTGTGGGGAAGCGAATTCCCTTTTTACTTCGTGCAGATAGCACCTTATAATTATGAAGGCAGTATGGACCTTGGCGTGGTGATACGGGACTCCCAACGAAGGGTGCTAAATACTACCGAAAATACCGGGATGGTAGTAGTAAGTGATATCAGCCCAACGGATGATATTCATCCACGGAACAAAAAAGATGTGGGAATCAGGCTGGCCAACCTCGCACTCAGTGATCATTACGGGATAAATAAAGGCGTGGTGAACGGCCCGTTGTACAAAAGCCTGAAAGCAGATAAGAACAGGCTGATTGTATATTTCGACAATGCCGAAGGGTTGAAATTTAAAGGCAAGACCTCAGCTTTGTTTGAAGTGGCTGGCGATGACGGAGTATTCCATAAAGCGGATGCTAAAATTGAAAAGAACACTATAGTACTTAAATCAAAAGACGTGAAAAAACCAGTGAAGGCAAGATACGCCTGGCTGAATACCGCACAGGCGAACCTCTTTAACGGAGCGAGGCTTCCTGCTTCTTCCTTCACTACTGAATAAATAACCATGAAACAAACACAAACACTACTGCTGCTGGCGCTTTTTGCCATCGGCACTACACAGGCGCAGAACAAGAAAGCAATGGACAAAAAACAGGACATCGAGAAAAAGATCGACGCATTAATGGCCAAAATGACCCTTGAGGAAAAGGTGGGCCAGATGAACCAGTACAACGGATTTTGGGATGTAACAGGGCCTTCGCCGAAAGAGGGAAGCGCCGCCCTTAAATACGAGCACCTGCGCAAAGGCTGGGTAGGTTCTATGCTCACTGTGCGCGGCGTTAAGGAAGTCCGCGCCGTACAGAAGATCGCTGTGGAGGAAACACGCCTCGGCATCCCGCTAATCATCGGTTTCGATGTAATACACGGATACAAAACCTTAAGCCCTATCCCCTTTGCCGAAGCCGCGAGTTGGGATATGGATGCTATACGGAAGTCGGCTGAGGTGGCTGCAGGCGAGGCATCTGCATCGGGTATCAACTGGACGTTTGGGCCAATGGTCGATATCAGCCGCGATGCCCGCTGGGGCCGCGTTATGGAAGGTGCCGGTGAAGATCCATACTTGGGTAGCAAAGTGGCAGCAGCGCGCGTAAAGGGCTTCCAGGGGGATGACCTTTCGCAGCCTACGACTATCGCAGCCTGTGCCAAGCACTTTGCGGGATATGGGTTTATAGAGGGAGGCCGCGATTATAACACTGTTGATATGGGCAATGCCACACTTTTTAATACGGTACTGCCGCCTTTTAAAGCAGCGAAAGAGGCAGGGGTGCGCACATTTATGAATGCCTTTAACCTGCTGAACGGCGTTCCGGCAACGGGCAACAGCTTTTTGCAGCGCGACATCCTGAAAGGCAAATGGGGCTTTGACGGCTTCGTGATCACCGACTGGGCTTCCATTCGGGAAATGATCGCGCATGGGTTTGCTAAAGATGGTGCAGAAGCTTCGCTGAAAGCCATAACCGCAGGCGCGGATATGGATATGGAATCGCATTTGTATGTCAGCGAATTGGTGAAGCTCGTGAACGATGGCAAAGTGGATGTAAAGCTGATAGACGATGCCGTGCGAAGGATACTAAGGGTAAAATTCGAGCTCGGCCTGTTTGACGACCCCTACCGTTATTGTGATGAAAAGCGCGAAGCAGCGACCATTGGCAGCAAAGCCAACCGCGATGCGGTGCTGGATATGGCAAAGAAGTCGATTGTACTTTTAAAGAACGAAAAGAACCTGCTGCCGCTTAAAAAGAACGGGCAGAAAATAGCCCTCATCGGTGCGCTTGCAAATGATAAGACGAGTCCGCTGGGTAGCTGGAGGATCGCCTCGCAGGATGAAACCGCCATATCGGTACTGGAAGGGATGCAACAGTATAAAGGCAATACACTTACCTATGAAAAGGGTGGCGAAGCTTACCTTGGCAAACCGACATTCCTTACCGAAGTAGCCTGGAACACCACCGACCGCAGTGGGTTTGAAGCCGCCAAAAAAGCAGCGGCAGCTGCCGATGTTGTGGTGATGGTGCTTGGTGAGCACGGCTTCCAGAGCGGTGAAGGCCGCAGCCGCACCAACCTCGACCTGCCGGGACTGCAGCAGGAATTGCTGGAGGAAGTTTATAAAGTGAACCCTAATGTGGTTCTGGTGCTTAACAACGGCCGTCCGCTGGCACTGCCATGGGCTGCGGAACATATCCCTGCCATTGTAGAAGCATGGCAGCTGGGGACAGAAACAGGCAATGCCGTTGCGCAGGTATTGTATGGCGATTATAACCCAAGCGGGAAGTTGCCGATGAGCTTTCCGCGCAATGTAGGGCAGGTGCCTATTTACTATAACCAGCATTCTACCGGAAGGCCGACAGATGCCGATAACAATGTGTTCTGGTCGCATTATTCGGATGTGGAGAAAACGCCGCTGTTCGCTTTCGGGTATGGGTTGAGCTATACTACATTTAAGTACGGGACTATAAAGCTGGATAAGAAAACCTATGCCAATGGTGAACCGGTAAAAGTATCTGTTGAAGTGACCAACACAGGGAATTATGACGGTAAGGAAGTGGTTCAATTATACATCAGGGATATTGCGGCAAGCCTGTCACGCCCTGTAAAAGAACTCAAAGGCTTTGAATTGGTGCCTTTGAAAAAGGGGGAAACCAAAACCGTGACTTTTACATTGAGCGATAACGAACTTGGATTCTATAACAATAATGGTGATTATCTGGTAGAGCCGGGAGTGTTTAAGGTTTTTGTAGGGACGAGTTCGGTTGATACGCAGGAGGCGGAGTTTGAATTGAGGTAGTTTTTTTGTCGGAGGTCAGAGGCCGGAGGTCGGATGTCCGATGCAGAATAGAAAATATGATGATTAACGTGAGCGTGAGGGACAGTACCTGCCTGCCGGCAGGCAGGGCGGCATCCTGCTGCGGCACGAAGCAGATACAGCAATGGCCCGACGCTGTAGCTTGCGGAAGCGGCACGCCAAAAAATAGTTGTCAGTCGCAGTCACAGTTTTCAGTTTGGAACGCGGATAACGCGGATTGGGCGGATGACCGCGGATTTTCCAATCGATATGAATCCTGAAAATTTATTTCAATAAAAGAGCCCAAAGATTTTTAAAACCTTTGGGCTCTTTTATGTTATTCTATTCGCATTACAGATTTTCCTGTTCCGGTTCTTTGTCTGATTCCACCTCTTTGCCCGGTTTCGGCTTGTGGAAGTCGATCTTTTTGCGGCGCAGCTCAAAGTTCTGTCCAAGGTACACCTTCCGCACCATTTCATCCTGAACAAGCTCTTCGGGTACACCGGCCTTCAGGATGCCCCCTTCGAACATCAGGTAGGTCTTATCTGTAATGGCAAGGGTTTCCTGTACGTTGTGGTCTGTTATCAGGATGCCGATATTTTTATCTTTCAATTGTGCCACGATACGCTGGATATCTTCCACCGCAACGGGGTCAACGCCCGCGAAAGGCTCATCAAGAAGGATGAATTTCGGGTCGGTTGCCAGTGCGCGTGCTATTTCGGTACGCCTCCTCTCCCCACCGGACAAAAGGTCACCCCTGTTGGTACGTATATGGCCTAATGAAAACTCTTCGATCAGCGCTTCCATTTTGGCTTCCTGCTCCTGTTTGGAAAGTTTTGTCAATTGCAGAACGCTCATGATATTATCCTCAATGCTAAGTTTTCGGAATACCGATGCTTCCTGTGCCAGGTAGCCAATGCCGTGTTGCGCGCGCTTATACATCGGGAAATCGGTTATCTCTGTCTGGTCGAGGAATATCTTGCCATCATTGGGCTTTACCAGCCCCACGATCATGTAGAACGACGTGGTTTTACCGGCACCGTTCGGCCCTAAAAGCCCTACGATCTCGCCCTGGTTCACCTCTACCGATATGCCTTTTACAACGCTGCGGCCCTTGTAGGTCTTTACTAAATGCTCTGCTCTCAGTTTCATAATTCGTTACCGTTAGGGTTAAACGTTGCCTTTTGCATTTTCCTCCAATGCTTCCCAAAACTCATAGGCCCGGCGCAGGTGGGGTATTACGATGGTACCGCCTACAAGTGTTGCTATACCCAGCGCTTCCATGACCTGTTCTTTGGTGAGGCCTTCCTTATGGCTGGTCTCTAAATGGTACTTGATACAGTCGTCGCACCGAAGCACTGCCGAAGCCACAAGGCCGAGCAACTCTTTGGTCTTTACGTCCAGCGCACCTTCCATATAGGCATTGGTATCCAGGTTAAAGATACGCTTAATGATCTTATTGTTGTCCGCCAGGAGCTTATCGTTCATCTTTTGGCGGTAGTCGTTGAATTCCTGTACTAAATCAGCCATTTGCAAGTGCTTCTTTTTCTTTATTTTTATTAATGCGCGCCGCTATAAATATACTTGCCTCGAACAATATCGCCAGCGGAATGGTAACTATCATCTGGCTCACAACGTCGGGCGGCGTTACAATGGCGGCCAGTATTAGTATTATAACATAGGCATACCTCCTGTATTTCCGTAAAAATGTGGCGGTCACGAGGCCTAACTTCGCAAGGAAATAAATGATTATCGGCAGCTCGAATACAAGCCCACACGATATCACGGTTGTCTTTATAAGGCTAAGGTAGGAGTCTAAGTCGACATTATTTTTTACAACATTACTGATGGTATAGTTCCCAAGGAAGTTAATCGAAAGCGGCATAATGAGGAAATAGCCGAACAGTACCCCCAGGAAGAACAATACCGAAGTTGAAAGAATAAACGATACCGCGTATCTTTTTTCTTTTTCATACAGCGCCGGGCTGATGAATTTCCATACCAGGTAAAGGATGTACGGAAACACCAGGATAAGCCCAGCGGTGATGGATGTCCAGATGTCGGTGCTGAACTGCCCGTCCATGGTGCGGCTTATAATGTCGAAAGGTATTTCGGTAACACAAAAGCTTTTATCGAGGTCGTATTTGTTGGCCAGGTCGCAGAAAATACGGTAGGTAATAAAATCCGATCTTTTGGGTGCGAAAATGATATTATCGAATATATACCCACTGAAGGTAAACGCCACACAAGCACCAATTACGATAGCTAATGTGCTCCTTACAAGCAGCCAGCGCAGCTCTTCAAGATGATCCAGGAAGGACATTTCGCCTGCCTCTTTTTTATTTTTTGCCATTTATACGATTCCTTCTTTTAAAATATCATGTAAGTGCAGTATGCCTTTATATTCGCCGTCATCGGCCACTACGAGCTGTGTTATGGCGTAGTTTTCCATGGTATTCAGGGCATCCGCCGCCATGTCGGTCGACTTTATCGTTTTGGGCGACTTTGTCATTATATCGGCAGCCGTCACTCCCGCAATGTTGTCACGGTCGTTGAGCATACGCCTGATGTCGCCATCGGTTATAATGCCCACGACTTTGTCATTTTCAATTACCGCGGTAACCCCCAGCCTCTTCTCGGATATTTCGACTATCGCTTTTTTAATGCTGCAATCGGGCGAAACCATCGGTTTATGCGTCCCATCGAGCATGTCGCCTACGCGAAGGAGCAGCTTTTTGCCCAGCGCACCGCCCGGATGGTATTTTGCAAAATCCTCGCTGCGGAAACCACGCAACTCGATAAGGCATACGGTAAGCGCATCGCCCAGGACAAGCTGTGCCGTAGTACTGTTGGTCGGTGCCAGGTTATTTGGGTCGGCCTCCGCTTCTACATACGCATTGAGAACGTAATCGGATTCTTTAGCCAGGAATGAATTTTTATTGCCTGTCATGCCGATGAGCACATTGCCGTAACGTTTCAGCAATGGGGCAAGCACTTTTATTTCGGGGCTGTTACCACTTTTTGATATACAGATAACCACATCTCCGGGCTGCACCATACCGAGGTCGCCATGAATAGCTTCGGCGGCATGCAGGAACATTGCCGGGGTGCCTGTAGAGTTAAGGGAGGCCACGATTTTGGCAGCAATGATAGCGCTCTTTCCTATTCCGGTAACCACAACGCGGCCTGTGGCATTATATATAATCTCAACAGTGCTGGCAAAATCGTCATCAAGGTAATTCACAAGGCTTGCAATGCTCTCGCTTTCAGACAGCAGGGTTTTTTTGGCAGAAGCCAGTATAGCGACTTTGTTTATCAATCTGATGAAATGTTTAAAAAGTTGTGAATATTAAAGATTTTTGTATCTTTAGGTTGTGCAAATTTATGTAAATTACTATTAATAAATAATGAAATTGACCGAAATTGACTTACATAAAGAGTTAAAAAAATATTTTGGTTTTAACAAATTCAAGGGCCTCCAGGAAGATGTGGTATCAAGCATTATCTCGGGCAATAACACATTTGTTATCATGCCTACCGGGGGCGGCAAATCGCTGTGCTACCAGCTGCCTGCACTGGTGCTTGACGGTGTTGCGATAGTAGTATCGCCGCTTATCGCCCTCATGAAAAACCAGGTAGATGCCATCCGCAGCCTCTCTTCAGAAGCAGGCATAGCGCACGTACTAAATTCATCGCTTACAAAAACAGAGGTGAACCAGGTTAAGAAAGACATTACCTCCGGCCTCACAAAATTATTGTACGTTGCCCCCGAATCGCTTACCAAAGAAGAATATGTAACATTCCTTAAAGGGGTTCCGCTATCTTTTGTTGCCATAGACGAGGCGCACTGCATATCGGAATGGGGACATGATTTCAGGCCGGAATACCGAAACCTCCGCGCTATAATCCAGCAGCTGGGCGATGTACCGGTAATAGGCCTTACCGCCACGGCAACGCCAAAAGTGCAGGAGGACATACTGAAAAACCTCGATATGACCGATGCCAATACCTTTAAGGCATCGTTCAACAGGCCGAACCTGTATTATGAGATACGGCCTAAAACCAAGAATGTAGAATCGGATATCATACGTTTTATCCGCCAGCATAAAGGCAAATCGGGCGTTATTTACTGCCTGAGCCGCAAAAAAGTGGAAGAAATCGCGCAGGTATTGCAGGTAAACGGCATAAGCGCTGTTCCATACCATGCAGGGCTTGACGCGAAAACGAGAGCCAGACACCAGGACATGTTCCTGATGGAGGATGTAGATGTGGTGGTAGCTACCATTGCCTTCGGGATGGGGATCGACAAGCCCGATGTGCGCTTCGTGATCCACCATGACATCCCAAAATCGCTGGAAAGCTATTACCAGGAAACGGGTCGTGCAGGCCGTGATGGCGGCGAAGGCCACTGCCTAGCCTACTACTCTTACAAAGACATCGAGAAACTCGAAAAATTCATGTCCGGCAAGCCGGTCGCCGAGCAGGAAATAGGCTTTGCACTGCTCCAGGAAGTCGTGGCATACGCCGAAACCTCTATGTCGAGGCGTAAATTCCTTCTGCATTATTTCGGCGAGGAATTTGATGAGGAGAATGGCGAAGGGGCCGATATGGATGATAACGTACGCAACCCTAAAAAGAAAATCGAAGCTAAAGACCAGGTGGTTACGCTGCTTGAAGTAGTACGTGACACCAACCAGCTTTACAAATCAAAAGAAATCATATTTACGCTTATCGGGAAAATCAATGCCGTTATAAAAGCGCATAAGACCGATGCCCAAAAGTATTTCGGCAAAGGAAAAGACTTTGACGAAAAATACTGGATGGCATTGATACGGCAGGTACTGGTGGAAGGCTACCTTTCTAAAGACATAGAAACCTACGGGGTACTGAAGCTTCCGCAAAAGGGTATTGACTTCATCAAAAACCCTGTATCGTTCCTGATGAGCGAAGACCATGATTATAATGAAACAGATGAAGAAACTACCGTAACCGCTTCGAAATCATCGGGCGTTGCCGACGAGGTACTGATGGGGATGCTCCGCGACCTCCGCAAAAAAGTAGCCAAAAAACTGGGCGTACCTCCATTTGTGGTATTCCAGGATCCTTCGCTCGAAGATATGGCGCTAAAATATCCTGTTTCTCTCGATGAGCTTGGCAATGTACACGGTGTAGGCGAAGGAAAGGCCAAAAAGTACGGAAAAGAATTCGTAGAGTTGATTGCAAGGTATGTGGAAGATAATGACATCACCCGCCCGGACGACCTTGTAGTGAAATCTACCGGGGCCAATTCGGCGCTCAAATTGTATATCATACAGAATATCGACCGGAAACTTTCGCTGAATGATATTGCCAAAGCTAAAGGGCTTGATATGGATGCGCTGATGAAGGAAATGGAGCAGATCGTATACTCCGGCACCAAGCTGAACATAAAATACTGGATCGATGAGATACTGGACGAAGACCAGCAGGAAGAGATCCAGGACTACTACATGGAAAGCGAAACCGACAGCATTAAAGAGGCCCTGAAAGAATTTGACGGCGAATATGACACCGAAGAATTGAGGCTGATGCGAATCAAGTTTATCAGCGAAGTAGCGAATTAGAGAATTAGTTGATGGTTGTCAGTTGTCGGAAGCTTCACTTTCCCGCCAACAGTAATATAAATAAGCCCGAAAGAATTATTCTTTCGGGCTTATTTATATTGATTTTGCAGATGATGAATCTCCATCAACCGACAACTAACAACCATCAACCAAATAATTCCCCCCTATGCGGCCTAAGGGCATCCCGTACCGCGATCATATAATCATCGGTCACGACCATCCAGGCGATGGCATACATATCGTTCAGTACATCAAAGCCGGTTATATCAACGGGCAATTGTTCGATGGCAATATATTCCTTAAGGTGCTTTTCGTGGTGCTCAGCTATTTTCGCTGACTCAGGTCCGCGGAAATCCCATATCAGTTTTATTTTTCTCATTTGTTAAGTGGCAAAGTACAGAGTAGCAAAGTTACAAAGTTTGCCTTCTCAGATCCCAAAGGTTTTGAAAACCTTTGGGGTCTATTCAAAATCATTCCTTATTTTTGGACAAACACAACAAAATGAAATACTTTACCACTGCACTCCTTTTTATATCATCGCTTGCATTTTCCCAACAGCTTACCCTCCCACAGGCCAATAAGCTCGCAACCCTCCCACTAAAATGCATGCAGCAGGAATATCCGAACAAACTCAGCCAAATGCTTGCCGACTCCACCGAGATAGCAGCGCCTAAAAAGCTACACCCTGCATTTTATGGATGCTTTGACTGGCATTCTTCCGTACACGGGCACTGGAGCCTGGTGTACCTGCTGAAGAAATTCCCCAATCTTGACAGAAAACAGGAGATCATTGATAAGCTGAAGATCAACCTTTCGAAAGAAAACATACAACAGGAGATAGCCTACCTCAATAAAAAGCATGAGAAGTCCTACGAGCGCACCTATGGCTGGGCGTGGCTTTTGAAGCTGCAGCAGGAACTGGATACGTATAATGAGCCTTTTGCTAAAGAGCTTGGCGCTAACCTTCAGCCATTAACCGATCTTTTAGTACAGCGCTATATCGAATTTTTGCCGAAGCTGAATTATTCACTGCGAAATGGCACGCATACCAATACTGCATTTGGATTAAATCTTGCGTGGGATTATGCTGTGCATGCGAAGAATATCCCGTTGCAGAACAGCATCCGCGAGAATGCATTGCGGCTTTTTAAAGATGATATGGTTTGTCCGTTTGCGTGGGAACCCAGCGGTACCGATTTCCTTTCGCCCTGCCTGGAAGAGATAGGTATCATGCAGCGCATCATGCCGGAAAAAGAATTCCTGAAGTGGCTGAAAGATTTTGCCCCTGCCCTCTTCGATAAAAAATTTACATGGGAACCCGGCAAAGTATCCGACCGTACCGATGGCTATTTGGTACACCTTGATGGCCTTAACTTCAGCCGGGCCTGGAATTTTTATCATCTGGCAAAGCAGTATCCTAAGGAACTCGGACACCTGAAAACGTTGGCGGATAAGCACATTGCCTATTCGCTTCCCGCTATTACTGATGGAAATTATGAGGGAGAACATTGGCTGGCGACTTTTGCGTTGTATTCGTATCAACGAAAAGACTAATGTCTTATGGCAAAAGTTATTATGGAAACCTGGAGACCCGGATTAGAAAAAGTATCCTTAACTAATATACAACATGGAATGCTTGGCCTTGGATTGAAGGAATCAAAATCGAATGTTGATGCTCTTTTGAACGGAAAAGAGATCGTTCTTGATATTGCAGATCTGGATTTGGCGAAAAAGTTTTTGGAGGAAGCAGAAAAGATTGAGGTCAATTGCAAATTGATTTATGAGAAATGAATCTCCCACGATACAATAGAAATAATCAATAAAAAATAAATAATTACTTTTGCGGCATGCCAAGAGAACTCCAGATACAGGTCGCACCCGAAGTAGCCGCACAGCAGGAACTGCTTACTGCCCACATTGCAAAGCTAATGCAGGTAAGCCCCGCCGAAATTCGGCATGTCGCTATATTGAAGCGATCCATAGATGCGCGCCAAAGGTCGGTGAAGGTCAACTTGAAAGTGGCTGTGTATCATAACGAGGAATATACTGAAAGCAAGCTGCAACTGCCCGATTATAAAGATGTTTCCAACAAGCCTGAAGTTATCATCATTGGCGCAGGCCCTGCCGGATTGTTTGCGGCTTTACAGCTTATCGAGATTGGCCTTAAGCCAATTGTCCTTGAGAGAGGGAAAGACGTGCAGGAACGCCGCCGCGACCTTAAGGCTATTAACCGCGACCATATTGTTGATGAAGATTCCAACTATTGTTATGGTGAAGGTGGCGCGGGCACTTATTCTGACGGAAAGCTTTATACCCGTTCTAAAAAGCGCGGCGATGTAGACCGTATCCTTGAACTATTCGTGGCTTTTGGAGCATCCGAAGAGATACTGGTAGAAGCGCACCCGCATATCGGTACCAACAAGCTGCCCAAGATCATCAAGGCTATGCGCGAAAAGATAATCGAGTTTGGCGGGCAGGTACTTTTCAACACACGAGTGACCGACATATTGGTGAAGAATAACGCTGTGGAAGGTGTCGTGACCCAAAACGGCGACACCATTAATGCAAAAAATGTAATACTGGCAACAGGACATTCGGCCCGTGATATTTTTGAGCTGCTGGACAGGAAAAAAATATACATTGAGGCCAAACCGTTTGCACTTGGTGTACGTGCCGAGCATCCGCAAAGCCTTATTGACAGCATACAATACAGCTGCGATTTCAACAGTGGCAGGGGAGAATATCTCCCACCCGCTCCTTATGCCATTGTAAAGCAGGTTGGCGGAAGGGGAATGTACTCGTTCTGCATGTGCCCCGGCGGTGTGATAGCCCCATGTGCCACAAGTCCGGGGGAAGTAGTTACTAACGGCTGGTCGCCCTCCAAACGTGACCAGGAGACGGCCAATTCGGGTATTGTGGTCGAACTGAAGCTGGAAGACTTTAAGCCGTTTGCCAAATTTGGTGCGCTGGCGGGAATGGAATTCCAAAAAGCCATCGAACAGCAGGCATGGCACCTGGCAGGAGAAACACAGCGTGTACCGGCACAGCGTATGGTTGATTTTACACAATCGAAAGTATCGGCGGATATACCGAAAACATCGTATGTTCCGGGAACTACTCCAGTAGAGCTTGGAAAAGTATTTCCGGGATTTTTGACACAAACCCTTCGTGAGGGCTTTAAAGAATTCGGGAAGTCGATGCGCGGCTACCTGACCAATGAGGCCATACTGCACGCACCCGAATCACGCACATCATCGCCTGTGCGCATACCTCGGGACCCGGTAACCCTGGAGCATGTGCAGATAAAAGGACTGTATCCGTGCGGGGAAGGCGCCGGTTATGCAGGCGGTATTATTTCAGCTGCAATCGATGGTGAGAAATGCGCGTTGAAGTGTGCAGACCTTGTTAGATCATAATTCACCGATTACTTTCACGCTGTAAGCTTCATGTACATCATCCCTATTATTGAAAAAACAACTATTAATACCCACCACATTTTTCTTTTAGTGGTATAGTCAATATTCTTGTTTTTTTGTATCGTAAAAGAGGAATATCCCATTAGTGCAAGTAAAATTATTCCTGAGACACCAACAATTATCTTGTTTTCAGGAACATAAACTCCAGCCATTAAGCCAAATGTTAAAATTAGAAACAGTATGCGGAACTTCTGAAAAAACGGCTCCCTTGTTTTTATAGACATCGGCTTTATTTCGCTGAGCAGTGCTTCAAATTTTTCACTATTCTCTATTTGCGACGGAATAGCAATAGGACTTAGGGATGAATTTCCTTTTATAATGTAGTTGCCTTTACTATCCCTGGTAATTTCCCGCACTTCTCCATTTGCAATAGTTATCGTTGGCGTGTTATAGGCTTCCCTGACAATACTATTATCATTAATAGTAAGTATATAGCTCTCGAAAATTTCTTTCTGCTTTTTAATGGCTTTGTTGAGAGCAAACCAAACCGCTACAAGCAGTAAAGGAATCACGAATGGCAAAACATTTACATCCTGGTCCCGATAGTTATTATCAAAATAGCTCATTGCAACTGCGCCAAATACCGCTACAATCACAACAGACAATCCCCTGACAATCAGCGCTTTTCTTATTTCCTTGAAACCGTCTTTCCTTATCTTAAATTGTTCCATTATTGTTTGCTTAATAACTGCATGGCTATTTACAGGCAGCTCCAAATATATGCAAGTTTTGCTTATCAGGGAATAATAAACTATCTTGATTGTAAGAATTCCGCCAAGTGTTATTTCCCATCCAATAAAAATCCTTTCGGGGCATAAAGCTTGCCTTCGTCGTACATGTTGATATAAAGTATCTTCTTTTCGGGGTCGCCATCAATTTCAATTTCATAACGGTCCAGCATTCCACTTCCAAAAGGGCTGTTCTTTGTTTCGAAGGCACAGCAGCTGCCCAGCCTTTCATAAGCAATAGATTCGCCATTAGGGCCAGTAAGCCTGCGCAAGTATCTGTGCTCATTGGCAGGGCCGTTTGTACCTCCACCGACTTTTATGGGATTGGTTTGGCTATAGCCATAATCATCTGCTACTTTGCCGTCGGCAGTAAGTGCCGACTGGCCGTTTTTTGATGTGGAGCATGCCATTATCACAAAAAGTAAACAGGCATAAAGGATGTTTGATTTCATAGTATGGTGTGGTTTAAATTAATTAATCTATAGTAAACGGAATTTATTCGAGCTCTAGTATTCCTTTTATACGATAATAACCTTCCCAATATCCGCAAGGTTCTGAAAATGAGATAGAGGCACTTTTATAAGTGACCGTAGTTTTGGAATTGGTAGTACATCCATAGTCGGCTTTTCTCAAATTGCGAAGTTCTAACTCCATATCTCTTAACGCCGATACTTCCTTATCTAACAGTTTACGTTTTGTTTCTTTATAGAGGATATAATATATGCCGCGGTGCTTTTTAATTATCATTGATTCTTTGCCACTGGCAAAACATCCACTAAACGAATAGTCAATTACAATCTCCTCATCGTCTTTAAGCAAATCGATAAATAGTGCTGATGTTTTGGCCCTTAGTTCGGGGCTTAGATCGTCAACACATAGTTTGAGTTCATGAAGGTTTGACCTGTCCTTCTCAAATTTCAATTTAAATTGTTCTGACCTGACACCGAATATTGTTTTGTACTCTATAGCATAATCTCCATCGGGAAATTCTCCGATAATTCCGGCCGCCACATTTTCATAGTGTTTCATAAGCGAATCATTCCTGAACAGCCAAAACTCATTTGCGGGGTATGGTGGAACAATTTCATCACTCCTACAGAATAAAATAGAAAGTGAAACCTTACTTTGGGCAGATGCCGCAAATGAAACCGCGAAGCAAATAAAAATGAATTTGGAGAGTAATAGCATATTACAGGATATTAAAAATAGGTTCTTATATTATAAGATAACATAAAGCAGTAAATGGTTGGGAAAAGGGAAAATTATTTTCCCATTCCCTTCAAATCTTCAATAGTACCATTATAAATATTCACATCCACGGGGCCTTCGATGCCACCCACGCTTGCCTTGTCGGTAAACTGCCAGAAGAGCCATTCTTTATGGATCTCATCCTCAAAAAAATTGTAATTGGCGATCCAAAGGTTGTAGCCCTCAAACTCCTCTTTAAGAAAATCGGTGTAAAAGCTTTCACCGCTATAGAGCACTGGCTTTACGCCATAATGTTTCTCTACTTTGGTTAGCCAGCGCTTCAGGCCGCTTTTCAGGCTGTCCATGCTCTGCCCCGCCGGGATCTTTTCGATATCGAGCACCGGCGGGAGGTCGCCTTTGGAAAGTTTTACTGTTTTTATGAAATTTTCGGCCTGCTTTACGGAGTTTTCATCAGGCCGGTAATAGTGGTAGGCTCCACGGATAAGCCCACTGGCTTTGGCGCCATCCCAGTTGCGGCTGTATTCGGTATCGGCAACATCGCTGCCTGCCGTGGCACGGATGAATACGAACTGCATAGGGAATTCGGCTTTACTTTGCTTCAGGCTGTCCCATAGTATCCGCCCCTGGTAATGCGACACATCGATACCATATACCTTGCCCTTATGACGCGCGAGTATCTCGTAGATGCGAAGGTCTTGTATCCTGCGTTCTTCCTTTGTCAGTGATTCAATTCGCTTGTTGGTCTTAAACCCAAGGTAATATAATACACCATGACGGTATTGGTACACAGCTGCAACCAGGAAGGCCACAAGCAAAATCAGGGACGAATACTTTAATATTTTCCCTGAAGTTATTTTTTTAGCAGATTTCTTTGGTTTCGCCTTTCTCACCGTAGTTTTGGGCGGCACGCGCTTCATTATCTATGAGGCGGTTTTTGTAGTGAGCTTGTTGGTTATAGCCGAAAGCAGCACATAAAACAGGATAATGAGCGGGATGGCCAGGTACTGGAAGAAAAACAACATAAGTACCGAAACCACAAGGAAAATGATCTGGATCTTATTGGTCTCCCAATTGAAATATTTTACTTTAAGTGAGAACAGAGGTATCTCTGCGTTGAGCATAAAGGCGCTTAAAATACTGATGCCTACCAGTACATAGGGATTGCTTAAAAGGTCAACAATGAATTCCGGCGTTGAACCTTTAGCGGTCATCACGGCAAGGCTGGTAATGAACAGTGCATTAGCCGGCGTTGGCAAACCTATAAAGGAATCTGTCTGGCGCGTATCAACATTGAATTTGGCAAGCCTGTAGCAGGAAGCCAGTGTTATAATAAACCCTACATAAGGGAAAAGTCCAAGGTAGTAATTATCAGGGCTCAGGTTCAGTTCCTGTTGGTTATCGGCTATACCTACAAGCATCTGGAACATGATAAGGCCCGGTACAACGCCGCTGGTTACCATATCGGCAAGCGAGTCGAGCTGGAGCCCCACAGCACTCTGTACTTTAAGTATCCGTGCAAAGAAACCATCCCAGAAATCAAAAAATATCCCTAGGCAAACCCATACAAATGCATATTCGTAATTCATGTTGAATGCCCAGATAAGAGCAATGAGCCCGCATGCGAGGTTACAAAGTGTTATAAGATTAGGAACATGTTTCTTAAAAGCCATAGACACTAAATTTTTAATAGCACAAAGTTAACACAATAAGTTGTTAGAAATGGAGTTTAGTAATTGAGAATTTTATATCATATTTGCACAAAATAACAGCTTTGAGAAAGATAACGTTACTTTTTTTTCTGTTTACTTCCGTTTATACTTACAGCCAGTCCGTTAGAAAGTATTCCAATGAGTTTATGAGCATTGGGGTTGATGCGGCCGCCCTGGGTATGAGCAATGCTGTTACGGGCCATACCGGCGACGTGAATTCAGGCTACTGGAACCCTGCCGGACTACTTAAGGTAAAGGATAAGCAACTTGCCCTGATGCATGCCAGCTATTTTGCCAATATTGCCCAATATGATTACGCCGCTTTTGCCATGCCGCTGGATAACCGCAGCGCCCTTGGGCTTTCGGTGATCCGTTTTGGGGTGGATGATATCCTTAACACCACACAGCTTATAGACAACCAGGGGAATATCGACTATAATCGTATCAGCCTTTTCTCGACTGCCGATTATGCATTTACCATTTCCTATGCGCGCGACATGCCGCTGGATGGCTTTAGCTATGGCGTAAATGCAAAAGTTATCCGCAGGACGATAGGTAAATTTGCCAACTCCTGGGGCTTTGGGTTTGACCTCGGCTTCCAGTACGTAAATAAGGACGACTGGATGTTCGGGCTGATGCTGCGCGACATCACCACGACGTACAATACATGGGCAATTGATGAAGATGCCTATAGAGACATCAGCAATGCCATTCCCGGACAAAACCAGGAGCTGCCTGCAACTACTGAGATCACGCTGCCAAAAGCACAATTGGGGATGTCTAAAAAATTCATGATCCACAACGATTACAGCATTTTGGCAGCAGCTAACCTGAACATGCAATTTGCGCAGACCAATGATATTGTTTCTACCGAAGCCGTGAGTATCGACCCTGCGATAGGGTTTGAGTTCGGCTATATCGACCTGGTGTACCTAAGGGGCGGCGTTGGCAATTTCCAGAACGTACAGGCGCTGGATAATTCGCAGTCGCTGAGTTTCCAGCCGAACATCGGGCTCGGCTTCAAATACAGGGGCATCGCCGTAGATTATGCCCTGACAGACATCGGCGACCAAAGCGCTGCATTATACTCTAATATCTTTTCACTTAAAGTAGATTTAGGTATCTTTAGGCGCTAAAAACTACCATCAATGCGACTCAAAGCCTTACTCGCTTCCCTCCTGCTGCTCTTACCGCTATCCTTCAATGCATTTGCACAAAACCGGTTGTCGGACCAGGCAAAAATAACTTTGCTTACCTGCGGCCCCGGAGAAGAACTTTACTCCGTTTTCGGCCATACCGCCATACGGATCTTTGACCCGATTAATGGTATAGATGTGGTATGCAATTACGGGACATTCGATTTTAATACGCCTAATTTCTACCTGAAGTTTGTAAAAGGCGACCTTCAGTATATGCTATCCACAAGCTCTTATGAGGACTTTGTATACACCTATAAATATTACAACCGCGACGTTTTTGAGCAGGAGCTTAACCTTACCACGGCGCAAAAACAGCAGATCGCTACGGAATTGCAGGAAACACTTCAGTCAGACAAGCGCTTTTATACCTATAAATTCATAGACCGTAACTGCACTACAATGGCGGGCGACCTCATTAATAAATATGCTCCCAATAAAATTTCGATGGAGAATTCGGATAAGGGAAAAACCAACCGCCGTATTATTTTTGAGCGCCTTAATAACAGTTTTTACGAAAGCCTGGGCATCAACCTGCTTTTTGGCTATAAGACCGATAAGGAAATGGACAGGCTTTTCCTGCCGGACCAGCTTATGCAGGGCCTTGCCAACACAAAAACAGCTGACGGGCATTTGGCACAGCCTGCCATAACTATTTATAAAAGTACTGCGGAGAAAAGGATCTCAGTATGGAACAACTTCTACACCTATGCCGCGCTATGCCTGCTTTTAATGATTACGGCTTCCCGCAAAGCGCTTGTAAGGAGGTCGTACCTTGCTATCACAGGACTGTTGGGCCTGCTTTTCTGTTTCATGGGGATGATCTCCCTGCATTCGGAATTATTGCAGAATTATAATGCGTTACTTTTCAATCCATTTTTCCTGGTGCTGCTTGTTTTTATTTTCACTAAAAAACAAAAAGCCGCTATTGCGACATCTTACATATGCCTGGTATGTATTGCCATTTACCTTGGACTGATGGTAAACAAGCCGCACCTTATCATGATGCTGCCACTCATCGCGGTTACCGTTGTGGTTTTACTAAAGGTGTTGAAAGATGTCAGGCAGTCAAATGTTAAAATTTAATATTGCCTTGCCGCTATTTGAACCGTGTTTTATTCTATTTTTGTGGGGTAATTAAAACCGAATCGCCTTGTTTTTATTCAATAAGCCCAAAACCCGGCTCGCCGACCTTATCCCCGATGGCTATGTCGATATACATTCCCACCTGCTTCCCGGCATTGATGACGGCGCAACAGATGAGGAAAACTCCCTTACGCTTATCAATACCCTTAAAGGATATGGCTTTTCGCAGTTCATAACAACCCCGCACGTACTAACGGGGGTATGGAACAATACTAAGCAGGGCATCACAACAAAAGAGGCTTCTACAAAAGATTTTTTGGGAAAGAAAGATATTACGAATCCATTTAAGGCCGCTGCCGAATACCTTATTGACGATACATTCCAGAAACTGCTTAAGGCCGAAGAACTACTGACGCTTAAAGATAACTATGTATTGGTGGAGATGTCGTACCTGAACCCGCCTATGCAGTTGTATGATGTGATTTTCGAGCTACAGCTTGCCGGCTACAAACCTGTACTGGCGCATCCTGAACGCTATATGTTCTATCATTTTAAAGAAGAAGAATACAAGAAATTAAAAAGAGCAGGTTGCCTCTTCCAGATAAACCTGCTGTCGGTAACAGGATACTATGGGAGACCTGTGTTCGATATCTGCAAAAAGCTACTTGATAACAATATGATCGATTTTGCAGGCTCAGACGTTCACCATGAACGCCACACCGAAGCGTTCAAAAACCCTGTCCTTCTGAAACAAACTGATAATTTGATAAAGGCCCTAAACAACAATTCCCTTTTTAGCGAGTAAAAAGGGAATTTGTTTTCTATACTGTACGGTCAGATTATTTCTTCCCGAATAATTTCTCTCTCCATGTTTTAGGCTTTTTGACATCCTGCCCATAACCGTAACCGTAGCCATAGCCGTAACCATATCCGTAGCCGTAACCGTAGCCATAACCATAGCCGTAGCCTTTGTTTTGGTGCGTGTCATTAAGAATAGTCGACATGTTAGGAAGCTTGCCTTCTTTGTATAGCGATTCCGGCAGTGCAAGCATGCGCTTATCGAGGTGGTTCGCACGGACAACGTAAACAAAACAGTCTGCAAAATTCGCAATGATGATTGTATCTGTCACAAGGCTTACAGGGGCCGTATCCACCACAATGTAATCGTATTCAGCCTTAAGATCGTTAAACATCTTCTCTACTTTAGGGCTCATCAGTAGTTCCGCAGGGTTCGGCGGAACGATACCCGGAGGCAATATGAAGAGATTATCAAAACCTTCAACATTTATAATGTAAGGAAGGATATCCGTATCACCTGACGAAAGGAAGTTGGTAATACCTTTTGACGGCAATGCGATATATTCATCCAGCTTAGGGTTCCTGATATCAAGGCCGACAAGCAGTACTTTCTTACCTGACAAGGCAATAGTCGATGCAAGGTTGACAGAGATAAATGTCTTACCCTCTTTAGGTATTGTAGATGTTACAAAGATTGTTTTGGCAGTATCTTTTGCTACACCACTAAGCATAAACTCAAGGTTGGTCCTGATGATCCTGAGCGACTCAGCCGTACTCGACCTGCTGTGGATATTAACAAGCTCATTGGTTTCTGTTTCAAACCTCGGAACGTCACCCAAAAACGGCACTGAAAGCTTTTCAAGATCCCTTTGGCTGTGTATTTTAGAATCAAGAAGGTCAATTATATATATGACACCAAACGGTATGAACAATCCTAAGAACAATGCTGCCAGGTAAATAACTTTTGTTTTAGGCGACACCGGGATGTTTAGTGCCAGGGCGCTATCTATTATCTTGGCGTTAGGAGCTGTAGATGCCAGGGATATTGCGGTTTCTTCCCTCTTCTGTAAAAGGTAGATATACAATGCTTCTTTTAGATTCTGCTGGCGCACGATCGATTTATACTCCCTCTCCTGTGTAGGCACACTGGAGATCTTACCTCCCAGCTTTCGCTGTTGTGCAATAAGGTCTTTCTTCTTTATTTCAAGGCTATTCTTTAGCCTGTCTAAGTTAGATATAACATTTTCCTTTAATGCCGCCAATTGGGCATCTGTCTGCATCATAACTTTATTTTCGGGACCCGCACTTTCAATAAGCCTGTTCCTTTTAAGCATCAGGTCATTATACTCCGTTATGAGCATCGGCGTAGTACTTCCGTTTTCGGTAGTGCTGGCAAGGACATTATCCGGAATAAGATCTGTCTTTTTTGAAGTCTTTACATAATCCTTTAATGAAGCTACTATCCTTAACTGTGTTTCGGTCTCAATATATTCTTTTTCAAATTCGGTAGCATTCTGAAGGAAAATACCTGCTTCTGAGATTATATCGGTTACACCATTATTCTTTTTATAATTTTCGCCACTTTTTTCTACATCACCCAACTCAGAAGTAATAAGCTCCAGGCGGTCATCAATGAAATTAGCCGTATTTTTAAAAACCATGTTTTTATCGGCAATTGCATCGCGATTGTAGTTACTGATTACAGCATTAAGAAAATCCTCGGCACGCTCTTTTACCGCATCAACAATTGTTAATTTAACAACACTCGTCTTCTCGTTTATCAACTCGACTGTAAGCCTGTTCTGAAAATTCTGTGTTGTCTGGGCAATTGGCTCTATGTAAACAGATACCGTGAATTTTTCTTTACCGGAAGACTGGTTGATCACAGTAAAGTCGCCAGTCCTGCTTTTTATAGATTCACCAAACTTATAAACCCCGATCTTATTATCCTCTCCGTCGTGAAGTGTAAATTTATCACCTCCCTTAAATTCGATCTTGTATTGGCCCGGCTGCCTTATGGCATCCCTATTTGCTAAAATTACTTTTACAGGGGATGACTTATACAAATCGAGCGTTTTTACAGTACCTTCCTTTGTATAATGTATATTCAGCTCAAGATCTTTTATTGCAAATTCGGTAATTGTCCTTGACTTGATAACTTCAATCTCATTATCTACGGTACTTTTGATACCGCTCATCATGTCCATTTCACTTAACGCGGCAAGCTCAGAAACCATCCCGCCTTTTTTATCATCTTTTACCAGGATGATTGCAGAGGCGCTATATTTAGGAACACTGTATCGTAAATAAATAAAAGCCAGCGAAAGGGCAACAGCAACGCTTATTACGAACCATGGCCATTTTGACAAATACCTGAAAAAAGTGTCTTTTAGTTTAAAATTCAGATCAGAGCTTTCTAAAATCTCTTGTTCGTTACGCATTTCCATATATTATCTTGTGCTTAGGGCAATTATAGTAACCAAAAGTGAAATAGCAGATATACCCAAGGTAAGGTTAGGCCCTACAACAGAAGAATTTACCCTTGTCTGATTTGGTTTAACATACACTATATCGTTTTGGGAAAGGTAGTAAAAAGGGCTATTAACAAGGTTCACATCCGTAAGGTCAACATAATTAATAGATTTTACGCCTTGTTTTTCCCTAATAATCATTACCTCTTTCCTCTTGCCATAAATGGTGAGGTCGCCTGCCATGCTTATAGCTTCAAGAATAGTAGCCCTGTCGCTTCCGATCTGGATCTGCCCGGGCCTTAAAACTTCACCAAGGACAGATACCTTGAAATTCATTATCCTTAAATTCACGCCGGGGTTGGCTATATGCTTCACTAACAAGTCTTTGATCTTAACTTCAGCATCAACGCGGGTTAATCCTGCCAGTTTAATTTTACCAAGGCCCGGAAAATCGATTTCACCATTCTGGTCAACAAGGTATGTTGTAAGCGCGCTACTGTTGTTGGCATTATTCAGTCCACTACTCTGGAGAGACAGATACATCATGTTAAACTGAGCTGCCAGGGTTGGCTCATCGGCGGTAACTGTGATAAGGACGTTGTCATCCGGCTGGATTATATTAGCATATTTTAATGCTTCAAATTCGGCCTCCTTGCCTGCATTATTCAAATACAAGATCTTTTTACTGGATGCACAAGACGTTAAAAGCAGCGCCAGGGTAAGAAAAACAATTACTTTTTTTAACATTTGAAAAAAATTAGTGAATATTCAACTCGGCCTCTACCGATGAATTTTGCAAAAAATCTGCGCAAAGATAATTTTTTATTATTAGCAAATAATTAAATTTCCATAAATAGTTACCCTAAACCGCTTTTTGGTCAAGGGAAGCAAAATCGGAATTCATGCTTATAAATTCCGGAACTATCTGTTTCATTTTCATAACAATATCCTCACTGGAATAACTCTCTGCAGTATTGATCAGATTTTCGGTCATCTCCCCCAATTCACTAAAGTCTTCAAAGATCTCCTGCGCAATCATAATCTTTTCATGGTGCGTTGGAAGGGTTTTTGCTGTGTCATTAAGAAGCTCTTCGTAAAGCTTTTCTCCCGGACGAAGGCCTACTATCTTAATTTCAATATCCTTATCCGGAATAAATCCGGCCAGCCTGATCATTTTTTTGGCAAGGTCTATAATTTTTACCGGCTTGCCCATGTCGAAAATATAAATTTCACCTCCCCTGCCCATGGCTCCTGCTTCAAGCACAAGCTGGCAGGCTTCGGGTATCGTCATGAAATAACGGATGATATCAGGGTGTGTGAGCGTTATAGGGCCGCCGTTTTCTATCTGCTTAGTAAACAAAGGCACAACAGAACCGTTAGAACCCAATACGTTACCGAAACGTGTAGTAATGAATTTAATTTTGGAAGTCCCTTCTGAAGACAGCTTGTTATGAAGGGCCTGAACGTACTTCTCGGCAATTCGCTTGCTAGCCCCCATTACATTGCTTGGGTTTACGGCTTTATCGGTAGATACCATTACAAAGCTGTCTACCTTGTATTCGCACGAAAGGTCGGCAACATTTTTGGTACCAAGCACATTTACGAATATCGCCTGGGCCGGGTTTTCTTCCATGAGCGGCACGTGCTTATAGGCGGCTGCATGGTAAACTACATCCGGGCGGTATTTTTTAAACACTTCATTCAAGGCTGCTTTGTTCCTGACATCGGAAATCACCGAGCAAATATGGCTGTTAGTATCCGCCTTCTGCATTTCCAGCGAAAGATGGTGGAGCGGCGTTTCGGCCTGGTCCAGCATGATTACGTTGGTAGGGCTAAATTGTATCACCTGCCTCACGATCTCACTGCCTATTGAGCCAGCCGCACCGGTGATCAAAACCGTTTTACCCTTAAGCTGGGCAGAGATCATGTTGTTGTCAAGAACGATAGGCTTTCTTTCCAAAAGATCCTGAATCTGGAAATTCTTAACCTTTTTGGATATTTCTTTCTGGTCTTCCCAGTCGGTAATCAAAGGAACGGTATATACTTTGTAGTTGAATTCAAGGCACTCATCTACAATAGCCAGCTTCTCGTCTTTAGAAAGGCTTTTGTCGGCAATGATAAGCGCTTCGGCCTTAAAGATACGCATCAGTACAGAAATCCTTTTCTTATGCTGCAATATCGGAAGGCCAAGGATCATCTTGGATTTGTTCTGGCTGTATTTGTCTACAAAGCCCACAAGCTTGAACCTTGTCGGTATTTCAGACTTCAACGCATTCGCAACCGCTATGGCGTTGGCATCTGTACCGTATATGATAGCCTTTACAAGGTTTTGGGATTTTGACGAATTCAGGTAGTTCTCAAAGAACTGCTTTATCAATACCCTGTAAATGAAAAGGCTGGTAAACGAGAATATCGCATTGATAAACAACCCGATATTGAGGTACAGCAAATCGCCGGTAGTAGATTTGTAGATACTGTTGAAGGCCAGCAGTAAAGTGGCCGAAGTAAATTGTGAGAAGAATATTTTTACGGCATCAATATAGGACGAGTGCCGTATAATACCCGAATACGTCCTGAATGCCCTGAAAGAAAGCAGGCTGACGAACAGGTAAACCGGAATGCTTATAACATAAAGGTCTGGCTTTATATACAATACGCCCGTCCTGTGAATCACTAAATAAGTCAAAAGCCCTGTAATAGAGATTACAAGCAAATCTATCATAAGTATGATCCAACGGGGCAGATAACCTAAATTGTTGACAGTATGCCACAACTTGGTATTATTGAGCGCGTGGTTCATCGCTCCGGCTAGGTTCTTTTTAACTTTCTTACTCACAATTAATCTTTATTCAGTCATTTATGTATAATGCAGCATAAATATAGCAATTCTGCTACAATTGGCATTTTAAACAAGAAAAAAATCTTAAAAAAATGAATTAAGGACATTTGCTATCCTTTCTTTATCTTCAGAAACAAGGTTTGATCCCGACGGAAGGCATAATCCATTTTCAAAAAGGTTTTCCGCTACATTGCCTCCGTAATAAGGATAACCCTCAAAGATTGGCTGCATGTGCATTGGCTTCCACAACGGGCGCGACTCTATATTGTGTTTTTCAAGCTCCAGCCTAAGGTCTTCGCGCGTTTTGCCGCTCTTAGGGTCTACAAGGATGGCGCTTAACCAATGATTCGATTTGTAATCGCTGCCAGGTTCGCTAAACACGGTGACATGCTCATTATCTTTAAATAAATCGGCATAGAACTGGTTCATTTCCCTTCTCAGGCCAATATGCTTTTCTAACACTTCCATCTGCCCGCGGCCAATGCCGGCACATATATTGCTCATCCTGTAATTATACCCAACTTCGCTGTGCTGGTAGTGCGGGGCGTTGTCCCTTGCCTGTGTAGACAAAAAGACTGTTTTGTCTTTCATTGCCTTGTCTTTAGCTACAAGCGCACCCCCGCCGGAGGTTGTGATAATTTTATTCCCATTGAAAGACAAGATCGCTATATCTCCAAAAGTACCGCATTTCTGCCCTTTATAGGTACTGCCCAATGCTTCGGCACTGTCTTCTACCACCGGGATGTCGTACTTTGCCGCAATAACCTTTATTTCATCGGCTTTAAATGGCATTCCGTAAAGATGTACACCAATTATCGCCTTCGGTTTTTTTCCTTGTTTGATACGGTCTGCGACAGCTTCTTCAAGCGATTTAGGGCACATATTCCATGTTTCCGGCTCGCTGTCCACAAATACAGGCGTTGCGCCTACATACATGATCGGGTTGGCCGATGCTGAGAAAGTCATACTCTGGCATATCACCTCATCTCCCGGTTTTATGCCTAACAAAACCAGCGCAAGATGTATAGCTGCAGTGCCGGAGCTTAACGCAGCAACATGAACATCCTGTTTAAGGTATTTCTCAAGGTCCTGTTCAAAACCGGTAACATTAGGCCCAAGAGGCGCTACCCAGTTGGTATCAAAAGCTTCCTGAACATATTTTTGCTCGGTCCCACCCATGTGCGGAGACGAGAGCCATATTTTATTTTCTGCCATCAGAATAGGTTAATTCAAATTGTGAAACAAATGTAATGCAAATTTGTAAGCCTTTTTTGATTATAATATTATAATAACATAATCCTGCCAATACCTGATTTTTTAGCGCCTCAGGGCGCTTGCCAAATTATCGGCCAAAAATGAATAATAAAATAAAGGCAGCACAAAAAGCTGCAATAATTAAATATCAACTACATGTTATGTTTTTGGTATCGCCAGGACTTTTTCTTTGAAGCGATGGAAATAAGTAGTATCATCTTCAATGTCGCGGTCTATAATCATACCGGCGGCTATCTTATTTCCATTCCCTATAGTCACTTTAGGTATGGAAGCTGAATTTATCCCGAACAGGTTCCCGTCGCCTATTGTCGTAAATCCTGAGAAACAAACGTTGGGGCTTATAAAGTTATAATCGCCCACCTTTGTATCGTGGCCCATGCTGGCCCTCGAATTTATAAGCGTGTAATTACCTATCACAACATTAGGGCCTACATTTACATAAGGGCCCATAACTACGCCGTCTCCTATTTTCGCCGATTGCGAAACATAGGCCAGCGGGTGTATGAATGTAAGGAATGAGGCTCCCCTCTCAAGAAAATCTTCTGTAATTTTTTTCCTGAATGCCAGGTTGGCAATGCCCATGATATACTTTGCATCCTTATCTACAACATGGCTTTGTATATCACCCAGGAAAGGCCCTGAAAACGAATAGGCATCGTAGCTGTTTTTATTGTCGTCAATAAAACCGGCTACAATATAATCCTGGATGCCATTCAATTTATTGGCGTAAGCAATATATTCGTCAATCTCTGCGGCATGCCCGCCTGCTCCTATTATAATGATCCGGATCATGGTAGTATAAAAAGGTTTTGGTTTGTGTAAGAAATGGCTATTGTGCGGTGTAGCCCCCGTCAATCTTCAGGTCGGCACCGGTGATCCACCTTGAGGCATCGGACAGAAGAAATGCCGTTCCCTGCGCAATATCCTCAGGCTGGCCAAGGCCAAGCGGATGAAGCCCGGTAACATAACTGAGCTTATCGGCATCTTTGCTGTATTCGGAAGACATTGACATCGGTGTCACAACAACTCCCGGTGAAATAGCATTGAAGCGTATTTTTTTAGCGCCATATTCTACAGCCAGCGATTTGGCACCGGCTATCAGTGCGCCTTTGCTCATGCCGTATAATGACTTGCCTACTTCGCCCACAGAGCCCATAACCGAAGCTATGAAAACAATGCTTCCGCCCTCAGCGGCAATGTTGGCCGGCTTGCATACAATCTTGGCGAGGTTCATGGCAGCTACCACATTGGTACTGAAAACCTCCTGCATCTTCTGTACCGATAAGGTACGGAAGGGGATGGTAGGCGAAACGCCAGCGCAGTTTACCAATCCGTGTATTTTGCCTTTTTGGGCCACTACTTCCTTCACCACATCGGCTACGGCATCAAAATCGTTGATATCGATGCTAAAGGCGATATGTTTTTCATGAGTGGTTAGCGCTGCAACGGTCTCGTCGAGGCGCTCTTTATTCCTGCCTAACAGGATAACGGTTGCGCCGAGCCTGCTGCATAAAATGGCTATCTGCTTCCCGATGCCCGAAGTGGCGCCGGTAACTATTATATTTTTATTTTCTAATGCAAACGCATTAAGGTCGGTATTCATCATACTTCAACTAAGTCGCTTATATGGCAGTCTTTGGTTTTTATTATGGCCGAAGCCCACGACATGCCTACCCCGAAGCCGCAAAGGTATAATTCCTTTTCGCCTTCCAGCTTGCCCTGAAGTTCCGACACCATAGTAAGCGGTATCGACACGGACGATGTATTGCCGAATTTTGCTACAGAAGACGGCACTTTTTCTGCTTCCAGCTTCAGTTTTTTCTGCAAATACTCGTTCATGTAATTATTTGCCTGGTGGAATACAAAAAAGTCGAGCGCGGAGGTGTCTTTTCCGGAGAAAGCCAGCGTGTTCTTTATATCCTTTGGTATTTCGGCCAAAACAAAATTAAATACATCGGCGCCATTCATATAGCCATGCTCATCCGAACGGATGTTGCCATACTCGTCAACTACTTTTTCTGCAAGGGTTTCCGGCGTGCTCGGGTTGCGGTAGCCGCCGGCATCCATCTTGATAAGCGACGATTTGGAACCGTCTGAATTAAGCGAAAACCAGCTTGGGCCAAACGCTTCATTCTTTTCAATTATGGCAGCAATACCACCATCACCAAAAAGGAAAGCCGTTTTCCTGTCTTTCGGGCTATACACCCTCGAGCGTGTTTCGCCATCAAGTAAAAGCGCTTTCCTCAGGCCTTGTTGCTGCATAAAGCTGTATACGATAGAAAGTCCGTATACGAACCCGGAACAACCAAGGCTTACGTCGAATGCTATGGTGCTTTTATTAAGGCCAAGCCTGTCCTGCAAAATGATAGCAGTTGCAGGCATACGGTAGTCGGCGGTCTGCGATACGAAAACCAGCACATCGATCTCCGATTTGTCGATCTGCATATCGGCGATAAGCTTTTCTGCAGCGTGGAAGCAAAGGTCGGAAGCGCAGGTGCCTTCTTCGGCAAACCTTCTTTCGAATATGCCTACTTTGTCTACGATATCCTTAACATCTTCAGCAGGAAAATATTGGGTGTATTCGTAGTTATTAATCACGTTTTTAGGAACGGCTGCTGCCATTCCCGTAATCCCAATATTTTTAAATTCAAGTAAAGCCATATTTATTCGGTTGGAACTACAGCATTATACAAATCCCTTACGGTAATTAATTTTGCGAATTTAGCATCCTCGATCTGGACGTCGAACTCACTGTCGAGTACCGCTATAAGCGATAGCCTTGAAAGCGAATCCCATGTATCATAATCCCTGAAATTATCATCAAAATTAATTTCCTGGTCTTCCATCTCCAGCGCTTCTTTCAGCGCATCAATAAACTTATCTTCCATATCCGTTTCTATTTAGTTATCGTTCTTTGTTCCCGTGAAAGGGATAGTCGTAGCAACGCCATCAGTATTGATATCGCTCCTCTTTATCACCTTTAGTACTGTTAAATATAGTGTTTTAATGTCTAACCCTAAAGAAATGTGGTCGACATAATAAACGTCCAGTTCAAATTTCTGTTCCCATGAGATCGCATTCCTTCCGTTTACCTGTGCCCAGCCCGTAATTCCCGGTCGCACTTCATGCCTCCTGGCCTGCCTTTCGGTATACAAAGGTAAATATTTAACCAATAGCGGCCTTGGACCTACAATGCTCATGTCGCCTTTAAGCACATTAAGCAGCTGCGGTATCTCATCGAGCGATGTTTTCCTTATAAAACTGCCGGCCTTTGTCATGCGCTGCTCATCAGGAAGCAGGTTACCCTGGCTGTCTTTCTTATCATTCATGGTCTTGAACTTCACGATGCTGAAAACACGTCCGTTTTTGCCCGGACGCTGCTGGAAGAACAGCGGCTTGCCATCGTTAACTATTGCGAGGATAACAAGAAGCACTAAAAATACAGGGCTCAGCAGCAGCACTGCCACAAGGGCAACGATAAAGTCCATTAAGGGTTTGATTACTTTAGCGTACATTACAGGAATCTTTTATAGATCGTTTTCATTTCTTCAAGGCAGTTGTCTAATGCAAATTTAGTTGCTTTTTCGGATGCGGCAACCGACATTTTGGAGTATAGTTCCTTATTATTATATAACTCAATGATACGGCTTACAAAGCCTTCCTGGTCGCCAGGCTGGTAAAGGAACCCGCTAACGCCATCATCTACGAGGTCCGAATGGCCCCTGATATAGGAAGCTACGACCGGCTTTCCGGCATACATCTCTTCTGCCACATTCATTGGCAGGCCTTCCTGCCTGCTCACCGACACACCAATATCCGACATTATTATCAATTCGCCAATATCTTTACGGAAACCCAGAAAGTCTATTTTGGAGTTAACGCCAAGCGCCCCTGCCTGCTCTTCCATCGTTTCTTTCAGTATGCCCCTTCCTGCAAAGATGAATTTAAAATCGCTTATTTTTTCCTGCAGCTTTGCAACCGATTCCAAAATAAATTTATGGTTTTTTCGGGTGATAAACTCTGCAATGTATATTATTAAAAAGACATCATTTGAGTATCCGTTCTTAGCCCTGATAGCAGGCGCATCAGAAAAGCTAAGGCCCTTAAACTTATCCGAATTTATACCTACTCCCGGAACCTTGAATGTTTCGCCATTCTTAAAATTACTGTTTTTTATAAGGGCATAATCCTCTTCGTTGATCGTGATGATACCATCCGTATATTTAGAAAGGTATTTCTCCATCGGGTAATATACCTGCCAGTACATTTTGGGTGACCCCTTGTAAAAATGGAAACCGTGCACTGTATATAAAACCTTAAGCCAGCCTTCTTTCCTGAATTTTTTAGCAGCCAGCCTCGCTACCACCGACCCCATTGCCGTATGGCAGTGGATGAGTGAATAACGCTCTTTGGCAATTATCTTTTTTAGCTGGCGAACGGCTGTAATATTATTTTTAGAAAAAGGGTTCCTGTTTATCGGCAGGTCATATTGCTTGTCTGCTTCGGCTATCCTTGTTTCCGGGTCATTCGCGGCCACATGCACCTCATACCCTTCGCTTTTCAAATAGTTGATATAAGGAAGGTGAAAAGCATTAAAATGCTTATGTATATTGGCAACAAAGAGAACCTTTTTCATTTAAAAAATGCTTTGCAATTCTTTTACTAACTTAGTTCGTTCCTTTTCAAGCCTGATCTGGTAATCAGCGATTTTGCCCAGGTAATGAGTACGCTCTGTTTCCAGTTTCTCCACAAGCTTATTAAGGTTTGCGGCGGTTACCGACTCAATGCCAAGCACATATTCCGGAACATCGATATCTTTCATGATACCATAACTTTTGTTGCCTCCGTAAGCAATGGCTATAGCAGGCGTATGCTCGTTCAGTGCAAAAATAACCGAGTGGAACCTTGTGCCTACAAGGATATCATAGTACGAGTATATTTTTTGCATCTGCTTGCAGTTCAGGTCAAAGTCTTCCAGGTAAATTACCGAGTCCTTTTTAGAGCTGTCTATAGCGTTAAGCACTTCCTTCAGTGCAATCCTGTCATCTTCGTGAGCACTTGGCCCCAGGGTGTGCGCCACAAGGCTTATCCTGTAACCACGGTCAACCTGGTCTGAAATAAATCCTGACAGCTGGTTCAGGTAGGCAGCATACAACTCATCGGCATTGGCATAGCCGTCAAAACGGTAAGGCCTTAATGTTATGGCAATATTCTTTTTCGTTTTATCAAAACCTTTTGATGCCAGGTATTCTTCCATGCTTTCCGAAGAAGACTTAAGGAAGAAGCCAAGGTCCGGATATGTTTTTACATCAAGGTGCAGCTTATCGCTTAAGAATTTCTTAGACACATCTTCCCTAACGGAAATGAAGGACGATTTTGAGATTACTTTCTTCACAAGGTACTTTGCCAGCTTGTTCTTAAGCGGCCCAACCGAGTTAGGGAGTATTATTGTCTTCACCTTGTACCTGTGAGCCAGCATAAGGTCAAATAAGAAATAGTACATTACATAGGCATCATAGATCTTGCCATAGCTATGCAGGAACCCGCCCCCTTTTACGACCAAAGCCGATAACTGCGGGAAAAGGGCCAGTGACTTTTTCTGGTCTTTAGAAAGGCATGCTTTTCCTATCGCATTGAAAAATGAAAAAGGCGAAATAAGCAGCAGGGTTGTAAATAGGTCGAACACTGCGGTAAAGCCCCATTTTATATATACCAGCTTGCTGTAATTGATCTCCTGCGAGGTGTTGCCGCTTTTTACCCTTGGATGCTGTAATATCCTTGGGATAAATTCAAATCCCATATTAAGCGATTGGGCTTTCTGTAGCGTTTTTTCTTTTTCGTTGGCTCCTGATTCATAAAGATATACCTCAAGGTTAGGGAATACATCCTCAAAAACCCTGATCGATTCCCATACTAATGCCTGATCTCCCCTATTCAAATCTGTATTACCGGGAACAACTAATATTTTATTTTTCATTGATGCTTTCTAAGAATTTGTCGTAAAATGCTTTTCTTCTCGAATCTAATATTTCAAAACTGTAATCTTTTGCCGTTTCGAAGTTATGCTTACTCTCCTTTATGAGGGTTTCCTTGTTAAGCATAGCCCTTATTTTAGCTGTAAGATCGGCAACGTTCTTTGGCTCTATGATGAAATCGTTATTGAGCAATTCAGGTATACCACCTGTCCTTGATCCAATCGCGGCACAACCCCTGCTCATTGCTTCAATAAGCCCCCTTGGGAGGCCTTCGCTATCGCTTGGCTGCAGGTAGATGTCTGTTTTTTCGAGTACGTTGAACACCTCTTCATGCGGCAGCTTGCCTGTAAAGTTCACATGGGCTTCCACACCAAGCTCTTTTGCCAGTGCAGCAAGCCTTGCATTATTTCCGCCGCCAACAATGTTGTACATTATATCATAGCCGTCCTTAAGCAGGGCAGGCATTGCCTGCAGCACAAACTGCTGGCCTTTATAAATATCAACAGCGCCTAATGTTGTAAATGTAATCCTGCCTTTAGGGTCGAACTTTTCGTAATAATCAAGCAGCTTATTTGTTTCCGGCAGGTTTTTCAGGATAACATTCGATATGTTGGTCGAGTTATATTTGGTTGGGTACCTGTCCTGAAGGAACTCTTTGGTCACATAGATCACGTACTTAGTATCCTCAATAAGCTTTTTTAATTTTTCCCGGGATGCCGGTGCATACATTTTACCCAGCCTGCTATGGTTGGTAAGCGCATCCCACGGGCACGACACCACCTCTGCAATATAAGGCTTGTTTATCTTCTTCGCATATTTTACAGCAACAGACCCGATCGTGCTCGGGAGCCTTACAACAAGAATGTCGGCTTGATCAACCTGGCGCTCGATCTCTTTTTTACTTTTAAAATAATTTTTGAGGAGCGATGGCCTGTTAAACGGCGTGATCTCATGGATATTCAGGCCAAACTCATTAACGTTCATGAGCTTGGAAGTATCATTTACCTTAAAAACCCGCATCATGAATTCTACATTGTCGCCCAGGTATTGGTATCTGTGATACATATCCTTGTCTGCCATAGACCCAAATTGCACGCCGGAATCGTTTTTCCATCGCGGGCCATCGTGAACAAATAAAACTTTTCTCATTAATGATGTAATAAACTGTCTTTAAATATCTTAAACTGCACTTTGGCATCAAAGTTCTCTGAAGCAAACTTCTGGTATGTGAATTTTTCAGGGTTTTGCTTCACCTCAAGTATCTTTTGCGTTGCGGCCGGTACGTCAGTTGGGCTTACAAGGCTTTTGGTATCATTTTCAGGCATGCATTCCATTATAGGACCTATATCTGAAGCGACAATTGGGAGCCCGGATATCATTGCCTCAATAAGCGCATTCGGCTGCCCCTCGGTAACGGAAGGGAAAAAGAACGCATCGAAAGCTTTCAGGTATTCAGGAATATTGGCTTTGAATCCCAAAAATAAAATACTGTCCCTTATACCCAGCTTTTCGCTATACGGTATAAGCTTGTCCGTGTTATTGCCTATCAATACAAAATAAAAGTCCTTATCGGCTTCCAAAAGCTTTTGGGCAACATCCAGCAGGAAAAAATGATTTTTTGCTTCTGCAAAACGCCCCGTATGCCCTACTATAAATTTATCGCGTGGCAGCTCCAGTTTTTCCCTTAATTCGCTTTTACTTGTTTGGGAATCAGAGAAATTACTAACGCCGACACCATTTCTTATTACTTTAAAACGCGGATCTGCCGGGTATTTGTCCCCAAAAAAGAATTTGAGCCCCGATACCGAATTGGCAAAAATATGCGTGCTGTATTTATAAACAAGCCTATTCAGGAAATTGGTATACGCAACCCTGAACGCTGTCTTTTTAAAATGGTGGCTGCCCTGCCTGTAGAACGTTATCCTCTTTTTAACCCCGGCAAGCTTGCTTAAGAACATTGGCAGGCCCGCAAAGTTAGCATTGAAATCGCATACTACATCAAACCTGTTCTTTTTAAAAAACCTGTAATAGGAAACCATTTTCCCGGGTTCAAAATACCCAAGCGGCATGAATACCAATTTTGCCCCGGTTGCTATATAATCATCATAAAGCTCCCCTTTTGTAGATTTCCTGACAATAACAGTCACATCCATGCTATTGCTGAGATAATTTAAAAATCGCAACAAATAGGTTTCTATCCCCCCGGAATATACAGAGGGTATGAGGAAGCATACTTTGAGTTTATTATTTTCCATCTTGAATTAGGAGGGCCAGCTGGTCGGAACTCATAAATTCTGCATCAGGCCATTTGTTCATAATTTGGTCTAAAAGGTCGTTTAAATACTTAAGGTTCCGATCCCTGTTGCCAGGATCGATAGCCCCTATATAATTAAGCCTGTGGCTAGCTATAATGGCCGGTTTTTTGAAGAAAAAAGCATTCTCGATATCCTTTATGCAATTCCCTACATTATCAAAGCTTTTGGACATTTGCGAAGGCTCAAAAGCACAATTCCGTACCAGGTATACCTGCCCAAGCGCATTTCTTTTACCTGTGTGTACCGATGACAGCTTTACGCCTGCCTTACTTGTATTATCAGGTATCTTTTGGTACCTCATGCTCTGGAAAGCCGTTACCCCGCTATTGTTCAGCGTTTCATTCAATTCCGGCGACCATGTATAATTATTCGCAATAAAGGTTTTCGACCTGAAATGGAATATCGCCTCAAAAAGGTCGAGGCCTTCCTGTATCGACCTTTTGTAGAATGCAACATTTTCAGTATCTACAGAACTATAGGCGGCCTGTATGTTATAAATGTCTTTGCTGTGCAGGTTTTTTGGTACACCCCAAAAGCCCATATTGAAAGCATCTACGAATATTTTATTGTTGCTTCTTAATGTCTCCAGCCATAGCGGCACGTTTAAATGCTCGCGGCCATGATATTGCGGACGGAATATTTTATTGTCCATGCCTTCCTGCCACTTCCCAAAAACATCTTCCTGCGGATAATACTCTTTAAGCGCCGTTGTAAAGGGCTTATAAGAATATTTTGTAAAGCCCGACTCCCTGATCGCGGCAAAGTCAGGGTTTGCAACCACGGTATTGGCTGTAAAAACAGGGTGGTTGCCGTTCTTATCCTTGTATTTAAGCAGTATGCTAAATAACTTATCCAGGTCTTCTGTATTGGCCAATGTATCATACTTGCAATACGGGTTGGATATGATGTTATACCCGGCGTCCTGAAAAGCATCGCGCACCTCTTTATTCGGTATCCTGATGCTTCCCCAGTCATCACTGTCAATAACAACGATTTTCCGGCCCGACTTCCAACCTTTGATATTGGTAAGACTCCTGGATACAGTATTCTTTAAATTATTTAGCATTATGCTGATCACGTTTAGTAATAATGTCCCCCAGCTCTGATGAAGTCATAAATTCAACATCAGGCCATCTTTTTACAATGGCGGTCAACAGCTTGTGCAATTGCTTTAAGCCGTTATCACGGTTTGCTACATCCAGCCCTCCGATGAAATTCACCCTGTGCGAACTGATCACGGCTGGCTTTTTCCATTTGAAAGCCATGGCGATCTCGGCAAGACAGCTGTTTACATCATCTTTCCCTGAACCTGAAGGCTCAAAAAACGCATTACGGGTAATATAAGTCTGCCCATGGCTGTTTTTCTTCCCAATATGCCTCATGTTCTTCCTGGTCTTACCGTCGCCGAGTGGCTCTACCTGTACTTTAGGAGATGACATGTAGATTATACCACCATCTGCGGCAACCTTTTCCAGTTCATTGTTCAGAGGGCCGTTCGGGGGAACGAAGAACTGTGCTTTAAAGCCATGAAGCTTTTCAAACAGCGCAAGGCCGTCTTTCACTATTTCTTTTTGCATTGCAAGGTCAGAAGCAAGCTCCAGGTCAAAAGCTGCCTGGAAACCAATTTTGCCATCTTTCCTGCTATATCCCCATATATTATTATCGAAAGCTACCAGCGCTTCTTTGTCGCCGGACTGCAGCGCCCTTAGCCACGCCTGGATATTAAGGTGTTCCCTGCCGTGGAATTCGGGTGCAAAAATATTCGCATCCCTGCCTTCTTTCCACAAAGGGAATGCATCGGCTTTGTTATAGCGTTCAAGCGTTTTTGTAAACGGCTCGTAATGGTATTTCTGAAAATTATCGGCTTTGATCTTATCAAAATCCGGGTTGGACACAAGGCTTACTGCCGTGATCTTTGCCCCCTTATTATTGCTGTCCTTAACGCTGGAAAGAGTTTCAAACAGCGCAGTAAGATCCTCTTTTGAAGCAAGCGTATCGTATCTGTTATACCTGCCGCCGGCACCTTTATCAACAGATAATCCTGCAGCTGCAACTGCTTTATATGCCTCATTTGAAGACATTCTTATGCTTCCCCAGTCATCAGATTCAATGACCACTATTTTACGGTTTGACCTCCAGCCCGGAAGATTCGAAAAATTTTTAATTAGTTTCGCTAGCATAATATATAAGTTATTTACAAAAATTCACCCATGATCTCCCTTATGGAAATATTTAAGTCGGAGCTTACCCAGCCTATGAACGGCAGCCCTAAAATAAAGACACTTGTCATTACCAAAAGGTCAGCTACAAAAAACACCATTTTAGGTACAAACACCAGAATACATACCCAGTTCAAAAAACGCATGAGCCTCGGGTTATGGGTATCCCTGAACGAAAAAGCCCCCCGGATGGCAAGCAGGCTGACGGCACCTAATATGTACACTACCGCATTGGCCATAGTCCGACTGTAGAAAGCATACGAAAATGCCCCGAAATTTGCCAGGATCGCCATCATCAGGCCCGTTCCAAAGAGCCCTATTTCTACCTGTGTCATTTTCTTTTTGAAATAGCCGGAAAGTATCAGTAAAAATGCAAAAGCATGGCCTCCGTAATATACAGAGTCGGTTTTTCCGTATTTGGCATACCACACCGCATTAGACTCTTCCATACGCTCCATGATCGGGTCGATACCTTCACCTTCGGCATTTTCCCGGTAGTAGGCCCCTACTTTCGTTTCGGCAAGTGAGTTTTCCTTAGCCGCATCCAATATACCTCCCGGATTAAAGCTGGTAAAGAATGAAATAATATATACCGCGATAATCACCTTGGCAGGTATCTTCCTGATATAAAGCGCCGCAAATGCCGGCAACGCAATAACAAAATAGGCAAAGTGGATCAGAGGTGCACAGCACATGAGCAGCACATATTTTTTTTGCCTTGTCTGATGGTACCCTAATACCCCGTTGAACAGCACCCACATTCCCGTCCATGTCCTAACAGTCTGAAAGCTCGTAACGCTCCTGTGGATGATGAACAGTATAACTATTAACAGTAATGACAATGTTAATTTCCGCCCTTTTTCCCAAACCAGGATCTTGGACATCGCTGTAACATAGAAGTAGCCATATATAAATCCAACAATAGGGAAAAACACGTCGTGCATCCCTAATATGCTGCTGGAAAAAAAGGCAAGCACGTGTACATAAACGTCGTTGGGCGAGCCCGGCAACGGATTGAACGTTATAATGTGCTCTAACCTCAAAAAGAATTCAGAAAAGGACATATTATCATAACTATTCAACAGCTGGTAGTAAACCGCCGCATCAGATCCTTCACCGTATTTTAGCAGTGAACCGTAGATAGTTATGAAAAGGATAAGGACCAGCTTCTTATGTTTCCACTCCAAATGCTTCACTGCACTGAACAGCGCAATGGCCGGGGAAACAAAAAGCAGTAATATCGCGAAACCTTTTGACTGATTTTCTCTCATTAATTTTTTATATACCTATTTGCCCAAAGCAAATTTCACTATGTAAATTAAGTTCTTCCTGATGAGGCTAAACCTTTTAACAGGCTTCTTTAAAGCATAATCGTATACTGCGTTGTATTTAGTGACGATACCGCCGGTCCCGAAAAACTCCGTAAACAGGTCGAGTGTATCTTTTTTTGCCGCCTCATATTTTGCTTTATCCTGTATCAGTTCCTCTATATTAGACAGGTTCTTATCCACATGCTTTGTTTCAGCTTTATTCCTTTCAGAGAAATTAGTACTGAACAGCTCATCAAAGTTCTCCTTGTTCACCAGCATTGGATAATTAGCATTCTCAACCGGTGTAAGTGAAGGGATACCAAGTGATGTGGCCTCCATGAAGCTCCTGCCGGTACCTACAACAAAATCTGCCAGGTATAAAAAGTCGGAGCCTTTTGCAGCCCGTTCATCTGTAATGAATTTCACAGGGAGTTTCCTGTCAACTGCTTCTTTTGTAAGGGCTTCAAACCTTGTCTTATTCTGTATACGCCCGATTACAATAAATTCCACCGGGTATCTTTTAGCCAGCTCCTCTATTAGGTTGTAGGAGTCAAGAAGTGTTTTTTCATAGGCACCTCCAAGCCTGCTTACCCTTACAAAAGTTATTTTGTTTGGATCTTTTTGCTCCACCCTCTGGCTTTCATCGAGAAAATCCAGTTTTCTTACCCTGTTCGGGATAATAAAAATGTCTTTATTGTCGTAATTTTTATTCTTAATAAACCATTCCTGGTTTTCTTTACTAAATACAACAATGGCATCCGCATGCTGGTAATTGCCCTGTAGCGGGTTCCTTCCGCCGCATTTATTTAGTACCACAGGGTATTTTGAAAGGGCCGATATCGGGAGAATCCTGTTTAGGGAATGTGTATCGAAACAATGTACCACGTCAGGAGTGAAAGTTTTTACAAAGCTCTTTAATTCAGCGTTCAGCGTAAATAAACTCTTTAGCCCTTTGCCTACCTTGATGTGCTTTGCAAAATTAGGATTGCTTAGTATAACAGGGCTTGAGGAAGAACCTAATGTAACGATCTTTACATTATGCTCTCTGGCCATTTCTATGCTTACCTGGTTAAGGGAATTATAATGCCCTCCAACCCCATTGCCGCCATCGTTCGATATTAAAAATAATATATTCATGTTATATGATTCTTTGTTCTATTTCCAGATCAACATTAAAACGCTCCCTTACTTTTGACTGCACATGTTTGATAACACTAATGATATCCTCTCCTGTGGCATGGTCTACATTTATAATGAAGCCGCCGTGCTTTTTAGAAACTTCGGCTCCACCAATACGGTATCCCTTCAGCTGGAGCTCATCGATCATAGGGCCCACATAATGTCCCGGCGGCCTTTTGAAGACACTACCTGCGTTCGGGTATTCTTTAGGCTGTTTAGCCCAGCGTGCCTCCTTAACCGTCTCCATTTTATTCTTAATATCTTCGGCATTTCCGGGCTGCAACTGGAGCCATACTTTTAGCACGACCTGGTTGGTCTCGCGCTGAAAAAGGCTGTTCCTGTATTCATAGCCAATATCCGCCTTATAGATTTCTTTTACCTGCATATCGGTAAGGTCAAGGTACCTTACTTTTACAAGGATATCTTTTATTTCTTCCCCGCTGGCGCCGGCATTCATAACCACTGCGCCGCCCAAAGAACTTGGTATATCATAAAATATCTCTACACCCGACAGCGAATGTTTAAGCGCAAATTCGGTAAGCTTTAATGTGCTAGCCCCTGCCTCGCATACCACCACGTTGCCTTCTTCCAGTGTTATAGAAGCATAGCTTTCGCCAACAATTATAAAATCTTCCTCATAACGATCTTTAGAAAATATTATATTGTAGCCACCACCTATGATCACTTTGTTCTCAAGGCCGGAATCTTTAAATATTTCTATAAAATCAGCTTCATTTTTAGGAAAAAAAGCCCTGTTGCATATTGCTTTTATCTTGTAGCTGTTATAATTAGTCAGGTCGAAATTGTTCTCTATCTTCACTGTATTCTGTTTAAATTATTTTTTTCCGATTCTTGCTTCAAAATCAGACTTAACCTTTTCAAAGAACTGAATATCATCTTTCAGTTCGGCCTCTAAAAGGATGCGGGTATCGGGGTTCATTTTCGGGGGGCGCACTTCTTCCCGGAACATGTTCAGTATCCTTCTTCCCGCCCTGTCCATTCCTAATTTCTGGAGGAATGCGGATAACAATACCATCGAATGCTTTGTTGGTATCTTGGCAGGGTTCCTTGGCAATTTTGAAAAGTTCAGTTCTTCAACATCATTTATTTTTGATACGCCTAAAAACTCCAGTACAACATTTATCGAAGCCTTGGTGTCTTTAGTAAGTGAGTCAAAATCTAAAATAAGCAGGTTCTTATCCGGCACTACCCCAACGATATCCTTAAATTGCTTGGCATACCTGCTGCGCTCTAAAAACGAGTAGTGCTTAAAGTTGTGATACGATTTATTTATCTTTTCCGGCTCTTTTTTTAAGGCTTTCTCAAAATTCCTGTATTCCCTTCCCATCCCGTACTGGTGCCAGTATAGCGAGTAGGTACGTTCTATCGGGTGCCTGAGCACGAAGATGAGCTTCATATCCGGGTTGTGCTCCAGGATCTTCTTTACGCTGCCGGGGTTAAAATTAACGTCGGCCGAAGTCTGCCCTATAACAGTGCCTTCTTTTTTATCCTTAAGCGCTTTTTCAAAAAGGCTCAAATACCAGTCCTTACCACGCTTGAATATCCTGTCATCATCAAAATATGCATGATCCATATTCCGGTCAATAATAATTACATCCGGATGGTTTAAAAGCAGGTTGTTCAAAAAAGTCGTGCCGCTTTTCATAGCGCCACCAAGTATAAAATCTGGAACCATAATATCTATTTTATTATTGCAGGAATACCTATTGCTGTCGAGTTATCTGGCACGTCTTTCAGCACTACCGAAAATGCGCCTATCCTGGAATTTTCACCAACAGTTACACCGCCGATTATCTGTGCAGCACTGAATATCTTTACATTAGATTTAATGTGCGGATAGGCTTTCGTGTCGGCGCCTTTACTGCCAAGGGTAACATTCTGCCATATCATCACATTGTCGTCTATCACCGACCCGACACCAATAACGATGCCCAATGGGTGCGGGAATTTTATATTCCTGCCAATTTTGGCCTGATAGGAAATATCGCAGGAATATTTTATCAGCTGCTTTTTCTTCAGATACATAATAATTATATTGGTGAGGATGTTCCTCCTCTTCGACAGGTAATGCCCGATCCTGTAATTAAGGATCAGCCTGAAGGGCATATTGAACCAGAAGCTCAGCAGCTTCCTGTGAAGCCCTTTTTCGCTATAATTATTTAGATCCTGGGAAATAAGTTTGAATATACTCACAGCTAATCAGTTACGTTATCCGTTATACCAGTTCAAGTTTTTTTCCGCCCAGCGCCTGTATCTTTTCAGACAGGTTCTCGTAACCCCTGTAGATCTGCCAGTCTTCTTCGATAGTCACTACCTCGTCAGAAGTCATACCTGCCAATAGCAGCGCGATACCTGCCCTAAGGTCTAATGCCCTTACAGTCCCGCCTTTTATTGGGTTACCACCATTGATTACAAGCATATCTCCGGATACATAAGAATCAACGCCAAGTTTAGCAAGTTCTTCTGCATACGCATACCTGCCCGGGAAACGAAGGTCGACAATTTTAGATTCGCCCCTTGACATAGCACCGTATACAGCAAAAAGCGGCTGCATATCAGAGTTGATGCCCGGGTAAGGTCCTGTACTGATCTCTATTGGGTAAGCCGTTCCGCCTTTTACGATAAGGCTTGTATCACCTTTGTAAAACTTCATTCCGCTTTCCCTAAGGTATACCAATGGCACTTCAAGGTGTTCGTACGGGAAGTTCTCTATTTCTACTTCGCCATTTGTAATTACTGATCCGATAGCCCACGTAAGCGCTTCCATGTTATCAGGGATAACTGCGTGCTTAGCACCTGATAGGTAATCAACGCCTTCGATCTCGATAGACCTTTGCCCGAATACCCTGATCTTAGCGCCCATTTTATTAAGCATATCAATAAGGTCCATGATTTCAGGCCTGATATGCGGGTTGAATAATGTAGTTTTTCCTGATGCCAAAGAAGCAGCGATGATTGTATTTTCTGTAGCACCGGTAGAGCGCATCGGCAAATGGATCTCTGCCCCGCTCAGCCTTCCTGTTTTAGCTTTCGCACACAGGTAATCTCCTTCTTCCCATACTTCTGCCCCAAGCTTTTCCAGGAGCATTACGTGCAGGTCATATTTCCTTTCGCCCAGCTTACAGCCACCCGGCAGCGGAACTTTACCTTCGCCATACCTTGATGTCAGGGCACCCAGGATCAAAAGGGTATTCCTTATCGATCTTTCATCCCATATAAGCTGTGTCTTTATCGCTTCGGCGCCTTTACCTATAGCTACTGTATCATCTACACTTACGATAGTTTTGCCCAACGCTTCAAGCATTTTCAAATGCACCTGCACATCAAGCAGCCCATTAGGGAAGTTGGTCAAAAATAGTGTATCTTCTGTCAGGAGCGATGCCGCCAACAGACGCAGGGAACTGTTTTTTGCCCCACTAACCTTTACAAGGCCGTTTAATCTCGTTTTAGATATAGAAAGTGCCATAATAGAATAGATTATCGTTTAAATTTGGAAATTTTCTCTTTTACAGTTTTTAAATTATTGAATACAACAGTAAGGCTTTCATGCTTGATAAGGTGCAAAAATAAGCCATTACATATTACAAACCCTGCCGCATAGAGCCATGCATTTATATCTTCGCGGAACAAGTGGTAAAACAACAGGAATACACCGAAAACCACATTTGGCAGCAATAATTCCTTTACCTGCTTCACAAAGCTTATCTGGAATTTCGAGTCCATTACATAAGCATAGATAAAGAATACCAGGGTTGCCACTGTTATAACGGCATACGCAAAATTCACAATACCGAAAAAGTAGCCGAATATCATGGGCGCCAGCTTTAGCACCCTTTGTATCAGGCCAAGCTTAAACCTTAGTTTGGAAAATCCTTTGGCAAGCACCGCCTGTGCCATCATACCGGTTTGCGGCGTTGTAAGCGTGGAGAACAGCAATATCTGGAAGAATACTATACTCGGCGCCCATTTCTGGCCCAGCATCCCGATGATGATCTGGTGCGACAAAAAGTAAATCGGCCCTACCAGCATTACGGTAAGCCCGGTAATTACATTGAATATCTTATGGTATATCTGCTTGAATGCCTGAAAATCATCCTGAAGGGCACTCAGCGCAGGAAACATTACCTTCCGAAGGCTGTTTGTCGTATAGGTATCGATCTGTGCCCTTAACGAATCTGCCCTTGAGTAAAAACCAAGGATAGACGGCGAAAAGAACTTACCCACAAATATGGTATCAATCCTGTTAAAGATCTGGCGCAACACGCCGTCAAGGAAAATATAGCTTGAATACCCTAACAGCGACTTTACTTCTACCATTGAGAATTCCAGCTTTGGCCTCCAGCCTGTAGAAAACCATAACAGCACCGTAGAGGTACTTATCGTTGTGATCTGCTGAACAACAAGGCTGTATACCCCAAGGCCGCTGTAAGCAGCTACTACCCCGGCAATACCGCCTACTACAGTAGCAGATATACTCCTTATCGTGAGGCTACGGAAATCCATCCGTTTACTCAGTATCGTCGATTGTACCCTGCCCAGTGCAGCAATTATAGGTATGAGTGCAAGGTAATACAGAATAAACTTTATTTCCGGCTCATTATAAAAGTCGCTTACATAAGGCGCGACCAGGACTATAATTAAAGACAACAGGGCGCTGATACCTAAATTGACATAAAAAATAGATGAGTACGCAATATCCTTTGTGTTTTGCTGCTGTATAAGCCCGCTCGTAAAGCCAACATCGATAAAAACCTCGGTTATGCCAATGAAAACCATCGCCATCCCGATAATACCAAACTCCGCCGGGGTAAGGAGCCTGGCCAGGATAATAGATATAAATATACCTGCAAACTGCCTTAACACAGACCCTGTAAGATCCCATATCAGGCTCTTCTTGGTTTGGTTTACTATTTTTTTACTCAACTTTCTGCGTATTCAATATTATTCAATCGTATTCTTTTTGGAATGCTTATGCAACAATCATCCCCGCGGCAACTGTTTCGTTAGTGCCTTCATCTATAAGTATAATGCTTCCCGTATTACGGTTATCGCGGTACGGATCCAGCATTACATTTTGTGCCGCACGCACGGTAACGCGGGCAATATCATTCATTGCAAGGTTCTTATCCTCATTGTTACGCTCATAGGTATTGATGTCTACCTTATAAACAACATTCTTTATAATAGCGCGCTGCTCGTTAGAGGTATGCACCAGCGTATATTTTGCTCCCGGCCTTGCAGGCTGGTTGTTCAGCCAGCACAGCATCACGTCGAATTCCTGCTTCATTTCCGGCTGATTGTTCTTCTTAACGATCATATTGCCACGGCTGATGTCGATATCATCTTCAAGCGTCATGGCAACCGACATTGGCGCATAGGCTTCTTCTACCTCTGTTTCGCCGGCATTAATCGATTTTATTTTCGATGTAAACCCTGAAGGCAGCACAACGATCTCATCCCCTACACGGTAGATACCGCTTGATATCCTTCCGGCATAGCCTCTGTAGTCTATAAAGCCTTCGCGCTGCGGGCGCAATACGGTCTGCACTGCAAAACGCGCATCTATTTTATTGATATCACTGCTGATGTGAAGCGTTTCCAATACATTAAGCAATGGCGAGCCTTCGTACCAGTCCATTGATGTAGAGCGGTTCACTACATTATCGCCGTTCAGGGCGCTGATCGGGATAAAGCGAACGTCCTTGACATATAGTTTCGAAGAGAATTCCTCGAACTGCGTAAGGATATCGTTGTATACTTTTTCTGAGAAATCAACAAGGTCCATTTTGTTGATGCAAACAATAATATGCGGGATCTGCAGCAGGGAAGCAATGTAAGCATGCCTCTTGGTCTGCTCGATAACACCGTGGCGCGCATCGATCAGGATGATCGCAGCGTTGGCCGTAGATGCACCCGTAACCATATTCCTTGTATACTGGATATGCCCGGGAGTATCTGCTATGATGAATTTCCTTTTTGGCGTAGTGAAATAGCGGTATGCCACATCGATGGTGATGCCCTGCTCACGTTCGTCCCTCAGCCCGTCTGTAAACAATGCAAGATCTACCCCTTCATGGCCTTTTCTTTTGCTGGTCGCTTCGATCGCTTCAAGCTGGTCTTCAAAAATAGATTTGGAATCGTATAGCAAGCGGCCTATTAGCGTACTCTTTCCGTCGTCTACGCTTCCTGCTGTGGTAAATCGTAATAGCTGGTTATTATCTATCTGCATTTTATTAATTCGTTTAATTGTCTTTGCCTTATGCGGCTATATAAGTTAAAAGAATAAAAAGATTGTATCTGTTTATTGTACCTGAAGGGAATACTAAAAGTATCCTTCCCTTTTCCTGTCTTCCATTGAGGACTCCGAACGCTTGTCGTCCGAACGGTTACCCCTTTCGGTATGGCGCATCGTAGATACTTCTTCCACGATCTTTTCCAGCGTATCCGCATCCGACTCGATACCGCCCGTGATGGTGATATCGCCCAGTGTCCTGAAACGTATCTGTTTTGTGATGATCTCTTCTTTCGGCTCCAGTATAAGGAACTCCGAGTTCGGGATCCATGAATCGTTACGCCAAACCACTTCGCGCTGGTGCGCTAAATATAAAGACGGGATCGCTATGTTTTCCCTTTTTATGTAGTTCCATACGTCCATTTCCGTCCAGTTGCTGATTGGGAATGCCCTGAAATGCTCGCCCTGGAAATGTTTGCCGTTAAGCAGGTTCCAAAGTTCCGGGCGCTGGTTTTTAGGGTCCCATTGTCCAAACTCGTCCCTGTGTGAGAAGAAACGTTCTTTGGCACGTGCTTTTTCCTCATCGCGCCTGCCGCCGCCTATAGCACAATCTATTTTGTTCGATTCAATCGCATCAAGCAAAGTAGTAATCTGTAGTGCATTACGGGTTGCGTTCTTTCCACGCTCTTCGGCAACCCTTCCTTTGTCTATCGCTTCCTGTACAGAACCAACAAGCAGGTTTACGCCAAGCTCCTTAACAAGGTCATCGCGAAACTGCATGGTCTCAGGGAAGTTATGGCCTGTGTCTATATGCAAAAGTGCAAAAGGTATTTTTGCAGGATAAAAAGCTTTTTTAGCCAGGTGCGTTACTAATATAGAATCCTTTCCGCCCGAAAACAGGATAACCGGATTCTGGAATTGTGCCCACACTTCCCGAAGTATATAAATAGCTTCGGATTCTAATTCATCTAAATAATTTAAATAATATTTGCTCATTGCTTTAAAGTCCTAATTTATACTTTACAAATGTAACTACTTTTTTTACTGCTTCTTCAATACTTTCCTTTTCAGTTTCAATCAAAACATCAGGGTTAGCGGGTTTTTCATAAGGAGCATCGATACCTGTGAAATTCTTTATCTCGCCGGCACGGGCTTTTTTGTACAAGCCTTTTACATCCCTGCGCTCACATTCCTCCAGGCTGGTATCGACAAATATCTCGATAAAGTCGCTTTCGCCAATGATCTCTTTTACCAGCTGCCTGTCTTTGTGCAGTGGTGAAACAAAAGCGCCAACGGTTACTATCCCTGCATCTACAAACAGTTTTGCCACTTCGGCAATACGCCTCAGGTTCTCATGTCTGTCTTCTTCGCTAAAGCCCAGCCCTTTGTTGATGCCGCAACGGATGTTGTCACCATCAAGCGTATAAGTGCTTATGCCTTCTTCGAAAAGCGTCTCTTCTACCCTGTTGGCTATTGTAGATTTTCCGGAGCCGGAAAGCCCGGTAAACCACAACACATATGATTTATGCCCGTTTTTTTGGTTCCGGTTTTCACGGGAAACAATGTAATCGTGTTTTACTATATTATTCATAAGCACTTGCTTCTTCTTCCGTCTTTTTTGGCAAACCGTATTTAACCTTATACCACACGCGCTCGTGGATATAATACAATATCATTTTAGTGGCTACTTCAGAGAATCCTATCTTAAGCCCCGTCATAGGGTCGCCCGAAATTATCCAGGCCAATATCATAGTATCTATTGTGCCCACCATCCTCCAGGTAACTGTTTTGGCCAAATGGCGCTTGCGGCTTTCCCTCAGCACCTTATCTTTTGAAAGGTTGATCTTGTACCACACCCTCTCGTGAAGGTAATACAGGAGCATTTTTGTAGCGACTTCAGAGAATCCCACTTTAAGGCCTATCATTGGGTCGCCCGATATGAACCAGCTTACCAGCATGGTATCTATCGAGCCGACAAGGCGCCAGGATATGGCTTTAAGGATATGCCTCTTATGGGAATTATCACGCATGGGATACCAGGAAATAAGGATTCAATAAATTCTCTTTATTATATACCATAGCTTTCTTGGTACCGTTGTCTATAACCAATACGCCTACTGCATTACAGATGGCCTGCCCGGCAGCGGTATCCCACTCCATAGTGGGTGCGAAACGCGGGTACACATCGGCATTCCCTTCTGCCACAAGGCAAAACTTCAATGAGCTTCCTTTAGAAACTATTTCAATTTCCTTGTCGGTCGTTTCTTTAAGTGAGTCTACAAATTCCTGTGTATCCGCACTCATGTGCGAGCGGCTGCCCACAACACGCATTGCCGTTTCGCTGGCAGCGGGTTTGATAGCTTTGGCGTTAGCCAAAACATCTTCAATATTTACGTCGTGTGAATCAAGCTGAACCTTAAAGGAATTTTGCGATGCGATGTCGCCATAATATACCGTTTTTACAGCAGGTACATAAATAACGCCAAACTGCGGTACACCATTGGTGACTAACGCAATATTTACAGTAAATTCACCGTTTTTCTTTATGAATTCCTTAGTACCGTCAAGAGGGTCAACAATCCAGCAGGAAGTCCAGCCTTTGCGCTCATCGTACGGAAGCTGCTTGTTCTCCTCGCTTATCACGGGTATCCCGGTAGTAACCAGATACTCCATGATCACCGCGTTCGCTGCCTGGTCGGCTTCGGTTAATGGTGAGGCATCTTCTTTATAATCTACTGCGAAATCTTTTTCATAGATTTCCATGATCGCTTTTCCTGCCACAATACTGGCTTCTATTGCTGTCTTGTAATTTTGGTTCATTTATTATGTTTATATAAGTACTAAAAATTACTGCATTTTATTTACCAGTAAATGAATTCGATAGGCCGACTATTGGTTATAATAAGATTTGTACCAAGTAACGAATTCTCTTACTCCTTCGGCAATATCCGTATCCGGGCTGTAATCAAAGTCGTTTTTCAAAGCCTCAACATCCGCCCATGTTTTTTCAACATCGCCGGGCTGCATCGGCAAATATTCTTTTTGGGCTGTTTTGCCTGTGCTTTTTTCTATTTCAGAGATGAAATCCAGCAGTTTTACCGGCTTGCTGTTGCCAATGTTGTACACTTTGTACAATGGTTCCTGCTGCTCGTCAAAAAGGGTGGCAACGATACCTTCAACGATATCGTCGATATAAGTAAAGTCACGTGACAGGTTTCCGTCGTTAAATACCTTAATAGGCTTGTCGTTCAATATCGCATCGGTAAACAGGAACATTGCCATGTCCGGCCTGCCCCATGGGCCATATACCGTAAAGAAACGAAGGCCTGTAGTTTTGATGCCGAACAGGTGGCTGTAGGTATGCGCCATAAGCTCGTTGCTCTTTTTTGTGGCGGCATACAGGCTTATAGGGTGGTCTACATTATCGTCGGTTGAGAACGGTATCTTATCGTTCAGCCCATATACGCTGGAGCTGCTCGCGTAAACAAGCTTTTTCACATTGTAGTTCCTGCAAGCTTCAAGAATGTTCATGAAGCCCAGGATATTACTGTCAATATAAGTAAAAGGTTTTTCAAGGCTGAACCTTACACCCGCCTGTGCAGCAAGGTTGCAGATGATATCGAAGTTTTGTGTTTCGAAGAGATTGTATAAATTATCCCTTTCTTCAAGCCCCATTTTTATGAATTGGAACCTATCATTAAATATTTCGCCCGTAAGCAGTACATTGTCAGCAGGAGTGCCGGAAATACCCAGTTCTCTAAGCCTTCCGAGTTTCAGGTTGATGTCATAGTAATCATTGATATTATCAAGGCCCACTACGTCATGGCCCATTGCCAATAGCCTTTGGCTAAGATGATATCCTATAAAACCTGCCGCTCCCGTAACTAATATTTTCATGATTATGAATAATTTATATTATGTATAAATTCAACAACTGTATAGCTTATCAAATTCAGTTTAAAAGGTACCGGGAAATCTTTTTTACCCGGATACCGGTGTATTGTATTTTATAGTCAGCATCACACCTATCGACTCCACTTTCAGCCTGATTGTGTTTTTATTCACTTCTTCTACCAGGCCAAAATGATTTTTAAAAGGGCCCTCTTTTATTTCAAAAAGGTCGCCCTTTTGGATATTCTCTACTTCAACGTCCGTAACATCCGCGTGAAGCCATTTTTTTATTTCTTCAATTTCCTCGTCCCTTACCAGTGCGGGCCTGCCCAGCCAAAAAAGATACCTTACAACACCTTTGGCATTAAAGACATCATTTTTCCTCTTTTCATCTATGTTTACAAACACATAAGAGGTAAACAGAGGCGTTTCAACTTTTTTCTTCCTGTCAGACCATTGCCTGACTGTTGAAATAAGCGGGCAATATACTTCGATGCCCATTGCGGCAAGTTCCTGGGAAACTTTTTTTTCGGCCTTCGGTTTTGTATATATAACGTGCCACGGCATCTTTCTTTTTCTTTAATTAATCCGCTTCCTCATGGCTTCGCCCCGTCAGTCACAATTAACAATTGCCTAACATGGTATACATTATTATTACATCCCCGGATTTATTAATTAGTAGGCTTTACCTACACCTGTAAAAATAAATCCTATTTCCTTCAGCTCTTTACCATTAAGAACGTTCCTTCCGTCGAATACGAAAGCCGGCTTCTTCATGTTGTCATAAATCTTTTGCCAGTCATATCCTTTAAACTCATCCCACTCTGTCAAAACAGCAATGGCATGGGTACCGCGGCACGCCTCGTAAGGGTCCTGGTATACCGTAACTCCTGCTTTGTTCTCCTCCGGCTTCCTTGTAGCAAGGTAGTCAAGGTCCCTGAAAATTGTAGTTTCTTCTACTTTAGGGTCAAAAACAGCGATATTAGCCTGCTCGTGCAGCAGGTCGTCAGCAACATAAATTGCAGCCGATTCGCGGGTATCGTTAGTGTCTTTTTTGAAAGCCCACCCCAGGAAGGTGATCTTTTTACCCGACACGGTGTTGTATAGTGTTTTTACAATATTGGCAGCAAAACGCCTTTTCTGGTGGTCGTTCATTATAATTACCTGTTCCCAGTAATCCGCTACTTCATCAAGTCCGTATGATTTTGCGATATAAACCAGGTTAAGGATGTCTTTCTGGAAACATGAGCCACCAAATCCTACCGATGATTTAAGGAATTTCGGGCCGATACGGCTGTCCATACCAATAGCACGTGCTACCTCATTTACATCGGCGCCGGTTTTTTCACAAAGCTCTGACATTGCGTTTATTGAAGAAACACGCTGTGCCAGGAATGCATTAGCCGTAAGCTTGGAAAGCTCAGACGACCAAACATTCGTAGTAAGGATGCGTTCTTTCGGGATCCAGTTGGCATACACATCAACAAGCGCATTGATAGCCGCCTGCCCTTCAGCATCGGTATCACCGCCAATAAGTACCCTGTCCGGGTTCAGCAAATCTTCTACTGCCGTTCCTTCTGCAAGGAATTCGGGGTTAGAAAGTATCTGGAATTTCACGCCGTTACCGGTGCTGTCCAAAATATTTTTCACTGCCTCTGCAGTACGCACAGGAAGTGTCGATTTTTCAACAACAATCTTATCATCTTTTGCTACTGCAGCTATCTGCCTTGCACAAAGCTCGATATATTTAAGGTCAGCCGCTTTACCTTTGCCAAGCCCGTAGGTTTTGGTAGGCGTGTTAACCGAAATAAAAATCATTTGCGCTTCATCTATCGCTTTTTCAACATCTGTTGAGAAGAAAAGGTTCCTGCCCCTTGCAGACAATACGATCTGGTCAAGTCCGGGTTCGTAAACAGGAAGGTTGTCAGTATTCTCATCGTTCCACGCAGCTATCCTCTCAGCATTAAGGTCGACAATAGTAACTTTAATGTCCGGGCATTTGTGTGCGATAACAGCCATTGTAGGGCCTCCAACATAACCAGCCCCTATGCAGCAAATATTTGTTATTTTCATCGTATATATCTACAGAGTTGTTAAAAATCAAGTATAATAAAATTAGTTGAGCCTACGCTTAAAGCTTTCCGTCTGCTTTAGCCCCCAGTATGCCTTTTACATCATAAACAATGCTGTTGGCTGCTTTTACCTGCGCAAAATCCAGGTTTTTAAACTCATTGTGGGCAACACCGAGCACTACAGCATCAAACTGGCTGTTTGGCATTTCCCTAACAGTTTCAAGGCCGTACTCGTGCTTCACCTCTGCCGGGTTGGCCCATGGGTCGAATATCGTGATATTGATGCCGTAATCCTTAAGTGCTTTTATAACATCTACGATCTTAGTATTGCGCACATCAGGACAGTTTTCCTTGAATGTGATACCGAGCATCAAAAGGTTTGAGTTGTTGATGGTGATGTTTCTTTTGATCATCAGCTTAACAACCTGCGATGCCACATACTCTCCCATGCTGTCATTAAGCCTTCTTCCTGCCAGGATAATCTCAGGGTGGTAGCCCATTTCCTGTGCTTTCTGGGCAAGGTAATAAGGGTCTACACCAATACAGTGGCCACCAACAAGTCCCGGCCTGAACGGAAGGAAATTCCATTTTGTGCCCGCAGCTTCCAGTACGGCATTGGTATCGATATCCATGCAATTAAATATTTTGGCCAGTTCGTTTACGAAAGCGATGTTGATATCCCTTTGCGAGTTCTCTATTACTTTTGCCGCTTCGGCCACCTTAATGGTCGGGGCAAGGTGCGTACCGGCAGTAATTACCGATTTATAAAGTTCATTTACTTTCTGGCCGATTTCAGGCGTAGAACCTGCAGTCACCTTTAGTATTTTCTCTACAGTGTGCTCTTTATCTCCCGGGTTAATCCTTTCCGGCGAATAGCCTGCAAAGAAATCCTCATTGAATTTAAGGCCGCTTATCTTCTCAAGCACAGGAACACATTCTTCTTCTGTAACGCCCGGATAAACGGTTGACTCGTAAATTACGATATCGCCTTTCTTAAGTACTTTCCCAACGGTTTCGCTGGATTTGTACAATGGCGTAAGGTCCGGCCTGTTATTTTTATCTACCGGTGTAGGAACTGTAACGACAAAATAATTGCAGTCTTTAATATCATTAAGATTTGTAGAGCAGTACAAGCCGGCTTCTGACGAAGGGCTGCTTACAAGCACGGCACGAAGGATGTCGTCCTCTACTTCAAGCGTACTGTCTGTTCCCGAATTTAGCTCGTCTACGCGTGACTGGTTAATATCAAAACCAATTACTGAATATTTTGTGGCAAATAATCTTGCCAAAGGCAATCCTACGTATCCTAATCCTATAACTGCAATTTTCATGCGATAAAAATTAACTTTATAATTAGTTTTTCAGGTTTTCCCAATACCACCCTACAGCCTCTTTAAGGCCCTGCTGCAGTGAAAATTTGGGATCGTATCCTAGTGTATTTTTTGCTTTGTCGATGCTTGCAAGTGAATGCGGGATATCGCCTGCCCTGTTCGGGCCATAGATAACCTCTACGTTCGCTATTTCCGGATCGTATTCCGAAAGGTATTGCTTCAGGTAACCGATAAGGTCATTAAGCGTATTCCTGTCGCCATAAGCCGTATTGTAAACTGTGTTTACAGCATCAGGATTTTCGGTAGTCATAGCAAGCTCGTTCATCAAGACTACGTTATCTATGTAGGTAAAATCCCTTGAATAGTTGCCATCGCCATTTATAACCGGGCTTTCATGCTTCATGAACTGCATTACGAATTTCGGTATTACGGCTGCATAAGCCCCGTTAGGGTCCTGCCTCCTGCCAAATACGTTGAAATAACGCAGGCCGATGGTTTGAATGCCATAGGTCTTGCTGAAAATTTCGGCATAAAGCTCGTTTACATATTTTGTAATGGCATACGGCGAAAGCGGCTTACCTATTTTGTCCTCTACTTTAGGCAGTGATTCAGAATCGCCGTATGTAGAAGAGCTGGCAGCATAAATGAAGCGCTTAACGCCTGCATCCCTTGCTGCGATAAGCATGTTCAGGAATCCGCTTACGTTAACGTCGTTGCTTGTATATGGGTCTTTGATAGAGCGGGGCACCGATCCCAGCGCCGCCTGGTGAAGTACATAATCTGCCGATTCTACCGCCTTCTGACAGTCGTCAAAATTTCTTATATCGCCTTCTATAAGAGTAAAATCAGGATTATCAAAATGGTGTGCAATATTTTTTTTGTGGCCGGTAGCAAAGTTATCAAGGCAAACTACTTTATAGCCTTTATTGATAAAATGGTCGCATAGATTGGAACCGATAAATCCTGCGCCGCCGGTAATAAGAACTTTTTTTTGTAATTCCTGCTGCATTAATTGGTTGGTTTTGGCTAAATAATCGCCGTTGGTTTGGAATGCAAATATAATCACTAATATTTTAACATAGTATTATTTTATATTTACTTCTTTTCTTTTTTTAATAATTCAATAATATAACGCCACAATTACATAGTTAGGACAAATAACCCTCGCTTTCCTCACATTCCCTATAAAAGTAACTCTTTTATTTAAAGATATTTACAACTATAAATAAAGCGCTTTTTTCATCTAATGTGATCTTTACAAAGTGCTTGTGTAAAGTTTACGTTAGTTAATTTTTAACTACCTTTCTCTATGAAATTATAATCCTTTTATTGAGTTCTCAAATGGCACCCTGTGGAGGATGCTTCGCCCAAGCGTAACCTCATCGGCAAACTCAAGCTCATCGCCCACCCCGATGCCCCTTGCAATAGCAGAAGTTACTACATCATAATCCTTTATCTGCCTGTAAATGTAAAAGTTGGTAGTATCGCCTTCCATAGTTGAGCTTAGGGCAAATATAAGTTCTTTCACCCCCCCGACCTTACTTTTTCAACCAGTGTTGTTATGTTCAGCTGGCTTGGGCCGATTCCGTCGATCGGGGATATTTTGCCACCCAAGACATGGTAATTTCCTTTAAAAAGGCCAGTATTTTCTATCGCCATTACATCGCGTACATCTTCTACCACGCAAATTATCGACTTATCCCTCAAAGCATTGGAACATATCCCGCAAACTTCAATATCTGATATGTTATGGCATTTGCTGCAAAACTGTATTTCCTCCCTCATTTTGCGCAGCGCCGATGCCAGTTCCTGCGTTTGCTCTTCCGGCTGCTTCAGCAGGTGAAGCGCCAGGCGAAGCGCCGTACGCTTGCCTATACCGGGCAATTGTGAAATTTCGGCGACCGCCCTTTCCAGTAATTTCGAAGACATTTCCATAATGCCGCAAAGGTAGTAAACGATGCCCAATTTACAGTAGAAGGGCACAAATTAACAAGGCAGTAGCTTTTTGCGATAATTTTTAGTTGCTTTGTATATCAAAACATACGCTATGCAGCCGCTAACCATACTTTCTATCATCATTGTTTATTTTGGCATACTTATCCTCATATCGCGGATGGTCAGCAAAAAAGACAGCAGTAATGATACATTCTTTAAGGCCAACAAAAACTCAAAGTGGTACCTGGTTGCCTTTGGAATGATAGGCACGGCGCTCTCAGGTGTAACGTTTATATCGGTGCCGGGAGAAGTGGGCGCACCCAGCGGTGCACAGTTCAAGTATTTCCAGTTTATACTGGGCAATGCCATTGGTTTTATCATAATCGCCAAAGTTTTATTGCCTTTGTATTACCGGCTTAACCTTACCTCGATATACAGCTATATAGAAGGCAGGCTGGGCTATTACAGCTACAAGACATCGGCCATGATATTTCTTATCAGCAGGACTATTGGGTCGGCATTCCGGCTGTATCTGGTAGTGTTGGTGCTTCAGCGCTATGTGTTCGATGCCTTTGGCGTGCCATTCTGGGCTACAGTGCTTATTTCGCTGCTGCTCATTTTTGCCTACACCTACAAGGGAGGGTTGAAAACCATCATCATCACCGACACCTTACAGACGTTATTTCTCGTATCATCGGTATTCTTTACCATCTATTTTATTTGCGACAGCCTCCACCTGAGCCTTCCGGAAGCTTTTGAAACCATAAAGAACAGCAATTATTCCAAAATATTTTTCTTTGAAGATTTTATAGGGAATAAATTCCATTTTGTGAAGCAGATATTTGGCGGGATCTTCGTGACTATTGCCATGGTGGGGCTGGACCAGGACCTGATGCAGAAAAACCTGAGCTGCAAAAACATCGGCGAAGCACAAAAGAACATGTTTACCTTTACAGGTATCTTTGTGGTTATCAACCTGTTTTTTTTAGGGGTGGGCGCGCTCCTGTATATTTATGCTAACAATAACGGCATCGCTATCCCAATGAAAAACGGCAACCCAAGCACCGACCTGCTCTTCCCGGAAATTGCTTTTAACCATCTCGCGATAGTGCCATCGGTAATCTTTTTACTGGGGCTTACAGCGGCTACCTTTGCAACGACCGACTCAGCGTTAACAGCACTCACAACTTCTTTTTGTGTAGACTTTTTAGGAATGGATAAAGAGAAGAACCTAGCAAAAACCAATAATGTGAAGACACGCCACTTTGTCCATATCTCCTTTTCATTATTGATGTTCTTGGTGATTATCGTCTTCAATGTGCTGAATGACGATTCGGTAGTAAGCATGATCTTCAGGATTGCGGGATATACCTATGGGCCGCTGCTTGGACTGTATTCTTTCGGTCTCTTCCTAAAAAATTATAGCGTGAGGGACAGGCTAGTGCCTTTCGCCTGCCTGGTATCGCCCCTGATCACTTTTGTATTGCAGACCTATTCGAAAGAACTGTTTGCCGGATATGTGTTCGACAATGAACTTATCATTGTGAACGGCCTTATTACCTTCCTGCTGTTACTGGGCATCAGCCGGAAGGAAGCTAATATTGATGTATCGAGAGCATAACCAGCGTACAGGCCACTTCGATATCAATGCCGTTCTGTTTTAACAGCGAATAAAGTTCCGGGTTTTCGGTACCGGGATTGAATATCACACGCTTTGGCTCCAGGCCAACAATATAATCGTAATACTGCTTTTGGTTCATTGGGTTAAGGTATAGCGTAACCGTATCCACATCTTCAAACGGCACCTGGGCTTTTTCTATTTTAAGTCCGTCAAGGTCATCTTCTTTTTTACCCACTGCCACCACCGGATGGCCGTAGCGCTGCAGCATTTTTATAGCTTTGTAGGAATACCGGCCTGGGTCTGTAGAGGCGCCCATTACTAGTGTCTTCTTTGGTTCCATAATTCTTGTTTTACTCAAATTTACTGAAAGCCTGCGGGATATTGACGAATTTTAGAGTAACTATAACATGAAAAGGCCGGTGCTTTGTCCTCTCCCCCCGACCCCTCTCCCAAGGAGAGGGGAGCGAGATGTGCCGACAGTTCGTTCTTACTCTTATACATTTTAGCAGAAACAAAAAAAGCCTTCCTTCCGGAAAGCTTTCAATATGATGCGATTAAAAAACTACTCTGCGTTGGCCACAATCTTTTGGGCACTGCGGTACAGGTAGGTTCCGTAAATGTGCCTGCGGGCAAAACGTGCCGGTGATTCGGCGTTTACCATTTTAACGTAAACGTTACGCGGTACACCAAAATATTCGTAGCTGCTGCCATCAAGGAAGTTGATGTACAGTGCCTGCTTCTCGAAATAAAACTCTGTTATAGGTGATACCGATGTGGTTTTGGTATATTCTTCTTTATTTTTTTCCGAAGTTTCCGGGGCAATGCTTACCAAAAAGTGGTAGGCTTCAATGATAGCCTTGCTTTTTTCTTCAGCGGCATGCCTTTCCTCATCGGTAGTGCACGTATCAGGATGGCAGTCTTTCATGCTGTTCCTGTAAATGGTTTTCAGTTCTTTAAGGGTAGCCGTTTTGGTCACGTCGAGTAATTTCCTGTACTCAACAATTTTGTTCATATTCATAAATTCCTCTGTAATTGCGTTTTAGTAAGCGGGTGCAAAAGTAGGGAAATTATGTGAAGGAGCAACAGGAGGTTGAAAAATAATGGGTTAAGTATTCGAATTTCCGTTTTATATTAATTCGTAATTTTAAAAAATGATAAGAATATATTTAGATTGGAATGTAATGAGTCGGATTAATCATCATCAAGAATTTGCAAACTTGAAGAAAATCCTTTTGGAAAATAAATCAAAATACATTTTCCCGTATTCTGTAGCTCATATTGCAGATATTTATCGTAGTTACAAAAAAAAAAGGTTGGGATGGGATTGAGGGACATTTAAATACTATCAGCGAAATAACACAAGATTTGTTTATTAAACAATATACAAATGGAAAATTAAATTTCGAAATATGTAAACCCCACGATATTTTACGCTGGTATATTAATCATCAGGAACTACTGAATCCTACTAGTTTTCAAGAAATCATATCCAGGGATGTAGAGTCTATAGATTTAATGATGACAAATAACTTTAAAAACATCACTTCACAATTTGTCGGTCGCTTATTTAGCAAAGAAGACATGGTGCCAACCAATGTAATACTAAAAAATGTCTACGATTTATATGAAAGTGTAATTAACGATAAGTATTATGGAGACCTTAGAATTGAATTCCAGAAAAATATTAACATCAGCCCGGGTAAACTAAACGATAAAAGATTTGATACATGGGAATATATTAATAACAATTTACATTCTGCGGGCTTAGATGGATTCGATGAGTTTGGTGTAAAAATTATGGAAACACTAAATGCTATCAAAGATGATTCAATCAATTATATTTCAATTCACTATCTTTTATTGGATGTGATTGGCTACTCTCAAGATAATCTTACAAAGAAAGATAGTACCACGATGGCCAACACGATACACGACTCTTGGCACGCTGGCTTTGCGACAACATGCGATTTTTTCATTTTGAATGATAATTTTGCATTTGCAAAAACCGAGTTGCTCTATAAGGCTATGGACATAACTACGGAAATTAGAAAACCGCAAGATATTGTAAAACATGATTATTTAGATGGCGGGGAATGTAATAACGCAGAAGAATTATTGGAATTATTATTTGGAATTTTTAATAAGGGAATTTTTAAAGAGCATGATAACTATAAATCTTACTCATTGAACTTTCATATCTTTGGATACTTTAATGAAATTCTGAATTTTAAAAATTCAGAATTATTATTATTCAAACGTGTTCTGTTAAATAAAATTGGTTTATTAAAACAGGAATATGAAGCATTAATCATCTCTATCAATTATCTCTTAGGAAATGAAAGTTATATTCAAAATGAAACAAAAGAAAATTCTTTTTATAGAGCATGGTTTTTAGATCCTTATTTATTCACTTTAGACTTTCATGAAGATAGACCTGTAATGAAAATTAGAATGGTAGCTAAAACAAAAGAAAACTAACTGGCGAATATTTTTATATGGCATATATATGCAAACAAAAAACCCTCTCATTTCTGAAAGGGTTTACTTAGTAGCGGGAACAGGACTCGAACCTGTGACCTTCGGGTTATGAGCCCGACGAGCTGCCTACTGCTCTATCCCGCGATGTTTCGAGTGCAAATATACAACGGTTATTTGAAATAGCAAGTTAAAATGCATAAAAATCTTTTATTTCTACTATTCCGCTGATATGCCTACCTTTGCGGCATAATTAATTTGTTATGTCACACAAAGCCGGTTTCGTAAATATAATAGGCAACCCCAACGTAGGGAAATCAACCCTCATGAATGCGTTCGTAGGCGAGCGCCTCTCCATTATCACCTCAAAAGCACAAACTACACGCCACCGCATATTGGGTATCGTGAACGGCGATGACTTCCAGGTGGTATTGTCTGATACGCCCGGGATCATCAAGCCTGCGTATGAGCTTCAATCCAATATGATGGACTTTGTGAAATCAGCTTTCGAGGATGCCGACATCCTTATCTATATGGTAGAGATCGGCGAGAAAGAACTGAAAGACGAAGCTTTTTTCAATAAGATTATCCATGCTAAGATACCGGTGCTGCTGCTATTGAACAAGATAGACAAGTCATCACAGGAACAGTTAGAAGAGCAGGTACAGCTTTGGACGGAGAAAGTACCGAACGCGGAGATATACCCTATCTCGGCCTTGCAGAACTTCAACGTAAAGGAAGTGTTCAACCGCATCATTGAACTGATGCCGGAGTCGCCCCCTTATTACCCGAAAGACGCGCTTACCGACAAGCCGGAACGTTTCTTTGTAAATGAAACTATCCGTGAGAAGATCCTTTTGCATTATGAAAAGGAAATTCCGTATGCTGTTGAGATCGAGACTGAAGAATTCATAGAAACCGACAATATCATCCGCATCCGTGCAGTGATCATGGTAGAACGCGATACCCAGAAAGGTATTATCATCGGCCATAAAGGTGAAGCCATCAAGCGTGTAGGCATGGAAGCCCGCGCCGACCTGGAGAAATTCTTCGGTAAGCAGATACATATCGAAATGTTCGTTAAGGTCAATAAAGACTGGAGGAGCAATAGTTACCAATTGAGGAGATTTGGGTATAACCAGAAGTAGTTTTTTAGTCCGAAGTCGGAAGTCCGATGCTACAAACCGGATGCAATCAGCCCTCAGAAACTAAGTTACTTAGGAACTTAGCAACTTTATCCATACTTTTGCAAAAAATTTAAAATAACGAATGAATAATATCGTAGCCATAGTAGGAAGGCCGAATGTGGGCAAGTCCACTTTTTTTAACAGGCTGATACAGCGCAGGGAAGCTATCGTCGATTCGGTGAGCGGGGTAACCCGTGACCGTAATTACGGCAAGAGCGAATGGAACGGAAAAGAATTTTCGGTGATCGATACCGGTGGCTACATTAAAGGATCTGACGATGTTTTTGAGGCTGAGATACGCCGCCAGGTAGAATTGGCGATCGACGAAGCCGATGTAATTATATTTGTAGTGGATGTCGAGGAAGGCATTACGCCAATGGATGACGAAGTCGCAAAATTGCTTCGTAAAGTAACTAAACCAGTACTTCTTGCTGTAAACAAGGTAGATAATTCCATGCGCGAAAAAGACGCTGTGGAGTTCTATAACCTTGGCCTTGGCGAATATTATACGATTGCAGGAATGAATGGCTCGGGCACGGGAGAACTGCTTGATGCGCTTGTGGAATTGCTTCCCGAAGCCGTTGCACCGGACGAGAATGCTGTTGCTTTGCCGCGATTTGCCGTAGTAGGCCGCCCGAATGCCGGTAAATCATCTTTCATTAACGCACTTATCGGTGAAGACCGTTTTGTGGTTACCGACATTGCAGGAACTACCCGCGATGCTATTGATACTACCTACAACCGTTTCGGTTTTGAATTTAACCTTGTTGATACTGCGGGTATCCGCCGTAAGGCAAAGGTGAAAGAAGACCTGGAATTCTATTCGGTAATGCGTTCGGTACGTGCCATTGAGCACAGCGATATATGTATCCTTGTTATTGATGCTACGCGTGGTTTTGAAGGCCAGGACCAGAGCATCTTCTGGCTTGCCGAAAAGAACCGTAAAGGCGTTGTGATATTAGTCAACAAATGGGACCTTGTAGAAAAGGATACCATGACTACCCGCGATTACGAGCGCAAAATTCGCGAAGAGCTGCAGCCGTTTACCGATGTGCCTATCCTTTTCGTATCGGCGCTGACCAAGCAGCGTTTGCTAAAAGCCCTGGAAACCGCCGTTGATGTTTTCGAAAACAGGAAACAGCGCATCGCGACCTCAAAGCTGAACGAGACCATGTTGCCTATTATAGAGAACAATCCGCCACCGGCACTGAAAGGCAAGTATGTAAAGATAAAGTTCTGCATGCAGCTGCCTACGCCTACGCCGCAGTTCGTGTTCTTCTGCAACCTGCCACAGTATGTGAAGGATCCGTACAAGCGTTTCCTTGAGAACAAGATGCGCGAGATATATAATTTTGAGGGTGTGCCGATCGATATTTATTTCAGGCAGAAGTAATTTTCAGAGCATTAAACCTTTCGATTAAAATAACGTCTAAACAGTATCACACTCTATCAGGTGTGATATTTTTTTTAAGCGGCACTTATACAATAACCCTATAATCGCATACCAGCAATGCGCATACTACTATATTTATTATTATTTTGCAGTATAGCGGGATACAGCCAAAGTGTCACGCTTAAAGGGGTGGTTACCGATAATACGGATTTCCCATTAGAGTCGGCAACGATCTATCTTATACGTGCGAAAGACTCTACAGTTGTGGATTATACCATTTCCGGTAAAAGCGGTAGCTGGGAGCTTAAGGTGCCCCGGATCAACGCTCCGGCTACCCTAAAGATTTCATATATTGGCTTAGCTAATTATAAAGAAGAACTAACTTCCGTAGAAAAAGACCGCGATTTTGGCACCCTGAAACTGCAAGATAAGGCTACCGAACTTAACGAAGTAGTGATAGAAAGCGAGATACCGCCGATACGAATCAAGAAAGACACCCTGGAGTTTAACGCATCTTCGTTTAAAGTACGCCCTGATGCTAATGTGGAAACTCTGTTGAAACAGCTTCCCGGGGTCGTTATCACGCCTGACGGAAAAATAACAATAAACGGCAAGGAAGTAAATCAGCTATTAGTTAACGGCAAGCCTTTTTTTGATGCTGATGGCCAGATAGCCCTGAAAAACCTGCCTGCCGACATGATCGATAAAGTGCAGGTATCCGATACTAAAACAAAAAAAGAGGAACTGGCAAAGCAGATGGCCAGCGGCGATAATTCGAGTATTAACCTAACGATAAAGAAGGACCGGAATAAAGGACTCTTTGGGCGGGTCACAGGCGGCTACGGGAGCAGTGGGCGGTATGAAGCCAGCGGACTGGTCAACTATTTTAAGGACAAACAGAAAATAAGCGTGCTGGCATCGTCGAATAATATCAACTCTTCCGGGTTTACAAACGACGAAGTTTTCGGCAGTATTGGCAGGGGCTCGGGCGCACAGGCATTGAGGGGCAGCAGCAATTCGCCCGGCATCACACGGAGCAGTACCGCGGGGGCCAACTATAATGACGAATGGTTCAAGGGCTTTGATGCCAGCGCCAGCTATAATTATAACGAGGCCTCCACCAACAACAGGCGGCGTTATGAAGCTATAAATTACCTGCCTGAAGGCGAGGACGCCGATAACCCGGGGACAATCATTGATAAAAGCTATACTACCCGATCGGAGTCAAGATCGGACAGCGACACCTATTCGCACAGTTTTAATAGTGAGTTCAATTTCAAGATCGATACCACTTCTACCATCAACTACAGGCCAAGTTTTAAGCTTTCGGGATCAAATAGCAGTACATCGTCCAGCAGCGCTTCGCAAAGGCTGGCCGACTCGAGGCTGTTGAATGAAAGTACATCGGATTCGCAATCAGACAGCGATACGAGGGCAGTGACAAATTACCTTTTTTATTTTAAGAACTTTGCCCGTAAAGGAAGGGGGCTAAGCGTTACCCTTTCGGCAAACGATAATGAGACCGACCGGCAAAACCTCAACCGGTCCAATACTATAAAATATAAATATCCGGGAGGGGTCACGGAAACAACAACCGATAACCGTAACCAGGTATTGAACAATGAAGGCACGACAAACAGCTATGGTGCCGGTGTAGACTATTTTGAGCCTATTACTGATTCGCTCCGTCTTGATGTTGGCGCTAACTACTCATTAGCCAAAAACACAAGCAGCAGGAACAGCTATGATTACGACCCTGTTTCTGACACCTATTCTCTTTTTAACGACGCGCTTTCCAACTATCTGGCTTCCCAAACCGGATCGATATCTCCTACAGCAGGCCTGTCGCTTGAAAAGAGCAAGCTGAGAATAAGTGGCGAAGTGGGTGCGCAGTTTTCTTCGTTTAAAAACAACGCCACTTACATGGGCGAGAAATATGCATTGGATAAAAACTATGTCCTCCCTCTGGGAAGTATCCGGGCTAACTACCGTTTCAGCAAATCCAAATCGTTGTACGGGAATTACCGCTATGCCGTCAGCTTCCCCGATGCTGATGAATTGCTGCCGGTAGAAGACCTCAGCAACCCGCTCAACACCTATATAGGAAATCCGGACCTCGATGTTACCGAATCGCATACCTTCAGGGCAGGCTTCCGTAATTTTGACAATGCCACCCGCACGGGGTTTAATATTTCGGCCAATGCAGTATTTTACAATAATCAGGTAACGCAATTCACTACAACCGACGAAAGCGCCAAAAGGTCTACGACCTACCGGAATATTTCGGGCGTTATGAACAGTACGCTATCGCTTAACTGGAACAGATCCTTTAAGAAAGAGGCACACGAATGGCTGCTGAATACCGGGGTCTCGGTAAATTACAGTACCGATAAAGGATTCCTCAACAGTGAGCTCTACAATTCCAGATCGGTTGGGCTCACGCCAAATTTCAATGTTACTTACCGCTACGGCGAGTTGTTGACCATAAGCCCTTCGTACAGCTTTAACTATAATGAATACAATTATACCAATTACAGCGTAAGCTCTGCGTCGAGCTTTGTGCATAATGCGGGACTCGAAGCCACAAGCTACTGGCCGAATCATACCGTTATAGGGGCCGACCTTGGGTACACTTTCAATTCCAATATCCCGGACGGCTTTAAAAAGGATTTTTACCTGCTCAATACCAGTGTTGGGTATAATTTCCTTAAGGACCAGCTCCTGTTTAAAGTAAAAGTATATGACCTTCTCAACCAGAACACAGGCGTGAAAAGGACGGTACAGGCAACATCGGTAACCAACGAGGAAAATATTGTATTGAAGCGTTATGTAATGTTTTCACTGACTTACAAGCTCAATAAATTTGGAGGTTCAGCACCTACCGACAATCGCCGTGGCGGGTTCCGCGGCAGCAGGCCGCCAGGCGGTGGCGGACGTATGTAAAAGCACAAAGGCGCAACAAATACTGCTGCGCCTTTGTAATAAAACTTAGCAGTATATGTTATTCGGGTGATTCAATAGCTGCCTCTGAAGCCAGCTTACTTTTGATCCGTTTCCCGGCATTATTTTCGCTAAGCGATGCCGACCGCTTGAAAGAAAGCGGCGAAAGCGGGTAAACCGGGGTAACATCAAACCAAATTACTTTCGGGATGTAGGGCATCAGCCAGAAAATCTCGCCAAAACGCGGAGCATCAGACTGGAACACATCGATATAATAATCATCGGTAGCAAAACATTGCAGGAATACAAAGAATGCCTCCGCGTATGGAGAAGTATTCGCTATGTCGAAATGGGTGTGGTCAAAAGCCAGTGCATAATGTGTTTTGGAACTAAAATCGTACAATAACTGCCCAAACCAGCCGTCTTTATAGGTTTGCGTAACCTCATATATCGCATTCCTGATCTCCTGCAGCTTTGCATTGCCCAGGCGTACCAATTCTTCTTCGGAATTGGAAGCCGCCAGCCCTTCTTTAAGGGCTTTGATATCCACTACACTTGCCGCGATGCTGCCCAAAAAGTCAACCAGCATCTTCGAAGTGGCATCATCAAGGTAGGCTAACGAAAGTGAAATGTTACTTTTCGTTAATGTTTTTCGAAGAGCATCCACGTCGGTTTCTGAATACATCGCCTTTCCAAAATCGAAAATTGTTGCGCCGACGCCCAGCCTTGCCCGGATAAATTTCAGGTAACGTTGTTCTGCCTTTTTCAGGCTGGCTTCGTTTGCCCTCAGCATGTCATAGGCTTCTTCGACTTTCTGTATGGCATGCGATTCCAGCAGCCTGCATATTTCTACAAAACCGTTGTCAACCTCTTTATTCCTGTTTAGGAAAGCTTGGGTATCATTCCCGGACATACTGCCCTTGATATTATGCTCTTCTCCTATTGGCGTACCGGAAATGTCCAGACTATCGAGGTTTGGCATCTTCAATTCGGGGATAGTTGTTATCGGGTTATGATCGAAAAAGAGGCCATAAAGCTTTTGCAGTGCATTGAATGATTCGGGTATTTGGGTAAAATCACACTTGTCAATATAGAGATATCGCAAAAGGCTGCCCGGTAGATTTGGAAAATCGCTGATGCGGTTATTGCTGAGCACTAAAAAAGTAAGCCTTGGAAAATGCACTAAAAATGAAATATCGGTGATTTTGTTACCCCCCAAACGCAATGTATCAATCGTACTGTCTTTTACCAGTTCAATCTTTTCAATTCGGTTATCGCCTACATTCAATCGTTCGGCAGTCTCAAAAACCCAGTCAGGAATTACTTTGATCCTGTTGCCAGAAAAAGCAAGGCGCTTTGCATTAACGTCCCTTACTGCATCGGGAATTTGCTCCAGCCCACATTCCCTGATCTCGAATTCGTAGGCGGAAATTGGGTAAATAATATCCCCTTCAGGGCATTTCACAAATGAAAGCGAGCGAAAATTCGTGTGCTTTACCCAAATCGGAATAGGGTCATTCCACAAGCTGAGATAGTCTACCATCAAATGGTTTAGTATTTCAATACTGTTGGCATTGGGCTCCCACTTTTTTGCCCTTACTTTTTTGGTGGCGAGATTTTTCGGTATTTTCAAAATATCGGCCAGGGCTTTTCCTCCGGTGTATTTTAAAATATCGGCGTAATATTCCAGTACTTCTGTTTTTAAAGAGTCATTGGATTCAATCGCCGGAAGGGCTTTTTTCATTGCTTTTTCGTCCCCGGAACGAAAAATGCTTTTTACTTCTTCAAGAGTCATAAATGGTTTGGTTTTTTGGTTGATTAGAGAGGAAACACCAAAGCGCATCCGGTGTATACCATCCGGAACAAAAATATATAATTGTACGTAAGATATCCAAACTCTTTTCTATGGCTATTAAAAAAATCGTATTATCCTTCAATGTCATAATAAAATTATTATTTTGCTGTTTCTATCAGGATAACCTTACCAACCAACTTTACATGCACAAATTATTTACCCTCATTTTGTTTTTCGCCTGCACAACATTAAGTTTCAGCCAAAACATCACTTTAAAAGGAAAAATCACCGACAATGAAGATTTCCCCCTTGAATCGGCAACCATTTACATTACTTCGGTTAAAGATTCTTCCGTAATTGATTACACTATCTCAGGAAAAAGCGGTACCTGGGAACTGAAGACCCGCAAAATTTCACAGCCCGTTTACCTAAAGATTGCTTATGTGGGGCTGGCAGATCACAAGCAGCAGCTCGACAACATTTCAGAAGACCGTGATTTCGGCACCATCAGGCTCGCTGACAGGTCGACCGAACTTAATGAAGTAGTGATCGAGGGCGAGATCCCTCCTATCCGTATAAAATCGGATACGCTCGAATTCAACGCCTCATCATTCAAAGTACGACCCGATGCCAATGTAGAAGCCTTATTGAAGCAGCTTCCCGGCGTTGACATTGATGAACAGGGCAAGATAACCGTGAACGGCAAGGAAGTGAACCAGATATTGGTGAACGGCAAACCTTTTTTTGATAAAGACGGAAAGATCGCCCTGCAAAACCTGCCTGCGGATATCATTAACAAAGTGCAGGTTACCGACACTAAGACCAAACAGGAAGAGCTTTCGGGACAGAAGGCCAGCGGCGATAATGCCAGCATCAACCTTACCATAGATGAGGACAAGAACAAGGGCCTCTTTGGGAAGATCATGGGCGGCTATGGCAGCAGCGGGCGGTATGAAAGCAGCATACTTGGCAATTACTTCAAAGGCGCCCGAAAAATAAGTATACTTGGTTCTTCAAACAATATCAACTCGACCGGCTTCTCCATGAATGAGATCTTCGACAATATGGGTGGCGGCAGGAATATGTCGGTCTGGATGAACGACGATGGCGGATTCGGGATCAACGGAATGCAGTTCGGCGGCGGAAAAGGCATTACCCGATCGAATATCCTGGGGCTGAACTATGCCGACGAATGGACAAAAGGATTTGACGGCAACGCCAGCTATTTTTACACAGGCGCCGATTCTGAAAACAAGAACCGGACAAGGCAGACCAACTTCCTGCCTGAAACCTTAGATACCGAAACCGGCGAAATGACCGACCCAAGCTACAGGATAGAATCGAATTCGCGCACCAACAGCAGCCAGTATGCCCATAATTTCAATACGGAGTTCAATGTAAAGATCGACTCGACGGCAACTATTTATTTTGCCCCGAAGTTTGTATCTTCAAACGCAAAGGTGAAGACAAATTCCAGCCAGGAAACACGAAGGGTAACAGACGAAAGGCTGCTGAACGACAGCAATGCGTTTACTTCCAACGAATACGACAAAAAAGGCTTCGAAAGCTATTTTGTATTTAATAAAGCCTTCAACAGTAAAAAAGGACGCGGGCTGAATGTTGTGCTCCAGAACGATAACGATACGAATGACGGTACAGAGCTGAACCAGTCGCAAACCAATAAATATTCGTATACCGGAGGCGTGCAGGGCGTAACCACTGACGACCGGAACCAGGTGCGGTACAACCGGCAGGTTAACGACAATTATACCGCAGGAATTGAATATCTTGAACCCATAACCGACTCGATGCAGGTAAAGGTGGCCGTAAACTATGAACGGAAAAACGCACTGCAGGATCGTGACGGCTTTAACTTCAGCGATCTCACGAATGGCTATACCGATCGTAATGATGCGCTTTCGAATTACCTTACCTCAAAAACAAACTCAATACGCCCTACAGCAGGCTTCAGCATCAGCAAAGATAAATTATGGTTTAATGTGGAAGGCGGCCCGCGTATTGCCGATTTCAAAAACCATTCTGATTACATGGGACAGGCGTACAACATCAATAAAAATTACATCCTGCCTTATGCCGACCTGCAATTGAGCTACAGGATGTCCAAATCAAGGTCATTGTGGATGGGGTACAGCTATGATGTCAATTTCCCGCAGCCCAACCAGGTACTGCCGGTGGAAGATATCAGCAACCCGCTATATACCACTATTGGTAACCCGGACCTTAATCCGCAGAGGTACCATAACCTTAACCTGAGCTATCGGGATTTTGATTATGCAACACGCTCCGGCTACAGCCTTTGGATGGGCGGGAACTATAATGAAACCGAGATAATAGGTTATACCCTAATTGACGAAAGTGCCAAAAGCACTACGAAATACCGGAACATTTCGGGAACATATTACAGCTGGTTCGGGGGTAACTGGAGCAAGTCAATTAAGAAAGAAGGCCAAACGTACAGGTTCAGCTTCGGGCTAAATGGTAACTATTCTGTTAGCAAGGGTTTCCTGAATGCAGAAATGTATGATTCAAGAAAGCTATCCCTTACGCCAAGAGCTAACTTTACTTATGAGTATGGGGAGCTGCTAACCATAAACCCATCGTACAGCCTTACCTACAACCAAACGGATTATTCCAACTACCCGGTAAGCCAGGCTTCGAATGTGGTACATAAGTTCAACCTGCAAACGACCAGTTACTGGCCGAAACATGTGGTATTTGGCAATGACTTTGGTTATACCTACAACTCCCAGATCGCTGACGGCTTCAAGAAAGATTTCTTTTTATGGAACAGCAGCCTGGGATATAATTTCCTGAAAGATAATTTATTGTTTAAGGTAAAAGTATATGACCTTCTTAACCAGAACCTTGGGACATCGCGTACTATCAATGCGACCAGCATACGTGATGAGCAGAACATCGTGTTGAAACGTTATGTAATGTTCTCACTTACCTTGAAGCTTGATAAATTCGGCACTAAGAAAAAAGACGATAATGGTTCGCCATTTTGGTGGTTTTAAAAAAATAGCGGCTGCAAATGCAGCCGCTATTTTTTTATCGTAATTCCGGATGGCACGGCTACCATTTTCCTCCTGCTCCGCCGCCACTGAAGCCGCCACCGCCAAATCCACCCCTGAAGCCGCTACGGGGCTTACCTGAACTTTTGCCTGAAGCGCTGTACATGGCAACTGCGGTAGCGATTGCCCAGAACCCTCCGAGTGCGTGGTAAATAAAACAAAAGAAAAATATAAGTGCTTCAAGGATAAAAAAGCCCCACCACGGACGCTCATTTTCCTCCGTCTTATCAGCCATATATTTTCCTTCCAACATCCGGAATATCGCATCTGTGCCTTTATCAAGGGCCTTGTAATCTTTTCCAACCTTAAACTCAGGGATCATTACAGTACGTATCATCTGCCCTAACTGTCCAGCGGTGAGCCTGTCGTCTACACCATAACCGGGTGCTATCCATACCTCATGGTCGTCTTTTGCCATGAGTATCAGCACACCATTGTCTTTATCTACCTGGCCAATTCCCCACTGGTGCGCCCATTTGGGTGTCAGTTCGCCAATGCTTTCACCTTTGAGCGATTTAATAGTTATTACGATAATTTGGGTAGAAGTTGAGTCCGCATAATTCAGCAGTTTTTCTTCAAGCTGCTTTTTTCGGTTTCAGATAAAACTTTACCGTAATCATACACGCTGGTTTGTATCTCCGGTTTTGGCGGAATCTTAAAGTACGGTGAAAAAGGGATAGTATCCTGTTGTGCCGAAAGCGAAATAGCAGCTGCTCCCATTTGAGAAAAAAACATTGCCAGCCAGAACAGCAATGGAATATATTTGTATAGTTTCTTCATCATTAACATTTTAATTACCACTTCCCTCCTGCTCCGCCGCCGCTGAAGCCGCCGCCGCCGAAACCGCCACGAAAGCCGGAACGGGAACTGCTGCCGGAAGAAGTCGAGCTGCGTGATGGCGTATAGGTACTACGGCTTGGCGTATAGGAACTGCTGCCAAAACTACTATAGCTAATAGCTGCGTTGGCAGCAGCATAGGCCTTTTTGTTACGCGTAAGCCATAAGTACAAAAAAATCCCGCCAGCTGCTAAAAGTAAATAAAGTATCACTTGTATAGTCTTCCATCCCTTTCCAACTTCCCCATTCTCATTGGGGTTGGGTTGGGCTTTATACTTACCGGTTAACATCCTGAATATAGCATCAGTACCTTTGTCGAGGCCCGAGTAATAATTACCCGATTTAAATTCAGGAATAATTATATCACGTATCATCTGTCCTAATTGGCCTGCGGTAAGCCTGTCATCTACGCCATAGCCCGGGGATATCCATATTTCGTGTTCGGCTTCTGCCAAAAGGATAAGCACACCGTTATCTTTATCGGCCTGCCCAATACCCCATTGGTGTGCCCATCGGGGTGTAAGCTCACCAATGTTTTCACCTTTAAGCGATTCAATGGTTATTATTACAATCTGGGTAGATGTCGAATCGGAATAAGTAAGAAGCTTTTCTTCAAGCGATTTTTTTTCCGCTTCTTTAAAGATGTTTGCATAGTCATACACACTGGTTTGCACTCCTGGTTTTGGGGGAATCTTAAACGTCGGCGAAAAAGGGATGGTCTCCTGTTGCGCCGAAAGCGTAAAAGCAGCTGCTGCCATTTGGGGAAACAACATTGCCAACAAGAACAGCAACGGAATACATTTGTATAGTTTCTTCATCATTAACATTAAATTACCACTTCCCCCCTGCACCGCCGCCACTGAAACCGCCGCCGCCGAAACCGCCACGGAACCCCCCGGATCTGCTGGAAGAAGAATGCCGCGATTTGCCCGAACTACTATAAGTACTATCGGATTGAGGCAATTTTGTAACCAGCCATGCAAAAAACATTATCAGTGTCCCTACTATAAAAGATAATAAAAGAAACCTTAATATAAATCCCCATACCGTATAACCCTGATCTTCTTTTTCAGCTTTATATTTCCCCCTCAACATCAGGAATATGGCATCGGTACCCTTGTTGAGGCCGGAGTAATAATTACCCGATTTAAATTCGGGAATAATTACATCACGTATCATTTGGCCTAACTGGCCAGCGGTAAGCCTGTCATCTACGCCATAGCCCGGGGATATCCATATTTCGTGTTCGGCTTCTGCCAAAAGGATAAGCACACCGTTATCTTTATCGGCCTGCCCAATACCCCATTGGTGTGCCCATCGGGGTGTAAGCTCACCGATGTTTTCGCCTTGAAGCGATTCAATGGTTATTATTACAATCTGGGTAGATGTCGAATCGGAATATTGTAGCAGCTTATTTTCAAGTGCCCGCCTTTCGTTGCTGTTTAAGATTTTAGCATAATCGTATACGCTTGTTTGCAAATCGGGTTTTTCCGGTACATGAAACTGGGCCTTCGTTACCAGAGGAAGTAATAGGGTTATAATTAAAAGCGCTATTGTACAGGACCTCTTCATTAGCAGCACCATGTATTCCCGCAACCTTGGATTTACAATCTTTACCATAAGCGCTACCAGCTACCAGCTTCCTCCGGCACCGCCGCCGCTAAAGCCGCCACCGCCGAAACCGCCTCCAAAGCCGCCACCGGAACTTCCTCCCCAGCCGCCGCTGCTCCTTCCGCCGCCAAGGCCCCGGCCCAGGCTGCTCAGTACAAGGATATCGCCAAGGGTGCTGCCGGTAAAGCCCCGCCCTCCGCGGCCACCGCCACCGCCTCTTTTTCCGATAATGGCGATTATGATAATAAAAATTATAACGATGAAGATAAAGCCTCCCGGCCCGTCGTCATCCGACTGTTTGCCATCACTGCCTTTTCTTTCGCCTTTGTATTTGCCCCTCAGCATATCGAATATCGCATCGGTGCCTTTATCAAGGCCATTGTAGTAGCTTCCAGCCTTGAACTCCGGTATGATCACGTCGCGTATCATCTGCCCCAACTCGCCTGCAGTAAGCCTGTCATCAACGCCATAGCCCGGCGATATCCATATTTTATGTTCGGCAGCAGCCAAAAGAATAAGCACACCATTGTCTTTGTCGGCCTGGCCTATGCCCCACTGGTGTGCCCATTTTGGGGTAAGCTCGCCGATACTTTCGCCTTTGAGCGTCTCAATGGTAATGATGACTATCTGTGTGGAAGTAGAATCCGAATAGCGCACCAGCTTTTCCTCAAGCGCTTTTTTTTCGTCATCGCCTAAGATCTTGGCATAGTCATATACGCTGGTCTGGAACGACGGCTTTTCGGGAATGTCGAATTGTGCCAAAGCTGCTATGGGGAACAGCAGAGTTGCAAACAGCAGTATGCCGTATAGGTAATTTTTTCTCATCCTTTCGAAATGGTATCGGGAAGTTCGTTAGTATCGCCATCTGCAAAAGGGAAATAAGTTTTAAGGCGTTCGCCTGCGCGGAGTATGCCTTCAACAAGCCCCTGGCTGAACCTTTTTTCCTTAAAATGCCCTATCACTATATCCTTGGTGCAGTCCCAAAAATCGCTTTCTACTACTTTGTCGATACCTTCGTCGCCAACAATAGCAAACGACTGGTCTTTAACGCCGACATAGAACAACACGCCGTTGCGTGCTTCGGTAGCATGCATGCCCAATTGCTGAAAAACCTCCTGTGCCCTTTCGAGCGGAGGTTTTCCTGCATTTTTTTCTATATGTACCCGTATCTCGCCGGAGGTGTTTTTCTCTGCCTGCCCGATGGCGGTGATGATAGCTTCCTCGTCGGCCGGGGTAAAGAAATCTTTTGCTTTAGCCATTGCTATTTGATATTAAAATTCACATCAGGAGCCTTTTCAGCACCTGCAGAAGCCTCGAAATATGGCTTTTCCCTGTATCCTCCTAAAAATAAGGAGTTCGGGAACCTCAGCACATAAGTATTATAGTCTTTCACGGTTTCGTTATAACGCGTTCTTGCTGTACGAATCTCATTTTCGGTAGAGGCAAGCTCATCCTGCAGCTTAAGGAAATTCTGGTTACTTTGCAGTACCGGATAATTTTCTACAGTAGCCAATAGCCTTCCGAAAGTAGACTGTACACCTGCCTGTGCCTCGCCAAACGCCTTCAGCTGTTCGGGCGTGGCATTAGATGCATCTACCTGGATAGAGCTTGCTTTTGCCCGGGCTTCTGTTACGGCTGTAAGGGTACCTTTTTCAAAGTTGGCGGCACCTTCAACAGTTTTTACGAGGTTTCCTATCAGGGAATTTCGCCTTTCATACGAAGTTTCAACATTACCCCAAGATTCGCCCACATTCTGTGTTCTCGTTACAGCGCCATTCTTAACGTTCATTGCCCAAATAAAAATAATTACGGCAAGTACACCGATGATAATTGCAGGCACGATCCATCCCGGCCTTCCACTTTTTGTGCTAGAGCTCATTTTTTATGTTTATTAAGTTGTTTTTTATTGCTTCTAATTTACTGATTATTTCAAATTTATCAAGGGTCTTTTTCTGACTTTCCTTCAGGTGTACCCTGGCACCGTCGAGCGTAAAGCCGCGTTCCTTCACCAAGTGGTAGATAAGCTGGAGGTTCTTTACGTCCTCGGGGGTAAACATACGGTTGCCCTTGGCATTCTTTTTCGGCTTGAGCACATCGAACTCCTTATCCCAAAAACGGATAAGCGACGCGTTGACATTGAAAGCTGCAGCGAGTTCTCCTATGCTGTAATATCTTTTTTCGGGCAGTTCTAAATGCATTAATCGAGAGATTGGTTTTCCTGGTTAGCTAATTTAGAAATTAAAATGTATTCTTTCGCAGAAATATTTCCGTAATAGAAATTTAGCGGGTTTACCACCTCGCCATTTTTGTGCACTTCATAATGCAGGTGGGGCGCCTCGCTCCGTCCGGTACTGCCTACATAGCCTATTACATCGCCGCGCTTTACCTTCTGCCCTGCCTTTGCCTTGAATTTGCTCATGTGCCCATACAGCGTTTCGTAGCCAAAGCCATGGCGTATAACGATACGGTTGCCGTAGCCCGACATCTTGTTATCGGCAGCAACAATAACACCATCGCCCGTAGCAAAAATCGGCGTGCCGGTGCGGGCGGAGAAGTCCATCCCGGCGTGGAACTTGCGTATCTTTGTAAACGGGTCGCTCCGATACCCGAAACCCGAAGCCATCTGGCGGAGGTCCTCGTTCTTAACCGGCTGTATGGCGGGTATAGACGTAAGCAGTTTTTCTTTGTCTTTGGCCAGTTTAGCTATCTCGTCGAGCGATTTCGACTGGACAACAAGCGCTTTTGAGATGATATCGAGCTTTTTGGTGGTACTTATTACCAGCTCGGAATTGTTATAACCTTCCATTTCCTTGTAGCGGTTCACCCCACCAAAGCCTGCCTTGCGCTGCTCCTCCGGAATGGGAGTCGTGTTGAAATAAGTACGGTAAATGTTGTTGTCGCGTTCCTCTATATTGGCAAGTACCTCGTCTATCTGGTCCAGTTTTCGGTTAAGTATCTCGTAGCGCACCTGCATGTTCTCTATCTCGCGCGCCTGCAGCCTGTCTTTTGGCGTTTCGAAGTACGGGGTGTTGAGTAGCGCCACGAAACAAAGGAACCCAAAAAGCGCCGCCGCAGTGAGGAAAAGCAGGACAACGCCCACTTTTTTACCCATCTTCGGCTTTATCTTCCGGTACGCCAGGTTTTCTGTGTCAAAGTAATATTTTACCTTCGCCATGTCTTAAAATATTCTATTTTTGCACCTTATGAAAAAAGCCGTGAGGTGCGTAAGTCATAAACGAACAAATGTAGTAAATGTTACGGTTTTTACCGATCCTTTTTATAGCACAATAAATGTTTTTGACCACACAGGCAAATAGGTAGTTAAACAATAAACAATTCAGAGACCCCAAGGTTTTAAAAGCCTTTGGGTGCGGACAGATAAAACAAACAAAATTCCAAATATGAAATCCCAGGATATCAGGAAACAATTCTTACAATTTTTTGAAAGCAAAGGCCACCTCATCGTGCCTTCTGCCCCGATAGTGACCAAAGACGACCCCACACTGATGTTCAACAACTCCGGAATGGCGCAGTTCAAGGAATATTTTCTGGGCAATGGCACGCCCAAAAGCAGGCGTATTGCCGACACCCAGAAATGCCTTCGCGTGAGCGGCAAGCACAATGACCTTGAGGATGTAGGGTTCGATACCTACCACCACACGATGTTCGAGATGCTGGGCAACTGGAGCTTTGGCGATTATTTTAAAAAAGACGCTATCAACTGGGCGTGGGAATTGCTGACGGAAGTATATAAAATCCCGAAAGATATCCTGTATGTAACCGTATTTGAGGGCAGCAAGGAAGAGAATGTACCTTTCGACCAGGAAGCGTATGACATTTGGAAGGGCCTTATATCGGAAGACCGCATACTCCTTGGAAACAAAAAAGACAATTTCTGGGAAATGGGCGACCAGGGTCCGTGCGGGCCGTGCTCAGAGATACACGTAGACATCCGTTCGGCTGCGGAGAAGGCTGAAGTTTCGGGTAAAGACCTTGTGAATAACGACCACCCCCAGGTAGTTGAGATATGGAACAACGTATTCATGGAGTTCAACCGTAAGGCTGACGGCTCGCTGGAAAAACTCCCTGCACAGCACGTAGATACCGGTATGGGCTTTGAACGCCTGTGCATGGTGCTGCAAAACGTACAGAGCAATTACGACACCGATGTATTTACCCCGCTTATCGAAAAGGTGGAAACCCTTACAGGTGCAAAATATAACTCAAAGGCTGCCAATGACGCCGAAGAGAAAACCAATATTGCCATCCGTGTTATTGTCGATCACGTGCGTGCGGTGGCTTTTGCCATTGCCGACGGGCAGCTGCCATCTAACGGTGGCGCGGGTTATGTGATACGCAGGATTTTGAGGAGGGCGATACGTTACGGATTCACATTCCTTGACAAAAAAGAGCCATTCATCAATGAGCTGGTGGCTGTATTGGCTAACCAGATGGGTGAGTTTTTCCCTGAGATAAAGAACCAGCAATCATTGGTAACGAATGTTATCCGTGAGGAAGAGGCTTCGTTCCTTCAAAAACTGGTACTCGGAATGGATTTACTGGAAGATGTGGTTACCGAAACACAAGGTAAAGAAATCGAAGGCGCTAAGGTATTTAAATTGTATGACACCTTTGGATTCCCTGAAGACCTTACTGCCTTAATCTTAAAGGAAAAAGGCTATACCTATGATAAAGCGGCCTTTGATATTGAGCTAAAAAAACAAAAGGACCGTTCCCGCGAAGCTAATGAAGTGGCTAAAGGGGACTGGATCATTTTAACAGAGGGCAATACTGAAAGCTTTGTTGGTTATGACCAGACTGAAAATGAAGTTAAGATAACCCGTTACCGCAAAGTAGACTCTGCAAAAGACGGTGTGCAATACCAGATCGTGCTTGATGCAACACCTTTTTATCCTGAAGGCGGCGGGCAGGTTGGCGACCGTGGCGTACTGACCTCTGCTAATGAACGCATTGAGATACTGGATACTAAAAAGGAAAATAACCTTATCATACATACCACCCAGGAATTGCCGGAAAATATCGAAGGTACATTTACAGCTATCGTGAACGAAAAGCTGCGTGATAATTCGGCGAGCAACCACTCGGCTACCCACCTGCTCCACCAGGCATTGAGAACAATCCTCGGCACACACGTGGAACAGAAAGGTTCCTTGGTTAGCCCGAACTACCTGCGCTTCGACTTTTCACATTTTGCTAAAGTGACCGACGAGGAACTACAGCAGGTGGAAGGCTTCGTAAACGCCCGCATACAGGAACACCTGCCGCTTATCGAGCGCAGGAGCATTCCTTTCAAGCAGGCGGTCGAAGAAGGAGCTATGGCATTGTTCGGTGAGAAATATGGCGATAATGTACGTGCGATAAAATTCGGCGAGAGCATGGAACTTTGCGGGGGCATCCACGTGAAGAATACTGCCGATATATGGTACTTTAAAATAATTAGCGAAGGCGCTGTTGCTGCGGGTATACGCCGTATAGAAGCTATTACGAATGAGGCGGTGAAAGACTATTTCGCCAAGCAGGAAAAAGCCCTTGAGGAAATAAATGCGACACTCAAAAATCCACAGGATACACTGAAAGCGGTAGTATCGTTGCAGGATGAAAATACGAAACTGAAAAAACAACTGGAAGCATTGCTTCGCGACAAAGCCAAAAACCTAAAGGGCGATTTAGCAAAAGAGCTACAGGACATCAACGGTGTGCAGTACCTTGCCAAACAAGTCGAACTTGACGCTACCGGCGCCAAAGACCTTGCCTATGAACTGGGCAACCTTGGCACGAACCTGTTCCTTGTCCTGGCTACCGTAACCGATGGCAAGCCGATGCTGACGTGCTACATCTCCAAAGAGCTTGTTGCCGAAAAAGGCCTCAACGCCGGGCAGGTAGTCCGCGAACTGGGTCAGTACATCCAGGGCGGCGGCGGCGGGCAGCCTTTCTTTGCTACCGCAGGCGGTAAGAACGCAGCGGGCATCAATGAAGCGCTGAGTGCGGCTGTGGAGTTTGTGAAGTAGGTTTATTTTTCCCGCAAGGATTTATTTTTAAAATTTCTCGCAATTTTTTTGAATTTCACGCGAAGGCGCAAAGACGCAAAGGCTGTACGTACAAGAATTGCTGGCAATTCAGCTTCGCGGCTTTTATGCGCTTCATTGCCGGCATGAGTCTTGGCGGCTTTGCGACTTTGCGTGAAAATATTTTTTATTTTAGCCAATATTAAAAGGCTTATATGACAGAAAATGATATTGCTAAAATCGTCGTAGACACTTGTTCCCGTATCCATACAAAATTAGGCCCCGGACTACTGGAATCTGTTTATGAAGCGATATTGCACTATGAGCTAACTGACGCTGGCCTGAAAGTGGAGCGCCAAAAGCCCTTACCTTTATTTTGGAAAGATATTCAGATGAATATCGGTTTCAGGGCAGACATTATAATCAATGATATTTTAGTTGTGGAAATAAAGTCTGTAGAACAGATGAATCCAGTATATTCCAAGCAACTTTTAACGTACCTGAAAATTGCCGGCTGTAAGTTAGGCCTTCTTATAAATTTTAATGAGAGTCTAATTAAGAACGGCATAACAAGGGTTGTAAACAATTTATAGTCACTAAAACTTTCCTTACCTTTGGATTAAAATTAAAATTCAGCTACATGAAAAAGATTGTATTAACCATTATGGCAATTGGCATCTTGGCTTCCTGCTCTAATGATGACGGGCCATCGGGCACCGGAGGAAATGGGGGCACCACTGCTACCCTGCTTAAAAAAACCATTGAAACAGCGCCCGACGGAACGCAGCTGGTCTCTACGTACACCTACGAGGGGAACAGGATCACTGCTATTAACCATAACAACGGCACTATAGAGAATTATGCCTACCAGGGTAATTTCCTTACCGAGATAAGGCATTACAAGGATGGCGGCCTGATAAGGAAAGAGACCTTTCTTTATGACAGCAACGGCACTTTTGGCGCTCACATAGACTACAATTACAACCTGGCCAATCCTGCCAACAACAATGCTGTCCGCACCGATTATTCCTATGATGGCAACAAAGTGAACTTTGTGCAGTATACCGGTGATGAAAGCCGACAGGAAAACCAATCCCAAACCGGGACGTTGACGCTTGTGAGCAATGGTAACATCATTAAATTCGAGGGCTCTACTGGGAATAAGACGGTGAGCTATTCTTATGACTTTAAGAATTCGCCCCTAAAGGAAGTATATGCTTATGGTATCCTGGCGCTTACCGAATTTGAAGGAGGTGTGAATAACGTCACTTCAACGCTTGTTTCGGTAAACGGGACATCAGGCAATACGCTGACTACGTATACTTACAACGACAGGGATTATCCTGCGACAGCTGTACATACCACTACCGACAGCAGTATATATAACATACAGTATTTTTATTAAATGAAAATTCACCCCGCTTTACTTTCTGATATTGCGGGGTATATTATTCAGCACTAACAATTTTAATTCTCTTTTTATGTTATTGATTTTATAATCAAGACCAAACAATTATTTACCAATGAAGAAAATTTATGCAGTAGCCGCTGCCCTCCTGCTTATCATCACATCCTGTTCATCTGACCAAAACCCTGAAAATAACGGTACGGATGCCGTGCTTCTGACAAAAAAGATCGAACAATCGCAGAACGGCACCATTGTCACTACGCTTTATCAGTATGATGGTGAAAAACTGGTAGCTATTTCCAACAGCGCCGGGCAAAATAATGTGTTCACTTATACCGGCGACCAAATCACTAAAGTGGAGCATACCGGAAATAACGAAGATGCCAAAACAACCGAGTTTACTTATGATGACGAGGGAAGGGTATCTGAAATGCTGGAATATGGCTTTAACACCATACTGGGCGAGGAAGGCGAAGTTCCGGTTCAGGAGCCATGGGCGAACAGGACTACGTATGCTTATAATGACGATGGCACGATCACACTGGTAACCTATGCCGGAGACCATGAGTCTCAAACTGAAGTTATTAAAGAAGGAACGTTGACCGTGGCCAACGGAAACGTTACCGCCTATACATCAGCATCGGGCAACTCGGCCTATACATTTGATGGAAGCAATAACCCTGAGATGAACATAACCGGCATAAGCCCTGTGAATATCGCCTGGCAGCTTGGGGGCATAAACAATATAACTGCCGCAAGCCACAGCAACGGATCTGGTTCGTATACGGCTACTTATACCTACGATCAGGACGGTTACCCGCTAACAGGCACTAAGACCGATGCAAGCGGGACAACGCAAATCTGGTACCTGTATTAAGCCAATGAAATTCACGACCCAAATACCCATTCAAAAAAGCGATCATCCTATCGACTACAATTCGAGGGTATTATCTTTAGGTTCGTGCTTTGCAGTCAATATCGGGCAAAAGTTCAGCCATTTCAAATTCAGGAATACGACAAATCCTTTCGGGATACTTTTCCACCCGCTTGCGCTTGAAAAATTCATCGGCTTCGCTGTACACGAAAAAACGTTTACCGAAGTCGATATTTTTTTTCATAACGAGCGCTGGCACTGCTTTGACGCACATTCGGACCTCAGCCATCCCGACAAGGATGTACTGATACAAAACCTCAACAATGCAGTTGCTTTGGCGAATGCCGAAATAAAAAACGCCACACACCTTATCATGACTCTTGGCACGGCGTGGTTATACCGCCATGTACAAAATGGTGAGCTTGTAGCCAATTGCCACATGGTGCCCCAAAAGAATTTCACCAAAGAGCTTCTTCCTGTAGCGACCATAAGTGAAAGCCTTAAAAACAGTATCACGATGGTAAAGCAGGCCAACCCAGCGGCGCAAATTATCTTTACGGTATCTCCTGTACGCCATATTAAAGACGGCTTTATACAAAACCAATGGAGCAAGGCCAATCTCATTTCCGCTCTCCAGGAAACGTTGAACACGGAACCCGAAACCCGCAACCTGTCGTATTTTCCGTCGTATGAAATAATGATGGACGAGCTTCGTGACTACCGTTTTTATGCCGAAGATATGATTCACCCGAACCGGACGGCTATCGATTATATCTGGGAGCGCTTTACCGAGGCCTTCATAACATCGGAAGCTCAAATAACAATGAAGATGGCCGACAGTATACAAAAAGGCCTGCAGCACCGCTCTTTTAACCCTGATTCTCAGCAGCACCGGAATTTCGTATCCGGCCTGAACGATAAGATTGCAGCATTGCAGCAGCAGCACCCACATATAAAATTTTAGAATTTATTTTCTATTGGGCGACATCATAAACTGCTTTTTTAAGCCAATTATAACATAACCGCTCACAGGTTCTTCTTAACTTTAAAAGAAAATATGGTTAAGAAGGCGCTTTTGGTCATTATCGCGATCGGTGTAATTATCCTGTTGTTCCGTTATTGCGAATTTAAAGGTGACAGCCATACTACTGTTGTCGAGGAAAGTGCCTTGATACAGGAACAGATACGCAATGTAGGCAAGCTGGTGGTTACCGAAGGGCATTTTAGTGAGGTACTAACCTACAAAGACACCAAAAAAGGTTTCTTGAACCTATTTGATGCCGAAAAGAAAGCAATTGTGATCGTGAACGCCGAAGTTACCGTAGGTTACGACCTGAGCAAGGTACAATACGACATTGACGAAACCACAAAAACCATTACCATAAAAAACATCCCGAAAGAAGAGATAAAGATAAGCCCCGACCTGAAGTATTATGATGTGCAGCAGAATGGCTTCAATGAATTTGGCGGAGAGGATTATAATAAGATAAACAAACAGGTTAAGGAAAGCCTGGCAAAGAAGATAGAAAAGTCATCGCTGAAAAGTAATGCACAGAACCGCCTGGTAAGCGAGCTGAGCAAGATCCTGATACTGACCAATACTATGGGATGGACGCTGAAATACAATGGGAAGCAGATGAGCAATGAAAGGCTGAATGATGGTATTTTTGAAAATTAAAACCACGAATTACACACCCGCACCCGGAATGTATAATTCGTGGCTTAGAATAAAAAACTTAAACAGCTTTTTCTTTTTCAAATATAAGTTCGAGGCCGCCATCAATAAGATGGGCCACTTCAGGACGTTTCTTTTTAACCGAATCCAGGTGCAGCATTACTTCCTGCAATAACACTTCATCCTTGATTTTATGGAGCAGTTCGGCAATTTCAACGGAGAGCAGCCAATCGTTCGGGTGCTTTTCTTTTAGTTTGGTAAAAGTATCTGCAATGCTAAGGGCGCCGTCTTTTCCTTCCCTGATATCCCTAATGTTTTTATACAGGCTTTCCAGTTCTTCCCTTTCCGGCGACTTCTTGGCCTTGATAGTTTTGCTTGACGGCACGTGCGTAATCAGGTCGAAGCTGTTTACATCGGCAGGGCCGGAGAAAGCCGAAGTGACTTTCTTGCCTACTGCCATATCATAGATACCCCATTCCGGGCGGAAGAGTATCGTATCATTATGGGTTACGGTACAATCCTTAAAGCTGATAATGATGATCTTGCCCTGAAGGTTCCTCGTCCCTGTAATAATCTCGCCGCTAACGGTTATATTTCCTTCGAATTCGAGCGTTACCCTTTCGCCTTCGTAAATTGCATAGGCTTTCAGGTCGCGCGGACTCATGTCTTCAATGGCGAGGTTGATGCCTTTCAGCTTTCCTACAGGGCTGCCAAAGCCTTCGGCATGATAGGAAGCCCCATGCCCTACCAATTCCTTTTCACGATAGGATAATGCGGTTTTGCCCGTAGTCTGTACATACACCGGCTTACCGTCGTTTTCTATAACATTGGTGAACAGACCGGATATTTCAAGGCCGGTGCTTAGTTCTATAGTCCCCAGCGCTTTTGATTTAATCAGTTTTTCAATCCCGGAAAGGCCGCCGGTACGGAGCGCCATTTTATTGGCAAACTCTTCCAGCACCTGGCTCAGGTAGGCAAAATCGGGTGTAACGAACAGCTGTGGCTGTGGCTTGGTAATATCAAAACCCTGGTAGGCCGCATCGATGCTGTAAGGCACTTTCTTAACGTTGTCTGTCATGCACCATGTGCTTTCGCCGATAGAAGAAAGCAGTCCGGCACCATATATTTTTGGATTTTCTACAGTGCCTATGAGGCCGTATTCTACCGTCCACCAGTGCAGGTTGCGGATGAGCGCCATTTCAGACGGTTCCACTACTTCGTTCTGCAGATCATCTACGCGTTTTTCTATCGCCTCGATTTCTTCTTTTGGCGTGCCTTCGGCTTCTTTCAGTATCGAAAGCAAGCGTATGGCCTCGTATATCTCATAATCGCGTGCCGAGGATATGGCCTTACAGCCAATTTCGCCGAAACGCCTTAGATATTCGGCATATTCCGGGTTGGCTATTATCGGCGCATGCCCGGCCCCTTCGTGAATAATGTCCGGTGCGGGGGTGTATTCAATATGTTCTAACTGGCGAATGTCTGAAGCGATAACCAGAACGTTATACGCCTGGAATTCCATAAAGGCATTCGGCGGAATAAAACCATCTACCGCCACTGCTGCCCAGCCTATTTCCTTCAGTATCCTGTTCATGCCATACATACTCGGGATATTATCTATCTCGATGCCCGTTTTTTTAAGGCCGTCAAGGTAGGAACTGTGGGCTACACGACTCAGGTAATCAACATTTTTGCGCATCACATAGCGCCATACCGCCTGGTTTATCGGCGTATAGTCGCTGTAATCCTGTGGCTTTATAAATTGCCTTAAATGCTTCGGAAGCCTGTCTATTAAAAGGTTGCTCTCAATCTGTGCGCTCATAGGTAAAACATTAATTACAATCGTAAAATTACGAAATTCTCATTGAACAATACTAAAACGTAAAGTTTATATTTTAATTTCACGGATAACAAAGTACTCTTTATAAAATAATCAAGCTTATTAAAATGCAAAAAAAAGCCACGGTAAGGGGCCGCGGCTTTTCAAACAGAAACAAAGTAATAATTGAATAACAGTAATAAAACAGTTTATATAAAACTCCGGATAGTACTGTTTTAGTATTGCATTCCCTAAAAAAATTATTCTTTAACGATCTTCTCCACCTTCATTCCTCTTTCTGTAAATACTTTTACAAAATAAATACCTGATGCCCTGCCTGAAATATCAAGTGAAGTAGTGCTGCCTGCCTGAAGCAGCCTGCCCTGAACATCATAAAGCTCTACTGATTTTAATTCTGATGTGGCTGAAATATTCATAAGGCCTTTTGACGGATTCGGGTAAATTTTCACTGAATTATCTTTTGCAAAATCCCCGCGGTTAAGGACTTCGAAAACTGTCGTAGCATCATTAGTTGCTATAGGCCAGTTATAATCGAAGAAGATGTCGGCCTTTTGGGTTACATCATCATTAGCCTGAAGTGTATTGAGCGTTTTTATTTTGAACACTACGTTGCCTTTTTCTCCCGCGCCAAGGTTGATATCATCAAAACGGAACTCTACTTTATTATCAGTGATTTTTGCCTGCACGGGGTGGGAAGCATTGATCAATTGGAGCGAAGCCATGTCAAACTGTGCTGCATCAATTACATCTTTCACCACAATAAAAGTCGCAGGTGCTGTACCTGTATTTTCAAAATTGATGTTATAATGAAGGTACTCTCCTATCTTGTCCGGGTTTACGGAGTTGCCTTCGAGACAGGTGATATCGTTAGGGTCTAAAGAGCCTATTACAATCTGGTTCAGTTCGAACACATTATCATCCGGGAACTCATCGCCTGTTACAGGGTTGATGGTTGCCGTAAAGCCAAGCTGGTCGTCTATATTTACAGAAGGCGTTTCCATTGGGGCATTTACATTCAGGATTACATATATTTCCCTTTGCTGAAAAGGCACAAGGTTGCTATAGTTCCATGCCAATACTCCCGGAGTGGCGGAATTTTCAGAAGGATTGGCAGAAACAAAATCCAGCTTATCTTCCTGATAAGCAAACACTACCGAACCCGAAAGCATCTGGTTACCCTTATTTCTGTAAACAACCTTATAAAGGGCATCAAATCCGGGGCGAGCACCAAAAGGCACGATCACAATATCAAGATCCGGGTGAGTGCCATTTGGCGTAAGGCAGAAGTTTTGGGTGGTCACAAGGCTGTCTACTTCGGTAAAATTTATTTCGGCAAATGGCGGGGTAATTGTGAAGAGGTCGTTTTCAAAATCAGGTGTGATTGTGAAAGTGCCTGCCTGGGTGAAAAATTCGTATAATCCGGTTGAGCCTATAACTGAACCATTTTCCGTACCATCATTTAGATTAAGTTTTATGTTGCTAATGACAGAATCATTAGTATCGCAACCATCACTTTCATTGTCGAAAAGTAGTGAACCTGTGATAACATTGTAGTTGCCGCCCGGGGTGAAGGTGCAGTAAGTGCTAAGCAGGACATTAGATTCCATACTCCCGAAATTTTCAGCTTCACCCTCATCCATACAAACAAAACATTTATTTGTAGGATTAGCATTAGATGCTAAATCTATATTCGCCGAATAAGGGTTATAGCTTGGGTTGCCATTTTTTAGATTTACATAAATATCGTCCGCGTTATTAAAAAATTGCAGGTTGACGGATTCAATATTTGGACAGCCGCTTAAGTCTAATTCCGTTAGGCTCGTGCTATATAGAAACATGTTTTTTAAATTAGGATTATTTCCTATAATTACTGAGGTAAGTGAGTTTAGCGCATCTATATCTAATGTTTCGAGATTTGACAGTCCCGATACATCAATAGCAACTATAGGCGCCCATTCAATTTGAAGCCCCTTAAGACCTGTAAGACCTGTAAGATCCAAATCTGTTAACTGAATATCACTAATCCAAAGGGTTTGCAGTTGCGAAAGCCCTGATAAATTAATCTCCGTTACACGGCATGAAATCGTTAAAAAAGTAACATTATTAAATGCCTCTACACCTTGCAAAGAATTTATTGAAGAAGAAGCAGGTAAAGAAATGTCCAAAATATCAGGAACTAATGCTTCGCTCACCTGTAACTCTCCATCGCCATTGGCATCTAATATTCCATCGCCAAATTGGTAGTTCAACAAATAACTTTTAAAATTCGCATCGGGAATGTTTACGACCTGTGCCTGCATTATTCCTGCAACAAAGAGGAATAATAATAGTAATTCTTTTTTCATAATAAGCTGGTTTTAATAAAAGATACAGAAATTTCTGAATGGTTGCGTCCAAAACAAAAAACCGACGAGTTAGATATTAGTTACTACTTTAAATTACACGAAAATAGAGCCTGCTAATCTCCAATCAACGCCATTGTGTTAAATAATCCTCGTGTACAATATATCATAATTGCTATATCATATTATTTGTAATTTTGTCCGCCAATAATCAAAAGCAATCCGCAATTAGGGAAATTATTAATATACCCCTGATAAATAAATTACAATATCATATCATGAGAAGAAATGTGTTTGCAGCCTTACTAATCTTAATTTCATTTATTTCACAAGCTCAGGAAAAAGTAAATTTTTCGGAGAAGTTTAAAAAAGAGAACCAGGGAAAATATAAGATCGAGGTCAATGAGTTAAAAGAATTAATTCATATCATGATAGCCATTACCAATACCGGTAAGGATAACAGTGATATGATCCAGCAGGAAGGGCAATATTATAAAGACATACGATCTTACTTTAAGCCTTACGAAAATGAAGCGATAATCAAAACTTTTGATTCGCTTATGGCGGCTTCTCTTTATAACTATGTTTTCCTGACCGGGAATGCCATTTCATATAACCTAAAAGGGAAAAAACTTATAAAAAGCAATGTCTTTATATTTCCGGCAATGGGCGTTGCGAATGCGCATATAGATATAAACCCGATTACCACCTACAAAAATGAAATAGAAGATTTTGCGAGGAAAAGTAATTTCAGGAAATTCTATGCCGATCATAAAGAATTTTACGCTAAGATCATTTCAGACTACGACAAAAGCGCTAACCTCGGCAGGCAATGGAAATGGCTGGAAAATAACTTTGAAACCAAAAAGGACAGTTATATCATTTTATGCTCTCCGTTAATAAACGGATTTAATTATACGGGGCAATTTATGGACAATAATTTTACGCTGATCCACATGAACCTGCCGCCCATAGATAACTATCCGAACCTTACCGCGCTTGAAAATGAGTTATTAAACACAAGAGTGATGTTTACCGAAATTGACCACAATTATGTTGGCGCGCCTACAGAATCTAACAAGGATCTTGTAAGCCAGGTTTTTGACGATCGAATAAATTGGGTTAATGAAGAGGCAGACGGAACCTACGCGTACCCAACACCTGTAAATGTTTTTAACGAATACATGACCTATGGGGTTTACGTTCTGTACTGCAAAGACAACTATGACCAGGCTACTTTCAATAAGGTTACAAAAGATGTTATTACGCAAATGACCGACAGGGGCTTTACGAAAATGGAACTATTTATGGATAGCCTTTTGAAGTTACGTTCGGAACATCCAAATGAAAAAATAGACAAATGGTATCCGGAATTCCTGAAGCAGCTTGGAGAAAAAAAGTAAAGCTTTTAAAAATAAGCCGGAAAGTTTCCCTTCCGGCCATCAGCCTATATTTTAAAATCGTAGCTTACTTCTGCTTCGGCGGGTATTCTTTCATTATCCCGGAAACAAATTCGTTGATGCGCTCCTGCTTTTTGTCGCGGTCAAAGGTCAGTACGCCTTTGCCTACGCCCTGCCATACCAGTTCTTTTTTGGAGGCATCTACAAGGTCGATGTAGAGCGTGCCTTCGGTAGAGGTGCTTACAGAAGTGTAGTTGCCACCCCAACCCCACGGGCCGCCCCAGCCCCAGCCGGGACCCCAGCCCCAACCGTAGTAACCACCCCATCCGTAATAACCGCCAAAACGGTTAACGTTGACTTCTTTGGTTGCTTTGGTAAAGATGTTTACCAGCAGTGCCGGCTTTTCACTTTTTGTAAAGCCTTTTTTTGCCATCTCATCATCAATGGCATGCATGATCCTTTTTTTATCAAGGTCGGATATTTCGGCTTTGTCGATACCGTCTTTCAGGTAGCCGTAAGTTTTATACTGGCTGAAGTCAGCCGCATCATCATAATCGGATGACACCCTTATGGAACTGCACGAGGCAACAAGCGCAGTGATACATAGCAGCGAGAGCAATTTTACTGTTTTCATAATACAATAGCGTTAATTATTCATAGCAATACATCACGGCCAAACAACCAACCCTTTTATGAAAATGTTTACAGCAGGCTGTCGTCTACCTTATTCGGCAGCGTAACCTTCAGCAGCGGCTGGCTTTCCATGGCACGTTTGATGGCAAAAATAGCCTCATCGTTCCTGGCCCAGCTGCGCCTTGCAATACCGTTGTTCACATCCCAGAAAAGCATTGATTCCAAGCGCCTTGATGCATCTGAAGAACCATCAAGAACCATACCAAATCCGCCGTTTATTACCTCTCCCCAGCCAACGCCGCCGCCATTGTGGATGCTCACCCACGTAGCCCCGCGGAAGCTGTCGCCGATAACGTTGTGTATCGCCATATCGGCGGTAAAGCGGGAACCGTCATAAATGTTGGAGGTTTCACGGTAAGGCGAGTCGGTACCCGACACATCGTGGTGGTCGCGGCCCAGTATAACTGTACCTATTTCGCCTTTGGCAATAGCCTCGTTAAATGCCCTTGCTATGTTGATGCGGCCTTCGGCATCGGCATAGAGTATGCGTGCCTGCGAACCTACCACCAGCTTATTTTCCTGCGCCCCTCGTATCCATTTTATGTTGTCCTGCATTTGCTGCTTAATTTCTTCCGGTGCGGTCTTTGCCATTTCTTCCAAAATAGTTGCGGCAATGGCATCGGTTTTTGCAAGGTCTTCCGGCTTGCCCGAAGCACACACCCAACGGAACGGCCCAAAGCCATAGTCAAAACACATTGGCCCCATAATATCCTGCACATAGCTCGGGTATTTAAAATCGATGCCATTAGCTGCCATTACATCGGCGTGGGCACGCGAAGCTTCCAACAGGAACGCATTTCCGTAGTCAAAGAAATAGGTGCCTTTTGCCGTATGCTTATTGATAGCATCTGCCTGCCTGCGCAGTGATGCATAAACTTTTTCCTTAAACAGTTCCGGGTTGTCGGCCATCATGGCATTAGCTTCGTCAAACGACAGCCCCACCGGATAGTAGCCACCCGCCCAAGGATTATGAAGCGATGTCTGGTCACTACCCAGGTCAATATGTATATTTTGCTTATCGAATTCTTCCCAAACGTCTACAATGTTTCCCTGATAGGCTATCGAAACAACTTCTTTATTGGCTTGCGCCGAACGGACGCGTTGTACGAGTTCGTTGATATCGGTTACTACTTCGTCCACCCATCCCTGCGAATGGCGCGTGTGTACGGCTTTCGGGTTTACCTCGGCACACACTGTAATACAGCCTGCAATATTACCCGCTTTAGGCTGTGCGCCGCTCATACCGCCAAGGCCGGAGGTTACAAATATCTTTCCTTCGAGGCCTTCGCCGTTTTTGGATATTTTACGCCCACCATTCAGTACTGTGATGGTTGTTCCGTGCACAATACCCTGAGGGCCTATGTACATATAGCTTCCTGCGGTCATCTGCCCGTATTGCGTTACGCCCAGCGCGTTGAATTTCTCCCAATCGTCCGGTTTGGAGTAGTTGGGTATCATCATGCCGTTGGTTACCACTACCCTCGGTGCATCCTTGTGCGACGGGAACAGGCCCATCGGATGTCCGGAGTACATTACCAGCGTTTGCTCATCGGTCATTTCGCTCAGGTACTTCATGGTCAGCCTGTACTGTGCCCAGTTGGAGAACACCGCGCCGTTCCCACCATAGGTTATCAGCTCATGCGGATGCTGTGCCACAGCGTAGTCCAGGTTATTCTGTATCATGAGCATGATGGCTTTGGCCTGCTCGCTTTTACCGGGATACTCACTAATCGGCCGCGCATACATCCGGTAATCCGGGCGAAGGCGGTACATATAGATGCGCCCGTAGGTTTCCAGTTCATGGCTGAACTCCTTTACCAGTTCTGCGTGGTGTTGCGGCTCAAAGTAACGGAGCGCGTTACGCAATGCGAGTTTCTTTTCTTCAGCGGTTAGTATCTCCTTACGCTTTGGCGCATGATTGATGTCGGTCTGGTAAGGCTTTGGCTGGGGTAAAACGGAAGGGATGCCTTCCTGTATCTGTTCGTGGAATGTCATTTTAATAGTTTTCAGTCTCAGTCGCAGTTTTCAGTTCTAAGCTGCACCTGAAAATAGTTAGTTTGTTTTCCATATTAACAGTATTCAGTCCGTAAGCCACTGTAAACTGTGACTGCGACTGTCCACTACTTTTTAAAATCTCCTGTTCGTTTGTCAAATCCGTAAGGGCAATGGCGGCAGCCGCTTTTGCAGCAGTAGCCCCTTTTGAGGTGAAATGCTTCGGTAAACACCTTATATCCTTCGGGGGTCAGATAATAATCTTCTCCTTCTATTAATTTATTTCCTAAATTTTGCCCTGTCATACGCGCAAATTTAGGAACTTTACATTTATAGTCTGTTTAAATTTTAAGCAACTCTATTCTATCTACACAACATTCCCAAAAAGTGATTAATAAAGGGGCCTCAACAAATTGAAAAATTAATTTCCTAATCTTACGATTTGAAATTATCGTAAGGAATATTATTGCCATAAAAAAAATTGTCAAGCGCATCGAAAGAACTAAAATTATACACTTCATCTTTTGAGTACGAAGATTCATCGTATTGCAGTCCTTTAGGGCACTCTTCCCATGTTAAAGCAATCTCATTGTTATTCAACCATACCTTTATTATTCCTGACATTTCACTTTGCTCATTTTCACCATAAATGTAGTAGCATGTTTGACCGGATTTAATTGTGAATATAAACTTTTCTTTATTCATTTTCTGTAAATATAAATTTTGACATAAAAAGCTCCTGATAATTATTTACAAAATTTTGGCCTGTCATACGCGCAAATTTAGGAACTTTACATTTATAGTTTGTAATTATTCGGAAAATGGAACGCGGATGACGCGGATTTTGCGGATGAACACGGATTTTCTAATGAAATATAAAATCATGCACCTATAACTATGCATCACACTATCTTTGCGGCTTATTACACACCTTTTCCGGCATGAGTCTTTGCGACTTTGCGGCTTTGCGTGAAATTGAAAATATCTAAATGATCATCACCTCCAAATATTTAATCCCTAAAGGCTATGCTGCTATGGCACTGTTCCCTTTTATCATCGTTCACGACCAAAAGATGAGGGAAAACAGGGTGCTCATCAACCACGAGCGCATCCACCTCCGGCAGCAGCTGGAATTGCTGGTTATTTTTTTTTATATATGGTATGTAACAGAATACCTCTTCAATCGTCTGCGGTATAAGGATGCTAAAAAAGCCTACCGCAATATCAGTTTCGAGCGTGAGGCGTACGCCAATGAAAAAAAACCGGATTACCTGACTGCCAGAAGCCTCTGGGAATTCAGAAAGTATTTTAGCTCCAAATAAATAAGCTGCTACACAATTCATATGGGAGTACATATATCTCTTTGTAAAAACGACACTGTCTGCAGGGATTTCAGTATATTTGGAGGTTTCCGTGAAACAAAAACTGTGAACCCAAATTTTTCCTTTTCTATCTTCAATTGTGCCGATACGCTTCCTGTAGCCTGGGATGCCATTGCCAAAAAGAATACCTTCCTGTCGCGGCCCTACCTTGCGCTGCTGGAAAAAGCTTCGCCGGACAATATGCAATGCCATTTCATAGGGCTCTTTAATAACGGGGAACTTTGCGGTATTGCTCTGGCACAGTATGTCAACCTGAGCCGTATCAATACCTTTGTCGAGGAAAAGAAAAGCTTTTGCCTGAAGGATTATATTTTCAGGAAATTTTCATCGCACATCCTTGTGATTGGCAACAATACGCTCACAGGCCAAAATGCTTACCTGCTCGATGATGGTATACCGGAAACCGAAGCCTTGTCTCTGTTCCGGAAGGCGCTACAGCAAATGGCCCGCGACTACCGTAAAAAATGCATTTATATCAACCTGCTGGCTATAAAGGATTTTAACCGCGAAGAGCTGCCCGATTTTAAAGCGGCAGGCTTTAAAGGTTATTATGAATTTTGCACGCAGCCGAACATGATATTTGACATCAGGGAAAACTGGAATACTATCGACGATTATCTCGCCGACCTGAACACCAAATACCGTACACAATACAACCGTGCCCGCAAAAAAGCGGAAGGCATCGAAAAGAGAAAGCTTACGGCAGCAGAGATCAGGGCACAGGAAACGCGTATCCATGAGCTTTACCTTACTGTAGCCGGCAATGCGTCGTTCAATACGTTTCATTTACCAAAAAACCATTTTGAGGTCTTCAAGGAGGAACTGAAAGACGATTTCCTTTTTTATGGCTATTTCCTTGACGGGAAGCTTGTCGGGTTCAATACGCTCATAAAGAACGGCACCGATATGGATACCTATTTCTTAGGCTATGATGACACGATCCAAAAGGAAAAGATGCTTTACCTGAATATGCTGTACGATATGGCGGGTTATGCCATAAAGAAAGGATTTAAGCATGTTGTGTTTGCTCGTTCGGCGATGGAGATCAAGAGTTCGGTTGGGGCAAGAGCCGAACAGGTGTATGGCATGATAAAGCACACCAATCCATTTGTAAACCTTTTTATGGCGAGGCTGTTCCCGTATTTCGACCCAAAAGTGGAGTGGAAAGAAAGGAGCCCGTTTAAGTAAGGTTTTATTCTAAAGACCCCAAAGGTTTTTGAATCATAGGTGTTCGGAAGAGTATATGATTCTGTAAATGAATAAATTAAATTTTAAATTATTTGATTTTACAAGGATTAAAGGTTTATCAGTATGCTTATATGCCGCTCCTCCGGAGCTCAAGTAGGTTTCGCTTACATTGTTGCTATAAATATTCCGTCCCTCCGGGACTCATCAGTGGCAGCCCCAACGGGGCGATATGTTTATAGAAATATTGAACGTGGAAACCTTAGAACTCCAGAGGAGTGACATATGAATTATTGGTAACTCTTCCGAACACTTGTCTTTTTGAAACCTTTGGGATCTGGAAACGTTTAATATGATGTTTTACGTCCGCGTGAGGGACAGAAGCGGCATCCTGCTGAGGCACGAAGCAGATACAGCGGATGGCCCGACGCTGTAGCCTGCGGAAGCGGCACGCCCAAAAAATTATAGAATATTGTTACGCCCCTTCAGGGCTATTATCATGCATCCCTCGTATTCCCGAGGCGTTGCCCCGGGCTATATGGTCTAACCCTTTCAGGGTTGTGAACCAGAAATCATTAAGGCACCGCCACCTTCATCTGACGGTGGAGTATCTTTACCTCCAGGCGTTCTTCTTCGCCGCAATATTCGCCATCGATCTGGAAGCAGACCGGAACGTTGGTCGTGATCAATGCTTCTTCTGTCGAAATGATCTCGACATCTTCTTCACTGTCAAGCGGTATTTTACCCGCAATTATTTTTCCGATAAGGAAAACATCCATGCTTTTTAATATCACGACCTCAAACTTCCCGTCGTCCATTTTCCCCACGGGGTTTATGGTAACGCCTGTACCGTAGCGTTGTGTGTTGGCGATGACCACCATACGGGCTTCGGTTTCTATAGTTTTGTTATTTGCTTCTATTTTTACGTGGAAAGGCGGGTCCAGGTCGGTAAGCGTACTGATAGCCTGTAGCGCATAACCCAGCTTACCACGTATTGAACTGCCTTCATAATTACGGATAAGTTCGGCATTTACGCCAATATCGCTAAGGTGAAGGCTTTTTTTACCGTTGATACATACCATGTCCATCTCCATCACATTGCCATGGAATGCGATCCTTAGATTTTCCTGTACATCGGCAGGAAGATTAAGGTCAACCGACAGCCCGTTAGCCGATCCCGCCGGGAGTACACCGATTATAACATCATTGTTCTCTACTGCTTCGGCAACCATTTTTACAGTACCATCGCCACCGACAACCAGTATGCGGCCGGGCTTGTGCTCTTTATACAGCGACATTATTTCTTTTTCATCTTCCTTGCCTGTGGTCTCGAATTCAATCAATTCTACCCCTTCATTATCCGCATATTCCCGCGCGGCAGCCACCAATTCCGTCTTATCATTCCCGCCTGCAATCGGATTAACAATCAATAAACATTTCTTTAGGGTATCCATCCTGATTTTTTTATTAAATTTAGAAAAATAGAATAAGGAATCTCTTATCAAATTTATAAATTTTCATGAAACCAGTTTTAAAACTTTACCGTGGTTATGCCAACGAGGGGGAACTGATTGTTTTCGGACATGTCTTCAGGCCAAATACGGCAAGTGATTATGAGTTTGAGAAGAAGCGTTTCAAAAATGCAAAATCCATCATCAGGATGTTTCGCATAAAGACGATTCCCAATGCCGACGTTTACCTTGAACACAACGGAATGAAAATCCATACCAAAGCGCTTGAGGATGGTTATTTTAAATTCTGCATCCCGTTAAAGGAACAGCTGGTGTACGGATGGACGGATTATTATGTAAGCACCTATCATGATGGCGAAGAAATCCGGGAAAAAGGAAGCTACATCAGGCCATATGAGGGGGACCTCGGCTTTATATCGGATATTGATGATACTTTTTTGGTATCGCATACGCGTAATGCTTTTAAAAAAATATACATATTGTTATGGAAGAACATCAACAAACGAAAGATATTTGACGATGTTGTGCCGCATTACCAGGCGTTAAGCACTGCAGGCCGGAATGCCAAGCAAGAAACAAATGCTTTTTTTTACGTGTCCAGCAGTGAATGGAACCTCTACAGCTTTATCGTGAAGTTTACGGAAAAGCATGAGCTGCCACGCGCCGTGCTGTTGCTGAAAGACATTAAGACAAGCCTGATGGATTTTTTCGTCACCGGGCGCGGCAACCACAACCATAAATTCGATAAGATAAAGCACATACTGGAATTTTACCCGCATCTTCAGTACACGCTATTAGGCGATGACTCTCAGCACGATCCCTACCTTTATGAAGCGATCTGCAAAATATTCCCTGTTACAGTTAAAGCTGTGTACATTCGCCAGACGGGGAGGCATAAAAAGGAAAAGGCCGTGGAAGCAGTAAAGAATATGGAATCTATGGGTGTAGCAGCCTGCTATTTCAAAGACAGCAGCGACGCTATAGCGCATTCTAAACGAATCGGGCTAATTGCATAAATTTAAGATAGTTTTATATATAATGCCTTACAAATTGGTTAATTTTAAACTGCATTAATAACCATAAAGACAGAATATGAAAAAAGTAATTTTAATGGCGGGACTTGCCATAACGTTATTGGCATCCTGCAAAAAGAAAGAAGAACCTATGCCGCCTGCAACACCGCCACCGGTTGAAGATCCTGCACCGTCACCGGCTCCAAAGCCCCAGGCCGTTGCTCCTGCCAATACTACTACAACAACTACGACTTCTACTACAATTGAAAAGGAAGACCCGGACGGAACATCCGTAAGTATCGGTAAAGATGGTGTAAGCATACAAAGCAAGGATGGCGAGAAAAAGAATAATGTTATTATTACCAACAAGAAGAAAGAGGTCGAAATAAAGACCGGCAATTAAGCAAAAAGTCCCACTTATCTGTGGGACTTTTTTATGCATTTTCAAGTTCTTCCTGTACGGTTTCCCATTCTTCCATTAGGACGTCAAGATCCTTCTTTTTCTTTTCATATGCTGAAAAGAAGGATGCATCGCCCATCAGCTTTTCCGGGTGTTCGGCAAGGGCGCGATCGTCTTTTTGTATCTCTTTTTCAAGCTCCTGTATCTGGCTTTCAATTTTACTAAGCTTATTCTGGAGCGTTTTATTTTTCTTTTGGTCTTCGTAAGATACCGGCTGCTTCGCAACAACTTTGGGCTGCTCTTTAACCACGTCTCTTTTTTCTACCTCACGCATATTTTGCATATTTCGCTGCTCCAAATAGAAGTTGATGTCCCCCAGGTATTCCCTTATCTTCTGATCCTTGAATTCATATACGATGTTAGACATTCCCTGGAGGAAATCCCTGTCGTGAGATACCAAAAGTAATGTCCCTTCAAATTTTTGCAGTGCAGCCTTCAACACATTTTTCGACTTGATATCAAGGTGGTTGGTCGGCTCATCCATCACAAGCACATTGATCGGCTGGAGGAGCAGCTTACATAGCGCCAGGCGGTTCCTTTCACCTCCCGAAAGCACTTTAACCTTCTTCTCCACATCATCGCCCCTGAACAGGAAAGCACCCAGCATATCCCGCACTTTGGAGCGGTTTGTATCGGTTGCTGCATGCTCCATCGTCTCCAACAGTGTAATTTCACCATCCAGGTACTCTGCCTGGTTCTGCGCAAAATAGCCCAGCTGTACATTGTGGCCCAGTTTTATTACACCGGTATAGTCAATGTCTTTGGTAATGGCTTTTATCAGTGTAGATTTCCCCTGCCCGTTCTGTCCCACAAAAGCGATCTTGCTTCCGCGTTCCACAAGCAGGTCGATATCTTTAAGGATTGTCTTTTCGCCATATTTTTTGCCTACGTGCTCTGCCTCTACCACCACACGTCCCGGTGTCATGGAAACTGGGAAAGAGATGTTCATTACCGAATTGTCGTCTTCATCGACTTCAATACGCTCTACCTTATCCAGTTTTTTGATGAGCGACTGTGCCATGGAAGCCTTAGAGGCCTTCGCCCTGAATTTTTCGATGAGCTTTTCGGTCTGCTCGATCTTCTTCTCCTGGTTTTTCTGGGTAGCGAGCTGCTTTTCCCTTATTTCATGGCGAAGGTCAAGGTATTGGGTATAAGGCTTATTGAAATCGTATATTTTCCCGAGGGATATTTCAATCGTACGGTTAGTCACATTATCGAGGAACATCTTGTCGTGCGATACAATGATTACCACGCCGGGATAAGTACGCAGGAATGATTCCAGCCATATGATACTCTCGATATCAAGGTGGTTGGTAGGTTCATCCAGCAATAGTACATCGTTGTACTGAAGCAATAGTTTTGCCAGCTCAATACGCATACGCCACCCTCCGGAAAAGGTATCAGTTGCCTTGTCGAAATCTTCTCTTTTAAAACCAAGGCCTAAAAGAATCTTTTCGGTATCACCTACATAATTATAGCCGCCCAGTATTTCATAATGGTGGGTATGGTCACTTAGGTCCTCTATCAGTTTTGAATAGGCTTCGCTCTCATAATCTGTACGTGTTGCCAGCTGGTGGTTGATATCGTCGATCTTACCTTCAACATCTTTTATTTCTACAAATGCCTGATAGGCTTCTTCTAATACTGTACGCCCTTTTACAAAGTCAATATCCTGCCTGAGGAATCCTATCTTCACTTCTTTTTCGGTAGCGATTACACCGGAATCAGGGGCAATATCGCCTGAAAGTATTTTCAGCATGGTTGATTTTCCCGCCCCGTTTTTACCTACAAGCCCTACCCTGTCGCCGGCACCGAGCCTGAAAGTTACTTCCTCAAACAAATAGGTCCCCCAAAGGAAACCGATAAATTATGTATGTTCAGCATTAATTAAATTCTTATTGCAGTATATAGACTGCCATTTTTTGCAAAGGTACTATTTTCAAAGGAAGCAATTTCACTATTGCATGATCTTTCTGCTAAACCGCTCCAGGTTAATTTCATGTGGCACAGGTATTCCCATTTCAATCGAATTGTAGAGTTCTTTGGCCATGGCAGGGCCGAGAATAACGCCACGTGTACCCAGGCCGTTGAGGAGGTGTACATTCTTAAATTCCGGATGGGTACCTACAAGAGCCTTCCGGTCCTTCGTGGTAGGGCGCACTCCGGCAAGCTGAGAAATGATCTCATAATCACAGGTGATAACGTCGTTAAGCCTCTCAATAAGCTCGTTTCTTGCTTTTTCTGTAGGGATATCGGTTTTATCATGCCATTCATAGGTAGCGCCTACTTTATAAATGTCATTACCCATCGGGAGGATGAAAACGCCTGCATTTACAATGGCATCAAGCTGCAGCAATGGTGCCCTTATAACCAATATCTCCCCTTTTGTCCCTTCTAATGGCAAATGGCTGAAGTAAGGATTGGAACGCATGCCAAAGCCTTCTGCAAAAATTATATGCCTTGCTTCCATTCCTTTATAAATATTATGATCGGTATGGATGTCAAGTGCGTCATGGTCAAAAGTTTCATTCAACAAGCTACCTGATATTGTCAAAAAATCGTGATAAGCATTAATCAGTATACTGGTATCCATATACCCGGTATGCAGCACCTTGCCAAAACCAAAGGGAGCAGGAAGGTATTCATATTGTGTGTGGATCAGGGAAGTTGACAAGAAATGCCCGAGCACCGGCTTGTCGGCTGCATTGAACCAATCGTTCTGTTCTTCAACAGAAGCGAATTTTCGATAAACCGGAATCTCAAAATCAAACTTTACGCCCAAACGTTTTTCGATCCTTTTATAAAAAGGCTCCATACACTCCACATGCTCAGCGGCATTTTGGTTAAGGCGAAGACGTTTCAATATAACAGGGTTGTAGATACCAGCAGCAACAAGACTGGAATTTTGCGAAGAATCGGAAACAACTATAAACGATTTTCCGTTCGTATAGGCTGTTTCAACAAAACTAATCCCGGCAAGGCCGCCACCGACAATGATATAATCTTTCATATGGTAAAAATAAAAAAACTCTTACCGCAAGGGTAAGAGTTTTCAATTATTTTGGAAATGATATTAGTAATTCCACATATCCTGCTCAAAGTTACGTATCTTTTCTTTGATACGCTCCGCTTCGAGCAATTGCATCTGTGAATTCTCTTTCATATAATCCTGTATAAGCCTGTCACCATACACGTTGTCTTCTTTGGTCATAACAGCGCTAAAACGCCTTGAGTTAAGAAGGTGGTCAAACGTTATAGGCATAGCAGAGTTCTTTTCATTAAAGGCTTTAGCTTTGTGGAGCACTTCCCTTGCTGCAGGAAAGTAAACCCAAAAAAGAGGAAAATACTCTTGTTCGATACCTTCTTTACCCATAGTTTGAACATCGGGAACTACCGGAGATATACCAAGCATCCTGTATTTAAGCTCACCCTGGCGCTTATCAAAGTACCACAAGCCGACAATCTCATATCCTGAAACGTCAATTGCTTTAATTTCAGTCTTAATAATGTTCTCAGGGGATATTTTCTTCTTGCCAGATCTGTAAGCTGCAGGGTCTGAGTTAAATTCATCAGTACCCGCCGAAGTTGTATCAATCCTGAATAAACGCTCCTCTATATCCTGCATGGTTTTTTTGGTTGTAAAATAACTATCGTCATATACTTCCGTAATCTTACCTTCCTTAACCGCTCCAATTAAAACGTCATAAAGTGGCTTCCTGTCAGGACCAAGATTCTCTTCCACAGGGAAATACATCGGAAAATTTATACGCTGGTCGATATCTATATATTCCCATACTTTCCTGGATTGTAATACATCCCTGTCGCCTACATAACCATAGGGTAATGGATTGTCATTATCCAATGAATCCTGTGCGGCAGTCTTTTTACCTATTTCCTGCGGAGTCTTGGCATTCAAAAGGTTTGATTGCGCAAATCCGTTAGCGGATATAAGTCCAAAGAAAACAAATAATGATAAAATCCTCCTGCTCATGTTATACTTTTTTTATTTGATTTAATTACTGTACTTCGTAAGTACACATAGATATTGTACGTGGTTTTTGATCGATACCTACGAAATTAGCTTTAATATCAGAGATAACTACAACATCACCCCTTCCAGCTTTTGCAATAGCTGATTTGGCTTTTGAATCCATTTTGTTACCCTGAACAATGATAGTTGGCTGACCAGGTACTTTCAAGTTGAATTGTGTCACGTTAACAGTTACCGGGAAGTCAAAATCCTCCATAACAGCTGAAATCGTACAAACTTCAAGGTTTGACTTAGGACCTTTAGCTGCAACTTCATTCCTGATTTTACCTGTAGGAGCAGGAAGACCTTTAATACGGAATACTTTCTTATCGCTTACAGTTGAATTATCTGGAAGTTTACCCGTAACATTAACAATTACCTCATTTCCAGAACCAGGAGTAAGTAAATATTGACCAGGCTTACCAGCAGACCTCATTCCAGGCGCAGAAGCAGTAACTTTATCAGAACCAATACCGGCAAATGAAACAGAGATCGGGTTATCAACACCACGATAAACTACGTTCATTTTATCAGCAGATATTGTTGCTGAGTTTGGCTTTGGTACAACAACATAAGTACCTTCAAATGCTAAAGGAACATTTTTACCATCTTCAAGGAAGTTAAACTTACCTTTTATGTTTTGTTCACCTACAGCACCCGCAGTCATTTCAATTTTAGCCTGCCCTGTTGCAGGGTCAATTTTACCAGGACCTTCAAAAGATACAGGTTTAGTATCCTCGTCATACCTGCCTAGTACTACTTTACCGGTTACCTTTTCTCCCTGGAAGTAAGCGTTTTTGTCAAGCACAACAATTGCCTGATATTTATTCATTGAAGTCGCGTCAATAGCCGCCTTACCCAAAGCAAGGTTATAAACGTTTGCTTCCATAACTTTCACGTTATTCTGCATAGCGCTAAGTTTTGTCAAAGAGGCAATTGAAGGGAAGCCTTTGTAATGATAGTCAAGATATTTTTTCTTAACTCCCTCACCATCTACAACATCAGCAGTATTGAACTTACTATCAAGCTCTCTTACAATAGCTTTATATTTAGTATCCAATCCTACGGCCTCCTTCATATCTTTTTTATACTTCTCGATAGCAGCAACAATCTCGTTACCTTTTTTAGAATAACCGTCGCCTTCAAACCACCCTTCATCGATCATGGCACTTTTATCCATTGCCTCATAAGGAAGTTTTCCGTCCTCTTTTCTTTCAACGTCTTTCGTGATATCTTTTTTAAGCGTTTCGATGTATGCGTAAAATTGAGCCGATATCCCTTTTACCTTTTCAGATAATGCTTTTGCCGGCGCAAAAGAAGCGCTTTCTGAAGCTTTCAGCTTGATAACTTCATAAAGCTGATCGTTAGTTTTAGCATTTTCAACATTCGAAGATTCAAACTGCTCGTTCATCAAACCGAAAGCTGATAATACTTCTTTTGACATGTTTAGTGCCAACATCGCGATGAAAACCAGATACATCAGGTTAATCATCTTTTGTCTAGGGGTTAATTTTCCTCCTGCCATTTCTAATTAGTGTCTTGTTTTTTTATAGTTATGTAATACTAATACTAATTAGTGAATTAGCCCCTGTTTCCCATTGCAGAAAGCATACCACCGTAAACATTGTTCAAAGAAGCAATATTTTGAGTCATAGCGCTCATCTGCTCTTTTAGTTTAGCAGCGTTATCAGCAATCTCTTTGTTAGCCTCAGCATTGCGTGAAGCGCTTTCAAGCTGAACTTTGTACAGGCTGTTCAATGATTCCATTTGTGCAGCAGCCATAGACATTTCCTCGCTGTATTTTTTCTGTGAAGCAATTGAGTCAACTGTTGGAGAGATTCCTTTAGCAGCAGATTCAAAGTTTTTGATGCTGTTACCAAGGCTTTCCATCAACGCGCCGTCAATTTTAGCTTCTTTCAATAGGTTGTCAAGTTTTTGTGAAAGTAGTCCCTGAGCTTCTTTCGGGTCTTCTTTTTTCACTTCTTTTTTCTTAGCCTCGCCACCTGCAAGTTCAGGATAAACCAGTGACCAGTCAAGTTCTTTTTCAACCGGGTCAAAAGCAGACAATCCGAAGATAAGAGCTTCTACACCAAGTCCTACGATTAGCATTATACTTGCTCCGGCCCAGTGTTGTATTTTAAAAAGTGCTCCAACGATTACAACCGCCGCTCCCATACCATAGGCAAAATTCATAACTCTTTTAGGTAGTGCCATAATAAAAATAATTTTAGTTTTTAGTTAAGTTAAGATTTAAAAAATATTCAAAAAATGTTGGTTACTGTTGATTTGCGGTATTCTGTGTACCCATGTAATCCTGTACTGTCCTGAAACCAATGTAGCTCCTTGCAGAATCGGCATATTCCCAATCCCTGGTACTTACCTGAAGGAAATAGCCCACATCCTTCCACGACCCACCACGGATCACCTTACGGTTATTATTAAGATCCGGTACGTTAGGGTTCATTGTAGAAACATATTCGTAAGAAGAAGCATCGTATGATGAATCGGTCCACTCAGAAACGTTACCTGCCATATTGTAAAGGTTGAAATCGTTCGGCTCGAATGATTGTGCTTCTACAGTATAAAGCGCACCGTCGGCAGCATAATCCCCCCTGTTCGGCTTAAAGTTTGCAAGGAAGCATCCTGTATCATTCTTAGCATAAGGACCACCCCAAGGGAATGTAGCAGATTCCATACCACCCCTTGCAGCATATTCCCACTCCGCCTCGGTAGGCAAACGGAACTTGTTCACGAACTGGTTACCTTTATCTTTTTGATAAGCATTTTTATTAAGAGTCCTCCATGCGCAAAACGCTTTTGCTTTCTGCCATGTAACACCTACCACAGGATATTCCCCGTAAGCTTCGTGCCAGAAATAGTCATTATGCATTGGCTCATTGTAAGAATAAGCAAAGTCTTTTATCCAAACAGTAGTATCCGGATAAACCTCTACTTTTTCATGCCTCATGTATTTACTCCTTTTGTTCCTTGTGCTTTTAGTTGATTTATCTTTTGCAGCAGCATCGATATCCATCCAGGTATAAGAAAAGATAAGCTTGGAAACATCCACAGTCCTCAAACCGTTATACGATTCTGATTCAGGCAGGTACATAGAGTCCATAACCTCAACATAATCAGCATCCGGATATTTTTGCGGATCCTTGATAAGTTTCGGCTTATGGTTCAGCCTTCTTCCTGCATACATATCATCAGGATTGTTAGGATCACCAAGGCTCCAGTAGTTATCATACATATATTGATCGTAAGGTGACTTCTCCGCACCCTCCTGGTCTTTAAATGCATATTCGCCTATACCACCGCTTCCCGGTGTAGCGCCAACCTCATCTGCCTGTATAGCAAGCCTGGTCCTGATAGTCGAATCTTTTACCCACTCCACAAACTGGCGGTACTCACTGTTTGTGATCTCCGTCTCGTCCATATAAAAAGAACGCACAGTTACCGTTTTAGTAGGGGCATCCTGTACATTAGCCAAGTCGTCATCAGACTTACCCATTATGTAAGCGCCACCCGGAACTAAAGTCATACCATAAGGCTTTTCAGGCCTCCACTTTTTTCCTCTAACACCTACCAGTTCCCCCCGGTCACTGGAACCACAGCTGATTAAAAATGATAAAGTTGCTGTTAATGCAATGAACTTCTTCATAGATTTGGGTTGTTTTTGTAATTCTATTTTTAAGGGCGTAAACCTATTTATTTATTTTCAAAAAAACAATTTTTTTAATAAAAAAACCATGTCAAAAAGCAAACATTTAAATTCTTGTTTACAAACTGGCCTTTTTTATAACAAAACTGTTAAATTATGTTTTTTCTTTGAGCTTTCCATAATCTTTCAGGAAACTCATTATTACATGCACTAATATAATCCTGATAGCTACATGGTAATAACGTATTTCTTTTCAATTTATTATCAACTCCCGATACAAAGGGGACATCGATCCACCATCTCTCCGTTTTGTCACTCTTGTAAAACACAATCTCCTCGTCTTCCGTAGGCACTATATATTTAAGGTATTGCTCTTTGCTCCCAAATGGGTATTCGTTAGAGCGGTAATGCATCCCTTCAATAAAGTACCACACCACCTGCGCTATCAGCGCTGCTTCCTGCCGGGTGTCCTCGTGGTTGAATATCCCAAAGGAACTCACTTTGTCGCTTATCCCTGCGTAGCGCGCTAAAGTACAAATTTCTTTGCCATCAAAACCATTTGGTATAAATTTAACAATATTTCCTGAGTCGGCCGACTTAACAGCCGTCATATCAATACATACCATATCGGCATCCCTGAATACCGGCTCCGCTATAGAAGGGTCGTTGCAAACCTCGCCCAGGCGATAGGCATCAAAGTATAATTTTTCTATAAGATCTATTTCTTCCTGCGGGTTATAATAGGTCTGGTAACCTATATTACTGTAATTAAATAGGTTATTCGGCTCATCAACGATGATATTCGTAAGATATGATCTTGCCGAAATAGGCTCATTTTCCTTCCCGAAGTCAAACCTGCTGTCTATTGCCACAAGATTCACCATTTGCTCCAGTCGATCATAGGCACGGTAAAGCCCATAAGCCAGATCCTGCGACCCGCCGATCACTACCGGAATAATCTTACTTTTAATAAGCGCTTCTGCAATACTTTTTACGGCATAATAGGTATCCTGAGGTGTTTCACCGGAAGGTATATTACCCAGATCGATGATCTCTTTATCCCAGTTGCCTGGAAAAAGGCCATAAAATTCTTTGCGTATATAATTAAGGTGTACGTGATCCTTTTTATCGTTCATGCCCCGGTTGTCCAACACGCCTACAATAGCGATGGCAGCATTTTCCATTTCGGGAAAAACCTCTTCAGTATGAAGTATGGCTTTTTTGCCTAATGCCTGCGGCGAAAGACCATTTACAAAACCGATAAGGTCTGCATCTAAAGGTTCTAAAAATTCAAAAGGCATTGTCGCTGTTTATTTCTTTTTTACTGCTGCTGTTTTTTTAGCCGGCGCTTTCTTAGCGGGCGCTTTTTTAGCTGCTGTTTTCTTTGCCGGAGCCTTCTCCTCTATCATGGCTTTTACCTGGTCGAGGGTAAGCTTTGCGGCGTCTATATCTTTGTTGAGCTCGATCTTGGTTTTCCCTTTCAGGATAACAGAGCGCCCCCAACGGGCTTTTTCTACCTTTATGCCTTCGGCTTCCCAGTTGTGGATCACCTTATCAACATCTTTCTGAAGTTTATCTTCAATAAGGTTTTCAAGGTCGGATTGCGAAAGGTTATCGAAATTGTATTTTTTGCTCACATTGATGAACATGCCGTTCCATTTGATGAATGGCCCGAAACGCCCAACACCTTTCTGTACCGGCTGCCCTTCATACATACCGATAGGCGCATCGGCCTGCTCTTTTTCGCTGATCAGCGCCTGTGCCCTTTCAAAAGTAACATCGAGCGGGTCTTCGCCTTTAGGGAGTGAAATGAACATTTTGCCAAAGCGCACATACGGACCGAAACGACCATTGTTCACTTCTACTTCTTCTCCTTTGTAAGTACCAAGGTTCTTTGGCAGCAGGAACAATCCAAGTGCCTGGTCGAGCGTGATACTGCCTATATTCTGCTCCGGCAACAAGCTTGCGAACTGCTTGTTCTCATCTTCAGCATCGCCAATCTGGGCCATTGCACCGAATTTACCCAAACGCACGCTCACCGGCTTGCCTGTTTTCGGGTCAGTGCCCAATATCCTTTCGCCTGATTCGCGTTCGGCTGTTTTTTCAACATTTATAACGGTTGGATGGAAATGCCCGTAAAAATCGGTCATCATTTTCGTCCAGTCCTCATTGCCCGAAGCTATCTCGTCAAAATCCTGCTCTACCTTGGCGGTAAAGTTATAATCAAGTATCGTTTCGAAATGGTTAACGAGGAAGTCATTTACAATAATACCTATATCGGTTGGCACGAGCTTCCCTTTATCAGAACCTACGTTTTCAGAAAGCTCCTGCTGCGTCACCGAAGCGCCTTTCAATATAAGCTGGCTGTATTTCCTTTCATGACCCTCGAAGTTACCTTTCTCAACATAATTCCTGTTGATGATGGTAGAAATCGTAGGTGCATACGTAGACGGGCGGCCGATACCAAGCTCCTCGAGCTTTTTAACCAATGCAGCCTCGGTATAGCGGGCAGGCGGCCTCGAAAAGCGCTCGGTTGCCGTAATATAATTATTCAATAATTTCTCATTTACCTGTAGTGCAGGCAGCATCCCTTCCTGTTCCGTATCCTCATCATCGTTGCCTTCCAGGTACACTTTAAGGAAGCCTTCGAACAAAAGCACTTCGCCCGATGCGGTAAACAGCTCTTTGTGGTTGTTGGCTTCTATCTTTACGTTAGTACGTTCCAGTTGCGCATCGCTCATTTGCGAAGCTACGGTACGCTTCCATATCAGGTCATATAGCCTGGCCTGGTCACGGTCGATATTCACCGTGTGGCGGGTCATGTCTGTAGGGCGGATGGCTTCGTGCGCTTCCTGTGCGCCCTTACTTTTTGTAGCATAAGTACGCGGCTTGCTGAACTCCTTGCCGTACGACCTTATAATCTCTGCTTCAGCCGCACCCATCGCTTCCTGCGAAAGGTTCACGCTGTCGGTCCTCATGTAGGTTATAAGCCCGGCCTCATACAGGCGCTGTGCCATCATCATGGTAACTCCCACAGGGAAATACAATTTTCGTGCTGCTTCCTGCTGTAAGGTTGACGTGGTGAACGGCGCTGCGGGCGACTTTTTTGCCGGCTTGGTCTCAAGGTCCGACACCTTATATATAGAGCCTATATTTTTATTTAAAAAATCCTGTGCTTCCTGTTTGGTCGCAAAATTTTTCGGAAGCTTTGCTTTAAAGGACTTACCTGCTTCATTTACAAATTCGGCGGTGATGCTGTAAGACCCCTCGGCTTTGAAATTTTGTATCTCGCGCTCGCGCTCTACGATCAGGCGAACGGATACCGATTGTACCCTTCCTGCCGAAAGCCCGCTTTTTACCTTTTTCCAAAGCACCGGCGAAAGCTCATACCCCACAAGCCTGTCGAGCACACGGCGCGCCTGTTGTGCATTAACAAGATCATAATTGATGTCCCTTGGGTTCTCTATCGCTTTTTGTATGGCTGTCTTGGTGATCTCGTGGAAAACGATGCGCTTTGTTTTTGCCTTGTCCAGTTTCAGTTCTTCCGCCAGGTGCCATGCAATAGCCTCACCCTCGCGGTCCTCATCGGAAGCCAGCCAAACCATTTCGGCTGATTTAGAAAGATCTTTGAGCTTTTTGACCAACGCCTTTTTATCGGAGGATACTTCATATTTTGGTTTGAAGCCATTTACCACATCCACTCCTATTTCCTTGCTCGGAAGGTCGGCAATGTGGCCAAAGCTTGACTCCACCTGAAAGCCCGCCCCTAAAAATTTCTCTATGGTTTTCGCCTTTGCAGGCGACTCAACGATCACTAAATTCTTTGCCATTATACTTTTCTTTGGTCGCAAAAGTATGTGATTTTTTTAAATATTGTAATGCACGTCGATTTAATTACACATATTTTGAGAAACAACAGGCCTGTCAGAGTACATTAAAACATATAATAGTAGAGGTGTAAAATAGAAAATCACCCTAAAAATCGTCATATAATTTTACACAACAACATCCTGTCAACTTGTCATAATATTGAATTAAATAGTATCTTTGCCGTCTAAAATGCACCGCCAAAGCGATATGGAGAAGATAATTGAAGAAAACAAACAGGGACAGAGCCTTGTTTTGGAGCAAAAAGAAGGAAATACAAAAAAGCTATTTATAGAAAGCTACGGCTGCCAGATGAACTTCTCGGACAGCGAGATCGTGGCTTCCATACTTGCCAATGAAGGCTTCAACACCACCCAGAACATTGAGGAGGCCGACCTTGTATTGGTAAACACCTGCTCTATTCGCGATAAGGCAGAACAGACCGTGCGCAAAAGGCTCGAAAAATATAATGCTGTAAAAAAGATAAACCCGGGAATGAAGGTGGGCGTGCTGGGCTGTATGGCCGAGCGCCTGAAAAGCCAGTTCCTGGAAGAAGAAAAAATAGTAGATATGGTCGTAGGGCCGGATGCCTACAAGGACATTCCCAACCTGCTGAAGGAAGTGGATGAAGGCCGCGACGCTATTAATGTTATTCTTTCCAAGGAGGAAACCTACGGCGACATTGCCCCCGTGCGACTCAACAGCAACGGCGTGACGGCTTTTGTTTCCATCACACGCGGTTGCGATAATATGTGTACTTTCTGCGTGGTGCCATTTACCCGTGGGCGTGAGCGCAGCCGTGAGCCGCAAAGCATCATGGAAGAGATACAGGACCTCTGGGACAGGGGCTTTAAGGAGATCACCCTGCTTGGCCAGAACGTAGACAGCTACCTTTGGTACGGCGGAGGCCTGAAGAAAGACTTTGTAAAAGCCTCTGAAATGCAGAAAGCCACTGCGGTCGACTTCGCACAGCTGCTGGATATGGCGGCCACTGCCTTCCCTAAAATGCGTTTTCGTTTCTCGACATCCAACCCGCAGGACATGCACCTGGAGGTGATTGAGGTAATGGCAAAACACCATAATATATGCAAGTACGTCCATCTCCCGGTACAAAGCGGCAGCACACGTATATTAAAGGAGATGAACCGCCAGCACACGCGTGAGGAATATATGGCGCTGGTAGACAACATTTACCGCATCATTCCTGAAATATCATTGTCGCAGGATATGATAGCGGGCTTCCCTACCGAAACCGAGGAAGACCACCAGGATACGCTGAGCCTCATGGAGCATTGCAAATATGACTTCGGGTTTATGTTCGCTTACTCCGAGCGCCCGGGAACACTGGCCGCGCGTAAAATGGTTGACGACGTACCGGACGATGTAAAGAACCGCAGGCTCGTGGAGATCATCAACCTTCAGCAGCAGATAGCCCTGGGCCGTACCCAGCGCTTTGTAGGCCAAATTGTAGAAGTACTTGTTGAGAAAGAATCGAGGCGTTCAGACCAGCACTGGAGCGGGCGCAACTCGCAAAACACGGTTGTGGTTTTCCCAAAAGGCAATTACAAGCCGGGTGACTTTGTAAATGTACTGGTGAGCGAATGTACATCGGCTACGTTGATTGGTGAAGCAGTGGGATATAGCGAAATAATGACATTATAATTTATGTCTCAGCAATATACCATTCATCAAAGCCTTAATGAGGAAACTGTTCGAAAAGCAGCTTCAAAACTGTTATTTACAAGGAAGCTTACAATTCTAATGTTAGTCCTGATTATTTTTTCATCGATAAATGCAGTAAATATATATGATGGTTTTAATGAAACGGAATACAGTATCCTGACTTTTTTCCCATTTATTATCTGCTTTGTTTTAATAATTGCACTTTTGTTTTTTTTCAAAAAAAAGATAAAAAACGATTACAGAAAAAATATAAGGTTTTACAGAAATATAACGTTTACATTTTCTTCGGAAGGGATGTTTGCAAAAGGAGAAGGATTTGAAAACAGGATGCCCTGGAACGATTTTGAAAAAATAACGGAAACTGAAGACTGGTTTTTACTCTACAGGAATAAGGTGCAATATCAGATAATTGACAAAAAGCAAATTACAGATTTTAGTATCGAAGATTTGAAATCATTTTTCAGGTCTCTGAATCCAAAAGTTAAAGTGTCGCTCAAATAATTAGCGATAAAATATATGGAAAGCGTACAAGCTATTAAACAACGATTTGAAATTATAGGGAACGATCCTAAGCTGAACCGCGCTGTGGAAAAGGCCATACAGGTGGCACCTACCGATATTTCGGTACTGGTTACGGGCGAGAGCGGTGTAGGTAAGGAAAGTATCCCGAAAATCATACATGCCCTGTCGCACAGGAAGCATGGCAAATATATTGCCGTAAACTGCGGTGCCATTCCCGAAGGGACTATCGACAGTGAGCTTTTCGGGCACGAGAAAGGGGCATTTACAGGGGCTACCGGTACCCGTGAAGGCTATTTTGAAGTAGCCGACGGCGGTACTATTTTCCTTGATGAAGTAGGCGAACTGCCGCTTACCACTCAGGTAAGGCTGCTGCGTGTATTGGAGAACGGCGAGTTCATCAAAGTAGGTTCGTCGCAGGTGCAAAAGACCAATGTTCGAATTGTGGCTGCAACCAACGTAAATATGTTCGATGCTATCGAGAAAGGCAAGTTCCGTGAGGACCTGTATTACCGTTTGAGCACTGTGGAGATAGCGTTACCGCCGCTTCGTGAAAGGCAGGACGACATACATCTGCTGTTCCGCAAGTTTTCCTCCGACTTTGCCCATAAATACAAAATGCCGCCTATAAAGCTGGATGATAATGCCGTGCAGATGCTGCAAAATTACCGCTGGGGCGGAAATATCCGCCAATTGCGCAATGTAGCCGAGCAGATCTCCGTTTTAGAGACGAACCGTAATATTTCGCTGGCTACGCTGCATCACTATTTACCCGAAGCGGGGACAAACCTGCCCGCTGTCGTAAAAGGGCAGAAAGCAGAAAGCGACTTCAGCAACGAACGGGAGATACTATATAAGGTGCTGTTCGACATGAAAAGCGACCTGAACGACCTGAAGAAGCTCACAATGGAACTCATGCAGAACGGCAATACCAACAAGGTGCAGGAATCCAACAAAGGGCTGATACAAAAAATATACGGTTCGGGCGTAGATAGCCACAGCGATTTTGAAGACCTGCCAAGGCCTGAAGTATTTGCGCCGCAAAAGGTACAAAGGCCGGAACCGGTGGAGCATCATGAGGACGATGATGACAACTACCTTTTCGCCGAGACCGTTGAGGAAGAAGAGACACTGAGGCTTGACGAAAAGGAGATCGAGCTTATAAAAAAAGCGCTGGAACGCAACAAAGGAAAGCGCAAGGCCGCTGCCGACGAACTCGGTATATCTGAACGGACACTGTACCGGAAAATAAAACAATTTGACTTATAGTCCATGACACAAGTGATGAAGCATATAAAAATTTTGATGGTGCTGGCCGTATTATTTACGCTGAGCGGCTGTTCTGTATACAATTTTACGGGTACGGGCAAGATCGACGCAAAGACGTTCCAGGTAAATTATTTCCAGAATAATGCCGAACTGGTAGAGCCGGGTATCGAGCGTACCTTTACGCAAAGACTGCAAAACCTGATACTGAACCAGACCAACCTTAGCCTCACCACATCCGGCGGCGACCTGGTTTATGAAGGGGAAATCGTGGAATACCGTGTGAGTCCGATGACCGCAACGGCTAATCAAAGGGCATCGCAGAACAGGCTCACGATATCAGTAATGGTGCGCTTTACGAACAAGAATAAAGAAGATGATAACTTCGAGAAGCGCTTCAGCTTCTACCATGATTACGCAGGCGACAACCTGCCAACGGGACCTACACTTACAGCGGCGCTGGAAGACATCTTTGAAAGGATAACCCAGGATATATTTAATGAATCGCTTGCGAAATGGTAATTTTTGGTTGACAGTTGCCGGTTGATAGTTGCCAGACAGCTGCGACCCAACAACCATCAACCATCAACCGACAACTAATTTGAACACTAAAGACTACATACAACTTTTAAATAAGCCGTATTCGCTGAATGATAAGCAAACAGGCGAGCTGGAACGGATACTTAGTGAGTTCCCGTTCCTGCAAAGTGCGCGCGCCATTTATTTAAAAGGGCTGTACAACCAGGACAGTTTCAGGTACAATACCGAGCTGAAGAAAACCGCTGCCTATACCACGGACAGGTCAGTGCTGTTTGACTTCATTACATCGGAGCAGTTCCAGGGTGTACAGAAAAAATTCTTTGATGATCAGGAAAAATCCGTTGAGCTTATTGCCGTGGCTGATAGTGAGGTTGTCACCTCCCCCCCTTCTCCAACGGACAAGGTTGAAGAATCCATAAAGCGCCTGATTGAAGTTGCCGGTGGAACTGATGAGCAGGTTGAAGTACAACCGCAACCTGAAGAAATTGTAGTGCCGAAAGAGCCGACAGCAAATGAAATTGAGGAAGCCCGGCCTGAAATTACAGCTGCTGAAGAAAAACTTGAAATAGGCAAGCCGCTTGAATTCAACCCCCAGGAAAAACACTCTTTCGCAGAATGGCTGCAGCTTTCGAAGTTAGCGCCCATCAACCGGGAAGATGCACCAAAAGCACCGGAAAGCCCTGAGCCTGAAAACAGCGGTTCATTAGCTAAAAAACTGGAGCTGATAGACAAATTTATAGAAAGCAACCCGAAGATAGCGCCTGTAAAGAACAGCCCGATTCCGCCGGTATCCATTGAGCGCAGCACCGAAGACAATTCGAGCCTGATGACCGAAACCCTGGCGAAGCTTTACCTGGAGCAAAAAAAATATGCAAAAGCCATTCAAGCTTATGAAATTTTAATTTTGAAATATCCGGAAAAAAGTGTTTTCTTTGCAGACCGTATTTCGGACATAAAGACTTTACAACAAAATAACAATTAATACGATGGTTAACTTTTCAATTTTTCTGGTACTTATAACAATAGTGAGCTTCCTATTGGTAGTCGTAATTATGGTTCAAAACCCTAAAGGCGGCGGCTTGTCTTCTGCAGTTGGCGGAACACAAATGATGGGAGGCGTACAGAAAACCACCGATTTCCTTGATAAAAGTACATGGACACTTGCGGCCATCCTTATTGCGCTTATATTGCTTTCAAGCCTTAGCTTCTCAACAAACCTTTCGGGTGAAGAGCAAATAATCGACGAAAGCGCTGTTCCGGCTGCTAAAGCACCGGCAACGGGAACACCGGCAACACAACCGGGCACTGCACAGCCACAAGGCGGCACTCCGGCTCCGGCAGCACAACCTGCAAATTAATTCTCATAATAAAACCATAAAAAATGCCGGCTCATTTGTGCCGGCATTTTTTGTATGTAATTTTGTCAGCCCTCAATTGACTGGCATAATTTCTGTCAATCAAAAAACAAATTTTAAATAACAAACATAAAATAGAGAATAATATGGCTTTAAACATTAAACCCCTTTCAGACCGTGTTCTGATCGAACCGGTTGCTGCAGAAACACAAACTGCTTCTGGAATTTTTATTCCTGACACTGCTAAAGAAAAACCGCAAAAAGGAATTGTCGTAGCCGTAGGTAACGGTACTAAAGACCACGACATGACCGTGAAGGTAGGCGACACCGTTTTGTATGGCAAATATGCAGGCACCGAATTGAAATTTGAAGGTAAGGACTACCTAATCATGAAAGAAGAAGAGATCTTCGCAGTAATCTAAGAGTTTATTATTTAAACACATATAAACATAAACCAAAATGGCAAAAGAGATAAAATTTGATATTGAAGCACGCGACGGCTTAAAGCGCGGTGTGGATGCATTGGCAAATGCGGTAAAAGTAACATTGGGACCTAAAGGCCGTAATGTAATTATCAGCAAGTCGTTTGGCGGACCGACAGTAACCAAGGATGGTGTGTCTGTAGCCAAAGAAATCGAACTGGCTGACACCCTTGAGAACATGGGCGCACAGATGGTTAAAGAAGTAGCTTCTAAAACCAACGACCTTGCCGGTGACGGTACTACAACGGCAACGGTATTGGCACAGGCTATCGTAAAAGAAGGCCTTAAAAACGTAGCAGCGGGCGCTAACCCGATGGACCTTAAACGTGGTATAGACAAAGCTGTTGAAGCTATTGTTGCCGATTTGTCGCAACAGGCTAAAGTAGTAGGATCTGACAGCGAAAAGATCAAGCAGATCGCTTCGATCTCTGCAAACAACGATGAAACAATCGGCGAACTTATCGCTACTGCTTTCGGAAAAGTAGGTAAAGAAGGTGTTATCACTGTGGAAGAAGCCAAAGGAACCGATACGTATGTTGATGTTGTGGAAGGCATGCAATTCGACCGTGGTTACCTTTCTCCATATTTTGTAACTAATTCAGAAAAAATGGAGGCCGAATTAGACAGGCCGTACATTTTACTTTACGATAAAAAAGTATCTTCTATGAAGGAACTGCTTCCGGTACTGGAGCCGGTGGCACAATCAGGCAAGCCATTATTGATCATTGCTGAGGATGTAGACGGCGAAGCCCTTGCAACCCTTGTAGTGAACAAGCTAAGGGGCGCGCTTAAGATCGCTGCCGTTAAAGCTCCTGGCTTTGGCGACAGGAGAAAAGCGCTTCTTGAAGATATCGCTATCCTTACAGGTGGTACCGTAATCGCTGAAGAGCGTGGCTATACCCTTGAGAATGCTACTCTTGATATGCTGGGCACGTGCGAAAAAGTAGTTATCGACAAAGACAATACTACTATCGTGAATGGCGCAGGCGAATCAGAAATGATCAAAAACCGCGTAAACCAGATCAAAGCGCAAATGGAATCGACCACATCTGATTATGACAGGGAGAAACTACAGGAGCGCCTTGCAAAACTGGCCGGTGGTGTTGCCGTACTTTATGTAGGCGCAGCATCTGAAGTAGAAATGAAAGAGAAGAAGGACCGTGTGGATGATGCATTGCACGCTACAAGGGCTGCTGTTGAAGAAGGTATCGTAGCCGGCGGTGGTGTTGCACTGCTAAGGGCTAAAGCAAGCCTTGCAGCCATTAAAGCTGAAAATGCTGATGAGACTACAGGCATCCAGATCGTTGCACGCGCTATCGAATCGCCTTTAAGGACTATCGTTGAGAACGCAGGCCTTGAAGGATCTGTAGTAGTGGCTAAAGTTGCCGAAGGTTCAGGCGATTTTGGTTACAACGCTAAAACCGACGAGTATGTGGATATGCTTGCGGCAGGTATCATCGACCCTAAGAAAGTAACACGTGTAGCGCTTGAGAATGCTGCATCGGTTGCGGGTATGATCCTTACTACCGAGTGTGCCCTTATCGATATTAAAGAAGAAGGAGCCGGAGGCGGAATGCCAATGGGCGGCGGTATGCCGGGAATGATGTAATCATTTCATCTTGTAAATAGTAAAGCCGCCTGTTGATTCAGGCGGCTTTTTTTATCTTCCGAAACTGTCATAGTAGTCTTCGGCATATTTTTCAAATCTTGATAAAAGTGCGATATTTTCTTTTTCAAGGGCAGTGAGCTCTTTATCCACATTATTGGATATTGGTACATACCAATAGTTGACTTCAAAAAAATGACGTATTGAATTTTTCCTGAACGAATAGCCATGGCGTGCAAAGATGGTATTCCTTATAATCTCCAGGTCCAGTTTAGTCAGGTTTTTAAGCTCTGCCTCAGAAAGTTTTCTTACAGATGCATTTATACTAAAGATTTCCTTAGACGCAACACGATATACATCTTCCAAATATACTTGCTTTACGCCATCCTCCAGGGTATCATTTTCCGGGTTCATGTTTTTCAGCGAATCACTTTCATCTTCTCCTGCTTCACCTTCATCATAATATTCATCATATTCTACTTCCTGTTGCTTTGAATTTTCCCAATCTACCCTGTCTACATTTTCACTAAGCATAAAATTGGGATTGTATACGAATTGCCTGTGGGTGATCCTGAGCTTTTTAATTGTGGTAGTATCCGGACTGTCTTTAAATGCAGTATGTGTCCCTTCTAAAAATGAACCCTTTATCATTTCTAGCTCATAGCGGCCATCGTAAGCAAGAGTACCCGGTTCATCTAATGTCAGCATGATTACATCGTTCTCTTTTTCGGATATTTTCCCTGTCAGCGGCCTTTGCACACCCGCAACCAGGCTTTGCCCGTAAACCTTATCCCCTATAATGCTACTTATTTTTATCGTAATTTTCTTTACAGGAACACTAATGGTATCATCCTCCGCATATACCGGTTCAATGTCGCCACTCCAAATGCCGCAATATTCAGAATATTTTGGATGCCTGTCGTTTTCGGCTATGTTTTTTTTGTTACCCTCTTCATTTTTGCATGAGCATGCCATGCCAAATAGTGAGATAAACAGGATAAGTTTTTTCATTGGTTTGTATTTTGTTGGTTACGTATTATAATTTCGGCAATAATAATATTGGGCACCCAGCCCAGCCAGGCCACGATCTGGTAAACATCCATCGGTGCCGGATGAAAAAGGCATACCAGGGTTACTTTCCAAAGCCGTAGGGTTACTGCCGAAAGACTTAGCGCAAAACTGCGTATCATCCAGCTTCTGTGGGCTGTATATTGTTTTGTCCTGATCTTGTGCATTGCTATAAATGTTGTAATCCACCAAAGCAACCCCAACAACATGAAAGATATCCTGGACGTAATACCTCCATTGGCATACCAACCCATATAAATGCCGCTTGGCGCTGCAAGGATAAGAAGTAATACTACATATTGATAGCCTGCGATCCGGTGTATTTTTCTCCCAAGAGATCCTTTAAATCTAAAGAATTGAACGAACCCGGCAAGTAACACGAAAATACTGGAATAAACATGGGCATAGAACAGGTAAATATATTCAGGACGAGTTTGTACTTCTGTCTGTTTTATTTGCAGGAAAGCGGCATTGGGGCTAATGGGGATATAGTAACATGTTATTTTTACCATAAGCCAGTAAAAATACAGAAATAAAAAAATGAAGAGCCGGCTCCACAACCTGTATTTTTGTGAGTGTATATTTACATTCCTGATATTCATGGCCTCAAAAATACATAAAAGCAGGATAGTGTAACCCCAAAAACATTTCTTTTTCATTATGTTAATTCTGGTTTTTCTTTTTGGTGGATTTAGTTAAAATCCTACATTTATCGGATCGGCACTTGCAATTTTAATCTGCCAGTCCAACCACCTTATGAAAAAAATCCTGCCTGCCCTACTACTGCTTGCCCTGTATGGCTTCAGCCAAAAAAATTTTGCCCAGGAAAGTAAAAAAGAAAAGGTCGCCAAAATGCTCAGCGATTATTTTTTCCTGGAACGCGAAAACATTCATGTGCACCTTGACAAAAGTGTTTATACTACCGACGAGCAAATATGGTTTAAAGGCTATGTTTTTCACCGCAGGAAGAATGTCCCGTTTTTCTCTACCGTGAACATTTACGCCTCACTTATAGATGCAGACGGCAAAATACTGGAAACAAAGTTATTATACGGCAACATTGGCAGCTTTTCGGGGAGCTTTAAGCTTAACAGCAAGTTTAGTTCGGGCAAATACTACCTGCAGTTCTATACCAACTGGATGAACAATTTTACAGAAGATGAATCGTCGGTGTATGAGGTATCGGTTATCAATGAAGCCCAGGGTGCCGGAACTGCTTTGGCGAAGGCCGACCCCTCCAAAATAAGCATAGCATTCAGGCCGGAAGGCGGTACATTGGTAAGCGGGGTCGCCAACACCATAGGCATAAGCATTGCCGACTGCAACCACAACCCTATTCCGGTATCTGTAGCAGATATCGTAGATGGCTCGGGCAATGCGCTCATGAAAGTACAGATCAACAAAAAAGGCTATGGCAAGTTCGAGCTTCCTGCCGGGGCTACGGGCTGTAAAGCTATTGTTACTATAGACGGCGTAAAGCACGAACAGTCCCTGCCACAGCCGCAGGGCAAAGGAATAGCCCTTGAAATAAACAACTACTCGTCTCCCGACAAAGCCATTGTAAAGCTACGGACTAACAAATTTACAGCCGACTCATTTGCCGGGAAGCCCCTTTTTATTTTGCTTCACCAGGACGATCAGGCAATGCTGTATGAAGTGGCTTTTAAAGAAGGGAGTACGGAACTGATGATGGCGATACTGGCTAAAGATCTTTTTGAAGGAATGAGTACCATACGCGTACTCGACAGCGACCTCAACCAGCTTGCGGAGCGCCTTATTTATAAATATCCCCAAACAGTACTGACCAGCGAACTAACCAAAGTGAAACAAGTGTCGGATACGCTTCAGTACAAAGGAAAAGTGAATTACCCGAATATGAACCTCAGTATGTCGGTGCTTCCTGAAAATACGATAAGCCTGGACGAAACCAACGATATTTACAGTTCGTTCCTGCTTCTCCCCTACATTAAAACCCACAGGAATGCTTCGGGCAGGTATTATTTTTCGACACTTTCTAAAGTAAAAGCATACGAACTCGACCTGTACCTCCTCAGCCAGGAAAGTAAATATGAATGGAGGAACATCATGACAAGCCCGCCAAAAAACAATTACCCATTTGATATGGGCCTTACTGTGAAAGGCACTGTCCCCGCAAATTCCGGTAGTACCAAATTGGCACAGGTGCGCCTGTATTCGCTTACATCATCAATTGACGAAATAGCAGATGTAGACGATAAAAGGGAATTTGCCTATAACAATATGGTGATTGCCGACTCGACTTATGTAAATTTTACCCTGCTGCGGAAAGGCGAAAAGCCTAAAGAGCTCACGCTTGCCCCACAAATATTGAATGGCGGCAGGAGATACAACAAGCCTTTCAGGCCGGAGCCGCATTTTTATTTGGAAACAACTGCCCAGGAGGTAACGGAAGTCCCGCATACCTACAAAGAGAACATCGAGCTTGAAGAAGTAAAGATCGATGCCAACCGCTTAAAATATGCCAACAGGTTTGGGAATGCCAACCTAAGGGGGTATAAAATAACTGAGGAACAGGCCAATATGTACCTGAATCTGCTCAATTATATAAAGACCTATGGAGGCGGCTTTAATGTGAGTGACAACAACGGGGAAGTGCGAATTACCAGCCGTACAGTAAACAGCATAAACGGCGCGCAGACCGGGCCGATAGTATATATTGACAATGTACAGCAACTGGACCTCGCCGTTTTGCGCAATATACTTATGGAGGAGGTGGACGAGATCTACATGAGCCCCCATGCTATCGTGCCATCCGTGCGCAACTTTACCGGGATCATCAGGATATACCTGAAGAGGGGTGGCGGCGCCTATAAAAGTAAAAATGCAACCCCAGAGATCATGGTGAGGAATGGTTTTGAAAGGGTACTGCCCTTTGAGAATGTACATTACAGCAGTACCAACGACAAAGGCTTTGAGAATTTTGGACTAATTGACTGGGAGCCTGTTATCATGACTGACGAGAATGGAGCATTCAGGATCGAGATGCCTAAAACCGCGCAAAAAACAATCAAAGTGGTCATAGAAGGCTTTAGTGCCGATGGGAAACTGGTCTCTGAAATAAAGACCATGACCGTAAATTAAAAACTCCCCGGGGAGGGGGAGTTTTCGCTACTAACTAATTGAAAAACACCTGGTACTGAGCTACAACAGCACCTTTGCTTCCTGTATGGTCACCATCCGTATTATACACGGGGTGGTTTTGGTACGACAATGTGAGTTTTGATACCTGCCCGGCAAGCAGCCAGTTCACTCCGGCATCAAAATACACCATAGGGTCGTTTAGCCTTTCATAATCGGCATACTGTACCGATGCATAAGGCATAAGCGTGGTAGTGCCTATAAGGTTGTCCTTAAATTTATAGCCTGCCTGCACATAGCCTACGGTACCCGTTCCAAACATCGGGAAGGCATTACCGCCGCCATTGAGCACCGACGGGTCGTTGCTCCCATTAGCCGGATTCATAGGTCCTGAATTGCGTATGTAATTTTTCCCATAATCAAAATGGGTTATATTGCCATAAAGGCTTATCGCCCGGCCATTGCCACCCATAGGTGCATCATAGTATACATCGGCAGCAAGGTGGAGCATATCACTGTATATGGTATTCCCGGCGTCATCCAGGCGCCACATGGCATCTTTTTGGTAAACACCCCCGGCACCGATATTAAACACTGTTTTTGTGCCGAGGTAAGTACCGGTATTATACGGCGTCATATTCGACTCCTGGTCTTTGAACTGGTATTGCAGATAGGCATTGTACTGCATTTTTGGCGGATCTGCAGAGAATGATGATACATGGCTTATGTTTGCCGCAGGGTTGTATCCCGCCGACTTTTGGATAGCCATTGGCTGGGCCATAGCTACGCGGTAATCCAGCTTCCCCAGCTTGCCTTTTGCAAAGATGGACAGCTTCCTGCCGAACTGGTCGGTCACGTCATTGGTAGCCTCCTGGTACAACGGAAGGTCGATCCCCATAATATTGCCCACCGAAGACGACCCATAGCGCGAAAGCCCGTTCCAGCCGGATAATCCCATACCTAAGGAAAGCCTGGTTTTGTCAACTGCATATTCTCCGTAGGCATCGTGCACAAAAAAGCCCATTTTCCTGTCGGCGATGTTATTAAAATTGTTTTCCCCAAACTGCGAATAAGCAAACACCTTATCGGTAAGCTGCCCGTACATCTGCACCCTGTAACGGCGGATACCCATATCGGTACCGCTGTTTTTTGCAACGCCATTTATCGTAGTCCCTGGATTGTAATCAGCGCTTCTCAGCCATGCCTGCGTCATAAAAGTGAATTTCACGAAATTGCTTCCGTCTTCATTCAGGTAAAATTTCCTGTCTTTAAAAAAGTTTTGGGAAGTAGTTTGCGGCACGGGGGTTACAGCCTGGGTTTGTGCATTAGCATTATAGGGCATCATGGCGGCTATCAGCCCAAAAGCCAACGCATATTTTATATTTTTCATTGATGTGTTTGTTAAAAAAGGAATACCGGCTTTGCGAACAGGACAAAAATACCGGTATTCCGGGCAATTAACAACTTTATCTTCTCCCTGTAGCATTGCTGTGCCAACAGGGTTGTATTATGGCTAATGATAATTGAAACAACAACAAATAGTCAGATATTCATCACAATCAAACAATTGTAAGAATACTCATTTGTTGCTTCAGTATAAAATAAAGGGATTGTGGTTAATGATCTTTGCAGCACGATATAGCCGCGCAGCAGATCATTACTTCAGAAAATCGAATTTCCAGTTGCAGTACAGTTCGTACAGCGGCACTTTGTAGCCATTGCTGCAAGATACTGCAGTTGTTGCAGGGAAATAACTTGTATGTTGGGAAATAAGTGTATTGAAAGAAAGATCGCCAAAAAAGGCAAACGGCATATCATCGATATCGCTGTCCTTAATTTGTTCCAGAAAGTTTGCCGACGAACTGCCTTCTGTAACAGACAGCTGCTTTACCGATTCTGTGCGGGTAGTTTCTTTTTTATGGAATGAAGGGGCTGCGGCGCAAAATGTTTTTGCCTGACCTGCAGTGAGGAAAAATAATACCAGCCAAAAGGTCATGAAACCTTTATTGCTGTTTACCATTTTTCGGATTGCCTGCATTCTTAAGAATTTAGTTTCACAAAGTTATATGATTTTTAATCTGTAAAATTCATTTCCATGAAAATTTTTCAAAAAAAATTCCCCAAAGGATTTTTGGGGAACTATTAGGTTTATGAGACAGAGGTTATCCCCTGTCATACTTGCAGCAACTATGCAGATTATCGTAGTCTGCTTTCTCTGCCTTTATGGTATCGGTATCATGGCCTGCTTTAGCGATGGCTGCGCGCACATCATTAAGGCTGCATTTTGTCTCGTCGATGATAAGATCGAGGTCTTGTTGGTCTTCATGCCATACTGCCGACTTTACGCCTTTCACGCTGTAGGCCGCTTTTTCTATGCGTTTCTTACACTGGTCGCAGTTGCCTTTTACCTCAATTTCGTATTTGGCGTTCTTGTCCTTTTTTTCCTGTGCCTGTACAGATAGCCCGGTAAGGGTTATCAGTAGTATTAGAATTAGTCTTTTCATTGTATTTTCTATTATTTATGTTGTTGAAACCACCCCGCCCTTCGGGCACCCCTCCAAAGGAGGGGAAGTTCGGAGCAAATTTATTATTTTATCTTAAAACGTATACCCGCATAATACATCTGCCCAAAAACAGGCGCATAGATAATACTACTGTCAAAATACGGGCCAAAAGGGTTGTCGTTACCCAGGATCGCCTTTTTCTGCTGGTAATTGCCCAGGTTTTCGGCCCCCACATAGGCTTCGAATACACTGGAGAACGTACGCGTTACCTGCGCATTCATCAGCGAGAATGCCGGCGAATAATCGCCCATCTGGTACTGTACAGGGTTGCTGCCGGTATAAGGCAGGCGTTGTTTGCCCATCCAGTTGTAGGTAAAGTCGAATTTCCATTGTTTGCCATGGTCGCCAATATGTGTCTCATAGGCTATGTTGGTAAAGAAGCGGTGCTTTGCCTGCAATGGCCTTTGCTGCGCCCCGGCAGTGGCATAATCGGTACTGATGTCGTAGTATTTATAGGCCGTGCGGATATTGAAATGCATAGTTATCTCATAATTCAGCTCCACCTGGAGGCTGTTGGCATACAACTTCCCGTTAAGGTTGTAAAAGTCGACAGCCTGAGGAGAATTGAATACATCGGTAACCACCTGGTTTTGGAAATCGGTACGGTAAAAGTCCACAACGAACTCTGCATTCTTATTGAACAACGGAAAACCCTGTACAAAACTCACACCATAATTCCATGCAATTTCCGGGTCAAGACCATAAAGTTTCCCTCCCGTTCCCAGGATATTCATCTGCCTTGAGCTGCCAAAGTAGGCCTGGTTTTCGGCAAAAATATTCGCGGCCCTCTTGCCCCTTCCGGCAGATGCCCTGAACGTGCCTTTCTCCCAGGGATTGTAGCGCAGGTGCATCCGCGGGGTAAAGAAGGCCCCAAGGCGGTTGTGCACATCGAATCGCCCCCCCAGTACCACACTGAAGTCGTCGGCATTGTCATAAGTATATTCAAAAAATGCGCCCATGGAGTTATCGATCCTGCTGAAATCGGTCGTGTTTACAAACTCGCCGTAATTATCATAGGTAAAGTTAAGCCCGGCGGCGAATTTGTTCAGCGTGTTATTGATGATCGAATTGAAGATCAGGTTGGAGTACAGGCTTTTCTGCTCGATATTGTAGGTAGAAAAACCGAAATACGAATCCTGCTTGTGCCAGTTGAACGAGGTTTGCAGGCCAATGCTCTGGAACGGCATATCGGGGAAAACATAACCGAGCTTGGCCGACACATCAGCTTTGTCGGTATTGATCTCCGAGCCCCAATGATTTGTGGTAAACTTATCCTTATCCGGGTCGAAATCCACTTCGCCGGCCTGCTTCTCGTCGCGCATGTAGCGCAGGTTGATGAAGCTGACCCAACCTTTTTCGGCATTGGTATACTGCCAGCGGTTCATGATATTTACCTGTTTCCCGAGCGGGTTATCAAGAAATCCGTCATCGTTCATGTCGTTTTTGGCAACCCGCGCATTGCCGTGCAGGAACAGGCTACTACTCCATTTGTCGGAAAGCTTTTTATTGAAATGGGTGTTCAGCTCAAAACGGCTGTCTGTAGATCCATACGCGTTCAGGAAAAACGGTATGTCATCCACAGGTTTTATCAACTCATAATTGATCTGGCCCGAAATGCTTTCGTAACCGTTGATGACCGGGCCGGCGCCTTTGGTAATCTGGATGCTGCTCACCCACGTACCCGGCACAAAAGATAGCCCGTAGGCCTGCGAAGCGCCGCGGACAGCCGGGATGTTTTCCTCGGCAATCAGCAAATACGGACTGGTAAGTCCCAGCATTTTTATCTGGCGCGTGCCGGTAAGCGCATCGGAGAAGCTCGCATCGATAGACGGGTTGGTCTCAAAGCTTTCGGCAATGTTGCAACAGGCCGCTTTCAGGAGCTCCTTGCTGCCCATGGTGGTAACGTTTGCCGCTTTCAGTTGTGATCGCTCAAGGCTTTTACGGGTTTTATCCACTACCACTTCATTAAGCTCCTTCCCTTTATCGGGTGTCATTTTGTGGCTGATGAAGTTGGGGGATGCTACATCCAACGTATCGGTAACGTAGCCGATATAAGAGATAATTAGCTTATCGCCGTTTGAATATGGAATTGAAAAATGGCCACTTTCATTTGTAGAAGTTGAAGTGCCAAGAGTGAGCCAACTGACACTGGCTCCCGGCAATGGCTGGCCCGTTTCGTCGGACACCATGCCGGTAAGTGGTTCCTGCGCATAAGCAACTAAGCCTGCCAACAGGAATATATAAATTAAAATAGTACGCATAATAAAAGTTTAATGTTATTACTTAAGTCACTTTTGCGCATGCAAAAGCCGTAAGAACATTAATTTTTAGGCGTAGAAAATGTATTGGCAATAGAGCTTAAAGAGCGGCGGCGCATGAGATTCGCAGTAAAAAGACGGAGTGTCTTTTATAGCAACAGGCGCTTCGCTGTAGTGCAATGTATTAGGGTTCCATACTTCGGCAGGGCAAAAAGCCGCGAGGTCGAGCTGGAAAGATTTTACGATAATATTATCCGACTTGGTATCGTGCAGCTTTATGACATCGTGCTTACAGCAGCTTTTAGTGGTTTTAACCGCTGCGCCACAACAGGCTTTACGGGTCTCCTTTTCAGGTTTTGCGCTACAGGACTGCTGTATTTTGTAAGCCAATGAAACTGATGCCACTTCACCGTGGCAATAATGCACATTGAGCGCCATCCCGATATTGGACACCAATATCAGTATGGATAATAATGTGCTTATGTATCTGCGTAGTTTCATCTAGATGCAAAATTACGAAAATTAGTTCTTAAAAGGATATGCTAAAATAACTTTTAGGAAAGCCGGTATAGTATGAATTGTTTTTAGAGACTTATACCATGAATATTTATATATGATTTAGATGTGTTACAAATATTACTCCTTGTCTAATTTTGTAACTTTTTTTTATATTTTTGAGGCAAAAGTTAAAAAAATGAATAAACTAATCATTCTATTACTCTTCCCTGCAGTTTCTGGTTTTTCGCAGACCAGTGTGGGAAGCATCAATTCGGGATCGAACGCATCCAATACCTTCTCAGGCAGTGTGGGCGTGATCTATGTAGTTCCCGAAAATCCCGACAGGATTTCGAGCGGCACACTGGGCGCTGTTACCCAAATTGTTCTTGATGCCCTGGACACCAACGATTTTATCGTAGCCGAAGGGATCACGTATTATCCAAACCCGGTACAGGACTACCTCACTTTTGAGGCAAAGGGCGAAATAAACCTTTCTGAAATGCAGATCCGCGATGCGAAGGGGAGCAAAATTACCATTGCCCCGGCCAATGGCAACCGCATTGACCTTTCTTCGCTGACTACCGGAATTTACTTTATGTCTTTCCCAAACACCAACATCAAACCCGTTAAAATCGTAAAAAATTAAACCATGAAAAAATTATACTTCTTATTGCTTTTTATTTCCTTTGGCATGATGGCTCAGATACCACAGGGATTCAGTTATCAGGCAGTGGCGCTGAATACCACAGGGCAGCCTGTAGTTTCATCACCTGTAAAAATTCGTCTCAGTATCCTTGAAGGAAGCGCAACAGGAGAAGCTTCATATGTAGAACTTCATAACCCTACTACTAACAATGTTGGGTTATTTACTTTAACTATTGGTCAGGGAGTAGCGCAAACTGGCACATTTTCAGGTATCAATTGGGCTCTGACCTCAAAATTCCTTAAAGTAGAGATAGACGTTAATAACGGCACAAACTATATAACTGTAGGCTCTTCACAGCTATTAGCCGTACCATATGCAATGTATGCGGGAGCAGTTATTGGAACCCCCGGGACGAATCCGGGTCCAGGCCCAGTATCTGAACTCACACAATTATATCTTTATGGCACCTTTAATTCCTTCAATGCCACAACATCGCTACCAATGGTGTATACCGGAACAAGCTTTTATGGATATAAATATCTTACGGCAGGCACTCAACTTAAATTTCTAACAGCTCAAAACGCTACAGTAGCCTATGGTAATGGTGGCGGCAACATGCTTGCCCAGAACGGAAGCCCTTTTGTTGTAAATTCGAGCGGCATGTATTTAATAAAAGCGGTGGCTTCTGAAAATGTTGATGGAGAATGGGAATATAATATATCCATATCAAATATATCGATAAAAGTAAATCCCAACTATGCAAGCCCAAATTATGAACAAGCTATGACATATAATGCCAATACTAATACTTTCAGTTGTACATTTTATGTACCCGACTTCGCAAGCAATGACTTTCGAACTATTTGGTTTAAGCTAGGTTCGTCATCATATGGGGACAATCTTGCCGATGGTAGTATAGATCTCGGAGGAGAATTAATACACCTACCTTTAGGAGAAGATACTTACCTTATTACCCTTAATATTAATTTTTCGGGAAGTGGTAGCCCTTACACAGTCACACCGCAATAACAATTTGCTACATATCATTTTTGAAACCCGTTGCATCACCAGCATCGGGTTTTTTATTTATATGCGCCTGATAATAGAATGCCGGCAGGAAAAGTATTAAGAATAGCGGCTGTATCAAAAACCTTCGCACATAGAATATAAGCAGCAGGCTCGGTTTTTCGGTATTCAGGGAAATGAACAATACGGCTGTGAGCAACACGAAAAAAACAGCATATAAAACAGTTGTTAGTTTCATTACTGACTTATCCTTAAACGCCAGCCAGATGATGCCCAACGAGAATAACATATTAAGCCCGTAACGGAAGGCTAGCCCAAAAAACAACTGCATGCTATCATATTCGGGAAGTTCTTTATCTTCTTTCCTGAAAAAGGCCAGCAATGGGTCGTAGAACAGCTTTTCCTCGAAAACACGCACCAGCACCAACAGTACCAGCAGGACAATTATCCCTGATATGTCTTTTATATTAAGCCGCATTTTTTTTCTTATTTCCCGAAAACTTCATTACCCATGCTACCCACAACGCAAAAACTACCCCATAGATAAACAACGGAAAGACAATGTCGTGAAGTAGGTGCCCATACTCATTGTAGTGATAGAGGCCCATACCCAGCAGCCCTACCCTGGCGACATTAAGCACATGCAGCAGCAGTATGCCAATGAGGATATACAGCGATGTCCTCTTGAAAGTAGTGGAGAAAGCAACTATAAAAGCTACAAAAAGTATTATGACACTTACGGCATTACAACCTTCGACCACACGCGCCACCCGCCTATCGTTTACGAAAAAAAAGTAGGAGGCCTCAAAAGGCTTTTTTTCGATATGCGCTTTATCGCCCAGCAGGTTCACGAATCCCGAAGCCTGCTCTGCCACGAGGTGCGTCATGCCGTCGGCTTCGAATGTTGCAGCGTCATAACGGCTCAGGTAGGCCCAGTACACTAGTGAGAGTACCAGGTAGCTTCCGCCGAATTTTAAGAGAAATAAAAAGAAAGCCCTGTTTTTCCGGAGGACATCCATTGGCAATTAGTTTTAAACAAAAATATGGAAAAAGTGATAATAAGTATAAAAAAGTGAAATGGACTTCAAATAATCCCCAATAAGATGTTTTAATTCACTGCCCCTTCTAAAAACTATGCACCTATATAGTTATAATTAATCTTTATAAAATTTAAATGCCTGCTAATGGTTTGCTTTGTATTTTTGTACTTATAAAAATTTATCACCATGACATTTGAAGAACTGCAGCCAAAAGTGACCGACATACTGCACCACCGCGATACATCAAGGGATGAAAAGCTCCTGCAGCTGTGCCACCTTTTAAAAGAAAATATAGATTATTATGACTGGGTGGGCTTTTACTTCCGCAATGGAGAAAAAGAAGAACTTATCCTGGGTCCTTATGCAGGAGAGCCGACCGACCATACTGTTATCCCTTTCGGGAAAGGCATCTGCGGCCAGGTAGCGGTATCCAACCAGAATTTTGTAGTGCCTGACGTTAGTGCACAGGACAATTACATCGCGTGCAGCATTTCGGTGAAGTCGGAGATTGTTGTGCCCCTGTTCGTTGATGGCGTAAACATCGGCCAGATCGATATTGACTCGGGCGTGCTGGATCCTTTTACAGAAATGGATGAACGGTTTTTGGAGTTTGTGAATGCGGAGGTGGCCAAGCTGTTTTAATTTGTTTAAGGTTTAAGGTTTAAAGTTTTTTTGAAAGTTCTGTTACGAAAGCAGGTACTGCCAACTGATTGAGCAGGAGAGGCAACTTTAAACTTTAAACCTGAAACTTTATAACAATTCAATACTTGCGTGTTTTAAAATAATGATTACCTTTGCACCCAATCAGGAAAACCCTGGTATACATAATAATCATTTATACAATATTAGCATGTACTTGACTAAAGAAGTAAAAGCAGAGATCTTCGCTAAACACGGCGGAGCAGAAGCTAACACAGGATCTGCAGAAGGGCAGATCGCACTATTCACATTCAGGATTAACCACCTTACAGGCCACCTTAAGAAAAACCGCCACGACTACAACACAGAGCGTTCGCTTGTGAAGCTGGTAGGTAAAAGGAGGAGCCTGCTTGACTACCTGAAAAAGAAAGATATCAACAGGTATCGTGAGATTATCAAAGAACTGAACATCAGGAAATAATCGAGATGAGAAGAGGTGCCCGCGCGCCTCTTTTTGTTTTTACATATTGCGCAGAAAAAGTTTTTGGTTTTTCATTGGGTTCCACACAACTACAACAACAACACAACTAAACCCATTGTTTAATCAAAAGAATTAGAATTTATGATCCCAAATGTTATTAAAGAGATCATCGATCTGGGAGATGGACGAAGCATCTCGATCGAAACAGGCAAACTTGCCAAACAGGCCGATGGATCGGTCGTAGTACAAATGGGCAACGCCATGCTGCTTGCCACTGTGGTATCTGCCCGCAGTGCAAGCCCGGGCATTGACTTTTTACCGCTTACGCTTGACTACCGTGAAAAATTTGCTGCCGCAGGGCGCTTTCCGGGTGGTTTCTTCAAGCGCGAAGCCAGGCCAAGCGACGGCGAAGTACTAACCATGCGTCTTGTAGACCGTGTACTGCGTCCGCTGTTCCCTAAAGATTACCATGCTGAAACGCAGGTAATGATCCAATTAATGTCTCATGACGACGAAGTGATGCCCGATGCGCTTGCCGGACTGGCAGCCTCTGCAGCGCTTGCCCTTTCTGATATCCCTTTTGCAACGCTTATCTCTGAGGTGCGTGTGGCAAGGATAAACGGAGAGTTCGTTATCAACCCAAGCAAAGCCCAGCTTGAAGAGTCGGACATCGATATGATGATAGGCGCTTCTATGGACTCTATCGCGATGGTTGAAGGCGAAATGAAAGAGATATCTGAACTTGAAATGATCGAGGCTATTAAATTTGCCCACGAAGCCATTAAAGTACAGATCGCCGCACAGGAAAGGCTTCAGGCCGCTGTGGGTAAAAAAGAAGTAAGGACCTATGAGGAAGAACGCAGTGATGACGCTATCCTTGCTAAAGTAAAAGAGCTTTCCTACGACAAGTATTTTGCAATTGCCAGCGAAGGTTCTGCAAAGCACGAACGCAGTGAGAAATTTGCTGCCGTGAAGGAAGAGGTGAAAGCATTGTTTACTGAAGAGGAGCTTCTTGAAAACGGCGACCTTATCAGCAAATACCTTTCTAAAGTTAATAAAGAAGCAGTACGCAACGTGATCCTTGACAACGGCACACGCCTTGACGGAAGGAAAACGAACGAAATACGCCCTATCTGGTGTGAGGTGGATTACCTTCCATCTACGCACGGTTCGGCACTTTTCACAAGGGGTGAGACGCAGGCGCTTGCTACGGTAACGCTTGGCACATCCCGCGAGGCGAATATTATCGACCGCCCTACAGAACAAGGCGAAGAGCGTTTTTACCTGCACTACAACTTCCCTCCTTTCTCTACCGGCGAAGCTAAGCCGCTAAGGGGAACATCGAGGCGCGAGGTTGGGCACGGTAACCTTGCACAGCGTGCACTTAAAAACATGATACCTGCGGAGACTCCGTATACTGTACGTGTGGTTTCTGAAGTACTGGAATCGAACGGTTCGTCTTCAATGGCTACCGTATGTGCCGGTACGCTTGCACTTATGGATGCCGGTATCAAAATGACAAGGCCGGTATCGGGTATTGCCATGGGGCTTATTTCAGACGATGCTACAGGCCGTTGGGCTGTACTCTCTGACATCCTTGGAGACGAAGACCACCTTGGCGATATGGACTTCAAAGTAACGGGTACATCAGAAGGTATTACTGCCTGCCAGATGGACATCAAAATTGAAGGCCTTAAATATGAGATCATGGAACAGGCGCTCAACCAGGCGCGCGAAGGCCGTCTACATATCCTTGGAAAACTGACAGAAGTACTGGAGGCTCCAAGGGAAGATGTGAAACGCCACGCTCCGAAGATCATCAAAGTTACCATTCCGGGCGCTTACATCGGGGCGCTTATCGGCCCTGGCGGAAAAGTTATCCAGGAACTGCAGAAAGCCTCAGGCACTACTATCGTTATTAACGAGGTAGACGAGCAGGGTGAAGTAGAGATCCTTGGAACAAGCCCTGAAGGAATCCAGATGGTACTGAACAAAATCGACTCTATTATATTCAAGCCGGTTGTTGGCGAAACGTACAGCGTAAAAGTTATCAAAATGCTTGACTTTGGCGCGGTAGTAGAATATATGGATGCTCCGGGTAACGAAGTATTGCTTCACGTAAGCGAACTTGACTGGGCACGTACTGAGAACGTATCTGACGTAGTGAACATGGGCGACATCTTTGATGTGAAATACATCGGTATCGACCCTAAGACACGCAAAGAGAAAGTTTCAAGGAAAGCCCTTTTACCAAGGCCTCCAAGGGATGAGAACGCTCCACAGCGTGAGAACCGCGGCCCACGCGAAGGCGGCGACCGTGGCGGATTCAGGGATAACCGTGGTGGCGGACGCGACAACCGTGGCGGACGTGACGACAGGAACTCCCGCGACCGTGGCCCAAGAGAAGAAAGAAGGGACGATGGCCCACGCGAGCCTCGCAACGACAATAATGGCGAAGCGCCACAAGAATCTTAATTACTTTTTAAGGTTAATTCAGAAAGAACCCTGTCGCTGTAAAGTGGCAGGGTTTTTTGGTTTAAAATTTTTCATCGGTTTTTACTATATTTGTTTATACGCATTTATGAATACTCCAAAACCTCATATTACAGACCTTTCATCTCATATTTTCTGGGATACGGATATTAATTCCCTGGATTTTGAGTCTGACGCAAAATTAATAACACACAGGGTTTTGGAATATGGCGTTTTAAGCGATTGGCAGCTTATAAAAAAGTTTTACGGCTTACCAAAAATAAAAGAAATAGCTGTAAGCCTTAGGACACTCGATGATGTCACGCTTGCATTTTTATGCACTATTTTCCATTTACAAAAAACAGATTTCAGATGCTACAGACTCAGACAGTCAACAGGGAACTCCTGGACTTATTAAATAAGTTAATGGCGTTTGAAATATTTAAGGATTTCAACCTGGTGGGCGGCACAGCATTAGCATTAAAAAGAGGCCATAGGGTTTCCATTGATATCGATTTGTTTGGAAATTCTGAAATTGACGAATTTGAATTCGCAAACATCCTGAAGGAATTAGGAAATGTAGTTATATTAAAAAAAGCCGTAATATAATAATTTACAGTATCTATGGAATCAAAGTTGATTTTGTAAATTATAAGTATCCATTACTGGAAGATATAACAGTTGTTCAAAACGTAAGAATGGTTTCTGAAAAAGATATTGCTGCTATGAAACTAATGTGATATCAGGAAGAGGAAGCAGAAAAGATTTTATAGACCTGTTTGTCCTTTTGGAAAAGTTTTCATTAAAAGAGATGATCGGCTTTTATAAACAGAAATACCACGATGGATCCGAATTTCTTGTGTTAAAGAGCCTTAGCTATTTCGAAGATGCAGATGAAGAAGCTATGCCGGTAATGCTTATAAAAAACTCCTGGGATGAAATAAAACAAAAGATAAAGGCAGTCACTGAAGAATATTTGCGTTTGCTATAACTAATCCTGAAAACTTCCCATTATGAAAAGGCAGATCGTTTTTATAACTTTAATATACCTTCTTCTCAAATAATAAAATTCTATTTAAGTCTTTACTAATCCATTCCAGATAAAATTCTTCATCAGATCCAACATCATATTCATTATCCCAAGGCGCAATGTTATTCTTGTTATCAGCAATAAAACCGGCAATTTTTTCGATAAGGAATTCCCGGTTTAAAACAGGTTCGGTTAAATTGTTTAAACGGTAATTTTCGTCCCTGTTAATCAAAATATTATATAGCTTTTCAAGATTCTGCCTAAAATTATTTCTGCCAAGTATTTCGATGGTAAATTCTATATCAGACAATTGCGGATCAATACACACATTGAATATAGGCGTATCAACCGTATAAGGCTCTCCCCATTCAAATTTCTTTTCCTCGACATAACAATGCGGCACTGTTTTTTTATCTATGTAAATCATAAAATTAGTAGCTGATCTTATGCTATCTTTACAAAGATACAAGAACTAAAATTTTTGATTATCAAATTCCATACTATGACTATCCGCGAAGCCTTACCCACCGACATCCCACAAATACAAATAGTACGCAATGCTGTAAAAGAGAATATGCTGTCCGACCCTGCACTTGTGCCTGACTCGGATGTTGACGATTATATGTTCCGTCGCGGTAAAGGCTGGGTAGCCGAAGAAAATGGCATCATCTTTGGCTTTGCGATAGCTGACCTTGAAGACAACAACATATGGGCGCTGTTCCTTCATCCTGATGCTGAAGGGAAAGGTATTGGCAAGCAGCTGCACAAGGTCATGATGGACTGGTATTTCTCTCAAACGAAAGAAACGGTATGGCTGAGCACGGGTTTCAACACACGTGCGGACACTTTTTACCGGATGCAGGGTTGGCGCGAAGTTGGGCTGTATGGGACTAAAGAAACGAAGTTCGAAATGAGCTTTGAGGACTGGTCGCGGCTTATCCATTAAACAATTTATTACGCCTGATGTCCCTACCCTTCCGCAGCTGCCAGGCATGCCATGCACTGGGCACATCGTGTGTCCATTTTGGTAAAAAAAGGATAATCAGGTAAACATCGATATGGGATATGATACCGAAAACAACCGCCAATGCCAGCGGTATACCCCCATGCCCGAAACCGATGATGGAAATAAATGCTGCAAAAAGCGTTATCCCCCATAGCTTTGACAATAGCGCATGTGTACAGGTTTCCTTGCCGAACTTTAGGAAGCTGAACACATAGGTCAGCCCTTCCATTGCAAAGATTGTGATGATGGCATATTTGTTATTGATTATGATTTCAGGATTGAGCAGCCAGCTGCACCAACCGGCGCAGACCCAGAACACGAGGTCGGTCTGGCTGTCCATGCGGCGCAGCTTTTCGGTTGAAACCCCTGTCTTACGGGCAATGATACCGTCGAAAATATCGGAAAGGATGCCGAGCAGGAGCAGGATCATCAGTAATATTCTGGCTTTTGTGCCCTGGCTGTAGGTGATTGCAATCATTACAGGCCCCAGAATAAATCTGAAAGTTATTAGTAGAATGGGAATGTTTTTCATGGTTTTATTCTTTAAAATTCCAATTAATAAAAGGAAGTATCCGTTTCTCATTTTTATTGATGAGGCCTATCTGGATACCCCGAAGTTTTTTTGCGTTATTGAACAGGCCTATTTGTAAGCCGGTGAATTTTTCGGCTGTGCCGTAAGCGCCATTGAGCATGCCTATCTGAAGTCCGGTGAAAGCATCATAATCATTGCATAGGGCAGCGGCCTGGAGGCCTTTGCCATCATGCACTTTGTTACCAAACAGCGAAATCAATACACCATTGCCATACACCGCACCCGCCATACAAATACCCGCCTGTACACCATTGGCCCTGAAAGAATAATTTGAAAAACCCGCAACGGACAGCCCATTGGTTTGCCTGAATGATTGCACAAAAGCAGATACAGTAACCCCATTTACATCGGCAAAGGCATTGGTGCCGCAGGAAATGTTGAGGCCATACACGATTTCGTTGGGAATTTTCTTTTCAAATTCCCGGATCTCATTAAGGTCGCGGGGATAGCGCACCCTGTCGACCGGGAAGACAAGTGTAAAAAACAGCAATGCTTGCGATACCGGCTCGATCCGAAGGCCGTAGGAACGCACGCTCACATAATCTGAATCCATATAGGTGTCGGAACCCACCCCAAAGGAAAGTCCGTAGATGTCGCTGTCGCCTGTGGTATATAACCCAATAGGAAAACGCGCTTTGCGGTGCTGCACTACCTGTGCCTTCACCGGAAAATGAAGCAAGAAAAAAGTAAGCATAAGCAGGTGATTTAGTTTCATGATTATTATTTTTTATGTGCGGTAAACAATGGCAAAGCTCAGGCTGTGCGAACCAAAATCCTTTGTTACATGTTTGCTGAACATCCCGTAAGGCGTGTAATTGTAATTGATATGCAGGCCCAGGTGAGGGTATCCGAAGCGGATACCCTGCCCTATGTGGAATGTACTCAGGCCTTTTACATACACGTCGTTCGTACTGTCCTTAAAATCTTCAGGGTGTAGCTTGTGCATATGACGTGCGTGCTTATCGTCAAATACAAAAAAGGCATACCCTAAAGTGGACAGCCACTGCATTTCCAGCTGGTTTCCTACAGGATAATCCTTCGCTACACGAATACCCGCCATACCCGAAACACCTATAGCTTTTACCCGGTAAATGCTATCGGGCGTGGCATAGTCAAATTGCTGTCTGTCAGTAGGAATATAAATGCTGATACCAATATCGGACATAGCCCAGCAATCACTTATGCCGCTACGATTCCAAATAGCGAACTCAGGCGAGGGCCCTATCTTGCCGGCCAGGCTGCCAAACGGCACCCTGACACCGCTCTCGAATATAAACTGCTCACAATCTTGCGAAAGGGTTACAGCAGTACTAAATGAAAGTAGTATTACAAGTATATTTTTCATAGAAAGCGATTTTATTAAGTCAAAATTATTGTGATTACAGCAATTGCATTTGTGTTTTTGAATTAATAAAAATTATACATTTGTGAAAATCGCAAAAATGGACAGTCAGAAAAAACTCTTGAAAGCTATACGGCAAAGGATCGGCAAATCGGCTTCGGTAATCGATGAGATTGCTGCCGTGCTAAATATCAGCTATAATGCCGCACACCGCAGGGTTTCGCAAAAAAGCAGATTCTCCATAGAAGAGGCTGTAGCGCTGTGCCGGCATTATGCGCTGTCAATGGACCTGCTGTTTGCCGATAGCAAAAAAGTGATCGTAGAGAAAACCAATGAAATACGTTCACTTGAGGATATGGAGACTTACTTCCGGCAATCGGCAGAAAACATAAGCAGCTTTGCTGAGTATCCTGATGCGAAAATGTATTATTCTGCGAAGGACATCCCGCTGTTCTATACCATTGGCGGCACACTGCTTTCTAAATTTAAGCTGTATGTATGGCTCAACCTGCTTGCAGGAACACAAAACCAGGACCGTTTTGAGAATTTTACCATCAACCGTTCGCTGCAGGAACACAGCACTAAGCTGAAGCAGGTATATGACAGCGTGGAAGTACACGAGGTTTGGAACGACACTACCATCAACAGCAATTTGCAGCAGATATTTTATTTTTACCAGTCGGGGCTGCTCACTTTGGCGAACGCCCGGTTACTCTGCGCCGACCTGAAAGCCATACTCGAGGCTGCCGAAGACCGCTGCTGCAACGACACATCGCGCTTTCACCTGTATTATAACGAACTGCTGATACTCAACAACAATGTGCTGCTCTCCTCCCCCGAAAAGCAATCCTTGTTTGTTCCCTACACCATGCTGGGCTATTTTATTACCAATGATGCCGATACCTGTAGCAATGCGCTTGCCTTTTTTAAGCACCAGGTAAAGAATTCTAAATCGCTGAATGAGTCCGGCACACGAGACCGCAAGCTGTTTTTCAACAAGGCGCACCAGAAGATCGACTTCTACCTCCAGCGCATGGAAGGCGAAGTGAATTTAAGTTTTTAAATAAATCCGAAAACTGCACGCAACCTTTTTTCATTTTCGATACTATCAGATAAGGACAAAGGGAATTGCCCGAAAAAAATTTATATTGCCGCGCAACCTTTTTGCAAAACGGAGGACTATAGATAAAAGGCCTGTAATAATCCTTAAATGACCAATAAACAAACCGACCAGCTTGAACATAGACAATATCATAAAAGGCTGTATTAAATACCATGCCGGGGCACAGGGAGAGCTGTACCGCATGTATAAGGATATGCTTTTTGTGCTGTGCCTGAAATATTGCAGGAATGAGGCCGAGGCCGAGGACAACCTGCACAATGCCTTTATTGAGATATTTACAACCATTGGCAAATACAAAGGGCTGGGGTCGTTTGAAGGGTGGATGAAGCGCATTACCATCAACAAGGCGATAGACAGCTATAAAAAAAGCAGCCAGATGGTTCCCGTAAAAGATGATTATGCCGGAGAAACGGAGGTTACCGATGCCGAAATGGACCTGCCACTGGATTATATCCTCTCCCTGGTGCAGCAATTGCCGGACAAGTACAGGCTAGTGTTCTCGCTATATGAGCTGGACGATTATTCGCATAAAGAGATCGCAGAAATGCTGGACATCAGTGAGAGCACATCTAAATCCAACCTGCACCGGGCCAAAGCAATATTAAAAGAAAAAATAACAACAAGCAGCCGCACCCTAACTATAATGTAAACAATGGAAAATAAGAAAGATATAGGGAAAGCATTCAGGGAGAAGCTGGACGGCCTGCAAAAGCCGGCCCCCGATGGCGGCTGGGATTCGATCTCATCACAATTAGGGAATATAAAGAAACCGTCTAAATTCCCGTGGCTGAGAACTACAATAGTTTCACTTGCGGTAATTATTGCAATTGTACTGGCATACTCCCTTTTAGGAAACAAGGCTGAATCACCTGAAAAAGATACAAAGGAAACAGTTATCGCTCCGGAAAACGGGCAGACGAAAAGTGTAGTCACTTCAGGCAATGCCGCAGCAACAGATAATGCCACCACAGAAGACAGCAGGATGGTGCAAAGCCCATCGGGCAATAGCCTTTCCGGACTCACTTCGCCTAAAACCGCCAGGACAGATGAAAGCAGGCAAAATGTTGTTGCATCTGATAAGCACATCACCGAATACGAAACTCAAAGACCTGCCGCTCCGGATAGTAATATAACTACATCCATTAAAGAAAACAGTCCCGCAGCGCACGAAGCAAACGCCGTTAAAGCTGCTGAAAATGAAGACAACGCTTATCCTGACAACCGGAGGGGAAAACTTAAGCCATCTACCGATTATGGCGCTGATTCTTTAGTTATAAAGAAAAAACCTGAGAAACGCGATATTTCTAAAATTGCCGATAGCCTCAACAAGCTTTATGGCAGGGAGAAAAAACAAAGTAAGAGGAAGAACTGATTACGTTTGCCACGGCCTCATGCCGTATTATCCCGTTTAAAAAAATAAATTTAGTTTTTAGTTGGCCCCCACTTAAGCCCATTCCAATACCGGAATGGGCTTTTAATGTTAAAATTTACACATTTTTTGAATCTGTGTAACTTTTTACTGTTTGCTTACGTATAACTAACACATACTTAAACTCAGGAATCTTTACATGAGACAATTAAAAATCACAAAGCAGGTAACCAACAGGGAAACTGCATCATTAGACAAGTACCTTCAGGAGATTGGAAAAGTGGATTTGATCACAGCGGATGAGGAGGTAGAGTTAGCACAACGAATAAAAGCCGGAGACCAGAGAGCACTTGAGAAATTAACAAAAGCGAACCTTCGTTTCGTGGTATCGGTTGCAAAACAGTACCAAAACCAGGGATTGACACTTCCCGATCTTATCAATGAAGGGAATTTAGGACTTATAAAAGCTGCACAGCGTTTTGACGAAACCCGTGGTTTCAAATTCATCTCGTATGCAGTATGGTGGATTCGCCAGTCGATACTTCAGGCACTTGCAGAACAGTCGCGTATTGTCCGCCTGCCTTTGAACAAGATTGGTTCCATCAACAAGATCAATAAGATGTATGCCCTGCTTGAGCAGAGCAATGAGCGTGCGCCATCGGCAGAAGAGATCGCGAAAGAGCTTGATATGACCGTGAACGACGTTAAGGAGAGTATGAAAAACTCAGGCCGCCACCTATCCATGGATGCGCCGCTTGTAGAAGGTGAAGACTCTAACCTTTATGACGTACTCCGTTCCGGCGAGTCGCCAAACCCTGACAGGGAGCTTATCCACGAATCACTTCGCACCGAGATTGAGCGTGCACTGGAAACATTAACGCCTCGTGAGGCCGATGTTGTAAGGCTGTATTTCGGTCTGGGCGACCAGCACCCGATGACACTTGAAGAAATAGGAGAGACTTTTGACCTTACACGTGAGCGTGTACGCCAGATTAAAGAAAAGGCTATCAGGAGGTTAAAGCATACTTCCCGCAGCAAGATCCTGAAAACCTATCTTGGATAATAACGGAACGCAAAAAAAGCCGTCCAAAATTTCATATTTTAAATAAAATTTGTATTTTGGCGGTTCAAATATGCGCTACACCGATAAAAATATATAACGTACCTACAGTTCAATAACTGTTCGTTTTTTGATTGATGATTGAACTCCGGCTGATTACCGGAGTTTTTTATTTCATCAAGGTCTCACTTCCCTTTTACTATTTTGTTACTAACTCAAATTAATTAAACGGGAAAATCTTACAATTCATAACGCAAGCACTGTGCCAAAAATTGTATCGCAGTTAATTTTTTTTGTAAGAATAGTATTCTCACCAATTTTACCGCACTCAGGGCAACCTTAAACTTGAAACCTGAAACAAAAAAATTATCTTTGCGCCACTAAACACAACAACAACATAATGAAGAACACACTCATTGCACCATCGGTGCTTTCGGCAGATTTTGGCAACCTGCAACGCGACATCGAAATGATCAATAACAGCGAAGCAGACTGGTTTCACGTGGATATCATGGACGGCGTTTTCGTACCTAATATCTCTTTCGGGATGCCAGTACTGGAAGCCATTTCGCGCCATGCTAAAAAAACAGTCGATGTTCACCTGATGATCGTAAACCCCGACCAGTATATCAAAACCTTCGCACAGCTTGGCGCCAACAACCTTACCGTACATTATGAAGCCTGTACGCACCTGCACCGCACCCTACAGGCCATAAGGGCAGAAGGCATGAAAGCAGGCGTAGCATTGAACCCCCATACGAACGTAGCATTACTGGAAGACATCATCAACGATATCGACCTGGTGTGTATGATGAGCGTAAACCCCGGTTTCGGCGGGCAGTCGTTCATTGAAAGGACATACAGCAAAGTGAAGCAGCTAAAAGAAATTATTACACGAAATGGCGCTTCCACCCTGATTGAAATTGACGGCGGCGTGAGTGATAAGAATGCCGTGCAGTTGGTTCAGGCAGGCGCTGATGTACTCGTGGCCGGGAACTATGTATTCCGCGCTGAAAATCCTGTGGAGACCATTTCAGGCCTTAAGAAACTGACTTCTTTATAAGAAAACATTTATAACATGAAACCCCGGGAGTGATTCCGGGGTTTTTGTTTATTTCTTCCATTTCGAACGAAGCTTGCGGAGAGAGAAATCTCAGATATAACAGTAAGTAATCTGAGATTTCTCCCTTTGGTCGAAATGGAATACCTAAGCGATCCTACCTGTGAAGCTTAAAACTTAATATTTCCTGCCAGCTCCTTCAAGGTAACTTCAGATATCTTAGCCTGGTACTGTGCTGAATTATTACGCGTAAGCGCATTTACATAATTCAGTTGCGCCGTACGCACTTCAAGCTGGGTGATGGTACCGATGCGGTATTTCTCCATGGTGATGTCGAGGTTTTGTTCAGCAATCTCAACATTTTTTGCTTCAAGCGCTACCAGTTCAAGGTTGGTAAGGTAAGTTTGGTAGGCCGAAATAAGCTGCGAGTTAATGGACTGCGTTTGCTGCTCGATCTGGATCTTGCTGCTGTCGATCTGCAATTTTGCGATATTCTCGCGGCGTTTCTGCAAGAACCCGTTGAAGATATTGATATTGGCAGAGATGCCGTAGCTCAATCCCCTGCCGCTGGACTCCTTTGCAAACCCAAGAGTGGACTCGCTTGAGGTAATGACATAGCCCGTTGTCACTGCGACTTGCGGATAACGGTCTCCTTTCACCTGTTTCAAATTTAGTTCGGCGACACGCTTATTAATCAGCGCTATCTGTATCTGCGGGTTCTGGCTTCCGGCCAATGACATCAGGTCGACCAGCTTCAGCTTATCATCTATCGCGACTGTATCCACCACACGGAATTGTGTCGTAAGGTCGCGCGCCATCAGCTCGTTCAGGTAGGTTTTTGTGTTTTCGTACAGTTCCTTCTGCCTGAGGTAATTGGTCTTATCAGTATTAAGATCCACCTGAGCATTTAGCACCTCCAGCTTAGCGGCCTTTCCGATGGTAAAGCGGTTATCGGCCAGGGTTACCCGTTGCTTGGAGATCACTACCGCAGTATCCAGCGCTTTCAGGGTTTGCTGTTGCTGCACAAGGTCATAATAGGTCGTCAGTACATCGCTAACTTTGGTTAGCACCGTAAATTTCAGTTCGGTTTCGCCAAGCTTTTCAAGTTCCTGCAATTGGTCGTAGCGCGCGAACATCCTAAAGCCGTCGAAAATAGTCCAGCCAAGGTTTACGCCATAGTTCATGCTGTTGTTACGGGCATTGTTCTGTTCCTGCACGGTACCATCAGTACGCACCTGGCGGGAATTCTGCAGGCTGTTGTTCTGCCCAAAGCTTCCGTACAAGTTGGGCAGCAGGCCCGCATTGGCAAGGCTTACATTCTGCTCGTCTATCTTCAGGTCGTTGGCGGCAAGCTTTATATCATAATTATTTTCAAGGGCTAAAGCTACGGCTTGTTCGGCGGTAATTACAGGGTATAAGGGCTGTATGGGAGCGGCTTCCTGTGCCGCACACATTAGGGTGCTTAAGCAAAATACTATATAGATAAAAAACCTCATCTTACTCTTCTATGTTATCAAATTCGGGACGGTGCTTTCTTGGGCGCGACCACATAAAATAAATTGCAGGGATGATAAACAGCGTCAGTACCAACGAAAAAATAGTACCGCCCACAATTACCACACCCATACCGATACGGCTGGTAGAGGCCGCACCAAGCGACAGCGCAATAGGCAGCGCGCCCAGTGCAATGGCAAGGCTGGTCATCAATATCGGGCGAAGGCGGGATTCGGCTGCTTCCATGATGGCTTCATATTTATCTTTGCCCTCTTCGCGTAGCTGGTTGGCAAATTCTACGATCAATATACCGTTCTTCGTCACCAACCCGATAAGCATGATGGTTCCTATCTGGCTGAAGATATTCCACGTCTGCCCAAACAGCCACAGTGACAGCAACGCCCCTGCAACGGCCATCGGTACGGTAAGGATGATGATGAACGGGTCGATAAAGCTCTCAAACTGGCCTGCCAATATCAGGTAAATAAGCAATAGTGCCAACCCGAAAGCAAACAGTGTATTACTCGAACTTTCCACAAAGTCACGCGATTCACCGCCAAGATCGGTTGTGAAGGTATCGTCAAGCACTTTTTCTTTAGCGCGTTCCATGGCATCGATACCGTCGCTGATACTCATGCCCGGCGTAAGTCCCGCCGAAACGGTTGCCGACATATAGCGGTTGTTATGGTACAGTTGGGGCGGGCTGCTCTGTTCTGCTACCGAAACAATATTATCGAGCTGTATCAGTTCGCCTTTATCGTTTTTTACAAACATCGACGTCAGGTCGAGCGGCGCTTCACGGTCCTGTTTATCAAACTGCCCCATTACCTGGTATTGCTTTCCATTCATCATAAAATACCCGAAGCGCTGCCCGCTGAGCGAAAGTTGCAGTGTCTGCGCCACATCTAAAAGCGATACGCCCAGACTTTGTGCTTTCTCGCGGTCAATGCTCACATTGATCTCAGGCTTATTGAATTTAAGGTTCACATCGGTCATGGCAAACGTAGGGTCCTTGCTCACCTCATCCATGAATTCCGGTATCTTTTCACGAAGCTTTTCAAAGTTTGGCGCCTGGATGATGTATTGTATCGGAAAGCCTCCCCTGCGGTTTACTGCGATCGTTGGCTGTTCGGACACTGAGGTACGCGCTTCAGAATAGCGCTTGGTCCATTTGGTAAGGTCGGCTGCAATTTCTTTCTGAGAACGCTCCCTTTCATCGGGCTCAACAAGTGCAACACGTACGCGCCCACTGTTTACCGATGCTGATCCGAAACCCGGTGACGTTATGACAAGGCTTGCTTTTTTTTCCGGAACTGAATCGTTGATGAGCTTTTCGATCTCCTGCATAAAGCGGTCCATGTAATCATAAGATGCTCCTTCCGGTGCTGTTATGTTCATCCCCACGAAACTACGGTCGTCATACGGCGCGGTCTCTTTTTGTATAGTGGAATAAAATAATGCTATCAGGCCGATACATACCACTAATATGGGGAAGCTGACCCATTTCCTTTTCATAAAGCCTTTAAGGGCACCTGCATACGATGCATTCATCTTTACGAAATATTTCTCGGTATAATCGTAGAACTTCGACTTTTTGTGAACGCCGCCTTTTATCAAATACGCGTTTAGCATTGGCGTAAGCGTAAGCGATACAAAAGCGGAAACCAGTACGGCGGCCGCAATAACGACCCCGAATTCCCGGAACAGCCTGCCCACGAAGCCTTCAAGAAAGATCACCGGAAGGAACACCGCAGCCAGCGTTATGGAAATAGAAATTACCGCAAAGAATATCTCGTTAGCGCCTTTCATGGCAGCTTCTATGGGACTCATGCCCTCCTCTACCTTCTTAAAGATATTCTCGGTCACTACGATACCGTCGTCCACTACAAGCCCGGTTGCAAGAACGATGGCAAGCAGTGTAAGTACATTGATGGAAAACCCGGCAATATACATGATAAAGAACGTTGCGATGAGCGATACTGGTATGTCAAGTAGCGGGCGGAGCGCTATGGCCCAGTCCCTGAAGAAAAGGTAGATGATAAGCGTTACCAGTATAATGGAGATACCAAGCGTTTCGGCAACTTCGAGAACGGATTTCTTAATAAATATCGTGTTATCGATAACTACATTGAGCTTCAGGTCGTCCGGGAGCTCTTTCTTCATCTGCTCATACTGCTCATAGAAAGCATCTGAAATGTCGATGTAATTGGTACCCGGCTGCGGAATAATAGCCAGCCCCACTACCTGCTGGCCATTGTCGGTCATTTTTGTTTCGAGGTTTTCAGGGCCAAGTTCCGCCCTTCCTACATCGCTTAACTTTACGATCTTCTCACCTTCCGACTTTACGATGATGTTATTGAACTCTTCCGGTGTAGCCAGGTTACCCAGCGTTTTAACGGTCAGTTCTGTATTGGCGCCGGTCAGTTTACCCGACGGAAGCTCTACATTCTGGCTGCTGAGGGCGGTGCGTACATCAGACACTGTAACGCCATAGGAATTCAGCTTTACCGGGTCGATCCACAGCCTCATGGCATATTTTTTCTGTCCCCATATCTGTACGCTGCTCACACCTGGGATTGTCTGCAGCCTTTCGGCGATGACATTCTCTGCATAATCGCTAAGTTCCAGCGGATCTCTTGTTGCGCTAAGCACCGTCATGGTGATGATCGGCTCCGAATCGGCATCGGCTTTAGATACTACGGGCGGCGCATCGATATCCTGTGGGAGGCTGCGCACGGCCTGCGATACCTTGTCACGAACATCGTTGGCGGCTTCCTCAAGATTTTTTTCAAGTTCGAATTCTATGGTAATGTTACTCGAACCCTGGTTACTCGACGACGTTATATTACGGATACCGTCAATGGCATTAATGGCTTTTTCCAAAGGCTCTGTGATCTGCGACTCGATGATGTCGGAATTGGCACCCGCATAGCTGGTACGCACCGATATCTGCGCAGGATCGATGGACGGGAATTCCCTTACGCCCAGAAAAGTATAGCCAATGATCCCGAACAGGATGATAGCTATATTCATCACAATGGTCAGTACGGGCCGTTTTATGCTTAGTGTGGATAGGCTCATGATTTGGCTTTAGGGGTTACCTTCACTTTTACCGGGGTATCCTTCTTGAGTGCAATTACGCCTGTAGTAAGCACGGTGTCGCCCGCTTTAAGCCCTGAGAGCACCACGATATCCTTATCGGTACGGGTCGCGGTCTTTACCATCACTTCTTTGGCTTTGCCCTTTTCGGTTATAAAGACCTTCTTGCCCCCCTGTACCGGTACTATCGATTCGGTAGGGATTATGAACGCACCTTCTATTTTTTCGAGTGGCAGCGCCACGTTGGCAAATGTGCCCGGTATAAGCTTCCCGTTAGGGTTTTGGGCAAGCGCCCTTACATTCAGTGTGCGGGTGGCTTCCTCCACGGCGGGCTCCAGCGCGTAGATCGTGGCATTGAAAACTTCATTGGTGCCTGCAACCGTAAAGGTTACTTTAGAATTAACTTTTATCTGGGAAGCGTATTTCTCGGGGATTGAGAACGTGATCTTTATCTGGCTGCTGTTTACCAGGCGGGCGATAAGCGTTTCCGGCGTTACATAGGTACCTGGTGAAATACTCCTTAACCCCACTACGCCGGAAAATGGCGCCCTTATGGATGTCTTGGCTATCTGTGCATTTATGAGCTGGGTCTGTGCCTGTGCTGTCTTAAAATCAGCGCTCGCGATGTCATATTCCTCCTGGCTGATAGCTTCCTTTTGCAAAAGCAATTTGGCACGCCTTTCGTTCTCGGCTGCGAGCCTCTGTTTTGTCATTGCAGCACCGGCCTGTGCCCTAAGCTCAATATCATTTATTTTTACGAGCACCTGCCCTTTTGAGACTTTGGTACCTTCTTCAAAATATATTTTTTCCGCAATTCCGGACACCTCTGTACGGAGCTCAATTTGCTCATTGGCTTCAATTGAGCCGGAAAGGGAAATCGTGCTTGAAAAATCTTCCGGAGCGGTAACTATGCCATTTACAACCATTGGCGGTTTTTTACCTCCTTTTCCGCCTCCGCCCGAAGCTTCGGCTTTTTTTGCATTATTTTCTGATATCCTGTAGTAAACGAGGGCTCCAATGCCCAGTATGAGAAGTGTATAGACAATATATTTAACCTTCATAATGGTTTTTAACTATGTGTAATAGCAAAACTAACAGTTTATACTTCGTTACACTTTTACTTTAACACATTATTTAGATATATTTTCTTACATTTAATTACGATTTTTATAATTTTAATAATTGTTGAAGTGTATTCGTAAAGGGCTTAAAATTAAAATACCTCCCGTCGTATGAAGGGAGGTAATGAGTCATACAGGATAATCTATTTAAAATGGCAATGTGAGATTGGCAAAAAACTGGCTGCCGTTTTCTTTAACAGTGCCGTTGAGCTTTACATAATCCGATTTCCATTTGCTGTTAGATACCGCAAAGTCATAGCCCATAGTAAGGGACAAAAATGTACGGCCTTTGTCAATAAGGCGGAATGTAGCAGCAGGGCCTACAAAGTATGATGTATTGCGCAGCCTTATGTAACCCGAAGCGTTATCCGGATTTAGGTTATCAATATCAACTTGCGCATCTTGCGACCAAACCGAAAGATCGTTCCCTACGATGCTGAAATTGGCGCCCGCAGAAACGGAAAACTTTTCCTTTTCAACTGCTACATAATTCACCCTAAACCTAAATGGCGCCTGTATAAGCTGAGATCCATCTTTCTTTTTATTACGAAAAAGCCCTGATGCCCCAAACTCAGCATTCATCCAGAACTTTTTGGAAAATGCGGCGTTCCAGCCAACAACTATTGCGGGCATTACATCGGGGACACGCTTAACCCCTGCCTCGAGGAGTTTATCGCTGATAGTGTACCCTGTATTTCCGGTAATACCTATACCGTAATACCAACTGGCCTTAAACCCTTCTTTTTCGGTTTGTTCCTGTGCAAATGCAGTTGCTGCAATAAAAAAGAATAAAAATCGGATTGTTTTCATGATGATGATTTTGATTAGATGATTGATTAATGATTTAAAATAAAATGTATAGTTACTTCTATGGCACTAAAAACCAGTTTAAACATAATTTTGATGTGTTGGTTTATAGTGCAAAGTTGCAGCAGGGAGAAGGAAAAAAATTGTAAAATTGGGACAGCAATAATTTTTTCCGAAAACTTAATTTTCATCAAACTATTCTTCAAAATTCCAGTACACATCTTGATTGCCAAGGTGTGTGAGCTTTGACAGCAGCGTTTTTGGCGAATGCATTGTTACCGATTTGAAGTGCTTGATGTAATGCGCCTGGTCGTAGTAGTAGTTGTAAAGTGCAACATCGGTAAGTGTGGTATCATCGCCCGCCTGCTGCGAATAGTTGAGCGCATTGCGGAACATTACCATTTTTTTGTATTCTTCCACCGAGCAGCACAGGTGTTTTTTGAACAGCCTCAGCAGCGTTTTGCGGTTGACCCCTATGCTATCCGACAGCTCTTCTACCTTTACAGTACCATTGGAATTGAGTATCTCCTGTACGGCGCGCTTTACGGCAGTTTCATTAAACCCGCAGTAAGCCTTGCTGAAAAATGAGTCGAGCAGTGCGGCTTTAGCAGCGGCATCCTGAAGGGTTGAAATTTGGGTAACGACCTCTTCCAAAGGTTTCCCGAAATAACGGAACGGCCCGAAAGCAGGTTCAAAGGCATCTGATAACGGCTTATCCAGAAAATGATTCAGTCCCAGCGGGTTGAAAACGACACCTATCTTGTAAAACTTCCCTTCAAGGTCTACCGAAAAACTGCTGCCTGTATTGATTGAATAATATGTACCAATGGTTTCTTTTTCTGAAGGCCGTATTACAGAAGTATTTTCCGTAAAAAGAAGATCTGAATTTTTGTAGATGGTAAGCGCGTGCTTGTAATTGGGATAAAAGGTGAATTTATTATCAAAACCCTCATCATCAGACGAATGAAAATAGTAGTAGTCAATATGCTTCGCCACTATTTCATGTTTAGGCCGTACCGTTATAAAATCTCCTTTATTCAATTCTCACCCTTTTCGATAAAAATAACAAATTTTAATTAAAACAGATATTTTTATATCATCTAAATAAAAATTAAAAAATACATAAATAATATTTAGTCTAAACTAAATTTATAATTTTGCGGTACTAACTCAAAGTTTAGATAATGAAAATTTGGACACAACTGCTATTACTAATTAGTTCACTGTCATTTTATGGCCAAACCGGAGCTGTCTCAGGAAAAGTAACCGACGGCCACGACGGTATCCCCGCTGCCTCAATCATTGTGTCGCCCATTGGCTACAGCCTTGCAACAGATGAGGATGGCAATTATTTTATAAAAGACATTCCTTACGGCAATTACGAAATTATTTTCAGCGCTGTCGGCTTCAAAACCATTCGAAAAAAAATAGCAATAGATAAACCTGAAGCAATACTATTAACTATTGTTATGGAAGAAGACAACCTCGCGCTTGAAGAAGTCGTGATAACCGGCACCATGAAAGAGGTAAGCCGCAGCGAAAGCCCCATACCCGTAGAGATCATCACGCCAAAGCTGTTTAAAAAGAACCCGACTGCCAGCCTATTCGAAGCTGTTGGGATGATAAACGGCGTGCAGCCCCAGCTCAACTGCAATGTGTGCAATACGGGCGACATTCATATTAATGGGATGGAAGGGCCTTATACAATGATCCTGATCGATGGCATGCCGATAGTAAGTGCGCTGTCTACCGTATATGGGCTTAGCGGTATACCCAATAGCATTGTGGAGCGTATTGAAGTGGTAAAGGGCCCGGCATCATCACTCTACGGATCGGAAGCAATGGGCGGCATCATCAATGTAATAACCAAGTCGCCTGTGAAAGCACCAATAATAAGTGCGGATACTTTTGTTACGAGTTGGGGCGAGCTCAGCATGGATGGTGCGGTGAAGATCAATACCGGAAAGGCCACCTCACTGCTCGGCCTTAATTATTTCAATTACAACCACAGGGCAGACAAAAATGGAGACAATTTTACCGATGTAACGCAACAGAACCGCATCTCTGTCTTCAACAAATGGAATTTTGAAAGGGAAGAAAACCGGGTATTCAGCCTGGCGGGGCGGTATGTATATGAAGACCGCTGGGGCGGCGAGCTCAACTGGAGCAAAAAGTGGCGGGGCAGCGACAGCATTTACGGTGAGAGCATTTACACTAAGCGTGCCGAGATGATAGGCCTTTATCAATTGCCGGCTACAGAGCGGATATTCACGCAATTCTCCTACAACTGGCACGACCAGAACTCTTATTATGGGTACACTCCCTATATGGCTACGCAACAGGTGGCTTTTGTGCAGACGTACTGGGATAAGCAGTTTGGAGAGGGCCATACTTTTTTGCTGGGCGCAGCATTCCGTTATACGGAATATGACGACAACACGCCTGCCACCGCGTCGGCTGACGGTACCTCAAACCAACCGCAGCGCACTCCCCTGCCCGGTGTTTTTATACAGGACGAATGGCACCTGAACGACAATCACAAATTGTTAGGCGGCTACCGCTTTGACTATGATAAGAACCATGGAGGTGTACATTCCCCAAGGGCTGCGTATAAATTCTCGCCGAACGCTAATAATACTATACGCGCCAGTTTCGGGACGGGTTTCCGGGTGGTGAACCTTTTTACCGAAGACCATGCCGCGCTTACCGGCGCCCGTGATGTGGTAATCGCCGAAGCCCTGAAGCCGGAACGGTCATACAACGGGAATCTAAATTATATATTGAAAATACCAACGGAGAGTTTCTTCCTGGGGTTTGACGTTACCGGCTTCTATTCTTATTTTACCAATAAGATCGTGGGGGACTTTGACACTGATCCGGACAAGATCATTTACGACAACCTGAAAGGACATGCCATTTCCCAGGGCGTATCGCTGAATACCGACCTGACATTTACCTTTCCACTAAAAGTGATGGCGGGAATATCATACATGGACGTATTCCAGATAGAAGATAAAGGCAACGGTGCAGTACGAAGCCAGCAGCTGCACGCACCAAAATGGTCGGGTAACTTGATAAGCACATATACATTCCGTAAAGGCGTGAGCATCGACCTGACCGCGAATTGGTACGGCCCGATGCGGCTGCCCATACTGCCGAACGATTACCGTCCGGAATATTCTCCCTGGTTTTGTATTGCCAATATCCAGATGACTAAGAAATTCGACTACGGCCTGGAGTTTTACGGAGGTATAAAAAACCTGTTCGACTTCGTACCGAAAGACCCTATACTCCGCCCGTTCGACCCGTTCGACAAACATGTGGACGACCCGGTGAACAATCCTAACGGCTACACATTCGACCCAAGCTATAACTATGCTTCGATGCAGGGACGTAGGGTGTTTCTGGGAGTGAGGTACAATTTACTTTGATTTATTATTGATTATTTTTATTTATTATTGAACTTCACCAGGCACCAAAAAAGGGTTTAAAACAATATGAAAATTATAATATCCCTACTTTTATTGCTTACAATGGCCATTGGCTACGGCCAAAAAAGCTACACTGTCACTTTTGAGGACCTGCCGCAAAAACTGGGTACCGAGCCCAGGCCTATACTGGTAAAAGTATATACTACATGGTGTTCTGTCTGCAGGATCCAGGACAAGAAAATAGAAAGCCATAAGGAATTGCAGCAGCTGTTAGCAGATAAATGCTACTTCGTAGAACTGGATGCCGAATCGCGGAAAACCATTCTCTTCAACAATCGGGAGTACCGGTTCTTAGGTAACGGGAGTGGCGGTATGCAGAGCCTTGCCGCCGCTTTGGCCAACCCTAAAGACGGTTATCCTACGTGGGTGCTACTTGACAGCAATTACAAATTTATCGGCAAGCATAATGGGTTAGTAGAAGCAGAACAATTAAAAGCGTTGCTGTCTAATCAATAGTCCGGCATTTAGAATAATCTTTTGTTTTGTTACGCTAAACCCATAGTATGAAAACAAAAATGCCACATCAGCTCGTGCTTAATGCGGCATTTTTATTATTTAAATTCGATATCCTAGTGCTGCCTGTTGCTGTATATCCAGCCTGTCTTGCTCGTTGAATCGGCAAAGTCAATCACATAGAAATATGTACCATCTGGCAGTTCATTGCCATTATCGCTTTGTCCGTACCATTCGTTCTGGTAGTTCGCTTTAGTATATACGTTCATTCCGTAACGGTTGAATATCTGGAGCTGTTTTACATCAAAAGCTTCAAGGTCGAAAAAGTCATTTAGTCCGTCATGGTTTGGCGAAATACCTCTCTGGATCTCTCCAAAACATGTTGTTGAAAGCACGTTGATAGTTTCGCTGTTGCTGCATCCTCCCCTGGTAATAACCAGTTCGTATACGCCAGGAGCCGTAATCACTACAGAAGACCCGCTTCCTATCTGCGTACCGCCCGTATTATACCATGCATACTGTGAATTTGAAGCATCATCCTGAACAGCCGCTAAGGTGTAATTGTTTCCTTCGCAGCCTTCTGAGATTGTGAAGTCAGGAAGCTCATTTACCGTTATTGTCAGCGTAGCGGCTGCGGCACACTGTCCTGCATCCGGTGTAAAGGTATAGGTTGTAGTTGCAGTATTATCCAGTGCAGGCGACCATGTTCCGGTAAAGCCTTCGATAGACGTTGTTGGCAATGCGGTTATAGCACTTCCGGCGCAAACCGGATCAACTGCCGCAAAGGTAGCCACTACAGGCTGGTTTACGGTTATTGTCAATGTCGCATTTGAAGCGCACTGCCCTGCATCCGGTGTAAATGTATACGTTGTCGTTGCTGTATTATTCAGCGCAGGCGACCATATGCCTGTAAATCCTTCGATAGATGTTGTTGGCAATGCTGCTAATGTCTCACCTGAACAAATTGGAGCAACTGAGGCAAAGGTAGATGCCACAGGAGCATTAACCGTAATTGTCATGATGGTGTTGGATGCACACTGCCCTGCTGCTGCGGTAAAAGTATACGTTGTTGTTGCAGTGTTGTTCAAAGCGGGTGACCATGTTCCTGTTATTCCCTCGTTTGATGTGGTTGGCAAAGCAGCTAGTGTTTCACCCGCACAAATTGGCGCAACGGTTGCAAAGGTAGGCATTACAGGGTCGTTAACCGTTATGGTAAGCGTAGCTGTTGCGGCACACTGCCCTGCTGCCGGTGTAAATGTATAGGTCGTTGTTGCCGTATTGTTCAACGCAGGGGCCCATGTTCCGGTAATTCCGTTATCAGAAGTTGTTGGAAGCGCTGCTAAAGTATCGCCTGCACAAATTGGGGCAACAGCAGCAAACGTTGGTACAGTGGTTGGCTGGTTTACCGTTATCGTTAATGTAGCGGTGGCTGCACACTGTCCTGCGTCTGGGGTAAAAGTGTAAGTTGTTGTCGTTGTATTGTCTAACGCCGGAGACCATGTTCCGGTAATTGCATTGGTAGAAGTCGTTGGAAGGGTAGCTAAAGTTTCGCCGGCACATATCGGGGCAACCGCATTAAATGTTGGTGTTACACCCGGTGCTACTGTAACGGTTACCGATTTTTGGTACACACAGGTAATAGCTTCCCTGAAGGTAATATCATCAAGGGCAAAGTCGTTTCCGTAGTCGGCAACATTCTTGTCGATAATAACAAAGGTGGCAGTAGTGTTGGAGCCGGAGTTCCAGTTATACGAAACCTCGTTCCATACACAAGGCGTACCCGGTGCCGTTACAGGAACTCCCTGCGAAACGCCATTAATGAACACTTCGAGTCTTGCAGGGCTGTCGGCAGATACCGAAGCGACATGATACGTAAATGTATAATCGGTATTAGGGGTTACGGCAACCGGGGTTTGGTTGCTCCAGGCGATAACATTCGCATCCGAATTGGTCGCACCGTCAAAAACCATCATGTTGCCACTGCCTGTTGTATTATCTCCACAGGCAGAAAATGCCGTAAACCATGCATTAGGGTTGGTTACAATATTGTAGGAAGTCTGAATACCGAATGGGTTCGGGTCGGCTACCTGAAGGTATTCCGTTATATAAGCAGCATTGCCGAGTGAGAAATCGCTGTTCTGGATAAGATTTACCGGGGCAGAAGCCGTTCCCGACGTAACCGTATAGGTTGTAGTTACTGACGGGCTTACGTTTTGCGTAGCGCTGTTCGGGTTTGTGATAGAGATGTCAGCCGGGCTTGCCGTCCAGGTATACGCACCTGTTCCTCCCGATACTGTCAATGGCGTTGTGTCTCCGGGGCAAGCGGTTACCGGCGCGCTCAGCACCAGGTTGTTTGGCGCTTCCAGTACAATTCCTGTCTGGGTAAAAGTATGCCCGGCAGAATCTGAAACGCTCACGTTATAGGTACCTTCGCCAAGCCCATTGAATATCCCGGAATTATTTGACATAGTTGCCGAACCTGTAAGCGTGTATGCTGTGTAAGGCAAAGTACCTCCTGCCAGGTTTACGGTAATAGAGCCGTCTGTACTCGTAGGACAGGTAGGGTTAAGCGAAGTATATGACCCCACAAACGGAAGCGCCCCCACAGTAATTGAAAAATCATCTACCGCAAAATCGTTCCCTATCGGGCCTGCGTTGTTCGTCTTTAAGCGTACCATTACGTTATTAGCCGTAGCCACGAAAGAATACTGTATGTTTACCCATCCTTCAGACGGAAGAGGCGCCAAAAAATTGGGGTTGGCCGGGTTCATGTTGTTGGCATTTACCATGAAAATGCCAATGCTGGCCCTTGTAGCGTCATCTGTAGTAACAGCATTTGATACCGATTTTATCCAGAAACTGAACGTATAAGTTGTACCTGCCGTAAAGCCGCCTATCGCCCCACCGGTATCCCCTGTGGTCCAAAAGTACCTGTTAGCCTGGTTAGAACCGTCAAAAACAAGCATATTGCCTGTACCTGTAGTATGGTCGCCACCGGCATTATAAGTAGAGTTCATAAGAGCCGGATTTTTAGTCCTGGCATAAAAGCCCGGATTGCTCGTCCCGTTAACCGGATTGATAAGGGTATAATCGTGTACAAAAAAACCAACGCCGCTGCCTCCGCTTTCGAAGTTGCCGTTGGTTAATATCTGCGCGCTCAGGTTAGCGCTCCCTATCATCAGCAAAAAGAATAAAAAATGTGTTCTTCCGAATAAGTATCGTAGTCCTCTTTTCATAATTGGTAAAATTGTAGACTACAAAAATAGTCTTGTTTTTCACATTTATTTAACTTTGATGATATAAAAACTATACATCCCTGTTTTTCAGCTAAACCACCTGCATGTTGATTCCTGAACATAGAACATACAGGCTATTTGTGTATGTCAAGTTCAGGTTTGATGTAGTAATGTAAAGGTGGTGTAAACGTTTTCGCTGAAGAATTTTCTTATAAATACATAGTTTTATTAGTAAAAAATTATAAAAGCATTATTTTTCAGTAACAGGTGTCACAATAAAAATAATCTATAAATATTATACTATCAAAATGATGTACCGTTATTAAGGTATTTTTTAAGTACTACATTACATTTGGAGTTGTCCCGAAACCCACCTTTAGTTGTCTTTTTAGCAAGCCCAATCTCTACATAGAATATTTTATTTTTGAGAAGCAGGGAAACAATTAAAAACAAAACAAAATATGAGAAAGCTGATCTTCGGGATCAATGTCACCCTGGATGGGTGCTGCGACCACACCAAAGGAAATGCCAATGAAGAGGTGCATGCGTATTTTACACAGTTGATGCGGGAAGCTGACGTGCTTGTTTACGGGCGCAAAACCTATGAACTGATGGTTCCTTTCTGGCCGGATATCGCAAAAAACCCTTCGGGATCAATGTCAATGGATGAATTTGCAAAAGCATTCGACGCTGTAGGTAAGATCGTCGTTTTCTCTAAGACACTGGAGAAGGCAGGTGGAGACAAAACTACGATATTCCAAAAAGGGCTGCGGGAGGAAGTGCTTAAGCTGAAGCAGGAAGAAGGCAAAGCTATTGTAACCGGCGGTGTAGACATCCCAACACAACTTATGGAGCTTGGGCTGATTGATGAATACCACATTATGATCCATCCTGTTATTGCGGGAGAAGGAAGGCGGCTTTTCGATGACATCAGCCTGCCTGAACAGTTGCAGTTAAAGCTTGCCGGATCAAAGGTTTTTCAATCGGGGCATATGGCGCTACGGTATGTGAAGGAGTAATATAAGATTACGCCACTATTGTCGCTTCGAGCGCAGTCGAGAAGCAAGAAGAACGAAAATGCCGCATTTCGACTGCGCTCAATGTGACATTTCGTTCTTCTTTAGATATTTCCGGTGTCAATATTTACGAATCTACAACCTTCCCTTCTCATCTGCCTCGCGCCGTTGCTTGTCGCCCAGCTTCTGGTTGCCAAAACGGTAGCGGAACTGGATACGGAAATTCTGTGTATCATTATAGGAATATGCTTTTCTGTCCTGGTTGGCATAACGCACTGTTGTGGTTTGCTTTTCACCCCTGTAAATATCAGAGAAGATAAGTGAGAGTTCTGCTTTTTCGTTCAGGAAGGTCTTCCTGAAACTGGCTGACAGGCTGGACATATCCCCAAATGTAAATGCTCCTGACACGCCCGGCGAAGCATAATAAAATCCTGTTTCGGCACTCCATGTCTTTTTCTTGTCGAGCGTAAACCGATGGTTCATATAGCCAAAGAAGCTTACAATGCTGTTAATTTGCAGGCTGCCATCTGCTCCCTGGAATGTGTCTTCCTTATACATTGTGCTTATCTGTATCCCGGTTTGCCACCACGGCTTCAGCTCCAGGTTGCTGTTATAATCGAGCCCGGCTACAAAATTGTGATCGATATTGGTCACCTTGCTGATGATGGTATTGGTAGTATAATCCTGTATCATCACCTCAAGTGAAGGGTCTTTTTCATAACGGTAGTACAGGTCGAAATTGTGCCTGTTCTTTAGTGTATAGAGCAGGCTGAAATTGTGCGTAATGGCCGGCTGCAGGTGCGGGTCGCCCGTAACATACGCATAAGGCGTGCTGTAAAGGCGGAACGGATTGAGGTAGGAATACGGCGGCCTGCTGATCCGCTTGCCATACGATACCCCTATCTGGTGATCATCTGAAGCTTTGTAAAGCGTATACAGTGTTGGGAACAGCTTGAAATATTCCTGTCGGTTCACCTCGGCAGTGGTTACCGCCCTGCCTTCCAGCGACGTATATTCGCCCCGCAACCCTGCTTTGAGCCCCCATTTGCCTATTTCCCTGTCAAGCCCGGCATAGCCTGCATAAACCGATTCGTTATAAAGGAACTCATTGGTAAGCCCATTGATAGCGACCGGTTGACCATTAACCTGCTGCTCATAGTCAAAATTATTCTTCGCATCCACATTGCCATAGCGCAATCCTGTCTCAAAGTTATACTTGCCTGCAGTGCCGCTATAATCAGCCTGCGCCGAAAAAAGGCTGATGCGGCGGTTATCCTCACTGGCCAGCAACTGGGAGCGGTAGGGCGCGTCACCGAGCAATGAAAAAAGCGTGTTCACGTCCTGCGACTGGTTGAAGTAATGCCTTGTATAATCGGACATAAATACAAGCTTTCCTTTCCTGAACTTATGCTCGAAAGAGCCGTTAAGGGTATTGTTCTTCTGCGGGTAATCGCGGCGGGTTTTGGTGTGGTAAAGGGAATCGAGTACACCATTGCCATCATAAATATAGGTTGGGACATCAATGTTAGCCGTGCTTTTCATACTAAAAAAACTATTGCCTCCCACAGCTACTGTATTGAGGCTGTCTACCTGATACTCCATATTAAGGTTGAAGCTGTTTTGCGAAGTGGCATTATAAAAGGCCTGCTCCCTGATCTTCCAGACCGAGGACACATTCCCGCTCTCATCCTTGTATTTTACCGTTGCATAGTTCCTGCCATAGTAGTGCCCGGACCCGAACATGTATCCGCCATAGGCCGAAAGGCGGTTACCCTTGTAATAATGGTTGCTGGATACCACGCCTTTCGGGTACATGCTTTGCTCATAAGCCCCGGCCACATTGCCTTTGTAGCCTTCGTTGGTGCTTTTCTTCATTTTAATGTTGAGCACGGCGCTGCCCTGCGCCTCATATTTTGATGGCGGTGTGGTGATTACCTCAACCGACTTTATATTCCCCCCGTCGGTGTTTTCCAACAGGTTCTTGAGCTCAGTTCCCGTCAGGTAGACTTTTTATCGTTTATGGTTACCAATATACTGTTGCTGCCGCGTATCGAGATCCCGCCCGATGTAACATTCACACCCGGGGTTTTACGCAATATCTCCCATGCATTGTCGGAAGAAAGAATGGAATTTCCCACGTCAAATTCCAAGCGGTCTATCTTGCGGTTGACTATAGGCCTTTTGGAATTGATCACAACGGCGCCGAGCTGCGTTGCGGTTTCTTTCAGCACAATGTTGGGCAATACTGTGTTTCCTGTCAATGATATGGACGTGAAATAATCGGCATAGCCAATGGTGCTTATTTTCAGGACATAATTTCCGTGAGCCAAGCCTTTAAACTCAAAGCGCCCGGCCTCATCCGTAAACGTGGCTTTATAAGCTGTGGAGTCCGGCACTGTAAGCACAACGGCATCGGCAAATGCCAAAGGTTTGTTTGAAGGATCGAATACTTTACCCGAAAGCCCCGCTGATTGGGCGGAGCATAAAATCGGGAAAACTAACGCAAATAAAATTTTGATGATTGATGATGAACTCATGGATGAATGATTGATTTGGTGCAAATCTCTGAAAACACACTGGATGGGGAGGTTAATGCTGGGTTAACGGAGGGTTAATGAGGGTTGTGTGTTTGGGGTTTGGGATTTGGGGTTTGGGGTTGTGGGTTGAGCTTCAACACACCCCTAACCCCTCTCAAGAGGGGAACACTCTGATGTGCTTACCCGAACCCCAAAAGCGGTACTGCGTCGGCATGAGTGTAGCTGTTCCCCTCTTGAGAGGGGCCAGGGGTGTGTCATTATTAAATAGCTTCCTATTCTAACTTTTCTAATTGAACGGTTTTGTTATTTAGTATTTGTCTTTTGGAATTTCAACCTTTCGGTTAATGCTCGGTTAACAGCCTATTGTTTTTAGCAGTGAAATAATTAAAAACCATAGTTTTGCATTTATGAAGCGAAAGATCTATTTCCTTATTGCAGGATGCGTTATTACCGTCGCGGCCCTCGCGCCGATACAGGGGTATTTCATTTACAATACCTACAAGCTTTATGCGAAGGAAGCCAATGCGAAGATCACACAGGAATTGCTGAGGCTGGAGACTACAGGCGAGCTGGATACCATTAATCATAAATGGATGCGCAAAACCAAGCAGTTCATGAGCGACTATACGGAAGGCAAAGTAACGCGCGCCGATTACCCGAGGATTATGAAAGGAATGTCTGATTCGCTGTCGGGAGAGATACAGCAGTGCATCGCGAAAGATTCCGCCCTGGACAACTACAATGTTACTTATACTAATTATGTCACCTCAGCACTTGTATGCAAAGACACCACCAAGCCTGCGGATACTATTTTCACTGGAAAAATGCTTCTTTACGGCACCAATACGCAAAATGTAGTGGAAAGTAAGGCCTCGCAGTCTACGTGGCGTGATGCTACAAAGCGGTTGGGCATCGGCGCGCCCGAAAGCGCCTTTGAAGTGGTAACTACCCGCTATTACAGCATTGCCAATTGGGAAAAGCAGGTTTTTGCACGGATGTCGGGACTGCTTATATTCTCGGTACTGCTGCTTGTTTTTGTAGTAGCGCTCTTTTATCTTTCGATAAAGAATCTCATCACGCAGAAGAAGATAGCCGACATCAAGACCGACTTCATCAACAACATTACGCACGAATTCCAGACCCCGCTCGGGGCGCTTGACATTGCCGTGAAAACGCTCCAAAGAAAAGACAACATGCTTACCGAGGAGCAGTTTGGGAATTCCATTGCTATCATCGAAAGGCAGAACAGGCGCATGCAGAAGTTATTTGCACAGGTTACGGAAGCATCGCTCACAACGGGAATAGAAACCGGCCAGGCACAACCGATAAGCTGCGAGGAAGTGCAGGATATGATAAGCGACTTTGCGCTTTCGCATCCCGAAATAACTATTGAGTGCGAAATGAATGCTACTGCTATTTATATGGATAAGTTCCATTTGGGGACAATATTTGCGAATCTGCTTGACAATGCAGTGAAGTATGGCGCCGATACGATAAAGATCGCGTTGTCTGAAACGGATAAGGAAACTATAATAACCGTGTCGGATAATGGCATGGGTATCGCCGAAAAAGAGCACAAACTGATTTTTGACAAATTCTACCGCGTAGAGAAAGGAAATATCCATACGGCAAAAGGACTTGGCCTTGGGTTGTATTACGTAAAGCAGATCATCAATGCCTATAAGGGTATTATCAGGATCGAAAGCGATAAGGGCAGGGGATCATCATTCACCATTTCAATTCCGCAGGCATGAAGCATATCCTTTTAGCCGAAGACGATTTTGATTATGCCAGCATTTTACGGCAGTACCTTGAAATTTCAGGATTTAAAGTGACGTGGGCCAAAGACGGTGCCGAGGCATTGACATTGTATCCTGAAACGAAACCCGATATTTGTGTGTTTGATGTGATGATGCCAAAGATGGACGGCTTTACCCTTGCCGAAAGCATCATTGCCGCCTACCCTGAAACGCCTGTGATATTCCTGACCGCAAAAGGCATGAAGGAAGACAAGATAAAAGGCCTGAAGCTGGGTGCCGACGATTATGTGGTAAAGCCATTTGAAGCCGATGAGCTAGTACTGCGTATTACGAATATTTTAAAGAGGAGCCGGCGTTCATCCCCAGTAGCAGTCAATGAAAAAAGCGGGACAAAAATGGCTATCGGCAGCTATATATTTGACAGTTCCAACTATTCACTTACCCACTCGACCATAACGCACCGGCTTACCGAGCGCGAGGCACACCTGATCCAATACCTTTTCGAAAACCGGAACAGGATGCTGAAGCGCGAGGACATATTACTGGAAGTTTGGGGCAGTGATGATTTCTTTTCCGGCCGCAGCATGGATGTGTTCATCAGCAGGCTGCGAAAGTATTTTAGTGAGGATGCTTCTATATCTATTACGGGGTATCGCGGGTTGGGATTGGAGTTTATGGTTCGATAGATTGTTAGATTGTTGGATTATTAGATTATTAGATTATTAGATTTTTGGACTGTATCAATTATCACCATCTAAATCTTGCAGTCTAAAAATCCAACAATCTAATAATCTCCCCTAAACCATCTGCCCGCTAAACTTCTCCCGATACATTTTCGGTGTCATGCCTACATTCTTTTTGAATAGGGAACGGAAGGTCTTCAGGTCGTTATAGCCTGATTCAAGCATCACTTCTAGTATGCTGTGGCGCGATTGTTCCAACATTTGCTTAGCGGCCTCAATGCGGGTTTTCTGAAGGTATTCTATTGGGGTGATACCGGTGACCTGCTTGAAGCGGCGCACGAGGTTGCGGCGGCTGGCGGGCAAATCAGTGATGAGCTCTTCTATGGTATTGGCAGTGCTGAATTTCTTTTTTATTTCCTCCTGCGCCTGTTTTACAAGCTCATCGCCATGGTCTTCTGCCGGAGTGAACGTCCCGAAGTACGTCTGCCGGTTGCGATCCAGGTCGATGGAAAAAACCTTCGCTGCCCTTACCGCCATTTTGCGGCTGCAATACACTTCGAGCAGCAGCATCAGCAGGTGGAAGGTATTTGTCGCGCCCCCGCTGGTGTAAATGCGGTCTTTTTCGGTTACAACAGCTTCAGCCTGTAGCTGAACCAGGGGGAACAATTTCGCGAAGGCGGCTTCGGCATTGATATGGGTGGTCGCAGGCCTGTTATCCAGCAATCCCGTTGCGGCAAGCACAAAAGCCCCGGTACAGAAACTGGCTATTGCGGCACCTTCCTTATACTGGTTTTGCAGCCACGGCACCCAGCCCATATTGGCACGGAGCGACTCCCCTATCCCGTCATGGTTGAACGATGGGATAAGCAGCAGGTCGTATTTAGCGCCTTCCGTTGCCTGTACTGCCCTGTGCCCGGGAAAGGAAATGCTGTCGTGCTCCGGCAAATGGAGCAGGTCGATGGCAAATAGCGGTTGCTGCCCGTCTTCCTGATAAAAACGGTTGGCAGTTTCAAATACGTCGAGCAATGCTGCTACACTCAGCAGGCGGTGGTCTTTCGTCAATAGTATTCCTAATTTCATGGCGCAAATGTTGGATAACAAATATACTTGTTTTTGTCTTAAACACCCCCTAACGATGACTTTTTAGCACAGCATCGGTACAGAATACTTACAATACATTTGTAAAAGACATTCAGGACAAAAGCATCCTTAGCCAAAATGTTAAATAATTATGGAAACAACAGCAACCAAAGACAGCCGGTTATCCTCTTTTTTACTGCTATTCGACTGGCAGACCGATTTCTTCCTGCGCGCCCTTGACGGCATTTCTGATACTGATGCACAAAACAGGCTTGGCACTAAAGCCAACCATGTGGCATGGCTTGCGGGCAGCCTTACAGAGCAGCGCTTCGAACTGGCCAACACCTTACGGGGGAACAATACCAACAGCAGGCAAACGATCTTTTCGAAAATAATAAAGGGATACAGGACGGTGTTGAATATCCTTCTTTGGAACAATTTAAAGCCGACTGGAACAGGATTACTCCTATTGCGAGGGAAGCTTTTATCAATGCGACAGCAGAACAACTTGATACTAAGATCGCAATACCCGGAATGGAAATGACACGTTTTGAGCTTATCTCCTTTATTATTTACCGCGAAGCCAACTGTATAGGGCAGATAGCATTATGGCGCAGGCTGTTGGGATATGATGCCATGAAATACATGTAGGAATAATGGTGTGTAGGTTGTAAAAAATTTCGATATATTTACTATACAAACCATAAACAATTACTTATGAAACGATTATTAGGCCCCGAACCGTTAAACAAAAACCTTGCAGCTTTACTATTAAGATCCCTTTCAGGCGGACTAATGATCATGCACGGATTGCCAAAGATGCAAAACTACGATCAGTATGTTACCGACTTTAACCCTATTGGCCTGGGCAACGATGTTTCGCTTTCGCTTGCAATATTCGGAGAGCTTATATGCGGCATCTTTATACTGCTGGGCTTTCTTACCCGTTTGTCGGTTATTCCGATGCTTATTACTATGGTTGTCGCTTTCTTTGTAGTTCATGCCGCTGATGAGTTCATGGTAAAAGAGCTTTCCTTCGTGTACATGATTTTGGCTGTAGTGCTGTTCTTTCTTGGTAGTGGAAAGTACTCAGTGGACGCAATACTGTTCCGCAAAAAAGAGCATGCAGGCTATTAATATTTAAAACATTCAAAACAGGACAGTTGAATTTTTGGCGGGGATGCCAAAGGATAAGTGTGGCTAAAATTGAAGATCGTAACGAACCATAAAACTAAGAACCATGAAAATTTTAAAAAAGATACTGATTGTTATCCTGATACTTGTTGCGCTTTCTTTCGTAATCGCGCTCTTTGTAAAAAATGAAGTTACGGTGGAGCGTGAGGTGGTTATCAACAAGCCCCGCGCGGAAGTATTTGAATACGTCAGGCATATTAAAAACCAGGACAGCTTCAGCGTATGGAATATGGCCGACCCGGACAAGAAAAAATCATTCACCGGGACAGACGGCACGAAAGGTTTTGTATATACCTGGGAAGGCAATGACCAGGTGGGAGCAGGGGACCAGGAGATAACCGGCATTACCGAAGGCAGCCGCGTGGACATGGCGCTCCGCTTCCGAAGGCCTATGGAAGATGAAGGGACAGCTTATATGACTACTGATGATGCAGGAGAGGGAAGTACAAAAGTAAAATGGGGAACGACCTTTATAAACAGCTACCCGAAAAACTTTATGAACCTTTTTATGGACAGCATGCTGGGCGGCGATATGGAGAAAAGCCTTGGCAACCTTAAGCAAAACCTTGAAACCAAATAAGCGATGAATACGATCCTGATCATTATTGCTGTCATTTTTGTGCTCCCTCTGGTGATAGCGCTTTTTATTCCGAAGAATTACAGTGTGGAAAATGAAATCATTATCAACAGGCCCAAGCAGGAAGTTTTTGATTATATAAAAATGATCAAAAATCAGGACCAATACAGCAAGTGGGTAATGAGGGATCCCGACATGAAGCGCACTTTTACAGGGACCGATGGGACTGTAGGTTTTATTTATGCATGGAACGGGAACAAACAAGCCGGGGAAGGTGAGCAGGAAATAACCGGCGTTACCGAAGGGGAGCTTATAACTGCAGAGATCCGTTTTGTGAGGCCGTTCAAAGCCATATCGCACACCTATGTGGTTACCGAAGCCATGAGCGAACACAGTACCAAAGTCATTTGGGGGCTTACAGGCAAAAGCAATTACCCGCTAAACCTGATGACCGCCATGATGAAAGGCGCATTGGCTAAAGACATAGGCACCAGCCTGGTCAACCTGAAAAATATCCTTGAGAACAAGCGATAATATCGTTGTCACTTCGAGCGCAGTCGAGAAGCAAACTTTCGGAAATGACGTATTTCGGCTGCGCTCAATATGACATTTTCAAAATTTTCATTAAGCGATATTATTTATACAAACAAGCAAACTAAAATATTTTAATCATGAAATTTATCAATCCGTACCTGAATTTTAACGGGAACACTGAAGAAGTATTCAATTTTTACAAATCTGTTTTTGGAGGTGAATTCGCCATGGTGATGCGTTTTCGCGACACACAAGGCTGCGAGGATATGCCTGAAGAGGAGAAAGACGGCATCATGCATATTGCGCTCCCTGTGGGCAGCAGCGTGATCATGGGTACCGATGTGCCGAAGTCGATGCCGCAGGTAACAACAGGCAGCAGTGTATCTCTTTGCATCCACATGGACAGCCGTGAAGAGTCTGACCGCGTGTACAAGGGGCTTTCCGAAGGCGGTGAAGCTACTATGCCGATGGCTGATATGTTCTGGGGCGATTACTACGGCATGCTTACCGATAAGTTCGGTATCCAGTGGATGATCAGCTTTAGTACGCAGGATTATAGTAAAATGTAACTTCAGTTGAAAGTCGCAGCTTTCAGTTTGAGTGCAGATTAAAATGATATAGTGTTTTAAACCACCCCGCCCTTCGGGCACCCCTCAAGAGGGGAAAAGCTACACTCATGTCGACCATTGGGGATTGGGGAATGAAAACTGAGACTGCCAATTAATAAATAATCATCAATCAAAAAGTACAGTTATGCATAACGAAATCATCAGCCAGCTCGAAGCAGCATTAGGCAACACTATTACTTTGCTTGAATCTTTCACAGAAATAGAACTCAACACCGTTCCGTTTGAAGGCAGGTGGACTGCAGGGCAGGTGGGCCGCCATATTTTTAAGGTAATAAATGGGATGGATCAGCTGCTATACACCCCTACCGAACGGGTAGACAGGGATCCGGAAGAAAGGGCGGCAGGCATCAGGGATTTGTTCCTTGACTTCAGCACCAAAATGAAATCGCCAGATTTTATTATCCCCGAAGATAAGCAGTACGACAAACAAGAGCTTATAAAATCATTACAGGAAGCCAATGCTAAAATGACTAAGGCCGCAAAAAATTCCGACCTTACCCAGCTTGCGCCATTACCGGAAGGAAATCCTTTGGTTGGTAACAGCAAACTCGAAATAGTGCATTTTGTAACGTACCATACCATCAGGCATAACCACCAAATCGAAAAAATTAGTGTGGCGGTTTAGTTTTAAGTTTCGGGTTTTGAGTTCCGGGTTCTGGGTTGCCACTCTTGCCCTGGTAGCAACTCACAACTCTGAAACCCTAAACTATTCCCCGTAATTGATCATCTTTTTCACCATTCCGTATAATTCGGGTAGTTTTTGTTCGAATTCGCGAGGAGTCTCAAAAAAGTATTCGAGTACAACTGCCATAAATTCGAAGTTGTTGGTATAGGCATAAGCCCTGAAATAATTGGCCGCAAGCAGGTCTTGCCTGTTGCCGGGGTCATCAAGGTATTCACGGACTTTATTAAATATATCCCTGTAAATAATTCCTGAAGCACCCGGCCTTCGCATACCCACAGAATCAACATGAAGCACATGGGCAAACTCATGCAGCCCCAGGTTAAGGTTGTCGGTCGCAAATTCCATACCTTCCGCAAAATCCTTCCACGAGAAAACCACTACGCCTGCCGCAGGGTTGAATTCGCCTTTATGCCAGTTGCCGTTTTGCGATTCGAATATATCAGGATATACCACAATGGCCCGAAAAACGCGCGTAAGGTATTTGCGCATCCCAAAGGTGAGCATTACCCACGTAGCGGCGATCTTTAGTTGCATCTCATCAGTAACCTGCAGGCCTTCCCTGCCTAAAAAACGGTACCGCTTAATAAAGCGGTTCACACGATGGCGAAAAAACCGTTTCCGCTTTTTGGATAAGTTCCTGTAAAAGCTGAAATTATCTTCCAATATTTTACGGCTGTCGGCGGATAATTCTTTCGGAAAAACATAAAAATGGACATAGAGCGGCCTGTTGAAAACGATCATCCATGCCGATTCGATAATGTATGTAAAAATGAAATAGATGCATCCCGCGAATAGGCAGATAATCCAAAGGTAAAATAAGGCATCGGCGAGTAGCTCCATGGGAAGGGCGGATAGTTTGCTGCAAAGTAAGGAAATGGTTTGACATAAAAAAGAGGCGTATTGAACACGCCTCTTTTACTGTATGAAAATGCATTAATGCCTCTCCTGCAATTATTTCTTATGCGACAAGATCCCCTGTTTCAGTACCTGGCCGAATTCGTACATATCTTCAAACGAGCAGTACAATGGTACCGGTGCAAGGCGAATTACGTTCGGCTCGCGCCAATCGGTTATTACGCCGTTCTTCATCAGGTATTCAAAAAGGTTCCTTCCCTCCCCATGCAGGAATACCGATAGCTGGCACGCCCTTTCGGCAGGATTGGAAGGCGTTATGATCTCGAAAGTACTGTCAACCTCCTTGTCGATTTCATGAAGGATGAATTCGAGGTAAGAAGTAATATGGTCCCTCTTCTTGATAAGGGCATCCATACCTACTTCATCGAACATTTCTACCGAAGCTAAGTACGGCGCCAATGACAATACCGGAAGGTTACTCACCTGCCATCCGTTGGCGCCACGAACCGGGTCGAAATTCGGTTCCATTAAAAAGCGGCGCTCCTTGTTGTGGCCCCACCATCCGGCAAAGCGCGGCAGGTCGAGGTCGTTGTGGTGCATTTCGTGCACAAAGGCACCCGAGGCATTGCCCGGGCCTGAGTTCATATATTTGTAGCTGCACCAGGCTGCGAAGTCAACATTCCACTCGTGTAGTTCCAGCCTGATGTTACCCGCGGCGTGCGCAAGGTCCCACCCCACATAAGCGCCGGCATCCTGGCCTGCTTTCGTAATGGTCTTCATATCGAACACCTGGCCGGTATAGTAGTTTACGCCGCCAATGAGTACGAGGGCAAGCTCATCGCCTACTTCTTTTATCTTATCGAGTATGTCTTCCAGCCTGATGTTGTGCTCGCCTTCCCTCCTTTTGATCTCTACAATGGCATCTTCAGGCTCAAGGCCGTGGAAGCGCACCTGGCTTTTTATCATGTACTGGTCGCTGGGGAATGCTTTCTCCTCGCAGATGATCTTGAAGCGCTTTGCCGTGGGCTGGTAAAACGTGACCATCAGCAGGTGCAGGTTTACGGTAAGCGTGTTCATTACGGTCACTTCCGAAGGCAGTGCGCCAACAATGCGTGACAATGGTGCCGCAAAACGCTCATGGTAATCCCACCATGGCTTGTCGGCATAAAAGTGGCCTTCTACAGCCAGTTTAGCCCAGTCGTCCATCACCTCATCCACATAGGCTTTAGTGCGTTTTGGCTGCAGCCCCAGCGAGTTGCCCGTAAAATAGATTACCTGTTTGCCATTTACATGCGGAAAAAGGAACTCTTCCCTGTATTTGGCGAGCTTGTCGGCAACATCAAGCCCTTGTGCGAATTCGCGTGTATTCTGAAATTCCATGTGTTGTTTGTTTGTGAGGTAAAAATATGACTAAAATCATTTTAGCACAACTTAAAATGTTTTATAATTCAGTAGTTTTATTGCAAATTTTAAAACGCAGATCAATTTCCTCTGCAAAGCAATAATATACTCTATCCTATGAACAAAACATTTTACATATTTATCCTGTTCCTTTTTTCAGCATCGGCATTTGCACAGAAAGTAACCGAAAAAGAGCTTATCGGCACATGGAACCTTACAGCCTTTGAAACTAATGGTATGACCATAAATTATAAAACCTATGATATTATCCTTTCTCCGGAAATGAAAAAGAAATACGGCGATAAGGCTGAGGCATTCCAAAAAAAGGGATCCGATGAATTGAAGAAAAACAAACCCAAGGCACAGGAATTGTTCTTTGAAGACGGAACGAAAGTATTTTTTCGAAAAGAAGGTGAGGAACCGTTATCATGGCATTACCTATTATTCGAAAAAGAAGGTGTACAATACCTAAAAATGAATGGAGGAGACTTTAAAATTACAAGGGATGGCAAAGCAATTGTGCTTGCAGGTAAAGAAAACAACGGAAATCAAATAACGATGACTTATGAGAAAGCAACTTAAAAAAAATAAAGCAGCCCGAAAGCTGCTTTAGTATATATTGGGCTGACTAATTACAGTATCAGCATAGCATCGCCATACGTGTAAAAACGGTAGCCTTCCTTGATCGCTTCGTCATAAGCGGCGCGCATGAGGTCATGGCCCATAAAGGCAGAGATCATCATGAGCAGTGTTGATTTTGGCGTATGGAAATTAGTGATCATACAGTCGGCCACGCTGAAATCGTACGGCGGGAAAATGAACTTGTTGGTCCATCCCACATACGGGTTAAGCGTTTTGGCTGATGATACCGAGCTTTCCATGGCACGCATGGTAGTGGTGCCCACAGCACATACTTTTTTCCTGGACAGCTTTGCCTTGTTCACGATATCGCAGGCTTCCTGCCTTATGATAAGCTCCTCGGAGTCCATTTTATGTTTCGAAAGGTCTTCCACCTCAACCGGGTTGAACGTGCCAAGCCCTACGTGAAGCGTTATCTCTGCAAAATCTATCCCTTTTATCTCCAGCCTTTTCAGCAGGTGTTTCGAGAAGTGAAGCCCGGCAGTCGGCGCTGCAACAGCTCCTTCTTCCTTGGCATATATGGTTTGGTATCTCTCGGCATCTTCGGGCACTACTTCGCGGTTTATGTATTTCGGTATCGGGGTTTCGCCCAGCTCGGTAAGCTTGTTGCGGAATTCCTCATACGACCCGTCGTAAAGAAAACGAAGGGTACGCCCACGCGATGTGGTATTGTCTATCACCTCTGCCACAAGCGAATCATCGTCACCGAAATACAGCTTGTTGCCGATACGTATTTTCCTTGCAGGGTCAACAAGAACATCCCAAAGGCGCTGCTCAGAATTCAGTTCCCTCAAAAGGAATACTTCTATCCTCGCCCCGGTTTTTTCCTTGTTGCCATAAAGGCGTGCCGGGAAAACCTTGGTGTTGTTAAGCACCATTACATCTCCTTCTTCAAAATAATCCAGTACGTCCTTAAACAGCTTGTGTTCGATCTTTTTTGTTTTCCTGTCAATTACCATAAGGCGTGCTTCGTCCCTGTTTTCCGCAGGATATTCGGCAAGTAGTTCTTTTGGCAGGTTGAAATTGAAGTTTGATAATTTCATGTATGTAGCTTTCTATACTATCAGGCGTGCCTTCATTGGCGTGCCCGGCATCTTTTAATTGCGTGCAAATATACTATCGCGGAATAGGCGTTGTCAAGTGTTTTGCGATTTATTTATAATATCCTTTTAAAATCAAAGGTTTATAACTGCGTAATTTCAAAGCCAAGCGTCTTTAAATCGTCCCAAAAAGTGGGATAGGATTTTGATACCACACCTGCATCTTTTATAATGATACCTGTTTTTATAGCTAATGGTGCGAAAGCGAGGGCCATGCGGTGGTCGTTGTAGGTTTGGACCTCACCCCCGGCTCCTCTCGAAAGGAGAGGGGAGTGAGCTTCACTCATGCCGGATAAGTCCTCTCCCCGACCCTCTCCAAAAGAGAGGGAGCCAGGACGTAATACGCTTACCGAAAAAAGGTTGTTGGGTTCAAGGATTAAGCTGTCTTCGGTTATTTTTACTTCCGCGCCTAGTTTTTCGAGTTCGGTCTTGAGGGCAGAAAGGCGGTCGGTCTCTTTTATTTTGAGGGTATGCAGGCCTGTAAGGTGACAGCCGATGCCCAGGCCAAAACAGGTTACCGCGATGGTTTGGGCGATATCCGGAGTGTTATTTAGTTGTCGGTTAATAGTTGTCGGTTGACGGTTTTCCTTTCTTAACGTAATAGTGTCGCCGTCAAATTTTGTTGAAACTCCAAGAGCATCATAAATTTCAACTAAAGCGCTATCACCCTGGAGGCTGTCTCTTTTGAAAAACGATAGTTTTATTGATGTGCCTTCTTCTGATAATGCTGTGATGGAATAAAAGTAAGAAGCGGAACTCCAGTCGCTTTCAACTGTCAAAAAGTTCCGGGTTTCGGGTTTTGGGTTTTGGGTTGCTTGTGAGACCGTAATTTTATTATCCTGAAAATTTGTTTCAATCCCAATTTCATTCAGTAATGAAAGTGTCATTTCGATATACGGACGGGAGGTGATAGTACCTTCAAGCGTTAGTTCGAGGCCGTTTTCGAGTTTGCCTGCAATGAGGAGCAGCGCGGTAATGTACTGGCTGCTGACATCAGCTTTGATAGTGACTTTACTGCTTGTGAGTTTTCTCCCTGATATCTTTAATGGCGGGAAACCTTCATTCTCCAGATATTCTATTTGTGCGCCGAGGTTGCGCAGGGCGTTTACCAAAACAGCTATAGGGCGCTCGCGCATACGCTGCGATCCCGTAAGTACTACTTCCCTGCCTTCCTGAATGGAAAAATAGGCCGTAAGAAAACGCATGGCCGTACCTGCATGGTGAATGTCTATTACATCATCAGTACCGTCAAGGGCCTTTAGCATTACCTCACTGTCATCAGAACCGGAGCTGTTCCCTATTTCAAATCCGGGAAAAAGCGCCTGTAGCAAAAGCAGCCGGTTGGTGATGCTTTTGCTGCCGGTAATGGCAATTTCAGCATTCCGGATACCTGATGGCAGATGCAGCTTCAGGTCCATTACTTCAGCTTCTCGTTATTATGGTGACGGTCGTGGTCACGTTTGGATTTGAGGTCCATCTTTTTATCGAAAGCCTCCTGAAGGTTCACACCGGTCTGGTTGGCCAGGCAAAGCACTACAAAAACCACATCGGCAAGCTCTTCGCCCAAGTCTTTGTTTTTATCGCTTTCCTTCTCGCTCTGTTCCCCATAGCGGCGTGCAATAATGCGCGCTACTTCGCCCACTTCTTCGGTCAGCTGTGCCATGTTAGTCAGCTCATTAAAATAACGGACACCGTGCTCTTTTATCCAGTTGTCTACATCAAGTTGTGCGTTCTGTATGTTCATTGTTATGCCTTTTTAAGTACTATCTTTTCGTTTTGCTTGTCGGTCATTTTTTGGAAAAAGTCCCTCAATGTCGGGTAGTAATCCTGCGAAATACTGGCAAAATTGATATCGAGTACTATCCCTATCTGTATCACATTCCCTTTAGCAGCAATGTTGTATTTAAATGTACCGATATTCTCTTCCATTGACAAGGCTATCGATTTCGGGAGCGATTCCACTGTATATCCCTCAGGTATCGTAATATTGATCAGGTATTTGTCCTGGTACGGAAAGGCAAAATCTACCGGGTACTCGCGGGTCTCTTTCTTAAAAGGAGTCTGATTTTCAGTAAAAAACAGCAATGGGCTGATATATATTTTGTCACCGATCAAATCGCTGATCGCGCCATGCGCAAAGGAATATTCCTCAACTACGGGTTTTGTAGCATCCTTTTCGTTCTCCACATTGTACCCGCTTATCTCTATCCCGGGATGGCGCTTTTCAATTTGCGCCGAATAGCTTTCTGTAGTTGTCCCTGCATACTTTTCCCTAAAAATATAGGCATTGTAGTCATTGTGCTGCACCCTCGCCTTGCCCGATATATTGCCGTCTGCCGTCACAGCAGCCGATATATTCACAATATCCCTGGAATTCATTTTTGGCGTAAGCTCTATTTCGAGGCTGGTACCGTCTTTACGTATCATCCTGCCTACCCAGTTCAGCGCCCTTAAAGGAATAATATTGGAGGTGGTATTTTTGCTTGTGGCATCGAGCAAAATAATATCCTTGCCGTTCTCCACCGCAGTGATTACATAGTTATAAGCTGCCCTGTTGGGGAACATCGCAACGCCGTTCGACCGTGTGCTTACGAGAACCGGGTTTGCCGTAATGCCTGCCTCGCGGAGCATTGCCGTAAGCATCAGGTTGATCTCGGCTGCATTGCCTACTTTATCTTCATAGGCTTTCTTTACTCCTTTTTCGCAGTAATAGTTTGCCTCACCATTCCAGTTCATGCGCTTTTTCACATAGTTGAAGATGGCATTTATCTTATCTGCCTGTGTTGCAGCCCCCGCTATTAAAAGAGGAAGATCTTCTTTAAAATAAGATGTATAACCGAGTTCACGCCCAAAATCCTGATCGTCGTATATCCGCTTTGTAACAGAGGCCCAATCGGTGGCATAGTCTTCCTTGCCCGACGGAAAGCTAGTCGATGCAAGTTCATGCATCAGGATCGAGGTGTAATTTCTTATGTTGTTCACATAGTCTTCATCCCTGATCGCTTTTACGTCCTTTGCGGTAAAGGTCACCACTGCCTCATTGAACCTGCCGCCGCTGCCTAACCTCACCTTAGTTTCCGACTGCTCCGGCTTTAGGTACCCTGAAAGGAAACGGTTGTAGGTAAAATATTGCGGTATCGCTATTTCATAAGAAACATAATTGGCAGGAATGTCATACTGAAAATACCAGTCCCTAAAAACCGTAAAATAAGGTGTTATGATCGTGTATTTATACTCGATGACACTGCCCTCCTTAACGTTGGGCATGGTTATGGTCTTCTGGCTGTAATTCTCCTCTACTTTGTCCTTAAACTCGCCATCGCCCTTTAGCTTCGTCTTTTCGATCTTGCCATCAACAAGGTTGTAGGTATATGCATCCGAATAATAGACCTTCAATGCTTTTCCTCCTGTGTAATAAGTAAGCTTATCGGTGGCATAATCATATCCTTCTTTCTTGTATATCTTGATGCGGCACTCCACTTCGGTGACCATAGACCAGTAGCCGTCCATATCCAGCATAAAATAGGTACGGCCCTTCTTATACAAAATGGCGGCGGGTGCTGCCGTATCGGCCGGATGGAACTTCTGCTGGAGTTCCGCCCGGCTCACTTTACCTAATTTAAATTCCTGGCCGTTCGCCAAAAAACAGGCAAGCAACAGCAGTACAAATTGCATTTTCTTCATTTATGCCAAAATTATGCTTTTTTAAGCACAATCTTTTCATTTTGTTTGTCGATCATTTTCTGGAAAAAATCCTTAATAGTCGCATAGTAATCCTGTGAAATAATGGCCTGGTTGATATCTATCATCACGCCTATTTGTATCTGGTTATTATTAACCCCTATATTGTATTTAAAGCTGCCTATTCCATCTTCCATTGCCATATTTACCGGCGTCGGAGAAGATTCTACTACATACCCTTCAGGCACCATAATATTTATCATGTATTTGTCCTGGTGCGGATATACAAAATCTATAGGGTATTCCCTTTTTTCCTGCCTGAAGGGGTTTTCTGTCTCTGTGAAGAAAAGCATCGGGTTGATGTACATCTTACCGCCAATAATGTCGCAGATATTATTGTGGGTAAAATCATATTCTTCTACTACAGGCTTGTTAAGGCTCTTGTCGTCGGTTATGTTGTACGACTGTATTTCGATGCCTTTATACCGCTTTTCAAGCTTTTCCATGCAGCTTTCCTTGCTTACACCTCCAAAGTTTTCCCTGAAGGCATAGGCATTATGGTCAAAATACTGATCCCTTGCTTTTCCTTTTATCTTCCCCTCGGCATCCAACTGCACCGATATATTGACAACTTCACGGGCGTTGGTTTTTGGTGTTAGTTCTATCGACTCCGAGGTACCGTCTTTTCGTATCAGCCTTCCCGTCCAGTTAATTGCCCTTGGCGGGATGATGTTGGGCATCGCCGATTTTGAAGTCGCATCCAGCAGCAATATTTTCCCGTCTATTTCAACGGCTGTGATAACATAATTAAAAGCCGTCCTGTTAGGATAAAGCGCTATTTTATTCGAGCGTGTGCTCACCAGTACCGGATTGGCATTAAGGCCTGCATAACGCAGCATAGCCGTTAGCATCAGGTTGATCTCAGCCACATTGCCCACCTTATCGTTATAAGCCTTTTTTACACCCGAATTGCAGGAATACCCTACATACTCGTTCCAGTTCATCCTTCCCTTTACATAAAAAAATATGGCCATTACCTTTTCTGCCGGAGACGATACCCCCGCCAGCAAAGCATCGATATCTTTATCAAAATAGCCGGTTCTCTCAAGCTCGGGGCCAAAATCGTCATATTTATAAATGGTCTTTACCACATCTTCCCAGTTGGTGGAATAAGATTTTATCTGGGTGTTTGGATATTTAACTATAGTAAGCTCGTGTTCTATAGAGGCTGTATAGTTAAGCACGTTATTAACGAAGCTTTCCTCTTTCATGGCAGGAAGCCTGTCCAGAACATATGAAACGCGCTGTTCCTGGTATTCTATTTTATCTGTGCTGAAAGTAGTCTTGGTCACATAATTGCCTGTCCTTTCTTTTGATGTAATACTAATCGATTTTGTGGCGGTAGTCTTTGCCACTTTCGGTACATAAAAGCCCCTGAAATTAGTGTTGTACATAAAGTACTCAGGTATCATGGTAACGTACTCTGAGTGGTTTACCGGAATAGTTTCCTGAAAAGTCCAGGCCGGGAAAGTCTCAATAAACGGCGACCTTACGGTATATTTATATTCTACAATGCTGCCTTCTTTTACATCGGCGAGCACTATTTTTTTCTGCCTCCAGAACTTGTTTACCTGCTCGTCAAATTCGCCCTCGCTCTTCAGCTTGGTTTTTTTCACAGCCCCGTTTACAAGGTTGTAGGTTGCCGCTTTGGATATATCTACACTTTCTTTATTGTTGTCGTTACTGTAATAGGGTATTACCTTATTGGCCCATTCGTACCCATCCTTGGAATAGATTTTTATTTTCATCTCCACTTCAGTTACCAGGTCAAAACCGCCGTTGTCAGAGTAGGTCATATACGTTTTCCCTTTACTGAACAGGATGGCGGCACCGGCCGACGGATCTGTAGGGTGGCTTTTTTCTTCGAGCTCTGCTTTAGTCACTTCTCCAAGCTCATATTGCTGTGCTTTGGCGGCAAATCCTGTTGCCAGGAATAGTGCGATCAATTGTAATAGTTTCATAAGGTATTTGAGGTTTGTTTTAATCTCAGGCTTTGGTAAATAAGAACTATAATGAAAATTACTGAGTGTTTTTTACCAACACTACTTTCGCATTGTCATTGCGGGCTATTTTTTCGCGGAATAGCCTGTAGTTCTCATACTCTTTGCTGTCATAAGAGCCTTGGTTGATAAGCAGCGAGCGCCTGAAGAGCATCTGGGTTGGACTTACCACTACATATTCGGCGGTATACTCACCGAATTTATCGGTTATAGTTATATTTTCCGGTTTTGCTTCCATGGTAAAGCCTTGTGGCAGGTTTATGGTTATCTCGTCCGTATCATAAAAGCCCCTCGCTATTTCAAATGGGTTTTTCCTGTCGCGGTACCGTTGCGGCACATGCGAATACTGGTTGAAGGCATTTACTGCAAACATCATCCTGTTACCGGTTTTGCTGCAATAGTTCTCGGCCTCAATGGCAATGTCTTCTATAAATTCCTGATTGTCCTTATTATTCTTTAGGTTCGTTTTTTTAAGCTTCAGGTTATTGATGGTACTGAAGCCCGACTTGTATATCTCGTCCAGCTCCTCTTTCGATTTCGACTCGAGTACAAACCTGGTATCGTATTGCGTCCCTTTCGAAGTGATGACCAAACCACCGCTGATAGCACCGGCCTCCGTTATGGCATAGCTGCCTTTAGATACCTGGGTATTTCCTTTACTGTAATATACCGCTGTCCTTACCAGCTCGCTTTTATCGGGCTTTACCAGTAGCACCATTCTGTCATCGGTAAAGTCGCCCTGAAATCCAAAGGGCATCGACTGGCTGGTACATTCCAACCATACCATTTTCCCTTTATCCGGTATGCCCAATATCACGTGGTTACCCTGCATGCTCACAAAATCTTCCCGCATGTCGCGCTTGCTCCTGTCGCCATACACTACCGTATAGTAAGAATCTACTCCTACAGCTTTCAGCAATGCCCTGGTATAGTTGCTCAGCGCTTTGCAGTCGCCATAGCCCAGCCTGTCCACATCTTTAGCGGCCATGGGCTTCCATCCGCCAATGCCCAGCTGTATGCTGATGTAGCGTGTTCTGCCCTGCATATATTCATAAACGATCTTAGCTTTTTTTAGCGGGTCGGTCTCATTGCCTACAAGCGCCTTTATCTTTGCCTGTGTTTCCGGGGTCAGTTCATCGGTTCCGTTAAGCAGGCTGTTGTATATCCAGGACCCCAGCGATCCCCATGTGTCCGCTTCGCCGTCTACGCCTTCGAGATGGAATTTTTTAAGCCCAAAAAGCACATGTGGCCTCAGCTTATCCTGAGAAGGCGAATAATCTTCCGGCTTGGGCGCCGGCAGGTTTTTTACGGTTACAGAATAGGAGTTAGCCGCTTCCTGCTTTTCTGCATTTATGCTTTCGAAATTATATTCCTTGTAGCGGAAACCCAGCTCGGGGTTGCAGGTTATAGTAAACGCCGCTTTTTCCACAGATGCATAAGGCCCTTCGACAGGCGACCAACGCGGGATAAATGCTGTGTTCGATGTTTCGGTCTCACTTGTGTAAACAATAGTAAAAGGATATTGTACAGGCGTATAGTCCAGCGAAATCAGCTTGCTATCGGTTATGATCGAACCTTCCGACACGGCTCTTTCCTTAAAGTCTTTTTTCTTAATTTTTTTTACCTGCTGCCCAAAAGCGTTGTATATCACTGCTTCTATGGAATTGATATCGGTAGATTTATCATAATATTCCGACGCATCGATATAGCCAAGCCCGTTATCATTCAGGATGGTAACAATCCGTGTTTTTTTCACTTTCATCGACTTGCGGGAGGAGATAGTAATATCGGTCTGGTCCAGCCTTATCACGGCATTGGCATTTTCCGTAAGCGCTGCAGGGATAGCGGCTACCGTGAGATTTTCCTGCGCACCGGCATTTAGTTGAAGCAGAAGCAACAACACCACGGAAATTCTTAAAATCATGTTAAATCTATTTTTGCCAAAAATAGTTCAATTTGTTAAATATCAAAATTTTATTTGGGTGCGCTATTCATTATTTAACAACGGATGCGAAAAATACTTATCCGGCTTACAACTTTGGTTTGAAAGTAAAAACTTACTCCCTGTTTTTGGTGTCGATAATTATCGTCACAGGGCCATCGTTGAGAAGGGCAACTTTCATATCGGCGCCAAATTCGCCTGTCTGCACCTTTTTGCCAAGCTCTTTTTCTATTTGCAGGACAAATGCTTTATACAGCGGTATGGCAACCTCGGGGCGCGCGGCTTTTATGTAGGAGGGGCGGTTGCCTTTTTTGGTAGCGGCATGCAGCGTAAACTGGCTTACCACGATAACATCGCCATTAATTTCCTGTATGGGGAGGTTCATTACGCCATTTTCATCGGCAAATATCCTGAGCTTTACTATTTTCGCAGCCAGCCAGTCAATATCTTCCTGCGTGTCCGCTTCCTCAATCCCAACGAGTATAAGAAGGCCGATGCCAATATCAGCAACCTTATTACCGGATATGGTTACCGATGCCTCACTGACGCGTTGGATAACAGCCCTCATTATTCTTCGACTCCGTTATCGTTGTTTTTACCATCAGCATAAATATCCGTGCGGTAGTGTTCGTCCTCACCTTCCAGCATCTGGAGGTAGCTGCGGTAACGCGACCATGCTATTTCGTCGTTTTCAAGGGCGTCCTTTACGGCGCAATATGGTTCTTCCTTGTGCAGACAGTTGTTGAACTTGCATTGGTCTTTCAGGGCAAAGAATTCGGGGAAATAATCGCCTATTTCCTCCTTTTCCATATCTACAATGCCAAAGCCCCTGATGCCCGGAGTGTCGATTATCTTGGCACCAAAATCAAGGTCGAACATTTCGGCAAACGTAGTAGTGTGCTGCCCCTGGCTGTGCTGCTCGCTTATCTGCTTTGTCTTTAAATTCAAAGAAGGCTGGAGCGCATTGACCAGTGTTGATTTACCAACGCCTGAATGTCCTGAGAACATGCTCACATTGCCAGTCATTTCTTCCTTTAGCTTATCTATCCCTTTGTTTTGTGTGGATGAAACCCTAAGGCATTTGTAGCCAATCCTGTCGTATACAAATTGCAGGAACAGCTGCTCGTCCAGCATGGCATCGTCAAACGTATCTATTTTGTTGAATACAAGCACTGCCTCGATCCCGTAAGCTTCGGCAGTTACTAAAAAACGGTCAATAAAGCTTGTTGTAGTTGGCGGGTTGTTGATAGTGACCAAAAGGAAAACCTTATCGATGTTGGATGCTATGATGTGCACCTGTTTTGAAAGGTTTACCGACTTACGAACGATATAATTCTTGCGCTCATGGATGTTGATGATAACACCCGTAGTAGCATCAGAAGTTTCATCAAGGTCAAAATCCACGATATCTCCCACGGCAACAGGGTTGGTGCTCTTAATGCCTTTTATGCGGAATTTCCCCTTAATGCGGCATTCGTACACTTCGCCCTCCTCCGTTTTTACGGTGTACCAGCTTCCTGTAGATTTATAAACCAATCCTGTCATGCCGCAAAGATACTAATCTCAATGCTTTTATCTTTCCAAAAAAAGGGAATAAAAAAATGCCGCTGCAATTGCAACGGCATTTATAAACTTCAATAAAACTTAGTCTTCGATTACCATCCTGCCAAGCTTGTCGGCTTTTTTCCTTGAGGAATAGATGATATATTCATTATCTGACACTTCGTAACTTACTCCTGGCCTTAATACGAGGGCATCTTTAATAACTTCTTCAGGGTCTTTACGGGTAAAATTACCATTCTTATCGAATATAAACAATGACGGTACCGCTTTGTTATAGTTGCCTATCGATTTGATCTTCAACGAAATTAAACGGGTAGGGAAATGTTAAAATTTAACTTTTTGTTACGAATGTTGGGAATTTATAATTTTCTCCTGGTGAACGATGCTTTCCTGATGAATTGCCCTGAAAAGCTTTAGTATAAATTCCTCCCCCAGATTCTCGGGAAGCCCCTCGTTTTTCATCCTTTCCAGCACTTCCTTCCAACGTTTTCCCTGTAGTACCGATACGTTATTTTCTTTTTTCAATGCGCCTATCTCATCGGCAATGCGCATCCTTTTGCCTAATACCTGTATCAGCCTGGAGTCGTATTCATCTATGCGCAGCCTGAGTTTTTCAATCTGTTCATTAAAGGCGCTGTCCTCAGCTCCTTTGTTGCGAACCTTAAGATTTGCCATTATTTCCTTCAGCCTTTCTGGAGTTACCTGCTGTGCGGCATCGCTCCAGGCTTTGTCCGGATTGTTGTGCGTCTCGATCATCAGCCCGTCATAATTTAGGTCAAGTGCCTGCTGCGATACCTGCTGGATCATGTCGCGCCTGCCGGTAATATGCGAAGGGTCGCAAATAATGGGCAGGTCCGGGAAGCGGTCGTGCAGCTCTATAGCCAGCTGCCATTCGGGTATGTTGCGGTATTTGGTCTTTTCATAGGTGGAGAATCCCCTGTGTATGACACCCAGCTTTTTTATGCCGGCATTATAAAGGCGTTCCACGCCTCCCAGCCAAAGCGCCAGATCGGGATTCACAGGATTCTTTACAAGCACAATTTTATCGGTATTAACCAGTGCGTCGGCAATTTCCTGTACTGCAAAAGGGTTTACAGTAGTACGCGCGCCTATCCACAGCACATCGATATCATTTTCCAGTGCCAGCTTTACATGGGTTGCATTCGCTACCTCAACAGCCATCAGGAGCCCTGTCTCGGCTTTGGCTTTTTGCAGCCACCCAAGGCCTATAGCACCTACACCCTCAAAGCCTCCGGGGCGTGTGCGCGGTTTCCATATCCCGGCGCGGTAGATGCTTACGTCAGAATCTTTCAATTGCCTTGCGATGTCCAGCACCTGCTCTTCGGTCTCGGCACTGCACGGCCCTGCTATTACCAACGGGTGCGATAGTTTGAAATCGTCCAGCCATTGGCGCATGCCGGTGTTGTTTTCCATTTTCTCGATCATACTACAAATTTAATGCATTTGGGGGAATAAAAACAGGCTGGAAGTCGGATGTCGGATGTCCGAAGTTGGAAGTAGCAGTTGGAAGTCAGATGTATGTTTGTGGGCTAAGATGTATTTGCAATCCTGAATTATTCTCTCGTGTAATAAAAATCGATTTCCGTACCAAATCCGTCAAGCCCTGTAATGTCTGTCCGTAAAATAAGGGTTTTATTATTAAGTGTTATGATCCTGAACATTTTATCGCTGTCTATCATATCATAAAAATCATTGGCACTACTACTCTTACCCAGCACATATTCTGCATTGAGGTCGTTAGTGACCTCACATTGTGCATTAAAGCCGCGCTGTATCATATGGGTCTCCGTGAATTCTGTATAATTCCTGTTCGCTGCACATAAATGCACAACCGTTTGGTAACCCTGATCTTTTATCTTATAGCCTTGCGCATACCATTTTCCCAATATCGTTTCAGCTACCGGCTGTGCAATAGCCGGAGCATTATCATCCGAAGAACATCCGGCCAAAGTCAATACTAAAGTCAATAATAGCAACGTTTTTACAATGGTGGTCTTCATAAATTTCATTTTGATTCCAAAAGTATAAAAATGAAATCTGTGGTAAATACATTTTCTTATTACTTTTGTTCAAAATCAAAGGCTATGTCTATCGAGGTAAAGGATGTTTCTAAAAGCTACGGCGCACAAAAAGCGCTGGATGCTGTTTCATTTTCTGTAAGCAAGGGTGAGATCGTAGGTTTTCTTGGGCCAAACGGCGCGGGAAAATCGACCCTAATGAAAATCCTTACCACCTTTATCAATGCCGATGAGGGTACTGCTACCGTAAATGGCAGCGATGTTAATGAGCAGCAAAGAGCAGTACAGCAGTCAGTAGGCTACCTGCCGGAGCACAACCCCTTGTACCTCGACCTGTATGTCAGGGAATATCTTGCTTTTAATGCCGATGTGTATAAAGTAAAAAAATCACGCATAGACGAAGTGATAGCGCTTACCGGCCTTACTCCCGAAGCCCACAAAAAGATAGGCCAGCTGTCCAAAGGGTATCGCCAGCGTGTGGGGCTTGCCACTGCACTGCTTCACGATCCTGAGGTACTCATACTCGATGAGCCCACTACCGGCCTCGATCCCAACCAGCTTGTGGAGATACGCGACCTTATAAAGAATATTGGCAAGGACAAAACGGTATTTCTTTCCACGCACATTTTGCAGGAGGTGGAAGCGATATGCGACCGGGTAATCATCATTAACCACGGAAAGATCGTGACCGACAAGAAGCTGAAAAACCTCGTGAAAGACAATAAGAAGGAACAGGTGATCGAAGTAGAGTTCGACAAGGCGGTAACCGAAGCCATGCTGCAATCACTCCCCAACCTGGCAGCTTCCAACAATACAAAAGGCAATACCTGGGAACTTGCCTTTACATCAGATGAGGATATGCGTGCGGTATTGTTCGATTTCGCACAGGAAAACGGATTAAAGACCTTGCAGCTGACACCGAAGAACAAAAATTTGGAAACGGTGTTCAGGGAAATGACGAGGAAGAAATAGTTTTCAGTCGCAGCCTGCCTGCCGGCAAAGGCAAGTCGCAGTTTTCAGTCTCGGTTTTCCATTTGACTACGTCGAACCACTTCGTTAGGTTTCGAACGGAGCTTGCGGAGAGAGAAATCTCATAAAATGTCGCGAATTTGAGATTTCTCCCTTTGGTCGAAATGGAACAACGTCATCTTGGTCTTAGCTGCTAATCACTCATACACCACCCGGCCGCTATACACCCTATTCACCTCAACAATTGGCGGATGGTTTTTCAGCACTAAATTGCCTGTAGAATAGATCGTGCCTGTTACTTTTTGCTGTACTTCGGCAATGATGTCGTTGGAGCTCCTGTGGAAGACCTGCAGGTTTTGCAATGTAAGGCCGCTGCCATCGCACCGTGCATCGCCCGAATAGAAGTTTACCGTCAGGTTTTCTACTGCTCCGGTAAGTACATAATAGGCTGACTGGTCATCTTCTATAGTAACATTTGTACTGTTTAGCTCTAATTCAAAAGTCCCCGATGCGGTTTCGCTGAACAGCCCCGACTGCAGGCTCAGGCTTGGGAATGCCAGGACGCCATCCGACTTTACTGCAAACTGCGATGCCGAATAGATCTTTTCCAAATTGGGCGTGGTCACATATACCGTTGTGGTTTTGTATGTATGTACCCAGTTGCAGTTATTGGCATTTTCGAGCCATAGCTCACTGCCTTTTATCGCTACCGAAATATATTGCCGGATATTCTCTCCTGTTTCTACAGTTACCTTCTGTTCCGGCCCCTGAGTTATCACGAGCTCGATACCCGGCGAGATATGGATACTGCTGAACTCCCCTACGGCTACATCATAGGTAATCTCATCACCCATAGCGGTGAAGCATTCGGGCGCAAGGTCGCTGTTGCAGGAAACGGATGCCATCAGCAACATTATAAAAATTGTAATTCGTAATTTATAATTCATAATTCCTATAGCCTTATCCCGATCCCGACTTCCATTACTTCTGCTTTTGCGGCATGTGTCTTTAAACCTATCGTACTGAAAATCTCATCTGTAAAGTAATATTTAGCACCTATGCGCTGGTACAGCCTGCCCGTTGAATTAAAAGGTTCGTACACATAAAAGCCCACCTGCGCCTCGACCGAAAGGCTGTTGATGAACAGCTCGTGACCTACAAACACGCCTACTTTCTTATAATCGGTATTGCCGTCCACATGTTCTTCCGGGTAGGCCACCGATTTGTAATGGATGAACTCCTTCAGGTATTTGGGCCAGAAAACGTCAGCACCCAACTGGAAAGCACTCTTGCAGCTCCATCGCTTATCTATATAACCCGAAAATGCATAATACGGATACTGTTTGCTGCCAATAACATCGCTCTGGTTAAGCCCGCCTTTAAAGGTAAAATTAAACTTTATAGGCTCACTGAATTTAATAGTATCCGTCTCGGGGACATACCTGCGCTCTTCGCCACGGCCGAAACTATAGTTCAACCCTACGTTCACGGCAAAGGTATTCGTGCTGGTGTTGGGAGACTTCATGCTCGCGTTGGAATGGTGGATGAAAACCATCCCTGCCTGCACACCCAGTCCTTCCCAAATATTGGCCTTATTGAAATTCAGCATAAAATAGGTAGACGGCATCAGGTGCTGGCCGTAGGCATTATTGCGAAAATTCGTTTCCTTATCATAAGGGTTGGTGTTATAGGCAATGCCCTGTCCCACGCGCAGCATCAGGAGCCTTTGCAGGAAATAGAAGTTATAATGGCCGTAAAACCCATACATGTCGCCCAGGGTCTCATTGCGCATATTTTGGTAATGGAAGGAAAGGCCGTAATCCGGGTAGTTATAGCGCGCCTGCCATTTCTCATCGCCAAAGGTCTTACGGTTAAAGCCAATGATGATGCCTACCGGATGTGCGGTTATCAGGTGCTGTATCGATTTGCGGTGCGGCACAATATTGCCATAAAAATAATTGGCATCCACACTGAATTTGCCATCAGGGGATTCCTGTGCAAACAGCGTTATTGAAAATAACAGAATGCAAAAATACCGTGCGCGCATTATGTTACTTTATTTTTTTCAGTACTGCTTTATTATAATCCCCATCGCAGGTAAGGCGGTAAACATATTCTTTGGAAGCTTCGTCCCTAAAAGTCAGTGTCAGGTCAAAATCATCATTATCTTCGGCTTTGCCCAATAGTTCCGGCGCCGTCGAGTATTCGCCCTCAACCGCATAATGTTTCGGGAACGATCCTTCCCAGTCTATTTTATCCTTGTTGCTTTTTATGCTTACCAGGTCGGCAGCCCTTCCTTTATTGGATAGTACGATCTTTAGGTTGTAGTCATCGCGATAATGATCTTCTACACTCTCTAACTTTATGTTGGGCATAAAATACAGCTCTGCAGAATTGATATAATACGGACTACCATTAACCGTTATCGCACCATCTGTTTTTTTATCATTTCCATATCCTCCTATATGATCCTCATCGGGGGAAACATATTCTTTGCGGACAGCGTCTTCCAGCTGCTTTCGTGTAAACTTTATCGTGGTGAGTTCGTCTTTGTTCTCATAATAAAAGTTTTCTACATCGTCAGAATTATTGCCCTGGTAAGCAGCAGGCAGTTCTAATATTGAAAATGTAATCCCATCCGTCCCTATATCTTCGGTTTTAAGAAATAATTCTGAACCCCCTGAATACGAATACGACTCCGGCTCCAATTTGATAATATGGTTTTGCGTAAGATGGCCGAGCGCTTCTTTTATAGCCGAAGCATTTCTTTCAAATCGTTCCTTTTCAGCTACCTCAAACTTGTGCTTTTCGTAGGATTTGTAACCCAGATAGCCTGTCACTCCTAAGAATAAAAATGCGGGGAAAATAAAAAAGTACCAGCCGCCATTAACGCCTTCACGCTTTTCGCGAACTACATACGTATCCGACCAGTCGTCGTGCCAGCCGCGGCTAAAAAGTACTGAAAGCGATTCGAAAGGTACAAACCGCACGATAGTACGCAGTAACAATTTGCTCATATCAGGTTTACCTGCCGTATCGGTCACAACCCTTGTCTCTGTAAGCATTTTGCCGGGAGATGCCTGCAGCAGGCCTTCGAAAAGCGTATAGTATATTACCTGGAAGATGATGCAGATGAGATACAATCCCAGCTGCGGGCCTACAGAACCTTCAAGCGGCTTAAGGAAATTACGCACCCCGTCCATCTTTATCAGTGATTCGATTACCGGGAAGAAGATGAAGATGAATGTAACCACATCGGCAATAAGGTTAAAGAGGCGTTGCCAGCGGGAAGATTCCACGATGATCTCGCGTTCCGCACCATCTTCATATTGCTGCGTTACCGTCGCTATCTGCTTCGTGTCCCTAAAATACTTAAGCGCCTTCCAGCACAGCCATATCCAAAGCAGGTACCATGCGAGGTAAGCCAGGAAATAGGCCCAGCCAAAGCCCTTAAGAAGTTCGCCGAAGGTAAAAGGCAGATAAATCATCATAAAGAAAACCCGTATCGCTTTTGTAAGCAATATCATCGAAATCACATACCGCACCAGGCGTGTTTCTTTTTTACTAAAAAAATACAGGATACCGCCGGTGAGCAATAACGAATAAAAAAACAGGTTGATATAGTTCATCTCATCGAACCTGTTTTCAATACCTATATAGCCCAGATTGAGCGATGTAAAAAGGTCTTTTACATAATAATACCATGTGGGCCTGTTCCATACAGGAGATGTAAGCGAAAGTTCGGTATACATCCCCATTAGGGCTGCGAAGATGGATCCGATTGCAATCTTTTTTGGCATTTGGTTAAAGTTTTGCCAAAAATAGGAAAATTATTATGCTGTACTATTGATAATTCGAAAACTTATTGCAATTCTGCTATTTACTTACGCGGGCTGTTTCTCCTCTTTTTTTCCATTGCTTTTACCGCTTTTTTCAAGGCTTTGGCTGTTTCGCCAATCCTGTTCCCCACCAGCGTTTTCCCGGTAAAAATCACTTCCCTGTCGGAATCTATAATAAATGTTGTAGGGAAGTATTTAATCGCAAAACGGTCTACCAGGTGCCTGCCGTCGGGAATGAGCGTAAAATCGAACTTTACTTTTTCTGAAAATTTGGCCACTTTATCCTTTTTATCGAACGTAATGCCAAACCAGGCGATGTCGTCAGTGCCATATTCCTGGCGCAGCTTGTTCAGCTCAGGCATGTCCTCTATGCAGGCACCGCAATTCACAAACCAAAAGTCAAGTACGATAATCTTGCCTTTGAGGCTTTCAAGCGTATGTTCCTTACCGTCCATGTCCGTAAGGCTCAGTTCATCTATTACCGACCCTAAAAGGTTCTTACGATTTTCCTCATCGTCCTTTTGCTGCTTTTTCCAATGCTCATTATTTGCTGTTATCTCCGCTTCCGTTTGCCTGTGGAAAATATAGCTGTACTCATTCGTCAGGGTATCTTTATAAATTAAAGTCTGGTATTTAAAGCCTCCGGCCGAATGGAATAATGAGTCGGAATACGCTTTGTTTGACAGCATTCCATTTTCTTTATAATACTTTGTGAAGCGTATAATGCTGTCCCTTTTTGCCACGGGCAATGTATTGAGATAGTCAACATAGTCGGTCATGTTCGATCTTTTGTTTGACGCGGTAAGGAATGGATAATCCTGGGCAAAAGAAGCACTACCTGTAATAAGCAATGCAAAAAGTAGTAGTTGGCGCATTTGTAGTGGTTTGGTTGGTTGAAATTAAAACTTTCAAAAATAAGTTTTATTGTAGGCTCATACTAAAAATACCTGAGGCGTTGCAGTGCAACGCCCCTAGATCGTGAGTTACCTCATTCCTTCTAAAAAACCTCCTTCGCTATCGCCTTAATATTATCCGGCTTGCCCATAGAATAATAATGCAGTACCGGGATACCGGCAGCAACCAGTTCTTTGCTTTGCTGCGTGCACCATTCAATACCTATCTGGCGAACGGCATCGTTGTCCCTGGCCTTAACTACCGCCATGATAAGATCATCCGGCAGATCTACCTTAAAGCGGTGCGGGATCTGGTTGAGCTGTTTTTTGGTCGAGATAGGCTTCAGTCCCGGGATAATCGGAACCGTAATGCCTTCTTTCCTGCACTTGGCAACAAAATCAAAGAATTTCTTATTATCGAAGAACATCTGCGTTACGATATAGGATGCTCCGTTCTTTATTTTTTGCTTTAAGAAATAAATATCACTGTCCAGGCTTGGGGCTTCCATATGCTTTTCGGGATAGCCCGCAACGCCAATGCAGAAGTTGGTTGCCGACGTGTTTTGCAGGTGGTCGTCAAGGTAAATCCCTTTATTCAGGTTTTCGATTTGCGTTACCAATTCGGTGGCGTAGTGGTTCCCTTCCTTTTCGGGCTTAAAGTAGATCTCTCTCTTTACAGCATCCCCCCTTAGCGCTACAACGTTCTGAATGCCCAGGAAATCGAGGTCTATCAGGAAGTTCTCGGTGTCCTCTTTGGTAAACCCACCGCACAGGATATGCGGAATAGCATCCAGCTGGTACTTGTTCTGGATGGCCGAGCATATACCCACCGTGCCGGGGCGTTTTTTCACGACACGCTTTTCCAACAAGCCGTTGGGCAGCTCCTTATATTCGTATTCCTCGCGGTGATACGTCACGTCAATAAAGGGCGGCTTAAATTCCATGAGCGGGTCTATACTGTCGAATATCGACTGGATGTTCTGCCCCTTTAGCGGCGGCAGTATTTCAAAGGAAAAAAGCGGTTTGCCTTTGGCGTTCTCTATATGTTCTGTTACTTTCATTTTTCTTTGATTGTTGGTTGACGGTTGTTAGTTGTCGGTACGGGCTGTATCTGACAACCGACAACCGGCAACTAATCTGCTATATTAGGATTGAGCCATTTTGTGGCTTCTTCTGTGCTTATGTTTCTTCGTTTGGCATAGTCGGCTACCTGGTCTTCTTTTATTTTGCCGAGGCCGAAATATTTGCTTTGCGGATGGGCAAAATAATATCCCGACACCGAAGCGGCAGGCCACATGGCAAGGCTTTCGGTAAGCTTTACGCCGATTTGGTTCTCTACATCCAGCAGCTGCCAAATAGTATTTTTCTCCAAATGGTCAGGGCAGGCGGGATAGCCCGGCGCCGGACGGATGCCCTGGTAGTCTTCTTTTATCAGATGATCATTTGAAAGATTTTCGTCCGAGGCATATCCCCATATTTCTTTACGGATTTTTTCATGCAAATATTCAGCGAAAGCCTCAGCCAAACGGTCGCCCAACGCTTTTGCCATAATGGAATTATAATCGTCGTGGCTTTTTTCAAACTCAGCGGCTTTTTCATCCACGCCAAAACCGGTAGTCACTGCAAAGGCACCTATATAATCCTGCTTGCCGGAACCTTTTGGCGCAACAAAGTCGGCTAAGGCAATGTTTGGTGCGCCTGCGGTTTTTTTGGATTGCTGGCGTAAGGTCAGGAAAACAGCCCCCCCCGCCCCCGAAAGGGGAGCTCCTGACGTAAACTCGTTAACTACTATTGTGGCTGAGTGGGAAGCTCCCCCTTCGGGGGCGGGGGGGGCTACCTCAATATCATCATCATTCACATTATTTGCCGGGAATATTCCATAGATTCCTTTGGCATCAAACCAATTCTCCTCCACGATCTGCTTCAGCATCTTTTGCGCATCCTCAAAAAGTATCTGAGCCTGTTCGCCTACAACACCATCGGTTAATATAGCGGGGTACTTGCCATGCAGGTCCCACGTCTGGAAAAAAGGAGTCCAGTCGATGTAAGGCACGAGCTCTTCTAGCTTTGGATAAATGGTTTGTATGCCAATAAAGTTAGGCTTCACCGGATCGAACTCCAGTTGCAGCTTGTTTTTCCGTGCTTCTTCAATCGTAAGGAAATCCTTGTCGCGTGAGCGGTTCAGGTAACCTTCGCGCAGCTTGTCGTATTCTTCGCGAAGCGATCTCGAGTAATCCAGTTTTGTGTTTGTGTTCAAAAGGTTGCCCGCTACGGTAACTGCACGGGAAGCGTCATTTACATGCACCACTGTTTCACGGTATTGCGGAGCGATCTTCACGGCAGTATGGGCACGCGAAGTGGTCGCCCCCCCTATCATGATTGGGATGCTGATATTGAGCTTGTCCATTTCTTTGGCGAGATACACCATTTCGTCAAGCGATGGTGTTATCAATCCGCTAAGGCCAATGATATCCACCTGTTCACGGACTGCCGTTTCAATTATTTTTTCCGGTGGCACCATTACGCCAAGATCGATGATCTCGAAATTGTTGCAGCCCAAAACAACTGCAACGATATTTTTACCGATGTCGTGGACGTCGCCTTTTACGGTTGCCATTAGCACTTTTCCCGCAGAAGAACTTTTCCCGCCTTTTCCCTTTTCAATGAACGGTAAAAGATACGCTACCGCTTTTTTCATTACCCGTGCCGATTTCACCACCTGCGGCAGGAACATCTTGCCACTACCGAAAAGGTCGCCTACCACATTCATGCCTGCCATCAGGTTTATCTCGATAACTTCAATGGGTTTGGATGCGAGTTGACGCGCTTCCTCGACATCTGTTTCTATGAACTCGTCAATACCTTTTACCAGGGCATGGGTGATACGTTCCTGTACCGTAAGCGAGCGCCATTCGGCCTCACCCCCGCCCCCTCTCCCAAGGAGAGGGGAGTTGGAGCCTTTTACATTTTCGGCGAAAGCCAGAAGGCGTTCGGTAGCATCATCGCGGCGGTCGAGGAGTACGTCTTCTACGTGTTCCAGTAGTTCTTTGTCAATCTCGTCGTACACCTCGAGCATTTCGGGGTTTACGATACCCATATCCATGCCGTGCTGTATAGCGTGGTACAGGAAAGCCGAATGCATGGCCTCGCGCACTTTATCATTCCCGCGGAAGGAGAACGATACATTGCTCACACCACCGCTCACGTGGGCATAGGGCAGGTTGGTGCGTATCCATTTGGTGGCCAGGAAAAAGTCGAGCGCATTGGTGCGGTGCTCTTCCATCCCGGTCGCCACGGGGAATATGTTGGGGTCGAAAATAATATCTTCAGGTGGGAAGCCTACTTTGTCCACTAATATATCATAGGAACGTTTACAGATATCGATGCGCCTTTGGTAGGTGTCCGCCTGGCCTTCTTCGTCGAAAGCCATTACGATAACTGCCGCCCCGTAACGTTTTACTTTTTTGGCATGATCGATGAACGCAGCCTCGCCTTCTTTCAGGCTGATGGAATTCACTACACTCTTACCCTGCGTTACCTTAAGCCCCGCCTCAATGATCTCCCACTTGGAGCTGTCGATCATCACGGGCACACGGGCAATATCCGGTTCGGCTGCAATAAGGTTAAGGAACTTTGTCATAGCATATACACCGTCGAGCATCCCTTCGTCCATGTTGATGTCGATGATCTGTGCGCCGCCTTCTACCTGCGCACGGGCAACATCCAGCGCTTCCTCGTATTTTTCTTCTTTTATAAGGCGCAGGAACTTACGGGAACCGGTAACATTGGTACGTTCGCCAACGTTAATAAAGTTACTTTCCGCCGTTACAATCAGCGGCTCAAGCCCCGATAGTCTCAAATATCTATTCTTATCTGTCATTATAATTCAACCTCCGCTTTTCTTGGTTTATAATTTTTTGACACATCTGCGATTAAACGAATGTGCTCCGGCGTTGTCCCGCAACAGCCTCCTATTATATTTATTAAATTATCATCTAAATATTCTTTTATCAGCTGCTGCATTTCCGCGGGGGTCTGGTCGTATTCGCCAAAGGCGTTGGGCAGTCCCGCATTTGGGTGTGCCGATATGCTGAACGAAGTGTTATGCGCCAGGCGTTTCAGGTACGGCTTAAGCTGGTCGGCACCAAGGGCACAGTTGAAGCCTACGCTTAATAACGGCAGGTGCGATATCGAAATAAGAAAAGCCTCAACGGTTTGCCCTGAAAGCGTGCGTCCCGAAGCATCGGTAATCGTGCCGCTCACCATCACGGGCATGTTGATGCCCAGTTCGTCCTTCACTTCCTCAATGGCGAAAAGGGCGGCTTTGGCATTCAGCGTATCAAATATGGTTTCCACCAAAAGCACATCTACCCCGCCATCTATCAGGGCTTTTACCTGTTCTTTGTAGGCAATGAGCAGGTCGTCAAATGTCACGGCGCGAAAGCCGGGGTCGTTCACATCAGGACTCATGCTGGCGGTACGGTTGGTCGGCCCTATAGAGCCGGCCACAAAGCGTGGCCTGTCGGTAAATTCATTGGCTGCCTCACGGGCTATTTTGGCTGACTCATAATTGAGTTCATATACTAAATGTTCCATGTGGTAATCGGCCATGCCAATGGTGGTTCCTGAAAAAGTGTTAGTCTCCACAATATCGGCACCGGCGGCAAAGTACTGGCGGTGTACATCTTTCACTGCTTCAGGCTGGGTAAGGGACAGCAGGTCATTGTTGCCCTTTAGCGGATGCGGGAAATCCTTAAAGCGCTCCCCGCGAAAATCTTCTTCCGAGAAATTATGGCGTTGCAGCATGGTACCCATAGCGCCGTCGAGTACGAGAATTCGGTTTTTTATTGCTTCTTCTATTTTTGACATAATTCTTAGTTCAAAGTTTAAGGTTTAAAGTTCAAAGTTGCCTCCGGGACTGAAAAACCTGTAGCGCAAACAGGACTCGCTCCTGCGTGTCGCGCGTAAATTACTATTATGTCATCAAGATTGGAGTGGGAAATACCGTGGAAGTATTTCGTGTGTTATCTATCCGCACGTGGGTTTGGTAGAATTTAGCACCTTCTTTAAAGATAAAGGGTTGCTAAGGCTTCAACGGGTCTATTCCCTCTGCCTTTCGTGATAACGGTTCAGTGTGTAAAAGAACAGGACAAAGTAAGGGAATAGATTTTTAAAATGCAAATATGAGTGTCAGTTTGACAAATCATTATATTAGCAACCAAATCAATTCTAAATGAAAATTTTTTACGGGCTTTTATTGCTAATTCTTCCGCTATGCCTGGTGAATGCGCAAAATATCTCCGCAACCTTCTCCCCGCTTCCCGATGCATCCATAACCAATGCCATAAAAAGGGCTGCCATGAACGAAAGCGTTTCGGTAAAAAGGGACGACAAAAAGACCGTTGCCACGGCCTACTTCAATATCCCGGACTGCGGTGCTTACTCGGCATTGGCAGAAATAAAAAGGGATACGGTCTTTATAATGGTAAACAATGCCAACAGGTGCGATGGCGCCTATAAATACCATAAGCTGGAAGCCATTATAGATAATCCGGAAAACAGGGAATATACCGTCTGGATCGACCCGGCTTTTACGTTCCTGGAAAAAGGCGAGACCCTGCGGAAGTTTCGGGATACCTACGAAATAAGCGACATTGACGGTGATAAAAAACCAAACGCGGCCATTGCGGAATACGAAAAGGTGGTGACCGCCAATGATTCCGTTACCAATGATTGCGGGCGTACGGATTGCACCGTGACCGTAAAGTTTGGCAAAGGGGTTCCCAACATAACAATAGGGCGTTGTTACAATCTGGGTATAGAGCCGCTGCCCGACCTGAATAATGACGGCAGGGACGAGATCATTATGGCGGTTTATGACTGGACAGGCACCCGGTATGATGTTTTGGTATATAGCTATAACGGCAAAAAATGGAGCCTGCTTTGTGAGGCAAAAGTATACGACGAAGTGGAAAATGACGCATCGCGCGTGGTGAAGGAAAAAGACGGCTACTATCTAAATTACGAGGGTTGGGATGATACTATCTTTGATGTTGTAGCGGCTAAGAAAAAGATAAAGACCCGATAATTTTTAACACACCCCGGAAATAAAAAAGCAAACCCTGTCAGGATCCTGACAGGGTTTTAGCAACAATAAAACCAAACCAAAAAACACATTTATTTTATCTGATATAGACATTGCACAGCAACGTCTCCTATTTTAGCATTCCAAATTTATGTAGCATTTTGCATAGAGTAAACTATATAAGCGTTAAGGCCAATTCGTGGATAAAAAACCCTGCCTGATGGTGACAGGGTTTTAGCACAACAAAAACCAAACAAACTTTATATTTTAAGCCACTTTCCTGCGCTTTTCGGCCACATCCAGTATAGCATCAAACAGGGCATCGGCGGCCGCGTCTTTTCCTTTGATATTTGCAACCTGCCGGAATTCCAGCCCCCTGCTTTCGGCGAGGAGCTCCAATCGTTTCCCAACATCGGCAGGCAGGTCGTTCAGGCTTTCATTTACAGTGACAATACTGAAGCCGCTTTTTATAAGGTCATGATATTCTAAAGCAAGGGCAGCGCTCGCAGTAGCATCCACAGCAATGATGTTCTCAATATTATTATCCATCAGGTAATACAGCACATCTTCCAGCTTAAACGGTATGGCGAACTGTATGAAGTTGGCTTCCCACGAGTAGTTGGCGCCTTCCTTTTCGAAAAAGGCTACCGTTGAATTGGTAATCACTGGGAACCTTAGGTCCAGGCCGTGTTCCAGTACCAGGTTTTTCCTGCCTTTAATTACTTTATTAATCAGCGCACTGCCTGTATTCCCGATACCGAACAACACTATATTTATTCTTTTAGCCATGATATTTTAGCCTTTTACAAATTAATTTAAATAAATGATTTAACCACATAGACACATAGCTATTGTGCGTCCAGCCGATCTTGGTAAAACCTGAAAAGTAAAACATAGGATTGAAGCCTTGCTTCAACTATGCGTTATTATGTCTTCTTTGGCACTGGAAAAACTATTGTGCCTATGTGGTTAAAAAATTAAAAAAAGAAGCTGCCTCTGGCCGACCCAAAGGCAGCTCTTCACAAACAAACAAAACAAACAAACCATATCTTATACCATTTTAAAGTAGAATTCCCTGCAATAAAATGTACTTTTTTCCCTTCTTCTTCAAAATAAAAATGAACCGTAGCCCAACTATGCTTAATTTTTCTTTTTCGAATAAAGAAAAAAATAATCATTTTCTTTTACAGGAAATTCTATCTTAAAGTGGTATAATAAAACACCCGCTTCATCCGAAGAGCCCGCATGTGTTTCCGGGTTAGTTACCTTAATTATAATTATACGTGTACTCCTTGTAAAGCGAGAGGTTTACGGGCGTGTTGTTCACCAGCGTATCATAAACAGGGCTGCGGAACTGCACTTCCTTCATCCAGGCCTGCAGCGCTTCGAGCGGAGCGGTTGCGGCGGGCTTGAGCGTAATCTCTATATTTTTAAAACCCGGCCTTGGCTTGCGTGTGCCTGCCTCGTGAGTTTCCATGCTGCCGGTTATCTCGATCTGCAATGAGCGAAGGGCTATCCCCTGCTCTGCCGCTACTTCCTGTCCCAGCGCATTAATGCATCCGGCAAAGCCCGCAAGGATATATTCATACGGATTCGGCCCTTCGAGCTCGGGATATTTTTCATTCTGGTTGAATCTCAGGTTGGCATTGAGCGTCTTTACGACAAACTGGCTGTTGTTGCCGGTGTAGCCAAGTACGTTAATTTGATTTTTCATGATTGCGATTTTTTTATGATTAATGACTGAATTATGCTGAAACAAAAAAGGCCCTTTGGAGCTGTTGCCAAAGGACCTTATCTGAATTTAAATAAAACTAAAGATTAAGTCGTTCCCTCTGGCAACAGCGTGCGCATACAGTACATCCATGAAAAACAGATGTGCTGGTTATGTGACGATGTACGGATAACGGATTTCATTTTTTAATTCTTTATACTTAATAAAAAAGCCCCTGCTTGTTGTTGCAGGGGCTTTGTATTGATTTTATATTGATTATCTCAAAATCATGCAATAACGGCCCCCGCGGAAAAATTCCACATCGAGTGACGGTATTGACAGATAAAAGATTTCATTTTTTGTGTTTTTAACTGAAACAAACTTCGTCACTATTTTTTATATATGCAAGCATAATTTTTAATTTTAACAGAAAACGATTGCGTAAAATCAACCCTAAGTGATGCAGATGCTACAGCCTGGCTATCCTTTTTTACAGCGACATTATATTAGCAGCGCCAAACTTTAATTATTTACGCGCTGTACTTTTTTTATTCCAATCGGGTTTTATACTTTTGTCACTGATTTAATCCCGGAGGAAAAATTTGTACTGATTGCGACCTCATTAAAAAAATGCTAAAGCAGGACCCGCTCCCCTTTAGTTTCCCGCAATCTTTTCTCCGCTAAACACTTAATAACTATATGGCATATTTATTTACGTCAGAGTCAGTGAGCGAAGGGCATCCTGACAAAGTTGCTGACCAGATCTCGGATGCATTAATTGATAACTTCCTGGCTTTTGACCCGGAGTCTAAAGTGGCGTGTGAAACCCTTGTAACTACCGGGCAGGTAATACTTGCAGGCGAGGTAAAATCTAAAATATACCTCGACGTACAGCAGATAGCGCGCGAAGTCATCCGTAAAATAGGGTACACTAAGAGCGAATATATGTTTGAAGCCAACTCGTGCGGTGTGCTTTCGGCCATCCATGAGCAGTCGCAGGACATCAACCAGGGTGTTGACCGCCAGAACAAAGAAGACCAGGGCGCGGGAGACCAGGGCATGATGTTTGGCTATGCTACCAACGAAACTGCCGACTATATGCCGCTGGCGCTGAACCTGTCGCACAATCTTCTTCGTGAACTTGCAGAGCTTCGCCGCGAGAACAACGAGATCAAATACCTTCGCCCGGATGCCAAAAGCCAGGTAACGCTGGAGTATGACGACAATAATAAGCCGGTGCGTATTGATGCGATTGTAATCTCTACACAGCATGATGATTTCGACGAAGAGCAGGCTATGCTTGCCAAAATCAAAAAAGACATTATTGAAATACTTGTACCGAGGATCGTTGCCAAATATCCGCAGTACGCCCACCTTTTCAATGACAATATAGAGTACCACATCAACCCTACCGGCAAGTTCGTAATTGGCGGTCCTCACGGGGATACCGGCCTTACCGGAAGGAAGATCATTGTAGATACTTACGGTGGTAAAGGAGCCCACGGTGGTGGCGCTTTCTCGGGCAAAGACCCAAGTAAGGTAGACCGCAGCGCTGCCTATGCCACACGCCACATTGCCAAAAACCTTGTAGCCGCAGGTGTAGCCGAAGAGATACTGGTACAGGTATCCTACGCTATCGGGGTAGCCAAGCCAATGGGTATCTATATCAATACCTACGGCACTTCTAAGCTAAACCTTACCGATGGCGAGATCGCTGCCAAAGTAGAGGAACTATTCGACATGCGCCCTTACTTTATCGAGCAACGCCTGAAGCTAAGAAACCCTATCTACAGCGAAACAGCTGCTTACGGGCACATGGGCCGCAACCCGGAAACCGTAACCAAAACCTTCAAATCGCCAAATGGTGAAACGAAAGAAGTAACTGTAGAACTTTTCACATGGGAAAAACTGGATTATGTGGATAAAGTGAAAGCTGCTTTCGGGATATAATCAAGCATGCATATTATAAAGAAAAACGGGGTGTCAGATGGCACCCCGTTTTTTATAATAAAATTTATAGTAACTCCTTTACAAATCATACTTCACCGTCAATAACAAATATCTTGGCTGTACCCTGTAGCGGGAGGTAAAGGTCGAGAACTGGTTAAAGCTGTCATCATTAAGCGACCTGGTATTGAGGAGGTTGGTACCGCCCACTTTAAATTCCCATTTACTGTTTTTTTTGCGGTACATAATGTCGGCATTAAGGAAGTCATACTCGTTATCGCTGGTCTTATCGCTGTTGAAATAGTGGTTATACTCATAATCGGCCCTTACGGTAAAGGCATCCCAAAAGTAATAGCTGATGTTGGCAAACGGCTTGTGGTTATAAAACTTGTTGCTGCTGTAATCGTTCACGCTAAGGGAGTAGCCTACCTCTATATTCGGCAGCGTTTTATAATTGGTAGCAAAGCTGCCGGTATAGCTTTGCGTGAACTGCTCGTTTACCTGCCTTAGTGAGTTGGCTATGCTTACCGATCCGTCGCCTGTACCGGGGTTAAACCTGAAGTTGTTGAACTTGCTCCAGTTTACCGACGCGCTTGTGGACACTTTATAAAAACGGGCAAAGCTCCTGTTGTAGCCGGCATAGGCCGAAAATGCCTGGTCGGCATAGGGCGAATTCTCCATCGTACCCACCTGGTTGATACCGCTGAATGCCGAGAGGTTCTTTATCGCATCCATCTGGTAGCTGTAATTAACTGTCCCATAAAGCTGTGTAAAATTGAACATATTGTACTTAAAGTAGTTGAGCGAGTGGTTTTGGTACAGGCCGTTTTGCAGGTAGCGGTTCCCCTGGAATAACGATTTATAGCTGTTTAGCACCAGCCCGCGGGCAAAATCGGCCACATCGGTAAAGCTGGTGGTCATATTGTAATTGTAGGTAAGGCGCTCCGATTTCCTGATGTTGTATTGCGCGAAAACGTCCGGCAGCAGCCTTGTAAAGTTATTCTCTACCTTACTGCCCAGCTGCTGGTTATATACATTATACTGGTGCAGCGTTACCCCCGGATTGAACTCAAAGCTGCCGGTAATCCAACGAAAATGTGCCCCGAGAAAGAGGTCGTTGAAAACATAATCCACATTGTTTTTCGTGTTGTCGTTCAGGCTGTTCTCTGAGCCGTCATCCATTGTCTGGAAAATAGCAGAGTTGAAATTCTGGAACGAATAGGTATTGCCCAGCGTAAAGTTAATGTTGCTTTTTGGTGTTACCATGTAGTAATAATCCATCTTGGCATCAACCTTATTGGTGCGAATAAAACGCTCCTGCGAAATGTCGTAGCGTGTGGCAGGCTGCAGGCCTAATGATAATGCTGGGTCAGCCGAAGGCCCGGCAGGGAAAGGGTTGTTAGCAAGGTTGACATTATAAAGCGGGTCCTCATCCTGGTACAGGTGCTGTGCTTCGAAGGCAAATACATTCTTATCGTTAAGCGTATAATACAGGTTTACGTTTTGGTTGAACGAGAATGGCTTTTGCTTTTGGTTGGAATAAATATCCTGGCTTTGCGATGTTTCCGGAAAAACCTCCGAAAGCTGCGCCGACATCTCCTGCTGGTCAGACGTTTTCATGAAGGCATCATAATCAAATTGCAGGTTGGCGCTCGGCTTGTAGCTGGAGCTCAGTTTTAAAAGGGCGAACTGGCTTTTTTGTTCTGATGTCTGCTCACTTTTTTGTATAGTCTGCGGGTCGCCCGTCACAGGATCCAGCAATACACTGCGGCTCACGGTCTCCATCTGTGTCTTGTTGGAATTGATGATGGCAAATCCGCTGAGTGACCATTTTGGAGTAACATTATAGCTGAAATTTCCTGCCCCGAATTTAGTTTCGATCTGCTTTGCCCTGTTGTTCCGCATCAGCGAAAGGCCCAGGTCGTTCGACCCGATATTAAACGATGTACCGCTTTTCCGCATCAGGTTACGGAACCCGCCGCTGAACTTAAAGTAATCCTGCATGGTAAGCGGCAGCTCTCCTGTATTGTTGAAATTGCCGATAAGGTTGAGGCTGTATTTGGGGCTGTAATAAAATATCTTGGGATTGACAAGATATCGTTCACCTTCCCCAATACTGGCACCAGCCGTCATGTCGCCAAACCAGAAGTTCTTCTTGCCGTCCTTCAGTTTGATGTTCATGGCAATGTTATCCTCGTTATTGGTCACGCCCTTCAACTGGTTTACCTCGTTGTAATTTCGCAGTACCTCCACCTTGCTCACGGCGTCGGCGGGGATGTTCTTTACGCCAAGTTTGGTATCGCCATCAAAGAAATCCTTGCCTTCCACCATAAGCTTCGATACGCTTTTGCCTTCTACCTTGATGCCGCCGTCGGCATCAACCTCAACACCCGGAAGCTTTTTAAGCACATCTTCCAACTTACGCTCAGTGCCGTTGGTAAACGAATCGGAATTATAAACTATCGTATCACCCTTTATCGTTACCGGCATTTCATGCACTATCTCCAGCTCGGCCATGTTGATCCCCTGCTTCAGCACAATAAGCTTTACCATATTCTCCTTTCCTGTGGTAATCGTTTCCTCATAGGGTGTAAAGCCTATGTAACTTGCTTTTAAAATATACTGGGTGTTGGGGCTGAGTACGAGCTGGAATTTACCTGCTTCGTTAGTGATAGAATAGGAGTCCATCGCGTTGGTTGCTTTATTCACAGCCATAACGTTCCCCATTTCGAGCGGTGTACCGATAGAATCCCTCAGGACACCCTCGTAGCGTATGTTTTGTGAATACGAAAAGGCAGATAGCAATAAGGCTAAGGCAAATAATAATTTCTTCATGTATTGTTAATTGGTTGTTGCTTGGTTACCCCCCTATCCGGATTACCCGTCTGGTAGTGGTGGTATTGGATCCCGGCGCAGGCTCGTCCATTTCCTGCGTTTCTCTTATTTTATCTTCTACTATTTTATCAAATTCGGCCCGCGAAACTTTCGTCCCTTTTTTCGGGGCTTTTATTTCTATTTTGTCTTTCGGGTTCAATACTACTTTCGAACAAAGCAATGTCGTACTACCATTGTTCACTTCAAGGATAAGCCCCGGCAGGCCCCAATATCCACCGGGTCCGTGGCTTACCGGGATTTCAGGCGTGTACCATGCCGTGATAACCTTATCTTTTTCCGGCACATCGGTCAGGGAAATTGCTTTGACCGTTTCGGGAACAGGGCGCGCCTTGATCGTAACGGTAGCTTTGTAGCAGGTATATATCCCTATCTTTTTGGTTTCGCTTCCCAGCTTCCAGTCGTATTTGTGGAGGGAATCCATAATAAGGAACTCTTTGCCGAATACTTCATGTTCAGTAATAGCGCTCTTATCTTTCAGGTTTTTGTACTGCTTGCCCCCTTCGTAATTGTTTATGTTTATTACCATTTGATTCGTTTGCGGTACCAGCTGCTCTTCTTCCACATAAAGAGAAGCTGTTTTATCAAAACTCAGGGTATATTTTTTCTCGAAAGCTTTTTTAAGCTGTTCCTGCAACTGGGCTTCCAGTTCGGGAGGCAGCTGGTTTTCTTCATCAGAACCCGGTTCCCCGCCTGATAACGAGAAGTCAATAGAGGTTTTCGATTCATAGGTAGCCGTCCCCCTGAAATCTTGTGCCGAAGCCGAAAATGCAGCCAATACAATAAGGCAGTGTAAATACTTTTTCATACTATGTTATTTAAGTTTACACAAATAAACTAAAAAAATTAGTTGCAAAACTATTTTTATAGTTAATAAACTAAAAATATAGTTTATCGACACTTACCTAATATTCATCTCATTTTATCAGCCTCCTATCGTGATAGTTGTAGTGGTCACTTTGGTCGATCCGGGTGCAGGACGGTACAGCTCCTGCATTTCCTCAGCTTTCTTATTCATTATGTCTGTAAACTCTTTCATGGTAACCTTGGTGCCTTTTTTGGGCGTTTTTATTTCAATTTTTTCTTTCGGGTTGAGCGTTACTTTTGTGCACAGCAACGTGGTGCTTGCTGCATTTAATTCCAGTATCAGTCCCGGCAGCCCCCAGTAGTCGCCCGGTCCATGGCTCACAGGTATTTCCGGTGTATACCATGCGGTTACTACGATATCCTTTCTGAGAAAATCCCCAAGTATATTTACCTTCTTATTTTCCATCTCCTTTTTTTCTTCCTCCGTAGGCGGCTTTGCCTTAATGGTATAGGTAGCCTTGTAACAGTTATAATTACCAATTTTTTTCGTTTCGCTTTCCAGTTTCCAATCGTATGCCTTCAAAGAATCGGTAATTAAAAACTCTTTCCCGTACATATCCATTTCTTCAAGCGTGGCCTTATCCTTCAGGTTTTTGTATTTTTTGCCTATACCAAACGAGGCAGAAGACATTGCTCCACCGGATTTGGGAGCATTTAGTTTGGCTTGCTCTTCATAAACCGAAGCCGTTTTGTCAAAATAAAGGATATACTCATTCTCTATAGGTTTGGAAAAAGCTTCCTTAAGCTTTGCATCCATTGCCGGGTCTGAACTGCCGCTTACCGTGATGACGGCGTCTTTCATTGTGGTCATCGATTTATAAACGGCGACACCTTTAAAATCCTGGGCATTTGTAGTAAAAGAAGCCAGTGCGGCTGCAAAAAGAAAAAAATGTTTCATAGTAATTGGTTTTAGGTTGGTATAAAAGGCATCCTATGAAGCCTGTAGGTTTTTAACTATAAACTTAACAGCTTATTGCCTTCCCTTAAACTAAATTCTACGAAAATGCTTTTTTATCCGCCAAAACGCCTCCTGCCGCTACCGGGGCCGCCACCCATCTCCTGCATTTCCTGCATTTTTTTCGCCATGATTTCGGCAAACTCGGCCTGGGTAACTTTTTCGCCTTTCTTTGGCGCTTTTATTTCCGACTTTTCCTTAGGGTTAAGCACTACTTTAGAACACAGCAACACCGTTTTATCGTCAGATACCTCCAGGATAAGCCCCGGCAGTCCCCAATAGTTGGCCGGCCCCTGGTTTACCGGGATTTCGGGAGTGTACCATGCGGTTATTGTCCTTTCGGTCGGCATTTCTACCATATCCATAAAGTTGGTCTTTTTCATCTCGTCCTCGCTTTTCTTCTTCAATTCTTCTTCAGCGCCTTTTTTAGGACGGTAGTTCATCATGTTCGATTTATCCACCGGTACCACAGCCGTAGCCTTGTAGCAGGTATAGTTGCCTATTTTCTTGCTTTCGGAGCCCATCACCCATTTGATGGAAGGAAGCGAATCGCTCACCAAAAACTCCTTGCCGAAAATATCTTTCTCCTGCAGCATGGTTTTGGCCTTTACATTTTTATAATGCTTCCCGCCGCCGCCGAACAATGAGCCCATCATTTTGAATCCCTGTGCCATTTGGTCGCCGGGAGCACCCAGCTTTTCCTCTTCTTCATACGTAGAAGCAGTACGGTCGAATGTAAGGGTGAATGTTTTTTCGAACATGGGCTTCAGTCGCTCCTCGATCATCTTTTGCATCTCGGGAGTGATTTCCTTGTTGTTGCCACTGAATTTCTTCATGTCTTCCATACTGGTCTTGGATTCATAGGTTGCAACTCCCTGGAAATCCTGGGCTTTTACCGTGAGCATCGATAGCGCTGCCGCAAAAAAGTAAATTATATTTTTCATGGTATTTCTTTAATTGCGGATATGACGAATGAGAAATTGTTTTGTTACAGAAGCGAAGGTAAAAATGATGAAAGATCTTATATGAAAATGGAATGCGGACGACACGGATCGGGCGGATGGCCCTGTTACGCAAGTCTGTGATTGCTGAGCGAACAATCCCTTTAAAATATTAGGCTTCCCCCTGCGTTATTTTTCTTTACTTTGCCATGATGGAAAAGCTGCTTTCGTTTATCGCTATTCTTTTGTTTGCCGCTGCAACAGCGCAGGAAGTGGCTATTCCCGCAAAGTTCCTGAGCAGCGCCAAATCGGGGCCGGAAAGGTATATCGGTTCCGATACCTACGGTTGGCAATACACCGTGCTTGACAATGAGTTCCGCAAGGAAAAAGACGGCAGGATGCTGAAATACAAAGCGCTTTCCCTGGGCGAGATCTACAGGGCCGACCTCCAGAACCCGTTACAGATCATACTCTTCTACCGGAAGTTCAATACTGTGGTGCTGCTGGATAACCAGATGAACGAGACTTCGCGCATCAATTTTTCGAACATACAGGAACCCCTTATTGCCGAAGCCGTAGGGCTTGCATCGCAAAACCGCCTTTGGATATATGATGTCACCACCCAGCAGATCGGCCTGTACAATCTGGCACAGGGCACCTTCAGGACGCTGACACCGCCATTTACCGATGGCATCAAATATTACCACAACGATTACAACTATTTTTACTGGGTCGATACGGCCAACAGGTGCTATGCGGTCAACCTCTTTGGTAAGGTAAGCACGCTGGGAACACTGCCCGATTATGACCAGATACAGATCGTTTCGCCAACTTTAATTTTATTGGCAAAAGACGGTGTACTTTACCATTTCAATACGGTTTCGGGAGTAAAAGCGCCGATAGCCGTTGTGGAAAAAAGCTTTGAAAGTTTTTACTATGCAGGGGAAATTTTATCTATTTTTACCAACCACGGAATTACTTATTATCAACTAATCTTAAAATAATGCATATAGCTGTTGCAGGCAATATAGGCGCCGGAAAGACTACGCTTACCGGGTTACTGGCCAAGCACTTTAAATGGGAGCCCCACTACGAGGACGTGGTGGACAACCCCTACCTGGATGATTTTTACCACCAGATGGAGCGCTGGTCTTTCAACCTGCAGATCTATTTCCTCAACAGCCGCTTTAGCCAGATCATGCAGATCCGCGAAAGCGGGAAGAACATCATTCAGGACCGTACGATCTACGAGGATTCGCATATCTTTGCGCCTAACCTTCATGCCATGGGCCTGATGACCAATCGCGACTTCAACAATTACAAATCGCTTTTCGAGCTGATGGAGAAATTCGTTGGCGCACCCGACCTGCTCATCTACCTGCGCAGCTCCATCCCCAATCTTGTGAAGCAAATACACAGCCGTGGCCGCGATTATGAGAACTCCATTTCGATAGAGTACCTCAGCCGCCTTAACGAACGTTACGAAGCCTGGATACAAAGCTATGACAAAGGCAAACTCCTTATCATCGATGTGGACAAATTGGATTTCGTGAACAACCCCGAAGACCTTGGCCAAATCATCAACCGTATCAATGCAGAGGTGAACGGGTTATTTTAGTTGCGGGTTGCGGGTTTTGAGTTCCGGGTTGCTTGATGCAATGAATATATCTACATAAACAAAAATCCCACGCTGTAAACGTGGGATTTTCTTTATGACCTTAAATCGGTTTATTCTTTCCTTGCTTTTTTGAATGCCTCGATTTGGGAATTCACTTCGGCATCAGTGCCTTCAAAAGTTTTTTCTTCGGTTTTGATCTCGTTGTTATCTGCTTTTGTAGAGATCACCACTGTAGCTTTCACATGGCCTTCGGAATCTTTCTGGCGGTCAACTGAAATTTCTTCACTGTGCGTCTGCCCAACTACTGCAGGCTCTTCCACAACAACGGTCTGCTCCGTTTCTACTACTGCCTCATGGCCGGCTTGGTGTCCGCCTAATATAGGGGCTATCACAAGTCCGATAAGGCATGTAAGCTTGATAAGGATGTTCATAGACGGGCCTGAGGTATCCTTGAATGGGTCGCCCACAGTATCGCCGGTAACAGCCGCTTTGTGCGCGTCAGAGCCTTTGTATGTCATTTCGCCGTTAATCATTACACCGGCCTCAAAAGATTTTTTAGCGTTGTCCCATGCACCACCGGCGTTGTTCTGGAACACTGCCCAAAGCACACCCGATACGGTTACACCCGCCATATAGCCTCCAAGCATTTCAGCTACCAATTGATTATTGTCAGGATAGATAAGCATGCCCAAAAGTACGATAGCAATTGGGAAACCAATAGTAAGCACTCCCGGAAGCATCATTTCGCGAAGAGCAGCTTTGGTAGATATTTCCACACATTTGCCGTATTCCGGTTTGCCAGTACCTTCCATGATTCCCGGTATTTCGCGGAATTGCCTTCTTACTTCGTACACCATATCCATCGCAGCCTTACCTACCGAGTTCATTGCCAAAGCAGAGAACACCACAGGGATCATACCACCCACGAAAAGCATCGCCAATACAGGGGCTTTAAAGATGTTTATACCGTCAATACCCGTGAACGTTACATACGCAGCGAATAACGCCAATGACGTAAGCGCCGCAGAAGCAATAGCAAAGCCTTTTCCGGTTGCTGCTGTAGTATTACCTACAGAGTCTAAAATATCGGTACGTGTACGTACCTCTTTAGGAAGCTCGCTCATTTCGGCGATACCACCGGCGTTGTCAGAGATCGGGCCGAAAGCATCGATAGCAAGCTGCATCGCCGTAGTAGCCATCATAGCCGAAGCCGCAAGCGCCACACCATAGAAACCTGCAAAAGCATACGAAGCCCAGATAGCGCCTGCAAAAAGAAGCACTGTCGGGAATGTAGAGATCATACCGGTTGCAAGACCTGCAATAATATTGGTACCTGCACCGGTACTCGATTTCTGCACGATGGCAAGGATTGGTTTTTTACCCAGCCCTGTATAGTATTCTGTAACCGATGATATCACACCGCCCACGATAAGCCCTACGATAGTAGCATAGAATACCCTCATTGACGAGATGTCTTTAGGCTCTTCGCCGTAGAATTCCATGATCATGGTTTTAGGAAGCATGTATTGTACCAGGAAGTAGCACGATATGGCCACAAGGATAATAGATACCCAGTTGCCCATATTCAGTGCGCCCTGTACCTGCGCCTCTTTAGCATTGTTGTCTTTTATCTTAACCAGTAAAGTACCGATGATAGAGAACAATATCCCGAAGCCTGCAATAGCCATCGGAAGGAGGATTGGCCCTATTCCGCCAAAAATATCGGTAAAGCCCGGATTAGCGATCAATATATCCCTCAATACATAGTTACCCAATACCATCGCCGCAAGCACTGTTGCTACATACGACCCGAAAAGGTCGGCGCCCATACCGGCAACGTCGCCCACGTTATCACCCACGTTATCGGCAATAGTAGCAGGGTTGCGCGGGTCATCCTCAGGGATACCGGCTTCCACTTTACCTACAAGGTCGGCACCAACATCCGCAGCCTTGGTATAAATACCACCGCCAACACGGGCAAACAACGCTATCGATTCGGCACCCAGGGAGAAACCGGCAAGGGTTTCAAGCACCAGTGTCATATCGGCTGAATTGGTCCATTTTCCATCCATAAAGAAATGGAAGAAGAAAATGAAGAATGCACTAAGGCCTAATACTGCAAGCCCCGCAACGCCAAGCCCCATAACGGTACCACCTCCAAAAGAGACCTTTAATGCCTGCGGAAGGCTGGTCCTGGCGGCCTGTGTGGTCCTTACATTGGTTTTGGTGGCTATCTTCATACCCATGTTACCCGCAAGCGCCGAGAAGAATGCCCCCAAAATAAAGGCAACCACGATAAGCAGGTGGGTAGTTGCACCGGGAAGGAAGGTTATCCCGGCAAGCGCGATGCTCGCAACAATAACAAAAATAGTAAGCAATTTATATTCTGCCTTCAAAAAGGCAAGGGCGCCTTCGTAAATGTACTCCGAAATTTCTTTCATCTTTCCATCACCGGCATCCTGTTTTAAAACCCAAGATCTTTTAACTGCCATAAAGAGCAGCCCTACAACGGCCATGATGATCGGCACGTAAATCATTATTGACTCCATAAATAAGGTATTATTTGGTTTTTAATTTGTTAATATCTTGTAAATATAACAAAAGCAAAACAAAAAAAGCAACACTCTTTTACAGAATGTTGCTTTTTATTGGAGTATTTTTAAAGCTAATACCTATTTAATGCTGAATAATTCTTCAGGTTTGTTTTCCAGTGACTCAAAACGCTCAAGGCATTCTTCTATGATCTGGTAAGCCTCATTAACGTCTCCCCAGCCTTCAACATCAACTTTTTTGTTCTCAAGGTCTTTGTATACTTTAAAGAAATGCTCGATTTCTTTAAGGCGGTGCGGGTTAAGGTCGCTCAGGTCGTTATACTTGTTCCATATCGGGTCAGATATTGGCACGCACACGATTTTTTCATCCGGCCCCTTTTCGTCTGCCATGTGGAAAACACCAATTGGCTTAACTTCTATCACACAACCGGGGAATGTTGGTTCGTGAACCAAAACCAGCACATCCAGCGGATCACCGTCAAGTGCCAGTGTTTCGGGGATAAAACCGTAATCGGCAGGGTACATCATCGATGAGAAAAGCATCCTGTCGTAACGTATTTTCTTTAATTTGAAGTCATATTCATATTTGTTCCTGCTTCCTTTCGGTATCTCGATCAGGACATCGAACGATTTTAATCTTGCTGCGGTCATATTTCTAACTCTTTCTTATTTAGCGGGTGCGAAAATACATTAAAAAATATTGAAGAACAAAGTTTTATAATCTAAAAATCCAGTAAAACCAATACTTTACAAAAATTTAATGCTATAAAAGACTTCATTCAAAAATTCAAAAAAACAGTATTTTTAAAATTTTAGTAAAATAATTCCATTTATTACAAGAAAGGCATAATGCGTCTACTAATGCAAAAACATCCTCCTACGCTTTTTAGGCAATAATGCTAAAGGAAAACAAGGGGTGCTAACGGGCAGGTATTAACTTTATACTTGTGCTTAACGCTATAAAAAATCCCGGCAAATGCCGGGACCTGTATTAGTTTTTTTAGTTCGCATTTAGAACTCCGTTTCTGTTTTGGTACAATCGGATATACATCCGTTCTCATTGCAGATAGCTACTTTTTTACCGTTTACATACAGATATTCAAGGTTGCATCCTGAAGCACAGCCACGGCAGCTTGTAGTCTTAATAACTTCAGAAGAAAGTTTATCGAGTTTAAGCGATCCCGATCCGTCACGGATAAGCATAACACCGATTGAGGTATTCCTTCCATCGGCACCGATAAGCATGTGCCCAACATTAGAAGGGTCGTTGAGTGCCGGTTTTTTTACTATTACAAGACTTGTCAGTGTAGTTGGATTTCCTTCTTTTTGCAGTATATCCTCAAAATTAGCGATGATTGCGCTTTTATCCGCGGTTATCTCTAATTCTCCTGTTGTTTTCTCAACCCCTATTTCGCCATCCCAAAAACTGGCCCTGTTCGCCCTTTCAGGAGTTGCAGCATCAGTTAGGTTTATATCCGAATCACTACTGCACGCAGCTATTGTAGCAACAAATAGCAGGCATGCCCCAATTTTAAGTAAGTTTGATTTCATGGCAGTTAGTTTTTAAATGTCTTACGAAATTAGCATATAAATCAGCATGGCTGCCACAATGAAATGTTAATTGTTTTATTATATACTTAATGGGTTTCTATTTCGTTTTTTTCACAATCTGCACATGATGAACAAATTAAATGCTTCACACCATCTTTCTTTCTCACCGCAGGAAGGCAGCCTCCGTCGCACTCTCCCCTGCAGATCACTAGCAGGTATGACTCAGATCCTTTATGGTCTTCCGACCCGAAATAAAATTTATTGCCCCTTAGCTCAAGCAGCGATGCAACCTTAGCGGTACCATCTTCCGTCCTTGCCACCAGCATATAGAAATCTTCAGCCACATCACCTTCGGTAGTGCCTTTCACGATCTCGAAAGCCGTGAGTTTGGCCTTTCCTTCAACTTTGGCTTCCCAAGCTGTAGCAAGCGCTTTTTCATCAGCAATAGTATATTTGCCATTGTTGTCCATGCCAACAGCCTGCTCAGGATAAATACTCCCCGCATTTTGCGTTCCACCTTCTTTTTTACATGACAACATTAGCAATGCGAGCAATACAGCAAATAGGCATTTCATAAATTCTTATAGATTGGTTGAAACGAAATTACAAAAATTTTGTTAACCGGAATTAAAAATAGAATCCGAACGAACCTTTTATTGTGAATTTATTAGCATCAGGAAGATTCAGGTAGCTGCCCCTCCAGGCAAAGTCCAGCCTGAATACCTTAAAGATATTCCCTACGCCCGCATGGTATTCCCAATATACATCTTCCGGCGCACGGTACTCGAGGGTAGAAGCATTGAGCCTTTTATTCCCTTCTGACACGGTTCCCCAAACGCCTTTTATACCAATAATCTCACGCAGGTTCAAGTCGCGAAGCCCGGGTATACGTGAGAACAGCTTACCGTTAAAATTATGCTCCAGGTGAAGCGATACATATTCATCGGCTACAAATTCGTAGTAATTCAGGAGGTTGTAGGTATTTTCTATGATGAAATACGACTGGTTGCCGGGTATTACACCCATAAGCCCAAGCGGTACATCGCCAAATATCTTGCCGGCCTCCAGCGTTGTAAACAAACGCCCGAAACCACCCACCAGTACAGGCTGCCTGTAGTAGAACTGCAGCTTTTGGTAATCAAAATCACTATTGAAAACGCCTTTAATACCCTGCGAAAAATTAAGGTAAAGCCTGGCATAGTTAAGGTCGACATCTGCGCGCTCCACGCCGTAGCCTATTGTTCTCCTGCGTGGAGTATAGTCTATCTGTGCGCCGAATTCGTACTGCTTTACAAAACCTTCGACCCCTTTAGAATGGTCATTAGGATCGTTGTAATAATCAAGGCTGAATACCGATGATGCCGACTTTAATGTACGGTAATTTATATTAGACCTGAAGGTGAGGTTCTTTACCGGCTCTATCTCGAAACCAACGGTACTAAAATTGATCGAGGTCAGCTTGTTGTTGCTACCGTTTGAGAAAAGCGACGACGACGCGAAGCTCCTGCCCAGTACATCATTGGTCGCGGTGAGGCTTACCCCTATCTGCTCGATGTCGCGCCTATTCCCGCCATGGATAATGAGGCGGTTTTTCTTATTCACCATCCATTTGCCGGAGATGCCATATTTGAATTGGTTGTCTTTAAATCCGTAAGCTGTATAACCCTCTATACGCCACGGGTCGTTTTGCCCGAAGTAGGTGCGCCCGCCCGTTCGCAGCCTTACGCCCTCGACATCATTATAGCCAAATGTAGAAAATATAGGGCCATAGTCAAAATTGCCCATTTGGTAATACCCGCTGCCCAGTGTCGCGACCAGGCTATACAATCTCTTGAATTTAGGGACGGTCTTGAGCGTATCGAGCATCTTATAAACGCCGCGCTCATCATCATTGAGCGACTCAAACCGGTTTTCCTCCCAGTACTCATCGGGCCGATCGTGTACCTGCTCATCATAAAGGTTGACATCGGGCGCATAAAATTCGGCAGGCTTTTTAACATCAAACTGGTAGTCCCGGAAAAGCGTTGTCCGCTTGCCGTACACCCCTTTGGATTCCTCTTTTTTGCTTATGGCAAAGTCGCTCATCATGTGGTCACGCTTCAGCAGGAACACAGAATCGTTAAGCACATCAAATTCCTGCTCTATATAAATATCCTTTACCCAGTTGATGTTGGCGCTCTTACTCGCCGCCATGCTTATCTTTTTGATGGCAAAGGTGGTATCGTTTACCCAGAAGTTCCCCTTGAAGGTCAGTTCACCCTTGCGCCTTGGGTAAAATACAATGTTGTAACACCATTTCTTATCGATAAAAGTACTGTCGGCAAGCACATAATTATACACATTGATACCCGTCCTGGAAAGTGGGCTTACAAAGTCTTTATCGAAAAATTTAAGGTAGTTGTCGTAGATATCATATTCGGCATAAAGGTCTTTTATGAAAGCTATAACCTGCTGGTTGTTGCTGAAACCCGAATTTTTGTTGGCACGGACGATCTCTTTTTTTGCGTTGATGACATTGTCGCCATATACGTTGCTCAATGCCTCATTAATGAAGATAGGCAGGTAGGTTTTTCCCGTAACGCTTGATGTATCCACATGATCGAAGATGAATTCCATGCCCCGGAATACTTTGCTTTTCATGAAAGCGCTGTCGATGCTGTTCATGTCAAACTCTACCTTTTCATACTTGTCATAATTGTATTGTTTGAACATCTTCAGGCCATTCTTTCGGCGGCGCTCCCATATCTTGCGGAGAATATCTATCGCGGGGTTGTTTTTCTTGGATGTTTTTCCTGAATAAAGCACCACCTCTTTCAGCTCCTGTGCTTCGGCCAGCGTGATTTTCATGTCGAGCGTAATGGGCTTAGTGAGGGTAATTTCTTTTGTAGCGTAACCAACGAATGAGACCACGATCTGCGTGTAAGCCGTTTGCGATTCAAGGTAAAATTTACCGTTCTCATCTGTAATGGTACCTTCGCTGGTGCCTTTAAAATATACATTTGCAAAAGGAAGCGGCTGGTTCGAATTGTCCAATATCACACCGCCTATTTTCGTTTGCGCCAAAAGCGAGCCCGTAACCGCAAAAAAGAACCCCAGTAAAAACAGTATTTTTCTTTTCATATTATGATTAAACAAAAAACTTCACCAAATAGTATGATGACGTTTCAAATATAGTTGTTTTTTATATCCTTCCAAGTCAGAATTGCTTTTTTACCACAAAGCGCACAAGGTTTTTTTCACAAGGGACACAAGGCAGCCTGATGTAAAAAAGGCCACAAGGCTTTATCATATTGCCTTGTGACCTCTGTGCAGATCTTCGGGTCCCTTGTGGTTATTCTACCGCAAAGACGAACACTTTTATTTTTTGTACATAACTTTCTTCACTGCCTTTACAACATCACCTGCGTTCGGAAGCCATTCTTTCAGCAATGCCGGAGAGTATGGCGCCGGGGTATCGGCAGTAGTGATCCTTTGTATTGGTGCGTCAAGGTAATCAAAAGCCCTTTCCTGCACGATATAAGTGATCTCTGAGGCGATGCTGCCGAATGGCCAGGCCTCTTCAAGCACTACAAGCCTGTTCGTTTTCTTAACCGAGTTCAGTATTGTTTCGTGATCCATCGGTCGTATGGTGCGCAGGTCGACGATCTCAACGCTGATGCCTTCTTTCTCCAGCTCATCGGCTGCGATAAAGGCTTCCTTCAAAATTTTACCGAAAGACACGATAGTTACGTCCTTCCCTTCACGCTTCACATCGGCAACACCAAGTGGAATAGTATATTCCCCATCTGGCACTTCACCTTTGTCTCCATACATCTGCTCGCTTTCCATGAAGATTACAGGATCGTTATCGCGGATTGCCGATTTCAAAAGCCCTTTACAGTCGTAAGGGTTCGATGGCACCACCACTTTAAGTCCGGGTGTATTGGCATACCAGTTTTCGAAAGCCTGTGAGTGCGTTGCGCCCAGCTGGCCCGCTGAAGCCGTAGGCCCACGGAAAACCATTGGCATGCTGAACTGCCCGCCCGACATCTGGCGCATCTTAGCCGCGTTATTGATTATCTGGTCGATACCAACCAGCGAGAAGTTGAACGTCATGAATTCCACGATCGGCCTGTTGCCGTTCATGGCGCTCCCTACTGCTATACCGGCAAATCCAAGCTCTGCTATAGGGGTATCGATAACCCTTTTCGGGCCAAATTCGTCAAGCATCCCTTTTGAGGCTTTGTAGGCGCCGTTATATTCGGCTACCTCTTCGCCCATTAAATATATCGATTCGTCACGGCGCATTTCCTCGCTCATGGCTTCGCATACTGCTTCCCTGAATTGTATCGTTCTCATGTAAATGTTTTTCGGATTAAATGAATGGCAAAAATAAAAATTTTAAATTATTAAATAACTGACTTTTCCCAAATAAATAGTTTGTGCAAAGGTTTATAACAATCACCTCTATATTCGCAATAATCAGCATTTAAACGCATGATTTTTATGATAATCAAATTTTAATGTTGAAATTTTTAAAAAAACATTATTTGTTATGCGTGCATAGTTTTTTATTTCGATAAAAGTATTATTTTCGTAACCTGAAAATAATCAACTTCATAACTTTTATAAGATGAAAATATTAGTTTGCATCAGCCACGTGCCTGATACTACTTCAAAGATCAATTTCACCAATGGTGACAGCGAGTTTGACACCAACGGTGTACAGTTTGTAATTAACCCTAACGACGAATTCGGTCTTACAAGGGCGATATGGTTTAAAGAACAGCAGGGCGCAAACGTTACAGTAGTAAACGTGGGCGGCGCTGATGCAGAGGCAACCTTAAGGAAAGCGCTTGCTATCGGGGCGGATGAGGCCATCCGTGTGAACGCGAACCCTACCGACGGCTTTTTTGTTGCAAAACAGCTTGCCGAAGTGGTTAAGCAGGGCGGTTATGACCTTGTAATAGCAGGAAAAGAATCGTTGGATTACAACGGCGGGATGGTTCCGGGTATGCTTGCCGGCATTTTAGGCTTCGACTTCGTAAACTCATGCATTAAGCTGGATGTGACAGGCAGTGATGCCAAAGCCATACGTGAAATCGACGGCGGTAAAGAAACGCTTAGCGCTAAACTGCCAATGGTTATCGGCGGGCAGAAAGGCCTTGTTGAAGAGAAAGACCTAAGGATCCCGAACATGCGCGGCATCATGATGGCAAGGCAGAAAGCCCTTACTGTTCTTGAGCCCGTAACTGCAAACGCTGCGACCAAAGCGGTTAAGTTCGAGAAGCCTGCACCTAAATCGGCAGTGAAGCTGATAAGCCCTGACAACCTTGACGAGCTTGTGAGCCTGCTCCATAACGAGGCTAAGGTAATTTAATGTAACAATGAATCAATTATTCAATGTAACAATTACACGCACAGCGAAGAATTGCTACATTGATACATTAACAAATTAAAAAATTAGAAAAATGTCAATCTTAATATATGCTGAATCAGCAGACGGCAAATTCAAAAAAACAGCGTTCGAGCTTGCTTCTTACGCAAAAAAAATAGCCGGCGAGACCGGAACCACAGTTACTGCGCTTACCATCAACGGTCCTGAAGCATCTGCCCTTGGCGCTTACGGCGTAGACAAAGTGCTTAATGTAAAATCAGACAAGCTTACGGCGTTCAATGCAAAAGCCTATGCTGACGCAATCAAACAGGCTGCACAGAAAGAGAGCGCTAAGATCATATTGTTCTCTTCTACTACCGACAGCCTTTATATCGCGCCGCTTGTAGCCGTTGCCCTTGAGGCCGGTTATGCATCAAACGTGGTTGCGCTTCCGGAGAGCCTTTCGCCTTTCCGCGTAAAAAGGAATGCGTTCTCAAATAAAGCGTTTAGCTTCACCGAGATCAGCACTGATGTAAAAGTGCTTGCCATAGGCAAAAACTCTTTCGGGCTTGTAGAATCGAATGGGACTGCTGCTTCTGAAGAATTTACGCCTTCGCTTAATGATAATGATTTCTACGTAAAGGTAGAATCGTCAGAAAAAGTAACAGGCAAAGTAACGATAGCCGATGCTGAAGTGGTAGTATCGGGAGGGCGCGGACTTAAAGGCCCTGAGAACTGGAACCTAATAGAAGACCTTGCCGCAGCGCTTGGCGCAGCAACAGCGTGTTCTAAGCCGGTATCCGATCTTGGCTGGAGGCCTCACAGCGAGCACGTAGGCCAGACAGGTAAGCCGGTAGCTGCCAACCTGTATATTGCAGTAGGTATTTCCGGTGCGATACAGCACATTGCTGGTATCAACTCCTCTAAAGTAAAAGTGGTTATCAATGCCGATGCAGACGCACCTTTCTTTAAGGTAGCCGACTACGGCGTTGTAGGCGACGCGTTTGAGATCGTCCCTAAACTGACTGAAAAATTAAAGCTTTTAAGGCTCAAAACTCATAATTTTATTATAAATTGTGCCCCTTAAAGGGCTATCTGGAACGCGATAGTTTTATCTTTGTCCGGATAGCCTTTTTTGTATTACAGCAAAGACCATATGAGCTTAGTAAAACTTACTATAAAAGGGATCTCATACAGCCAGACACAAAACGGAGCGTATGCCCTGATCCTGAATGAAGTGGACGGAGAGCGGAAATTACCGATCGTTATCGGGGCATTTGAGGCCCAGTCCATTGCCATTGCCCTTGAGAAAGAGATCAAGCCGCCAAGGCCGCTCACCCATGACTTATTCAAAAATTTTGCCGACCGGTTTGATATCGTGGTAAAGCAGGTGATCATCCACAAGCTGGTTGACGGTGTCTTTTTTTCGAGCATCATCTGCGAACGCGACAGGATCGAAGAAATCATCGATGCACGCACCTCTGATGCGATAGCCCTGGCACTCCGCTTTAATGCACCTATATTTACTTACAAGAACATCCTTGACAAAGCAGGCATCTACCTGAAGATAAACCCCGAGCCGGAAAACGCCGAAGCGGAGCATGACGACGTGCTTACGCCGCCGCAGACTTTTGGCACCGAAACGGTTTCAGGCGAAGGCTATTCGCAGTATAACCTTCAGGAACTGCATGAGCAGCTTGAAGGCGCGGTTCAGAATGAAGATTACGAAAAAGCGGCAAAGATCCGCGATGAAATATCGAAAAGAGAAAGTTAATGTATCAATTTCTCAATTCTTTAATATAACTATTTAAGCTGCCTGAAAAGGTGGCTTTTTTTTTGTGAATAACTCCATTTATAAAAACAGTTGCTTTTTAAATTTTGCTCCATTATATTTTTTTAATTTGCATGAGTAGGGAATTGACACATTGTGTACATTTTTAAATTAGAGAATTGGTATTATGAAGCAGTATTTAGATTTAGTAAAGCATGTTTTAGATAATGGCAACGAGAAAGGCGACCGCACCGGCACGGGCACAAAAAGTGTTTTCGGGTACCAGATGCGCTTTGACCTGAGCGAGGGCTTTCCCTTGGTTACTACAAAAAAACTGCACCTTAAATCGATCATATACGAGCTGCTTTGGTTCCTTAAAGGCGATACCAATATCGGTTACCTCAACGAGAATGGCGTAAAGATATGGGACGAATGGGCAGATGAGGATGGTAACCTTGGCCCCGTATACGGCCACCAGTGGCGCAACTGGGATGATAAAGAGATCGACCAGATAACAGAGCTTATCGAGACACTGAAAACCAACCCTAACAGCCGCAGGATGCTGATCTCGGCATGGAACCCGGGCGTACTGCCGGACACCTCAAAATCATTTGCTGAAAATGTTGCCAATGGTAAAGTGGCGCTACCGCCGTGCCACGCATTTTTCCAATTCTATGTCGCAGATGGCAAACTTTCCTGCCAGCTATACCAAAGAAGCGCTGACATCTTTTTAGGAGTGCCTTTTAACATAGCCTCGTATGCTTTGTTAACGATGATGATAGCACAGGTTTGCGGATTACAGCCCGGTGATTTTATCCATACTTTTGGCGATGCGCACATCTACAACAATCATCTCGAGCAGCTGGAACTGCAGCTAAGCCGCGACCCAAGGCCTTTGCCGCAAATGAAGCTGAACCCGGAAGTAAAAAACATCTTCGATTTTAAATTTGAAGATTTCACCCTGGAGAACTATGACCCGCACCCGCATATTAAAGGAGCCGTGGCGGTATAATCAGATATGATGAAAATATATTTATTTTTATTACTCCTTTGTCTTAAGGGATTTGCGCAGGTTGAGAGGAAAGTTTTAACTCAAGCTGTGCTACCTGAATGTAAAAATGATTTTAATCCCAAATTGTGCTCGGAACAAAAATTAGTAGATTTGTTATCTTCCACTATTACTAATGAAGCGATAAGCGATTTGCCGGAAAGCAATAAGGACTATTTTTCATTATCTGCATTTTTTGTAACCGGGAGAGACGGCAAGGTTATCCCCGGACATACAGAAGTCAGGTCGGAAAGCATAAAACTTAAAGAAGAGATAAAGCTCTACATTAACAGCAAACTTCCCAATGTTACTCCAAAAGACCTAAAGTTTAAAGAACAGAGAAGCACACATCTGGTAAACCTGACGTTCTTTCGAAATCCTGAAACAGGCAATTACTATATTGCATATCCATCGGAAATAAAGGAGAAAAAAATTAACCCTGACTATATAACCTATGACAATCCTGCATTATTTCCAGGCTGTGTCAGTGAAGGTCTGAGCATCGCAGAACAACTGGAATGTACCCAAAAAAAGACCTTACAAAATATTCAAAAAAAATATAGTCAACCTGTCAAAATTCCATTATATATGGAAATCACGGTAATTGTAGATAGCGATGGCCATATTAGCGTAGATAAGATAATGGGTAGCTCCCCGGATGAATATGAGAAAGAAGTGTACCGTGTAATTAACAGTTTTCCCAATATTCAGCCAGCAATGATACACGGCATTGCCACATCAACATCATTTGGTGTGGGGAGATTAATTTTCAAGTAATTTTCCTTACCTTTAGTTTCCAAAAATCAGGGGAACATGGAACAAAATCAACAGGAACTTTATGAATATGCCCGGAAAAGGGTAAAGCAGAAGAAACGTGTTTACCTTCACTTCATACTGTTTTTTGTCAGCAGCATTTTCTTTTACATTATCAATAAATGCCTGGACGTAGACCCGCAGGACGACTGGTATCTTTGGGCCATAACCGCATGGGCTTTCCTGTTTATAATGCATTTTATAAAGGTATTCGTTACCGAAAGCTTTATCAACAAAAAGTGGGAGCAGGAGCAAATCGCCAAGCTTGTGGCCCGTCAGGAACGGAAAATAAGCCAGCTTGAAAAGAAAATAGAAAAAGACAACAACCCTTCGTTACAATGACCCTTACCCTTATTGCAGCTGCCGCAGAGAACAACGCCCTGGGCAAAGACAACCAGATGATATGGCACCTTCCGGACGATTTTAAGCGCTTTAAGCAGATAACTACCGGCCACTATATTATCATGGGCCGCAAAACGTTTGAGAGCTTCCCGAGGCCGCTGCCCAACCGTACACACGTTATCATCACCCGCCAGGAAGATTACAAAGCCGAAGGATGCATTGTAGTGAACAGCCTCAATGCTGCTATTGCCGCCTGCCCGCAGGATGAAGAAGTTTTTGTGATAGGCGGTGGCGAGATTTACAAACAATCTATTGACAGGGCCGACAAGATAGAATTGACTAAAGTATATGACACCTCTCCCGAAGCCGATGCTTTTTTTCCTGACATCGACCCTAAAAAATGGGAACTGGCAGAAGAAGTTTTCCATCCGAAAGATGAGAAGCATGCCTATGATATGGCGTTCCAGACGTGGTTGAGAAAATAATTAAATTTTAAAATCACAATTAAAAAGTTTCACTATAGGGCAACTTTTTATATCTTTGTATTTTTTAATGGAAGCTAAAAGAAAAATCACTTTCTATAAAAATTATTTTAATGACTTTTTCATTATACAACGTGATAAAGTCAGATTTAAAATTATTTGGACATTTGACCTTATAGAACAACTTGAGCGCGTACCAGAGACCTACCTCAAGCATATTGAAAACACAAATGGCCTGTATGAAATCCGTATCCAGACGGGAAGTGATATCTTTAGAATATTTTGCTTTTTTGATGAAGGAAAACTTATTGTACTGGCAAATGGCTTTCAAAAGAAACTCAAAAAACACCAAAGAAAGAAATTGAAAAGGCATTAAAAATCAAACTAGAATATGAAAGCGAAAAATAATTTGATGTCCCTTGAAGAGTTTAAAGAAAAGCATTATGGCAAAATTGGAACAAAAAAGAGGGATGAATTAGAAGCCGGATATGAAGATTTTAAAGTTGGAGCAATGCTGCATATCGCCCGTCTCGAAAAAGGGTTAACCCAACAGGAACTTGCCGATAAAGCAGGCACTACAAAGTCATATATTTCAAAAATTGAAAATAACGTCAAGGAAGTTCGCTTATCAACCTTGCAAAAAATTGTAGAGGTTGGATTAGGAGGTAATTTGGAGCTGTCAATCAAAATATAAATGACCATCCGCCCCTACTCTCCTTCTGACGATCCGGCAATACTGGAACTGTTACGCTGCAACACCCCTGAATTTTTTGCTGTAAGCGAAGAAGCCGACCTTATTGATTACCTTGCAAAACACATTGACCATTATTATGTGGTTGAAATTGACGGAAGCATTATGGGCTGTGGCGGTTTCAACAGGCGGGATGACGAAAAACGTGGTGTGCTATCCTGGGATATCATCCATCCTGACGCGCATGGCAAAGGTGTGGGCAGCGCACTGGTAAAATTCAGGATCGCGGAAATGCAAAAGCTGGGTATGGAGGAAATTGGCGTACGCACTACGCAGTTAGTATATCCATTTTATGAGAAAATGGGCTTCAGGCTTAAAAGCCCTTTTACAAAAGATTATTGGGCAAAGGGATTTGATTTGTATGATATGGTATTAGATAAAGTTTAGAATTTATTTGTAATTTTGACGTATGAAGACACTGACAATCAATATCCCCGATGACTTTAATCTGGATAGCAGGGAATTTTTAATGCTTGCAGCCTCCAAGCTATATGAGCAGGGAAGGCTGTCCCTGGGTCAGGCTGCTACATTGGCAGGCCTTTCAAAACGTGCATTTGCAGAAATAATAGGAATATACGATATTTCTCTTTTTAATTATCCTGCTTCCGATTTGGCAAATGATATAGCCAGTGCATAAGATTATAATCTCCGATACCAGCTGCCTTATTATACTGTCGAAAATTGGCGAACTTGACCTGCTGAAGCTTATCTACGGTCAAATTATTACAACACCTGAAATAGCAGAAGAATTTGGCGAGCCATTGCCTGAATGGATAATTGTCCGGCGCATAGCTGACAATTCACGACAGCAAATTCTGGAATTACAGATTGACAGAGGCGAATCAAGCGCAATAGCTCTAGCTTTAGAAATTGTCGAATGCACATTGATTCTTGATGATTATAAAGCAAGAAAAATAGCAGTTAGATTAGGCTTAACTATCACAGGGACTATCGGAATTATTGTAAAGGCGAAACTTTCGGGTATAATCCCTTCTATAAAGCCGTATTTAAACAAAATCAAACAAACCGATTTTAGGATTTCAGGAGAATTAGAAGATCTCGCTTTAAAACAAGCAAATGAATAGGTATCTTTATAACTCCTGATTAACAAAACTTACTTTATCTTTGCACCGTAAATTAAAGCAATGTCACAACAAGTTACTCCATACAAAGATTCCGGCCTTGGCAAGAAAGAGCAGGTCGCACAGATGTTCGATACCATATCCGGCAAGTACGACGGACTGAACCGTGTAATCTCTTTTGGCATAGACGTGAAATGGAGGAAGAAGGTCCTGAAGATGGTTGCTGCCAAAAACCCGGAGCGCGTACTGGATATTGCCACCGGTACCGGCGACCTCGCCATCCTGATGGCGCAGACGAATGCCAAAGAAATTATAGGTGCCGACATATCCGAAGGGATGATGGAAGTCGGGCGTAAAAAAGTTACTGAAAAAACCCTTGACAGCAGGGTAAAGCTAGTATATGGTGACAGCGAAAACCTGCCATTTGCCGATAATTACTTTGATGCCATAACCGTAGCTTTTGGGGTACGCAATTTCGAAACGCTTGAAAAAGGCCTTGCCGAAATACTGCGCGTACTGAAGCCCAACGGCATTTTTGTGATACTCGAAACATCCGTCCCTGAAAAATTCCCGTTTAAGCAGGGCTACACTTTTTACAGCAAGTACATGCTTCCGATGATAGGGAGGCTATTCTCTAAAGACCGTTCGGCGTATGCTTACCTTAGCGAATCGGCTTCGGTTTTCCCACATGGTGAAGCGCTGAACAATATTTTACGCAAAATTGGGTTTATAGAGGTTAAGAATATGCCGCAGACCTTTGGTGTGGCAACCATTTACTCCGCTTCAAAACAATAAAATGAAGAAATTAATTCTATTCATACTACTGCTATCAGGCCTTACAAGCCAGGCGCAGTTTGGCACCCGCATATTTGGCCGCGACCCTATTATACACCTGGAGAACTTCGACAAGCAGCGTACGCACTGGGGTTACTTTCTTGGCTTCAATAGCTACGATTTCAAATTCGACTACAAGAACAATCCGGGTAAGGACATAGAGGTAAAGGGTACTACCGGCTTTAACGTTGGCCTTGTGGGCAACCTCAGGATTTTCGAATACCTTGACCTGCGTTTTGAGCCGGGCCTTTATTATACCCAACGCGACCTTACATTTTATGAAGACGGCCTGGTGGATAATAAAAGGCAGGTAAAATCGACGTACCTGCATTTCCCGTTATTGCTGAAATTCTCTTCAAAGCGGACAGGCAATGTACGCCCCTATCTTCTGGGCGGTTTTTCGCGCTCCTGGAACCTCAGCAGTAATGCTGATGCCAAAGACGATAACATGACCGGGGGAAATTTCAGGATGGTAAAATGGACAACCAATTATGAATTGGGCATTGGTATAGACCTTTACTTCGAATACTTCAAATTCTCGCCTTCTATACGCGGCGTGTTCAGCCTTGACGATGAGCTTATCAGGGATAATGACCCAAACAGCCCTTATACCGGCAATGTAGGCTCAATGAAAACCCGTGGTGTTTTTGTAAACTTCACTTTCCATTAATTTAGAAAGGGAACGCAGATGACGCGGATTTTGGCAGATTTTCACGGATTTTTTCCTGGAAAGCTTGAATAAACTTCAGAGTGGTAATAGTGACTTGCACTAAATACTTTCAAAATTCCTTCGGAACTCGCTTAATGTGATAGCTGCTGCGGTAGCCACATTGAGGCTTTCTGTCATTTGCAGGCTGCCAAAGCGCGGGATCGCTATTTTATTTGTCACCAGATTTTCTATTTCTGGAGAAATGCCATTAGCTTCATTGCCCATAACAATGATGCCATCCTTCGGCAGCGCTTCGCTATAAATATTCTTCCCGTCCATAAAGGTACCGAATACCGGGAGCGAAGTTTTAGCAATGTAGTCCGACAGGTCGGTATAAACCACATTGACCCGTGTAATAGAGCCCATTGTAGCCTGTACTACTTTTGGGTTATACACATCCACACAATTTTCAGAGCATACCAAATGTTCTATACCAAACCAGTCGCACAGCCTGATGATAGTCCCCAGGTTACCCGGGTCACGTATATCGTCAAGCGCAACGATAAGGCCGTTTTCAGGCACCTGTTTTTCGTCGGGGACAACAAATAAGGCCAGGCAGGCATTAGGTGTTGCCAAGGCGCTTATCTTTTTCAGCTCGGCTTCGGTAATGATATCAACTTTATCTTTTGGCAGTTCACTGAATATATCCTGGGTGGTAAACAGCCTGTGCAATTCAAAATTGGAATTCAGCAATTCCTGCACTACCTTTATCCCTTCGGCAAAGAACAATTTGTGCAGCTTCCTGTATTTTTTTTGCTGTAAACCCGTTATTGTTTTAATTTGGTTTTTGCTAACCATAAAAAATGTATTTTTGAATTACTATTTGCCGCAACTGCCTTGAGAAATATAACAACAAAAATAGCACTAATTCTTATATCGGGTTGGTTTTTATATTCCTGTTCGCTCGTTAAGAACGTGCCGGAGGGTAAGCACCTCCTGAAAAAAAATGATGTAAGGGTAAACGGCGAAGAAAAAAACGACGATGAGCACAAAGCGCAGCTCTACCAATTGCCCAATACCGATGTTTTAGGCTGGCACATTCGCCTGAGCATTTACAACCTTGCCAACAAGGATGCCGACTCCTCCTATCAGGAATGGCTTAAAAGGAAGCCGGGAAGGCATGAGTTCTTACGAAAGATGCTTTCGGAAAAGCAGGTACAGCGGCTGGGTAATTCCTTTTTCGTGTCGGGCTTTAGCAACTTTGCCAAAAAAACCGGCGAGCCTCCTGTAATTGTTGACCTGAACAGGATAAAGAAATCACGCAACAGGCTTTTTGCCTTTTATTACAAGAAAGGTTATTTCAGGGCAAACGTAAAATATACCATTGACACCCTTGAAAACAAGCGTGCTGAAGTGCGTTATGATATCGAAACAGGGAAGCCTTACAAGCTGGACTCGATCATACCTTACATAGAAACTCCGGCGCTCGACAGCCTTTACATCACTATAAAAGCAGGATCGCTCATAAAGAAAGGCGACCAGTATAATGAAGCTAATTTTACAGCAGAAAGGGAACGCATCACAACCTACTTCCGTAACCGCGGAGCCTATACCTTCCAGCAAAATAATATATCATATGTACTGGACACTGTGGGCAATAACTACAAGGCCAATGTCGACTTTATCATTGACAATGAGACCGTAAAGCAGGGCGACTCTACTTTTGTAAGGCCGTTCAGGCTGTACAAGATCAGCCAGGTAAATATTTACACCAAAAATCCCACAAGCCCCGAACAGGCCATTGACAGCGTGAGTTACAATGGTTTTAACCTGTACAGCACCGGGAAGTTGAACTACCGGCCAAAAGCGCTTACTGATGCGGTATTTATAACACAGGGGAGCGACTTCGCCGATTTCAGGAGGATGCTTACCTCAAGGTACCTTACCAACCTGAGGGTTTTTAACTACCCAACCATTGAATACAAAGAAGACCCGAGAGACCCGACCGGCACTTCGCTGATAACCAATATTTACCTAAATCCGCGAAAAAAATTCCGCTTTACTCCCAGCGTCGATTTTACTCACTCCAACATCCAGGATTTCGGGATCCAGGGGAGCCTTGGGGTATCGATAAGAAATATCTTTAAGGGCGCCGAGATCCTGGAGATCTCCACACGCGGCAACATCGGCTCATCGAGGGATGTGGCAATACCTGACAGGTCGTTCTTCAATATACTTGAATATGGTGCCGACCTGAAGCTTACCTTTCCTCGCATCTTCTTCCCTTTCAAAACCGAAAAGATCATACCGAAAAAGATGATCCCGTCAACGATAATGAGTTTTGGTATCAGCAGGCAGCGGAACATCGGGCTTGACAAGGAAAATTTTACAGGGGTGCTCAGCTATAACTGGACACCTGACAGGGGCCGCACAGCAAAACTCGACCTGTTTAACATACAATACATACGCAATGTAAATGCGGGCAATTATTTTAATGTATACCGTTCGTCCTACAACAGGCTTAACCAATATGCCAATACTTATGAAAGCCAGGTAGACCCAGCCTATTTTAATGCACCTCCAAATCCGGATGGTTCTAAGGACCTGAAAATAGAATCGGGCACCAACGGCTTTATCACAGATATAAAAAACAACCAGATAACAGTGAGCGACGAAGACCGCAAGGGCATCAACCGCATCGAGGAGCGCAGGCAGAGGCTTACAGAGAACAACCTGATCTTTGCGACAAATTTCACTTACACTACCAATTCTAAAAAAGACCTTCTTGATAATACTTTCTTTATTTTCAAGACTAAGGTAGAAGCCGCCGGCAGCATACCCTCGCTGATAGCCCCCCTTATGTCAGAAAACAAGGATGTGCCTGTAGGCAGCCGTACGTTTCTGGATGTACAATATTCGCAGTACATAAAAGGAGAGCTCGACTTTATAAAGCACTTTGACCTCAGGCGCGGGAAAGTACTGGCCATGCGCGCGTTTTTCGGGCTGGCGGTACCCTACGGCAACTCTACCTCGATACCTTTTGCCCGAAGCTATTTCGCGGGAGGCTCGAATGATAACAGGGCATGGCAGTCCTACAGCCTTGGACCCGGCCGCAGCGGTGGGGTTAACGACTTTAATGAAGCCAACCTCAAAATGGCCTACAGCGCCGAGCTTCGCTTTAATATATTCGGCAAGCTTAACGGTGCGATCTTTGGCGATGTAGGCAACATCTGGAATGTTTTTGACCAGGTGGACGATCCTAATTACACCTTTAACGGCCTGAAATCTTTTGAAGACCTGGCACTCGGCACAGGCGTTGGCTTCAGGTATGACTTTAACTTCTTCATTGTACGTTTTGATGTGGGATTCAAGACGTACAATCCCGGAAAACCGGAAGGCGAACGCTGGTTTAATGAGTACAACCTTTCCAAATGCGTTTATAATGTGGGGATAAATTATCCTTTCTAATAATCTCCCAAACCTAAGAAAACAATTTACCAATTATACGATTTGTATAATTATTTATTATCTTTGTAGTAGTATTAATCATGTAAATGAAAGTCAAAATATTAAAATTAGACGGAAATCTACTTATAGACGCTGATATTTTAGATGCTAAATCCACAAGGTTAAGCCTTCCATCAATGGTGGATGGCTGGAGGTTCAATTTTAAGAAGCATTCCAAAACCGCAGACTTGAAACTTATGTGCTCATAAAGGAAGATTCACCTCATATAATTGAAGGCTGCCTGATTTTTGAAATGAAAGATAAGATTGAGCCTTATATGGCTTTTGTTGAAATTGCACCGCATAATCAGGGAAAAGATAAAGAATTTGAAAGAGTTGCAGGCTGTTTAATCGCCTTTGCCTGCAGATTGAGCTTCATTAAAGGAAATGATATTTACAGAGGCTGGCTGGCATTTGATGTCTTGGAAGAAGACAAAGAAGCTGAAATAAAACTGATGGCCAATTATTCCCAAAAATACCATGCTAAAAGATTTGGGGAAACCACAATGGTTATCCCACCTGAGGGAGGACAAAAATTAATCGAGGAATTTTTAAATTAAAATTATGGCTAGGAAAGAAATTAAATTTGAAGAGGTTTTTAATCCAAAGAAGAAAGAGGAGCTAAAAGATTTTATTGCCGACCAATCAGCCCTGCAATCAAAAGAGCGCCAATTAGCCAACAAGCTATTGGCAATTAGCTATACTCTTGAAGATTATATCCAAAGCGAGGATGAAAACAGTGAAATACTTAAGGTGCTGGATTTTGTAAAAATGTACCTGAAAGCCCTTAATCTAACAAAAAAAGAACTGGCGGCTTATTTTGAGATGAAGGACAGCAATTTACATAAATACTTATCGGGTGAGCGAAAACTAAATGCGGAGGTTGTTTTAAAACTTAGCGCTTTTTCGCACACCAGGCCGGAATACTGGTACCGTATCCAGGTAAAGAATGAACTTATTGAATTGAAGAAAGAAGAGAAGAAAATAAAAGAATATCAAAAATTCGATTACAGGAATCTCGTAGCCGTTTAATATCCATTATTTCTCGAAAATTTCAACCGTCTCAAAATAAAAATAGTATTTTTGTAAATCAATTTTCTAAAACCCAAAAAACAATGGCCCACAATATTAAGCCCGGCGTAGCAACGGGAGACCAGGTTCAGGAGATCTTTAAATATGCCAAAGAGAAAGGTTTTGCCCTTCCGGCAGTAAACGTAACCGGCTCAAGCACCATTAACGGTGTGCTTGAAACAGCGGCAAAACTAAAAGCCCCTGTAATTATCCAGTTCTCTAACGGCGGCGCTGCCTTTAATGCGGGCAAAGGACTTTCTAATGAAGGAGAACGTGCAGCCATCCTTGGAGCCATTGCCGGTGCAAAACACATACACACCCTTGCTGAAGCGTATGGCGCAACAGTGATACTACATACCGACCATTGCGCGAAAAAACTGCTTCCGTGGGTAGATGGGCTTCTTGATGCCAGCGAAAAGCATTTTGCCGAAACAGGAAAACCATTGTTCAGCTCGCACATGCTTGACCTTTCGGAAGAGCCTTTGGAAGAGAATATAGAAATCTGCGTACAGTACCTTAAAAGGATGAGCAAAATGGGCATGACCCTTGAAATCGAGCTGGGCATTACGGGCGGTGAGGAAGATGGCGTTGATAACTCTGATGTCGACAGCTCAAAACTATACACCCAGCCTGAAGAGGTAGCACATACTTATGAGAAACTTATGAAAGTGTCAGACAAATTTACCATCGCTGCTGCTTTCGGGAACGTACACGGCGTATACAAACCGGGTAACGTGAAGCTTACACCGAAAATCCTAAGAAACTCACAGGAATATGTACAGAACAAATTCAACACAGGTCCAAACCCTGTAGATTTTGTATTCCACGGTGGATCAGGCTCAACACTTGAGGAAATCAGGGAAGCTATTTCGTATGGTGTTATCAAAATGAATATTGATACCGACCTGCAATTTGCATTTACCGAAGGTATCCGTGATTATATGACTTCTAAGATCGACTACCTGAAAACACAGATAGGCAGCCCTGACGGGCCGGAGTCGCCAAACAAAAAACATTATGACCCAAGGAAATGGGTGCGCGAAGGCGAACTGACTTTCAACAAAAGGCTGGAGCAGGCTTTTGCCGACCTTAACAACGTAAATACATTATAATATATAGTTGATGGTTGATAGTTGCCGGTTGATGGAATGCCTGACAACCGGCAATTGACAACCCACAAATCCAAAAGAATTATGGCTTGGTTTAAAAGAACGGAAAAAGGGATAACAACAGCTACCGAAGACAAGAAAGATGTACCGAAAGGATTATGGTACAAATCGCCTACCGGTAAAATAGTAGATGCAGATGAGCTTGCCAAAAATTTTTACGTAAGCCCTGAAGACGGCTACCATGTAAGGATAGGCAGCAAGGAGTACTTTAACATCCTGTTTGACAACAACGAATTTAAGGAGCTTGACAAGGATATGACATCCAAGGACACGCTTAAGTTTGTTGATACCAAGAAGTATGGCGACAGGCTGAAAGATGCTATGGAGAAAACAAAACTGAAGGATGCCGTAAGGACAGCTGTAGGAAAGTCGAAAGGCAAAGACATCGTAATCGCCTGTATGGACTTCTCTTTCATCGGCGGCTCGATGGGTGCTGTGGTTGGTGAGAAAATTGCCCGCGCCATAGACCACTCTATAAAAAACAAAATCCCGTTCCTGATGATTTCTAAATCTGGCGGCGCAAGGATGATGGAAGCAGCCTACTCGCTGATGCAGCTTGCCAAGACATCGGCCAAACTCGCACAGCTTGCGGATGCAGGCATACCGTATATTTCGCTTTGTACCGACCCTACAACAGGAGGAACAACTGCATCCTATGCGATGCTGGGCGACGTAAACATCTCTGAGCCGGGAGCACTGATAGGCTTTGCAGGCCCAAGAGTTGTGAAAGACACCACCGGTAAAGACCTGCCGGAAGGTTTCCAGACCGCAGAGTTCGTACTTGAGCATGGGTTCCTGGATTTCATCACCCCTCGAAAGGAACTGAAAGATAAAATAAATCTTTACCTGGATCTGATACAGAATCAGCCGATACGATAGATAATAGGAATCCCGCAGATGGCGGGATTTTTTATGGATAATTTTTAACAATCCGTCATTGTAAAGCTATCTTTTATGGAACGCGGATGACACAGATTAGGCAGATAAATGCAGATTTTCTTTAGCGGTAAATAAATATATCGAATGTTCTTCTCAGATAAACTAGTAGTCCAAATCACCTATTAATAAACTACTCTTCTCCGAATTGTCGTAATCTGTATAAAAAACAGCGTGAAATGCATTTTTGTCACGGTTTTGTCTATACTTAAAACTACAATTTCTGGTGTAAAAACAGTTAGTTTGCACCTGAATATATCAGCAAGAGAATATATTCTTTCAGCAATTTACAAATTGTACAGCGATACGGTATTGGGGGCATTACCGTATCGCATTTTTTTACATCCCGCTGCGAATCGCTTCCACAGGGTCCAGCCTTGAGGCCGATATAGCCGGGAGTATTCCTGAAACAAGCCCGATAGCCATAGCCAGCCCCGTACCTATGATAACGTTGCCAAGGCCCAGCACAAATTCAAACTCAAATACTTTAGTCAGCAATATGGTAATGCCCCACACCAGCAGCATACCCACGATGCCTCCAATCACAGAAAGGATTACCGCCTCGAAAAGGAACTGGAACAATATGAATTTATTTTTGGCGCCAAGCGCTTTTTGGATACCTATAAGGTTGGTACGCTCTTTTACCGAAACAAACATAATATTGGCAATACCGAAGCCTCCTACCAAAAGCGAAAAGAAGCTGATGCCCCACCCTACTTTGTTCATCATCCCGATCATCTGGTCGATCAGTTCGGTGAAGCCGGCAAGGATATCGATCATGAAATTGTCTATCTCTCCGTTCTTAATTCCCCTGTAAGCACGGAGTTTCTGGGTCACTTCGGCCTTAACGGCTTCAGCATCTTCTCCGGGGAAAGGCTTTATTACAATTACAGGGGTCATAAAGTCGTTATGGTCGCCATACATTTTCCTCAGGAAATTTACAGGAAAAAATATAGATGTGTCGTTGCTTTGCCCAAACGTGCCTGCCCCCTGCTTTTCGATCACGCCAATAACCGTCAGCTTTCGCCCGTACACACGTATCTTTTTTTCAAGCGGGTTTTCATTCCCGAAGAGCTTTTGGGCTATTTCATATCCAATGACCGCAACACCCGAGCCGGAGTTTGATTCGGCTTCATTATAAAAACGGCCATGCTCTATTTTAACGCTCTGAATATTGGAAAATTCAAACGAAACCGGCACCATATTGATACTGCTTACTGACTGGTCATTATATTTTACCGTTTCGTTTTTAGTAAAAATCTGGAAAGCCATATCCTGTGCCGACTTTACCGAGCCTTTAAGGTATTGGTATTCGTCGTAACTCACGTCGGGGAACTGCTCGCGTTTCCACCGCGGTATTTCAGATGGCCCGAAAGAGAAGCGTTTCAGGTACATCGTGTTTTTGTCGACACTGCTCATATCAGACTTGATCTTCCGGTCAAGCGAGTCGACAGCAGCAAGAACAGCTATGATCGAGAAGATCCCAACGGTCACACCAAGGAGCGAAAGGAACGTCCGGAGCATGTTATTCCTGAGCGCATTCATGGCAAATGCAAAGCTTTCTTTTAACAAACGGAGGTATAGCAGCATACTTATAATATTGTCTTGCGTAAAATTCTGCATTTTTTTAAAAACCGCGTATCATAAAGCGATAAATTTTTAAAAAATCACTCAAATTTAGACTTCACTGCTTTTGAATGTTAAGCCAGTAATAACTACTTTTGCAACTTCAAAACACACAACAACATGAGCGTAAGTAAAATTTCATCGGCACTGATATCCGTATTTGATAAAGAAGGCCTTGAACCTATTGTAAAAAAACTCCACGAACACGAGGTAACTATCTATTCTACAGGAGGTACCGAATCGTTTATAAAAGACCTTGGCATACCTGTTGTGCCGGTAGAAGACGTTACTTCTTACCCATCCATCCTTGGCGGAAGGGTAAAAACGCTCCACCCAAAAGTATTCGGCGGCATACTGAACCGCCAGGACAACGAAAGCGATGTGCAGGAAATGAAAGAATTCAACATCCCGCAGATCGACCTTGTTATAGTTGACCTTTACCCTTTTGAAAAAACGGTGGCGTCGGGCGCTTCTGAAGCCGACATCATCGAGAAAATAGACATCGGCGGCATATCGCTGATTCGCGCTGCCGCAAAAAACTTCAAGGACACCGTTATCGTAGCTTCAGTTGAAGATTATTCGCTGTTCCTCGAAACTTTTACCGAAAATAATGGCGGCACTACGCTGGAAGAGCGCAAGCGTTTCGCTACAAAGGCATTCCATGTGTCTTCACATTACGACACTGCCATATTCAACTACTTCAATACAGAGGAAACGTTCTACAAGCAGAGCGTTGGCAACGGCCAGGAACTGCGCTATGGCGAGAACCCACACCAGAAAGGATTTTTCTTTGGCGAATTTGACAAGATGTTTACCAAGCTCCACGGAAAAGAGCTTTCGTACAATAACTTGCTGGATGTAGACGCTGCCGTGACGCTTATCAATGAATTTAAAAATGACGGCCCAACCTTCGCCATCCTGAAACACAACAACGCCTGCGGGCTTGCCACAAGGAGTACGGTGAAAGAAGCCTACCTTGACGCGTTAGCAGGAGATCCTACTTCGGCTTTTGGCGGTGTGCTGATATCCAATGAAAAAATTGACAAGGCTGCAGCCGAAGATATCAACAAGCTGTTTTGCGAAGTGGTGATCGCACCAGCCTATGATGACGATGCAACAGCGATACTACAGGAAAAGAAAAACAGGATCATACTGGTGCAGCACGAGGTGGAGCTTCCGCAGAAACAGGTGCGCACCTGCCTTAACGGATTGCTGGTCCAAGATAAAGATAATGTCACCGACAATAAAGAACACCTAAAGACCGTTACCATAACTTCACCTACTACACAGGAAGTTGAAGACCTGATCTTTGCCTCGAAAATATGCAAGAACACCAAGTCGAATACGATCGTTTTTGCAAAAAACGGGCAGTTGCTTGCGGCAGGCACCGGGCAAACCTCCCGCGTTGATGCCCTGAAGCAGGCAATCGAGAAAGCGGTTTCCTTCAATTTCGACCTTAATGGCGCTGTTATGGCCAGCGATGCTTTCTTCCCGTTCCCGGATTGCGTGGAGCTGGCAAAAGAAGCCGGGATCACAGCCGTTATCCAGCCGGGAGGGTCTATAAAAGACGAGTTGAGCATCAATTATTGCAATGAAAATAATGTTGCAATGGTATTTACAGGGACCCGTCATTTTAAACATTAATTTTACTACTTTTACAGGCTTAAACAATTTTTAATACAGAACCTTAATATAATACACCAGTATGGGATTTTTTGACTTCATGACCGAGGACATTGCCATCGACCTTGGTACCGCAAATACCCTAATTATCCATAATGACAAAGTAGTCATAGACAGCCCCTCTATCGTGGCGCGCGACCGCGTTACCGGCAAGATCATTGCCGTAGGTAAAGAGGCCAATATGATGCAGGGTAAGACACATGAAAACATAAAGACCATACGCCCGCTTAAGGATGGTGTTATTGCCGATTTTGATGCCTCTGAAAAGATGATAAGCATGTTCATCAAGAGCATACCGGCCCTTAAAAAACGCCTGTTCACCCCTGCACTTCGCATGGTGATCTGTATCCCTTCGGGCATTACCGAGGTGGAGATGCGTGCGGTTAAGGAATCGGCCGAAAGGGTAAACGGCAAAGAGGTATACCTTATCCATGAGCCGATGGCAGCGGCAATAGGTATTGGGGTAGACATCATGCAGCCAAAAGGTAACATGATCGTGGATATAGGCGGTGGTACGACAGAGATCGCAGTTATCGCGCTTGGCGGTATCGTATGCGACAAGTCAGTTAAGATCGCCGGCGACGTATTTACCAACGACATTGTATATTATATGAGGACCCAGCACAACCTTTTTGTTGGGGAAAGCACCGCAGAAAAAATAAAGATCACTATAGGGGCCGCCATCGAAGACCTGGAAACCCCTCCTGAAGAGATGTCGGTACAAGGGCGTGACCTTCTTACCGGTAAGCCGAAACAGGTTGATGTTTCGTACCGCGAGATCGCCAAAGCGCTTGATAAGTCGATACAGCGGATTGAAGATGCGGTTATGGAAACACTGTCGCAAACCCCTCCCGAACTTGCTGCCGATATTTACAACACAGGTATTTACCTTGCAGGCGGCGGATCGATGCTAAGGGGTCTCGACAAGAGGATATCGCAAAAAACAGACCTCCCGGTTTACATCGCCGAAGACCCGCTGAGGGCCGTAGTACGCGGAACGGGAATGGCACTAAAAAACATACAAAAATTCAGGAGCATACTTATAAAATAAAGGGGTAACCGATGCAGCAAATATTTAATTTTATATTTAAAAACAGTATCTTATTACTGTTTTTGCTGCTTTTGGGCATATCGTTAACGCTTACCATACAATCGCACTCCTACCACAAGAGCCGCGCTGTGTCTTCGGCGAATGCCATGACCGGCTATGTATATGAGCAGATAAATACCGTAGAGGCCTATCTGAACCTGAAATCGCAGAATGATGCACTTGCCGCCGAGAACGCACAGCTGAAACGATTGCTCTACAACACACAGGATACTGCCAACATACCTCCTGTAAAAGTGCCTCAGGGTGTAGGCAACTACAAGGTGATACAGTCGAAAGTGATCAAGAACTCGTATAACGTATACGAGAATTACCTTACTATCAACAGCGGGCGAAAAGACGGCATCAGCAAAGATATGGGGGTTGTAAGCAGCCTTGGGATCATTGGCGTAATAGAGAACACTTCAGAGAACTATTCGACCGTGATCAGCGTGCTGAACATGAAATTCAGGCTGCCGGTGAAGATCAAGAAGAACAACCACATAGGCACGCTGTCATGGAATGGGAAAAATACAGGCTTTGCCCAGCTTACCGATGTGCCTCGCCTTGCCACGGTGGTAAAGGGTGACACGATAGTTACCGGGGCGGAATCAAGGATATTCCCGGAGAACATTCCTGTGGGCATTATCGAAAAAGTATATGTTGATAAAAAGACAAATTATTACACACTGGAGATAAAACTGTTTAACGACATGACCAGCCTGGGCCACGTGTATGTAATAGAGAACAAAGACAGAAAAGAGATAATACAGCTGGAGGAAACCACAAAGGGGAATGAATAGTACTGTCATTATAAATATAATCCGTTTCATACTGCTACTTGCGTTGCAGGTCGTGGTATGCAACAATATCGATCTTTTTGGGTTCGTAGACCCTTATCCGTATATTCTTTTCATTCTGCTTTACCCGGTGAACGGCAATAAGGCAGGGCTATTGGTCTCCGCGTTCTTTTTAGGGCTTATACTGGATATGTTCATGAACTCGGGTGGTGCACACGCCGTTGCATGCGTAACACTTGCCTACCTTAGGCCGGTATTCTTCAAGTTCTCCTTCGGTATCAGCTACGAATACCAGACGGTAAGGATAAACGACCGCCTTTCACCCGAAAGATTTTCTTTTCTTCTGATTTCTGTTGTAACGCATCATTTAATTTTATACCTTTTGGAGATATTCAGGTTCAGCCTTGCATGGGATATTTTAGTCCGCACATTGCTGTCCACTGTATTTACCTTAATCACCTGCATCATTATTATTTACTTAATTAAGCCGGGCAAACAATGAGAAAGATCTTACTGCCAGCACTTATAATTGCCGCAACTTTACTAATAGTGGCAAGGCTTTTTTATTTGCAGATACTTGATGATACCTACATCAAGAAGTCTGAGAACAACGCCATAAAGATCAAGTACGAATACCCTGAAAGGGGCTACATTTATGACAGGCATGGCAAGCTGCTCGTGGCAAACCAGCCTTCCTATGATATCATGGTAACGCCCAATGATATGCCTAAAAGCGGCACGGACACCCTTGAGATCTGTAAGCTGCTCAATATTTCCAAAGAATATTTTAAAGAGCGGGTTGCCAAAGCAAAAGTGTACAGCTACAAGCTGCCGTCGGTATTTTTGCCGCAGCTCAGCAAAAAAGAATTTGCCGCTTTCCAGGAAAAGATACGGAGGTTTAAAGGATTCGACATCGTAAAGCGTTCCCTGCGCGATTACCAGGTGAGCGTGGGAGCTAATGTTTTTGGCTATATACAGCAGGTGAACGACCCTATAATCAAAAGTAACCCCTATTACAAAAGCGGCGACTACATCGGGAAACAGGGTGTTGAGGAAATGTATGAAGAAGTGTTGCGCGGTGTTAAAGGCGTGAAATACATTCAAAAGGATCGTTTCAACAGGGAAATAGGCTCTTTTAAGGACGGCATATACGACACGATTGCTATCCAGGGACAGGACATCACCCTCTCGCTGGATGCAGAACTTCAAAAATACGGCGAAGCCCTGATGTTCGAAAAGCGTGGCGGGATTGTAGCCATAGAGCCAAAGACAGGCGAAATACTGGCGCTGGTTACCGCACCGTCCTACGACCCTGCGCTTCTGGTAGGCCGTGACCGCTCTAAGAACTATACCGCAATGTTCAACGATACTATTGCCATGCCGCTGTTCGACCGCGGGCTTTTGGCAGAATATCCCCCGGGTTCGCCATTCAAAATCCTTTCCGGGCTGGTAGGACTGCAGGAGGAAGTTATCGATGAGAACAGTACGTTTATCTGCAGCCACGGGTTTTCTTACGGGCGCGGCGCTTTTATGAAATGCCACTGCCCCGGCGGTGCCATACAACTGCACAATGGTATCTATAAATCGTGCAACACTTATTTTGCCAATGTGTTCAAGCTTTCGATAGATAAATACCCTAAGCCGCAATATGGCGTTGATGCGTGGAGCAACCACCTGAAGAGCTTTGGCCTTGGCGACTTCCTGGGTTATGATCTTCCGCCCGGACGAAAAGGGCACATCCCAACCTCGAAATTTTACAAGCGTTTCTATCCTAATGGAGGATGGAGGAGCACTACAATCATATCCAACTCTATTGGGCAGGGAGAAGTTGCCATGACACCTATACAGCTTGCGAACATGATGGCAACGGTGGCAAACGAAGGCTACTATTACACGCCTCATATGATCAAGAAAATTGAAGGCCGCGAGATAGACAAAAAATTCAGGACGAAACATTACACTACTATAGACAAGCAATATTTCAGACCCGTTATCGATGGTTTGTTCGACGTGTACAACCTAGGTACCGCGCGCGGATTGCGCGTTGAGGGCATTGAGATATGCGGAAAGACAGGGACCGCAGAAAACTTTACCAAAATAAACGGTGTAAGGACCCAGTTGAGCGACCACTCTATTTTCGTGGCTTTCGCACCGCGCAACGACCCTAAGATTGCCATAGCCGTATTTGTAGAAAACGGCTATTGGGGTGCACGCTGGGCAGGCCCTATTGCCAGCCTCATGATCGAGAAATACCTTAGGGGAACCATAACCCGTACCGACCTTGAAACCAAAATGCTGACCCAGGGCCTTAAGGCAGAATATGCCAAAGTAACAAGCGGCCAGCCTTTTTCGATCAATAACTAAAATGAAGAATCAAAGCGTTGTAGGAAATTTGGACTGGATAACCATCCTGCTGTATATACTGCTGGTGTGTATGGGCTGGATGACTATCTATTCGGCTTCCCTGCCTGATAAGACCACCTCTATATTTGACATAGGGCAGATATACGGCAAGCAGATCATGTTCATCATGACCAGCATACCGCTTATTATCGTTGTGCTTACGGTCGATGCGAAGATCTATGAAAAATACGCGCTTGTATTCTACGGACTGGGCCTTGTCCTGCTGGCAGGCCTGTTTGTACTGGGAAAAACCATCAAGGGGCAGACCAACTGGTATTCGTTCGGCGGCTTTAGTATGCAGCCGTCGGAATTCGCCAAGATAGGCACGGCCCTTCTGCTATCAAAGTACCTCAGCGACGTTCAGATAAATCTCCAAAAAGTAAACCACCAGCTTTTAGCATTTGCCATAATAATACTGCCTGTACTGCTTATCATGATGCAGCCCGATGCAGGAAGCGCCATGATATTTACAGCGCTTTTCCTTGTGCTGTACCGCGAAGGGCTTCCCGGGTGGTACCTGTTCACTGGCGCTGTGGCAATAGTGCTGTTCCTATTGGCGTTACTGGTAAAACCTTATATAATAGTGGGGGCTGCCCTGATTGTCATTATAGTCCAGTTTATACTTACGCGAAGGGCCTTTCGTAACCCGATACTCTCTACACTTATATTTGTGGCGGTTAGCGGCTTTGTATTTTCTGTTGACTACGTATATGAAAACGTGCTCGAAGACCACCAGAAAGACCGTATCAACGTGCTATTTGATAAAGATGTAAACCAGCAGGCCGAAGGCTACAACCTCAACCAGTCGATGATCGCGATCGGTTCGGGAGGATGGTTGGGTAAAGGCTATCTCGAAGGAACGCAAACCAAAGGCGGCTTCGTTCCCGAACAGCATACCGATTATATCTTTACCACAGTAGGCGAAGAATGGGGGTTTGTTGGCTCTGTAGTTTTCATAGCTCTTTTTGTAACGCTGCTGCTACGAATAGTTTACCTGGCGGAACGACAGAAGTCGAAGTTCAGCCGGACCTATGGCTATTGCGTCGCGGCAATCCTCTTCACACATTTTTTTGTGAATATCACCATGCTCATCAAGCTGTTCCCAACCATCGGTGTTCCCCTCCCCTTCTTCTCGTATGGCGGGTCGAGCCTTTGGGCGTTTACCATATTGTTGTTTGTCTTTATTAAGCTGGATGCAAATAAGGTGAATGAGTGGTAGCTTGTGAATTAGAACGCGGATGACGCGGATCGGGCGGATTTACGCAGATTTCTTTCAAACCTCACATTAGTAAAAAGCGACCTAATTTTAAGTCCTTTTATAAATTCATTTAAAGCATAACCCCATTGGCTAAAAACCAATAATTCGATTGCCTGCATTACTATGACACCGGTAATCATCTGTCCTGACTTAGCACTATTAATCCTGGAAATTACGGCGATGGTTATTACCTGGAGTAGCCCTGTCATTATATTTACGATCACAATAGCCATATCACCTCCCGAAGCTCCAGCATAGGAATAAAATATACAGGCAAAAAGAAGCAACGACAATACTATATTGATGAGTGTCCATTTAGAAAGTAATTGCATAAACGTGTTTTGTATATAGTGTACGCTGAAACTGCGCCCTGCATTTGCCGGTATGCAGGCTGCGACTGAAAACTATTCCGATTTCACATCCAGTGCATCCCGTAACGTATTCCCCACCATCATAAAGGCGAGCACCAATAGCAGCATAGCTATTCCGGGAGCAAGCGCCAGATAAGGCTTACCTAATATAATATAATTGTAATGGTCTTTTATCATGCCGCCCCAGCTAGGGATGGGCGGCTGTGCGCCAAGACCCAGGAAGCTAAGGCCGCTTTCGACTAATATAGCGGATGCAAAGTTCGCAGCTGAGATCACGATGACCGGCGCCATGCTGTTGGGCAGTATATGGTTGAAGATGATCCTCGAATTGCGGTATCCCAATGCACGCGCTGCTGTAACGAACTGCATTTGCTTAATGCTCATCACCTGCCCTCTCACGACCCTTGCAACCTCAACCCACATAGTAAGTCCTACGGCCACAAAAACCTGCCAGAAGCCTTTACCTAAAGCCAGCGTAATGGCAATAACCAGCAGCAACGTAGGTATCGACCAGATGATATTGACAAGCCACATAACAAACGCATCTACCTTGCCGCCATAATAGCCTGCGATCGCCCCAAAGAAGATACCTACCAGCAAGGATATGAACACCGCTACAAACCCGATAGCGATAGATACCCGTGAGCCAATGATCAGCCTGCTTAGCAGGTCGCGCCCCTGGCTGTCGGTGCCGAGGATGAATTGCTGGTCTTTCACATGATCTTTTGCGACAGATGCCGCAGTAACTTTAGGCCCGAAATCTGTAAGTGGGATGGTTTTGGAAACCGCAAGCGAAGGCTCATCGTTATATTCGAAATAAGTCAGGCTGTCACCTTTTACTTCGTATTTGAGAATGGGTATTTTCTGCTCCGGTGTTTCCCTGCCGGTAAAGTATTCGCTGAAGGTCATTCCTTCCGAAGGAAAATGAAGCATTTTTACGGTAAAGCCTGGCGATTTAGAATGTATGGAAAGGTCGCCCCAATTGGCATCCTTTGTCTTGTCGGGTGCCAACACGTAGGCAAAGATGGAAATGAACAACAGGATCGCAATAAACACTAAACTTAAAACGCCCCAAAAATTCTTTCTGAATTTTTGGAGCGCTAAGCCTGTAAGCGATTGATTTGCTTTATCCATCAATCATTACCTTGTTTTGCCAAGTGACGGCTTCTGAACATTGGCCGCACTTTTACCTGAAGCTTTTGGCTGCATATCGTTAAGGATATTCAGCGCTTCTTCTATATATATATCTTTAGACAAACTTTCATACCATCTTTCTTTCTTCTCCGCCAGTGAAGGGTCTTTCTTGAAGATCGCTTTTTCGTAAGGCAGTGCTTCAAATTTCAGGCTGTTTTTATAATCATTAAGCGCCTTGAATTTTTTGGTTGTTTCTTCCATTTTCACAACCTCAGCTTTAAATTTGTCTGCGTTAAGACTGTACGTGTTATCGTCTTTTTTCTCACTCACCCATTTTGCATTCTCATCCATCAGCTTGAATTGCGGGTTCGCCGCCATCCTTCTTTTGCTGTTGGCAATAACGCCTTCAAAGTTATTTTTCACCGGCTTGTAGTTGGCTGCATCAATCTTATCATACGGCATGGCATTGTCGGTATCGCGCTCGCCCATGTCGATGTAGGAATACCTGTCCGGCATAATAATGTCACTGTAAACACCTTCCCTTTGTACAGAACCGCCGTTTATCCTGTAGTATTTCTGTGTAGTGGTCTTAAGCGCTCCAAGGTCACCCAGCGAATTACCCCTTACGAATTGGTTCAGGTCGATGATGTTTTGTACAGTACCTTTACCGTAAGTGTGTTTGCTGCCCAATATCAGCCCGCGATGGTAATCCTGTATTGCTGCCGCGAATATCTCTGAAGCTGATGCTGAGAAGTTATTCACAAGCACCACAAGAGGCCCGTCCCACTGAACCCTTGAGTCCGTATCGTTAAGCACTTCTTTTTTCTTTTCTTTTGATTTTACCTGGACAACAGGTCCATCCTGGATGAACAATCCGGCCATCTCTACAACGGTTTTCAAAGAGCCGCCGCCATTATCCCTAAGGTCCATGATAATGCCTTCAACGCCCTGCTGTTTCAGCCTTTCCACTTCAAGTGCAACGTCTTTTGCAGCATCACGATTGTCTTTATTTTCGAAGTCGATGTAGAATTTCGGAAGGTTGATGATGCCGTACAGCTTACCGTCCTTATTCACCACGCTCGATTTTGCGTAGGTTTCTTCTATTTCTACAACTTCCCTTATTATCGGGATCACTTTTACTGAACCGTCTACTTTTTTGACAGTAAGGCGCACTTCAGTACCTTTTGGCCCTTTTATCTTTTTAACCACGTCGTCAAGGCGGATACCTGCGATATCTACCGGGTCGCCTGTGCCCTGCGCCACTTTCATGATAAGGTCGCCCTGCTCAAGCTCTTTACCCCTCCATGCCGGGCCGCCGGGTATCAGTTCTGATATCTCGATATAATCTCCTTTTTTCTGCAGCCTGGCGCCAATACCTTCAAGGGAGCCCCTCATGCTGGTGTCGAATTTCTCTTTATCGTCCGGTGCAAAGTAGTAAGTATGCGGATCGAAACGCTCTGCAATGGCGTTCAGGTACATGCTGAACCATTCGTCACGTTTAAAGTCTTTCATAAAGCTGAAGTAATCATTAAGCGACTTCAGTGTAGATTCACGTGCTTCTTTTTCAAGGTCGGCAAACGACTTTTGCGGTTCAGTTGCCTTATCAGTTTTCTTTTTTGCGATCTCTTCCTGCAGCTTTTGCTTATCGGTAATTGTCGAAAGCACAGACAGCTTCAGCTGCTTCTCCCAACGTTCTTTCAGTTCGGCATCGTTCTTTACATAAGGCTGCTTATCGTAGTCTACGCTAAAGTTCTCGTTTTTAGTAAAGTCGAAAGGCTTGGCAAGAATCTCTTTATAGAAGCCTTCAGACTCCTTGATCCGTTCCAACAGCCTTTGGTTGGTAAGATCAAAAAACGTAAGGTCCCTTTCGTTTATCATATCATCGATTTTGTCTTCGTATTTTGAAAACTCGTCGATATCAGCCTGCGTAAAGAACCTCTTCGAAGGATCTATTTGCTGCAGGTAATCTTTATAAACGCCTTTCGAAAATGTATCGTCAATGGCTGCCGGGTCGTAGTGGCCTTTCTCTATCACAAATGTCAGGAGCTCCAAAAGCAGTTTATCCTTTTCGGGATCGTTAGCTTTTTTAGGCTTACCGGGCATAAAACTCCATAGCGCCACTGAAAGCACAGCGACAACTATAACTATTTTATAATTTCTTTTCATAAACTTTATAACGGCATTCATTAGATTATCTTATTATCAATTACATTAAAAAGCGTGCCAAAAATCAATCAACCCCAAAAAATCATCATCAAACGACAGCTTTGCAAAATTGCGTAATTTAGCAAACGTAAAAGTACGATACTTATTTTGAATTTTGCCATAGCTATGAAGAAAAAACCATTGATATTAGTTACAAACGACGACGGTATATCCGCACCCGGGATACGGGCGCTTATATCGGTAATGAAACAGATTGGCGATGTGGTTGTGGTCGCACCCGACAGCCCGCAATCCGGCACAGGCCATGCCATCACCATCAACAGTACGCTTTATATCAACAAGGTAAACATCGACCCGGATATCGAAACCGAATACAGCTGCAGCGGAACACCGGTCGACTGTGTAAAGTTTGCCGTAAATGAGATACTGCACCGCAAGCCCGACCTGTGCGTGAGCGGTGTGAACCACGGTTCCAACTCTTCTATCAATGTGATCTATTCCGGTACAATGAGCGCCGCAGTGGAGGCCGGCATCGAGGGGATTCCCGCAATTGGGTTCTCTTTATTGGACTACAACTGGAATGCCGACTTTGAGTCCATAAAGCCCTTTATCAAAAAGATTACCGAGCAGGTGCTGCAGAACGGGCTGCCCGAAGGTGTGATCCTGAACGTGAATTTCCCTAAGCTGAAAGAGAAGGATATCAAAGGCATAAAAGTGTGCCGCCAGGCAAAAGCCATGTGGGCGGAGAGTTTTGACAAACGCACCAACCCAATGGGGCGCGATTATTACTGGCTGGGCGGAAAGTTCGTTAACCTTGACAACGGCGAAGATACCGACGAATGGGCTTTGGCTAATGGCTATATTTCTATGGTCCCGGTACAATTCGACCTGACAGCGCATCATGCAATACAGGGACTGAACGGGTGGAACCTTAACAAAAAATAGAATCGCACCATTCTATTTTTTGTTATTTACATATCCGTACGAAAAATTTTATTACAAAAAAATTATCTCAACAAATTAAAAGACAATCACTTATCCTTCATTGATTAAAAAAGACGGGACTGCTTTACTTTTTTTATAAGAAAAGTGTAACAAATACCGTTATTGATCGACTATTAGTATGGTTGTCCGCAACTAAATAATAATCATCAATCAAATCAATCAAAATGAAAAAAATGACAATGGCAGCTTTCGCAGCAGCCGCCTTCATGGCATTCTCATGTTCAAACGACGACAGCACTCCTGATGTGCCCCTACAAGGAAAATGGAAGCTTATATCAGTAACGAGTAACCGTGCTTTTGATGGCAATGGAGACGGAACACCCTCAACCGATATTCTTACTGAACTTGGATCCTGCTATACGGATTCGTATGTAGAATTCGGAAACATAAACACCATTAAAACCGTTACAAGCACAATTCCTTCAGAAGGAACGAATTGTGTCACTGCAACAGATGAAGGCACGTATAAATTTACTCCATATAATGTCCAGACAACTTTTGTTCATGATGGAATCAAAACACATACCAACTATGCTAAAACCGGCAATCTAATTACGCTATCCGTACCTGCCCTTCGCGAAATTGAAGTAACCGTAGACGGGGAAATAAGGCATGTCGCAATTGATGCCAAAATGGTATTCCGAAAAGAATAATACGACAAACATAATTCTAAATGCCTCCACTACCGGAGGCATTTTTTTTGGCATCACCCCAAATAAAAAATTGTATTTTTGGCCTTAAACCAACAGCCAAATGTTACCCAGCCACCTGATAAGATACAAGCACTTTTATGCATTTCTTTTAATTTCCTGTTTTGTAAACGCCCAGGACACGATACCAACCGACACTATAACACGACTGCCGGAAGTGCAGCTCACCTACCAGGCCGGAAGTAAAACACCAGTAACATTCCTTAATATTAATGCTGCAACCATCGACAGGAAATCTGTTGGGCAGGAGCCTTCGTTCCTGCTTTCAGAAACACCTTCCATCACGGTATATTCCGATGGCGGCAACACGCAGGGCTATTCGTATTTCCGTATGAGGGGCATCGACCAGACGCGTATCAACATGACACTTGATGGCGTACCGCTTAACGACCCCGAAGACCAGGGCGCTTATTTTTCCAACTACCCGGACATCTTCAATTCTGTAAGCAATGTACAGGTGCAGCGCGGCGTGGGCACCTCCAAGAACGGTACAGCGGGTTATGGCGGCAGCGTACAGCTTTTTGCTCCCAATCTTTCTGATAAGCAAAGTGCATCTGTAGGGGCTGGCTACGGTTCGTTCAACAGTGCAAGGGCATTCGCCGAATACAACAGCGGCATCAAAAACAACAAGGCGCTATATGCACGGGTATCGCAAATTTATTCTGACGGCTACAAATATCACTCTTCCAACAAGTCGCAGTCGGCTTTCCTGAGCGGCGGGCTTTTCCGAAAAAGGTCGGACTGGAAGATCAACCTCCTTGCCGGGCAGCAGCGAAACCAGCTGGCGTGGCTTGGCGTTGCCGATTCGCTTATCGCTAAAGACAGGCGCACGAATGTGAACAACAATGAAGACGACCATTTTTTACAGGCAATGTCGCAGGTGCTCAATACCTGGCGTATAAGCAACGCCTCTACCTTGCAATCTTCCGTATATTATACCTTTCTGAAAGGCAATTATGATTTCGACCCCAATAATTACGGCTACCCGCCATCGACAGAATTGTACAATTATGCATTCCTGTCCAATCTCACAGGGGTATTTTCGAATTATACTTTTACCAAAAATAACCTCAGTTGTACAACGGGCATCCACGCCAATACCTACAGCCGCAGGCATACCGGGAGTGAGAGGACATTAGGCGAGCTGTATGAAAACACAGGCCGTAAGCACGAAGAAAGCATTTTTACGAAAGCGAGCTATAGCATAAACAGGTTTACCCTTTTTGCCGACCTGCAATACCGCCATGTAGAATTTAGCTATGACGGTGCGGTTCCTTTTGATGCCATGAAATGGGATTTCTTCAACCCAAAGGCGGGCCTGAGCTACCAGCCATCTGCCGGGACAACCTTATATTACAGTGTCGGAAGAACCAAAAGGGAGCCTACCCGCAACGATATCTTTGGCGGAAGCGACGACCTCCTGGCCGACGACAACGGCAACGCCCTTCTGTTCATTAAAAAAGCCGAGCAGGTAACCGACCACGAACTGGGAATACGCTACAATAAAGGCAACTGGCGCATTGATGCGAATGCCTATTATATGGATTTTGAGAACGAGATCGTGCTCGACGGGAAATTCGGCCCGAATGGGCTGGCGCTGACCAACAACGTAAAACAAAGCATCCGTGCCGGGGTGGAGCTAAGCGCTTCCTATAAAATGGGCAGCTTTACGTTTATCAACAATTCTTCTTGGAACCACAGCCGCATCAAAGAGCAGGACGAATCGTTCAGCCCGATACTGAGCCCTAAGTTCATTATCAACCAGGAAGCAGCTTACACCTTTGAAAAGCTTTCTTTATCGCTTACCGGCCGCTACCAGGATAAATCGTATATCGACTTTGCCAACAGCGCACAGATAGATGGCTATTTCCTGCTGAATGCCCGTGCCGGTTACACTTTCGGGAAACTGGAAGCTGCTGTTTTTGCTAATAACATTACCAACACGAAATATTTCAACAATGGTTATGTAGAGACCGACGGCACCAAAAAATATTTTGTGCAGGCACCCGTGAACGTTTACGCATCCTTAGTGTACCACCTGTGATAGCTATTTTCGACATATCGAATATTATAGGCGAAATTTGCGGCTACCCAATCAGCTATATTGAACTGCTCGCCACGCTGAGCGGACTGGTATCGGTATATTATGCATCGCGTGCAAGCATCCTCACCTGGCCTACCGGCACGCTCAATGCGGTATTCCTGTTCGTGCTTTTTTACCAGGTGCAGCTTTATGCCGATATGTTCCTGCAAATCTATTTTTTCATCGTCACGCTCTACGGGTGGTACTATTGGAACCGGAAAAAAGACAATAAGGATATTACAATCCTGTCAAAAAATGGCAGGCTACTTACAATAGCCATAGTAATAGGCACAACCATAATTACAGGCTATCTATTCTCGCACATCCACGAATACCGGCCGCAGTATTTCAAAATACCGGCCGCTTATCCGTACGCCGATTCGTTTATTATGGTAGCGAGCATTACGGCAACAACGCTTTTGGCACAAAAGAAATTAGAGAACTGGTACCTGTGGCTTATGGTAAACATTGCCAGTATTGCCGTGTATTATGCCAAGAGCGTTTATTTCCTTTCGCTCGAATACGTGGTTTTCTTTGGATTGGCTTCTTATGGATTGTACAACTGGCATAAAAAACTGAGGCATGGTTAAAGCGTTCGTTTTCGGGAAATTCCTTCCGTTCCACAAAGGCCATGAAGCGATGATACGGTTTGCATTGACAAAGTCCGATTTTGTATCTGTACTGGTTTGCTGCAGCGATAAGGAAGATATCCCCGCTGAAGCACGCAAACGCTGGATCAGTGCGACCTTTAGCGAAATTAATACTATTGAAGTCCTTAGCTTCGAATACAAAGAATCCGATTTTCCCAATACTTCAGCTTCATCAAAAGAAGTATCGGCTATCTGGGCGCCGGTATTCAGCAATCTATTCCCCGATCATTCCCTGCTTATCACTTCAGAGCCTTACGGCGATTATGTCGCGGAATTCATGGGTATCAGGCACATCCCGTTCGATATCCCGAAACAGCTGTATCCCGTTTCCGCAACGCTCATACGCAACAACGTTTTTGAATGGTGGGATTATTTGCCCGATAGCGTGAAGCCTTATTATGCTTTTAAAATTACGATACTGGGTACGGAATCTGCCGGCAAGACCACATTGGCACAAAGGCTTTCGGCACACTTCGGCTGTATATTGGTAAACGAAGCGGGGCGGGACATTATCCCCAACTCGAATTCCTTTACTATGGCCGACCTTCATAAAACCGCTATTGAACATGCCCGCAGGATAAATGAAGCCGAAAAAGGCAACTGCCCGCTTATTATCATTGATACTGACGTACATATCACCAGGTCGTACGCGCAATTTACTTTTGGGGAAGAGCTTCATGTTAGCGATACTGTTTGTGAAGCGAACAAGGCCGGCCTCTGCATTTATCTTACCAACAACAGTGGGTATTTCCAGGATGGTTCGAGGCTCAACGAAGCTCAGGTCCGCCTGCTGGACCTTTCGCACAGAAAAACATTAGACGACAATAAAATCCCCTACATTGAGATCGGCGGAAGCTTTGATGAAAAGTTTGAAAAAGCAGTACAGCTTATTAAAAATTTAATCAGGTATTGATTTGTTAAAAAGAAATCAACTGCTTAATAATGCTGTTTTTTAGTTATTTAACCTAAAAAATTGAGATTATGCCAAAAATTTAAAAATTAAATTACTTTTAATGGCACGCTTGTTGCAAGCTTGTTTGGCATTAACAAAAAAAAATTAATTTCAAACTATGAAAAAACTTACAATGGTAGCTTTTGCAGCTGCAGCTTTTACAGCTTTGTCGTGTTCAGACGATGACAACAATACTACAAACAACAATGCTACTGTATCCGGAAAATGGATGCTTACTGCGGTAACCGCTTCTCATGCTGTTGACGGCAATGATGATGGTGTATCTTCTACCAACCTTATCACAGAAGGCGGCGCGTGCTTTACAGATTCCTACCTTCAGTTTGGCGCTAACCACACGGTTGCTAATTTCCTTAGTGCGCCTATGCTGGGGGATGCCTGCTTCACTGCAGAGGCAGATGGCGAGTATAGCGTAAATGGCAACAAAGTAACTGTTACCGTGAACTATGAGGGCGACAATGATACTACTGTTTACACCCAAAATGGAAATACGCTTACAGCACTGGTACCTGACTTTTATGAAGTGGAAGTAACCGTAAACGGGCAGACAACTTCTGACAGCATTGATGCTACACTGGTATTTACCAAACAGTAATTAATACCTGTCAAATCTTATTTAGATGCCCTGCTTTTGTGGGGCATTTTTTATTGGAGGATGGAACTCCTTTTTTCAAGTCCCAAATAAACACTACTTTTGAAACCGTAAACAACAGGCAATGAAATATTACATTATAGCCGGCGAAGCATCGGGCGACCTGCACGGGTCAAACCTGATGAAGGAACTTTTTAAGAAAGACCCACACGCGGATATTCGTTTTTGGGGCGGCGACCTCATGCAGGCTGCCGGGGGCACGCTGGTAAAGCACTACCGCGAACTGGCGTTTATGGGCTTTGCCGAAGTGGTGCAAAACCTTAGGACTATACTGAACAACATAAAGTTCTGCAAGCAGGATATTCTTTCCTTCCAACCGGATGTAATTATTTTTATCGACTATCCCGGCTTCAACATGCGTATTGCGAAATGGGCAAAAGAGCTGGGCATCAAAACACATTACTATATTTCCCCGCAGATATGGGCATGGAAAGAGAACCGCATCAAGGCCATCCGCCGCGATGTGGACCACATGTATATCATACTGCCCTTTGAAAAAAACTTTTACGAAAACAAGCATAATTTTGCTGTTGAATTTGTGGGGCACCCCCTGATAGATGCCATACACAACCGCGAGAAAACCGATCCGGAAGCTTTCAAAAAAGAGCACGGACTGGACGAAAGGCCGGTCATCGCACTGCTGCCGGGAAGCAGGAAGCAGGAAATAATCAAGATGCTTTCGGTAATGCTTTCTGTAACCGATGATTTCCCGGATTACCAGTTCGTCATTGCCGGAGCGCCGTCGCAGGAATATTCTTTTTATGAGCCGTTCCTCAACAATAGCAATGTAAAGTTCATTTCAAATAAAACCTATGGCCTTCTGAGCATTGCATACGCAGCTTTGGTCACCTCGGGAACGGCTACGTTAGAGACTGCATTGTTCAAAGTACCGGAAGTGGTTTGCTACAAGGGCGGATGGATTTCGTACCAGATCGCAAAGCGTATTATCACGTTAAAATACATCTCGCTGGTAAACCTTATCATGGATAAAGAGGTTGTGAAAGAACTCATCCAGGATGACTTTAACAAAAAAAACATAAGAGAAGAACTCCAAAAGTTATTAACACCCGAATACAGACGGAATCTCCTGAAACAGTACGATTTACTGGAGGAAAGGCTGGGCGGAATCGGCGCCAGTGAAAAAACAGCAAGCCTCATAATCAAACATTTAACATAGTCTCTTAAAATTTCTTTAAAATTATTTCCCTATATTTGCTTCAAACCGATGTAGAATTATAAGATTAAAGATTTGAAAAACCTCCGCCCCCTAACCCTGGTACTGTTCCTGATAGCATCTTTTACCGCTTCGGCACAGATCGTAACTTCTAAAAAAGAAGCCCAAAAAAAGGGTATTTATTCTTACACTGAAAAACAGGCTTCAAAACCGGCACCTGCTATAGACAAAGCAGCGGTTATGAAGGAAGTGGCTTCACTCAACGACAGGGATGTTGTTGCGTATGAGCCGGTTCAGAAAAAAGATATAAGCAAGGGAGGCCCAAGAAAATCTGAAATCGAGCGTACCAGGACCAACCCCATCAAAAACGGTACGGTAATTATCGACGAGGCTACTGACCCGGATTTTACACCGGAACCTTCCGAAAGCTACCTTGCGGTTCAGATAGTAAACAATGCAGCAGATTTTATCGGCGTTCGTTACAGGGCAGGCGGCACCACAAAAGCCGGAATGGACTGTTCAGGCATGGTTTACGCTACTTTCCAGATATTCGGCATTACATTACCGCGCAGCTCCGCCGGCATGGCAGGTGCAGGCAGGGTAGTACAACTTTCTGAAGTAAAAAGGGGCGACCTGCTTCTTTTCAAGAACAGCCACAACAGAAGGGGCATCAACCACGTTGGCATCGTTAGTGAGGTAACCGAAGAAGGCGAAGTACTGTTTATCCACTCTTCTACCAGCTCAGGTGTTATGGTATCCTCTATGAATGAGCCTTATAACGCACGTACTTTTGTACAGGCAAACAGGGTTATCGAAGAAGAATAAACCTTTTTTCATCACGTTTTTACTACAATTCATGCGGGCTTTACAGTTAAGTATATTATTACGGCGTTGTGTACTTAGTGCCAATCCTTAGTGTTCCTTATGGTAAAAATTTCACCCCTGATTCTTATTTACTTCATTCACAAATAAGATTTTTCCGTATGTTTGTTTCAATCCCCGACGTATGAAGGTATTGAAATATCCCGTTATTGCCATTACATTCTTCCTCGCGCTGGGCATACTGGCAGGGTATTACCTTTCCCCTGCTCCCGGATTTCTTTACGCACTTTTGGGAAGTGTATTTGCACTCCTGCTTACCTCCTATTTCCTTGCAAAAAAAGACCTCATCCAAAAACCGTATTTCGGGATAACGTCATGGCTGTTTGCCTTTGTAATGGGTATGCTTGTTCAAATGCTGCACTATCCACCAAACCAAAAGCTGCATTACACGAACTCACTCACTAATGATATACCCGTACTGAAAACCGTGGTTTCCGAACGGCTGAAACCCAACGCATACTCTGAAAAATATTATTTTGATGTGCTGTCGGCCAATGGGAAACCAGCCACAGGCAAACTTCTTGTTACCGTTCCGAAAGACAGTTTAGGCAGGCTGCTCCACGCAGGCGATGCTTTTATCATTGCCGACGAACTCCAGCCCATACCTGCCGCAATGAACCCCGGCCAGTTCGATTATGCCGCTTATATGGCAAAGCAGGGTGTTTTCCACCAGGTGCGCCTGAAGGATAATTTTGTGAAGGCAGGGCAAATTGATAGTTTTGATGCTTATGTAGGCCAACTGAGGGAAACGCTCATCCATAGCTTTGATATCCATAATTACAGCGCTGAAACCCGCAATGTCATCAATGCGTTGCTCTTGGGCCAGAGGCAGGATATGGATCAGGAGACTTCCGATAATTATACCAATGCAGGCGTGCTGCATATACTCGCTATCTCGGGGCTTCATTTTTCGATGCTGTTCTTAATTCTCACCACGCTATTCAAACCCCTGAACCGCTTACGGCGAAAAGGCGAACTGCTACAGCTCATAGTCATACTGGCGCTGTTGTGGGGATTTGCCTTTATCACGGGTTTATCGGCATCGGTGGTGCGTTCTGTAGTGATGTTCAGCTTCATCATGATTGGCCAGTATCATACCCGCAATGCCAACATTTACAACTCCATTGCAGTCTCTATGTTGGTGTTGCTTCTGGCAAAGCCAATGTTCTTGTTCGATGTCGGATTCCAGTTAAGTTATGTCGCCATGTTTTCAATTGTATGGTTGCAGCCGATTTACAAAAAAACTGGAAGGTCGGGATACCTCATAATCAACTATGCCATAGACACAGTACTCATCTCACTTGCCGCCCAGATAGGCGTATTGCCACTCAGCCTGTATTATTTCCACCAGTTCCCGCTGCTATTCCTTTTGGCCAACCTTGTAGTGATCCCGTTATCGAATGTAGTACTGGTGACAGGCCTCATTGTACTGCTCCTGAATTTTATAGCGCCGCCTGTGGCGATCATAGTGGGATCTGTATTGGAATGGCTTATTGTGGCAATGAACAGCTTTATAGCCTGGATCGCTTCATTTGACAGTTTGGTTTTAAAAGACATCCCTTTCACACTATTGCTAAATGTTTCGCTTTACGCCGTTATTATCCTGATGGTGTTGTGGCTTTATAAAAAGACCTACCGGCGCACGGCAGCCCTGCTTGTATCAGTGCTTGTTTTTCAGTCCATTTATACCATAACGGTGTGGGACAGCAAAAGCCACGATGAGCTTATCGTCTTCAATAACCGGAAAAGCACGCTCCTTGCCGAAAGAATAAGCAGTCGCATAATGATACTGAGTGAAGACAGCCTTGCCTTAAAGAACTTCAACATAAGATCCTACCGGAAAGGGAATTTTGCCTCAGAAGTTATCCTAAAGCCCATACAGAATGTTTTATGGCATAAGGGAAGCAAGGTCCTGATAATAGACAGCACGGCAGCCTATAGCCCTGCAATGAAGCCGGACGTTCTCTTGCTTATCCATTCGCCTAAAGTGAACTTTGAAAGATTGCTGGCCGAACTGCATCCCAAACAAGTGGTTGCCGACGCCACCAACTACAAAACCTATGTGGCACGCTGGAAAGCAACCTGCCAAAAACAAAAGATCCCTTTCCATGCCACGGCAGAAAAGGGATCTTACGGAATTAAATAATTAACTTATTTTTTTAGCGCTTCCAGCAATTGTTCCGGCTGGTAATACCCTACTATCGGGGCCTTTACTTCGCCTTTAGCATCGAATACGATCATTGAAGGATAAGCGCGAACCTGCAGGAATGCGGCAAATTCGTGAACAGCGTTCCTGCCGCTACGGCCTTCTACAAAGCCGGGGTTGCTGTATTTTTTACCTTTATACGTAATATCGGATTGGCCTTCTGCATTGAATTTTACGGCATAATAATTTTCAGAAATATATTTCACTACAGCAGGGTCGTGAAAGGTATTCTTGTCGAGCATTTTGCACGGGCCGCACCAATCGGTATATACGTCCATGAAGATGGGTTTCGCTTTTTTCTTCTGGGCAGCAAGCGCTTCGTCCATGCTCATCCATTTTATTTCCTGTGCCTGTACAGCCAAAGTGCCAAGCCCTATAAACAATGCTAAAAGTATTTTTTTCATTTTATATTTCGTTTTTATTTGTAAGACAAAAATAGTGCCGAAAATTATCCCGCACCCTTCATCTGCTTTTTAAGGATCGGCGATATCAGCAACAACACGATACCCGCGCCAATGGCTATATAAGCGATGCTTTGGTAACCGTTGGTATATTGCTCCAGCTTGTCAAGGTTAGTCGGGTTTTTGATCGAAGTATCTACTTTTGCAAGCGCCGACCCGATAAGCCCTGCACCATACTGCCCGTAAGCACTGGCAAGGAACCATGTACCCATCATTACGCCATGCAGCCTGTTGGGCGTAAGCTTCGTTACCATCGAAAGGCCGATGGGCGAAAGGCAAAGCTCTCCTATAGTAATCACCAGGTACGCGAATACGAATGTCCAAAGCGGGGTGTAACCGCCATCATTCGCCATGAACTTACTGAAATAGAACACAAGGAACCCTAACCCCAGGAACACAAACCCAAGCCCGAATTTCACAACAGTATTCGGCTCTGCTTTCCTTTTATTAAGGGCGATCCAAAGCATACCCACAAGCGGCGCGGCAAGCACTACCCATAGCGCATTTACTGAGTTGTTCACCTGCGTCATGTTGAGTCCGTGACTGTCTACATTGCCTATGGCGAAGAAGTTAAGCGACCCACCGCCCTGCTCGAAGAACGACCAGAACAATACAGAGAACAATATAAGCACTACGGCCACAAACATCTTGCTTTTCTCTTCTTTGGCAACATTGAACATTGTGTAAACCAGGAACCCAAAAATAATGACCGCAATAGAGATCATGAACAGGTCACTGAACTGCACCATATAGGGTACTAACTCTCCGGCATCATTGGTATCCTGTCCGAAAAGGAAGGTGAAATCTATGTCGAATGGAAAATAAACAAGTACAAAGAAAAATGGCATGAACACTATAGAAAGGATGTACACCCACATGTTCCTGCTTATGCCTGCCTTTTTTTCCTTTAGCTTTTCAGGCACTGGCGGAAGCCCGATGGGCCCCAGTGTTTTTTGGGTGAACATAAACAGCGCCAGTCCACAAAGCATGCATACGCCTGCAAGTGCAAAGCCTAATGACCAGCTAACCGATGTACCGATATACGCGATGGTAAGGCCGCTAAGCAACGCACCGATATTAATTCCGGAATAGAAGAGTGAGAAGCCCGCATCCCTCCTTGGGTCGCCTGGACGGTATAATGCCCCGACCATAGTAGAGATATTTGGCTTAAAAAATCCGTTGCCCACAATGAGGATACTGACCCCGAGATAGAATGGGAACGCACCCGGTAATGCCATGGTAAATGTACCAATAGCCATAAGGATACCACCCCAGAAAACCGATTTACGGAAACCGAATATCTTATCTGCAAACATACCGCCCACGAATGCCATTGCATATATAAAGGCCTGTATTAGTCCGTATTGCTTGTTTGACCGGCTTTCCGCGGCATCTTTATACTTGAGCTGTGAGGTTTCTATATAATACCTCGGATGATCCTTCGTGAGTTCTTCATGGTTCTGCTTTTGGAATTCAATTTTCTTAGCTTCCAGTTCGGCAGGCTCCAGCGGTTTATAATCGGCCGTGAGGATAAGGTGCGAAATGTAAAGCCCTAAAAGCGCACGCATCCCATAAAACGTGAAGCGCTCCCACATTTCTACCAGGAAAAGGTACCAAAGCTGTTTCGGGTATTTGCCTTTAAAATCCTGGATCTTTTCCAGTTCTATCTTATGGTTAGATATCTCCATTTATAATACTAAATTAATTTACGTTATTCTCCCTCATTACCCCATTTAGCCATTTCAGCATCAGGAATAACATTATTGCTGCGCCAAGCACAAGCCCAAAGTTCAGGTAGAAATAGTTTTGCTTTTCCGGTATTTTTTCCCAAAGGCTCGAAAGCATACCGGCAAGCTTATTCCCTACCGATATGGCGAGGAAGAAACCGCCCATCATCAATGCCGTGATCCTTGGCGGGCTCAGTTTCGACACCAGCGAAAGGCCCATTGGCGAAAGGCAAAGCTCACCCAGCGTTATCACACCATATGAAGCGATAAGCCACCAGCTGCTGGCCTTCATGCTAAGTCCGTTGGTTGCATATACCGCACCCACCATAACCAAAGCCGAAAGCGCCGTGATCAGTAGTCCTAATGCGATCTTTGTAGGCGTGCTTGGCTCTTTCTTTCTCTTACGAAGAAAGCCCCAAACACCCACTAATATTGGCGTAAGCACAATTACCCACATAGGGTTAATCGATTGATAAAGCTCAGTAGAATATAATTTAAGGTTGCTTCCCTGCGCCGGAACTTTATCCGCGCCAAGATTTTGGAAATATTTGCGCGATGATTCATATCCGGCTATGATCTTGGATTTTTCTTTTTTAGCTGCAATTTCCTCTTTGGTTACTTCAGGCATAGCTTTTTCTTCTGCTGTCAATTGCTCCATTTTTGCTTTGAAGGCAGCATCGTCAAGCTGTACAATAGCGTTGTTCTCTACCGTTTGTGCCATATCCACTTTATCGGCAACTGTAGCTACAGATTCCGGCATTTCCCTGTCGGTATAATCTTCTGCCCATACTGTAAGTGCATCGCCGTTCTGGTGGAATATCGCGAAGAACAATATTACGCACGCAAATACTGCAAGCAGTGCCGCAATTGCCCTTTTTTCAAGGCCTGATGATTTGAACCAAAGGTAAATAAAGAACAATATTACCGGTACACAACCAAAAATGAATGCATCATTGGTATCTGAGCCTAAGATATTATCAGGAATAAGATATCCAAGAATACCAAACACAAACATTGGCAATATAGTAGAACCTAATATTTTTGTGGTAGGCATATCTCCCGCCTGCAACGGTTTGATCACATCTACATGCCTGATGTGTTTCGTGCCGCTAAGGAAAATAATAACGCCGATAAGCATACCGACACCCGCCGCGATAAACGCAAAGTTCCAGCCGAAGTTAAGCCTCATGTAAGCCGCCACGAAGTTGCAGATGAATGCCCCTACGTTGATTCCCATATAAAAGATATTGTAACCCGAATCTTTTTTGTGCTTAAGTTCTTCTGTGCTGTACAGGTTACCTACAAGCGTAGAAATATTCGGTTTGAAAAAGCCATTACCCAGGATGATAAAGAATAAACCGGCGTAAAAACTCGTAATGTCATGGATTGATAGCAGGAAATATCCCAACGCCATCATCAGCCCTCCCAATATAATAGATCTCCTGTAACCCAACACCCTGTCTGCAAGCAGGCCGCCAATAAACGGGGTAAGATAAACAAGGCCGAGATAGGTGCCGTAAATATCTGATTTTTTACCTGCATCAAATCCCATACCCCCATTATTCCAGCCATCTATCATGTACAGCGAGAAGATACCCAGCATCAGGTAATATCCAAATCGCTCCCACATTTCAGTGCCGAATAAATACCAAAGTCCCGTAGGGTGGCCTTTTTGAGTTGTTGTCTTATCCATAAAATTTAGCGTTGTTTAGTTATAGTTTCTCTTTAATGAAGTTCGTCATTTTCGTATACAGCTGCAGCCTTGTAGCCCCACCGTAGATACCGTGGTTCTTATCAGGATATATCGCCCAGTCAAATTGCTTATTGGCCTGTACCAGCGCTTCCACCATCAGCATGGTATTCTGTACGTGTACATTGTCATCGGCAGATCCATGTACAAGAAGGTAAGAGCCTTTCAGGTTTTTCACGTGGTTAATAGGCGAATTGTCATCGTAGCCTGATGCGTTTTCCTGTGGTGTCTGCATATAGCGCTCGGTATAAACCGAATCGTAAAAACGCCAGTTGGTAACCGGTGCTACAGCAATTGCCATTTTGAATACATCGTTGCCTTTCAGGATACAGTTAGACGACATAAAGCCGCCATAGCTCCAGCCGAATATACCGATGCGCGAAGCATCCACATAGTTGTATTTCCCTATTACTTTAGCTGCATCGATCTGGTCTTCCACCTCATATTTACCAAGCTGTTTGTACGTCACTTTCTTGAACTCTGCGCCTTTGTAGCCTGTACCGCGTCCGTCAACACAAGCTACGATATAGCCCTGCTGGGCAAGCATCATGAACCAGTAATCGTCATAGCCGTGCCATTCGTTGTTCACCTGCTGCGAACCCGGGCCGCTGTACTGGTACATAAATACGGGATATTTTTTGTTTGGATCGAAATCTTTCGGCTTGATCATCCAGGCATTCAGCTTGTTGCCTTTGTCTGTCGTGACCTCCATGAATTCTTTTGCCGGAAGGCTGTATTTTTCAAGCTTGGTTTTAAGAGCCTCGTTATTCTTAATCTCTTTTACGAGTTTGCCATCCTTAGCATTATTAAGCGTATAGGTTGTTGGCTGTGTAGCGCTCGAAAAAGTATTGATAAAATATTGGAAGTTAGGGCTGAAAGTCGCTGCGTTGGTTCCTGTTTGCGGGGTTAGCCTTGTTTTGTTCTTGCCATTAAGGCTGATGCGGTACACATCGCGGTTGATAGAGCCATTCTCAACCGACTGGTAGAAGATATTGCCGGTCTTTTCGTCAAAGCCGTAGTAAGCGGTAACTTCCCAGGGGCCTTTGGTGATCTGGTTTACCAGCTTTCCGGTCTTGTTATAGTGGTAAATGTGGTTGAAGCCATCCTTCTCGCTGGTCCAGATAAAGCTGTTGTCTTTCAGGAACGTCAGGTTATCAGTGATGTCAATGTAGGCTTTGTCTTTTTCGTTAAGTACTACTTTTGCAGCACCAGTATTGGCATCCACAAAAATAAGGTCAAGGTCATTCTGGTGGCGGTTGATCACCTGTGCGCTCAGCGTCTGGGCTTCCGATGTCCATTTGATGCGCGGAATGTAGTAGTCCGAATAATTGCCAAGCTTGATCTCTTTGGTGGTATTCGCCTTTACATCATATATGTGCAGCGATACGGTTGAATTCTTCTCGCCTGCTTTCGGGTATTTAAAGGTATGCGGTACAGGGTACAGCCCTTCGTCATATACTTCCATTGTAAACTCCGGAACAGCAGTCTCATCAAAGCGGATGTAGGCTATCTTATCGCCTGCCGCATTCCAGTCATACGCCCTTACAAAAGAGAACTCCTCTTCATAAACCCAGTCGGTGATACCGTTAATGACCGAATTCTTTTTGCCATCATTAGTTATCTGCCTGCTTACTTTTGAAGCAATGTCGTATATATACAGGTTGTTGTCATATCCGTAGGCTACTTTGGAGTTGTCTGCCGAAAAGGTAGGCTCCTGCACTTTTTTATCCGACAATTTCGAAAGCGTCTTAGAAGCGATATCATAAATATAAAAATCAGCTACGAACGAATGCCTGAATATCTGGTCGGAGTTAGTGGCAATTAGTATTTTTTTCTCATCCGGGCTAAAGGTATAGCTGTCGATGCCTTTTAGCTCCTTATGGTTTTTCGAGTCGATAAGCGTGCCTGTTTTGGTCAGGGTGGCGAAATCATACAGGTCTATTTGTGCGACTCCTGTTTTATAATTGGCATTGAGCACCGTGTACTGGTTGGTGTTCTTCATTGCCTGGAGGTCGTCCATGACCTCAGTCCTGAAAGCGCCCGACCATATTTCCTGAAGCGTTATTTTCTGTTGCGCGCTCACCGGCATTACAGCCAGTAAAAAGAGGATAATTGACGTTTTGATATATTTCATTTTGCAGATGGTAAAAAACCTCCAATTTTAGTAAATTTTTATGAATTATCCACCCTTTTTTTCGCAAAATGCAGAAATCGCGATACCGGGCATTTATAATTTTTGGTAAATGCATTCTCGAAAGCGTATCTTTGCCGGCGATTATTATTTTAAGCAACTGAAAATGAGTAAAGCAATATCGGGGTTTTCCAAACTTTCCAAGGAAGAAAAGATCGGCTGGATAGCTAACGAATACTTTTCAAATCCCGAAGCAGCAGCAGCACTGCTGAAAAAATACTGGAATGCCGATGCCGCTTTGCAGCAACTGCACGACGAATTCATAGAAAATACTATCACAAACTTCTACCTTCCGCTTGGGGTTGCACCGAATTTTACCATCAACGGGCGCGACTATATCATCCCGATGGCTACCGAAGAAAGCTCTGTAGTCGCGGCGGCCGCTAAAGCGGCAAAGTTCTGGTCGGCACGAGGCGGTTTCAAGGCAACAGTCATCAATACCGAAAAAATTGGCCAGGTACACTTTATATTTAATGGGACTTCCGAAAAGCTACAGGCTTTTTTTGACACCGTAAAACCTAAGTTTTTTGAAGGTACACAATCCATTACCGCCAATATGCAGAAACGCGGCGGCGGCATACTCGATATAACGCTTCGCGACAAGACGGCGGAACTGCATGGCTATTACCAGCTGCATGCCACTTTTGACACCAAAAACAGCATGGGCGCCAATTTCATCAATTCGTGCCTGGAGCAATTTTCCAGGATACTAAAGGAAGAAGCCTTGGCATACGCCGAATTTACTGAAACCGAAAAGCAGGTACAGGTCGTAATGAGCATCCTGTCGAATTACGTACCCAATTGTATCGTCCGCGCCGAGGCATCCTGCCCCGTAGCCGAATTGAATGTCGACAGCGGCATCGACCCACAGGAATTTGCATCAAAGTTCCTTACAGCCGTCCGCATTGCCGAAATAGAGCCATACCGTGCCGTGACACATAACAAAGGCATTATGAATGGCATTGATGCTGTAGTTGTAGCCACCGGCAATGACTTCCGCGCTGTGGAAGCAGGGGTGCATGCCTACGCTTCCCGAAATGGGCAATACGGCAGCCTTTCGCATGCCAAAGTAGAAAATGGCATCTTTACCTTCTGGCTCGAAGTGCCGCTGGCATTAGGAACGGTAGGTGGGCTTACTTCACTTCACCCTTTGGTAAAGCTCTCGCACGAAATGCTGGGCAATCCTAACGCCGATGAACTCATGCAAATAGTAGCCGTGGCAGGGCTGGCGCAAAATTTTGCAGCGCTTCGCTCGCTTACCACCACCGGCATACAGCAGGGGCACATGAAAATGCACCTGATGAACATCCTTAACCAGCTACACGCTACCGAAAATGAAAAACTGGAAGCCGTAAAACATTTCCAAAACAATAACGTAAGCCATTCGGCGGTGCATAGCTATATCGACCAATTGCGGAAATTTGACCCCACCACTATTGAAAAAGACTTTTTACAGTAACGGGAAACTCCTGCTTACCGGCGAATATACCGTGCTCGATGGGGCAGTTGCATTAGCAGTGCCTACAAAATCCGGCCAGTACCTCGATATTGAGGAAACCGAAGATAACGGATGGCTCACATGGAAAAGTTTAGATGCTGATGGCAGCGTTTGGTTTGAGGACAAGCTCCCATTCCGGGGAATTATCGGCAACAGGCAGCACTGGGGCAGCCCGGAAGCCGACACGCTTATTGGTATCCTGCACAATGCGCACTTAGCAAATACCGATTTCCTTAAGAATGCAAAGGGGCTCTCTATTACAACAAGGCTAACGTTCCCAAGGAATTGGGGCTTGGGCAGTTCTTCCACCCTTATCAATAATATTGCACAATGGTTTGGCATTGATGCCTTCCAGCTCCTCAATAACAGTTTTGGCGGCAGCGGCTATGATATTGCCTGCGCCCAAAACAATACTCCTATATTATATAGCCTTGAAAATGAGCTGCCTGTTGTAAAGATCATTGGTTTCAATCCGGCTTTTGCAGGCAACCTTTATTTCGTTTACCTCAACCGCAAGCAAAACAGCCGCCAGGCCATTGCCGCTTACCGCGAACAAAGAGCAGATATCGCACCAATCGTTTCTCAGGTCAGCTGCCTTACTACCGCTATTACTGAAGGACATGACCTCAACACATTCGCATCTTTACTGGAGCAGCATGAGCAGCTCATGTCGGGAGTTTTGAAAATGCCGACTGCAAAAGCAGCTTTATTCCCTGATTTTAACGGAACAGTGAAAAGCCTTGGAGCCTGGGGCGGCGACTTCGTACTGGCTGTTTCTGCTGAAGACCCAACAACCTATTTTAGAACAAAAGGCTTTGGTATCGTTGTGCCATATAGAGAAATGATATTGTAATAGTTTTTGACTGCTGATTTTCTTTTGAACATTGTGGTAGAGACTCATTGAATGCTACTCCCATACAGAATAGAAACACTACAAGACGCAGGCACTCCGTCTCTACTTCTAGATTTTCATCATATTACAAACAAAAATCCCCGCCGAATGGCAGGGATCTTCTATAATTTGAAGGCAATTCTTAGTTGAATTCAGACCTTTTATCTTCAATATCAGCTTTGTCTTTCAGCGCGCCGGATATCCTGTTAGGAACACTTGCCCTGCTTTCCGCTTTCATCCTTGTAGAATAAGCAGTGTAGTTAGGTAACGCAGGTGCTGCAACTACCGACTTTGTCCTTATCATGAACACTCCACCCTGGCCGGTAATAAGTCCTGAAGTTTTTCCGGCAGCGAGTGCGAATGCTTTACCTACCACTTTTGGCTCTGCACCAACATTCATGATCATTGGAGCGGCAAGTGTAACATCGGTAGCCGTTGCAACGCTTGAACCTGTTTTTTGTGCTACAGCCTCAAGGGTAGTGCCTGACATTTTCTTTTTGATAAGCTCCGCTTTTTTCTCGTTGCGGATAATTGGCAACACAACCATTTTAGCCTCTTCAATTGGCAATAAGCCTTTTTCGTTCACTGCTTTAAGCCTCGCTACAACGTGGCCCTGTGCCATTGGCAGGTCAAATTTCTTAACATCGCCAACTTTTACATCTTTAGAGAATGCCCACTTAACAATGTCCCTGTTGTTACCAATTCCCTGAACGTTCTCATCGTTGGCAAGCAATTTGTTTACCGGCACGATCGTAAGGCCAAGGTCTTTTGCAAGCTTATCGAATGGCTTATCTTTAGCATCCATCTCCATTTTTGAAGCTTTGGTAAACAGGTCATCAGAAGTTTTTTCAGACGGCTGTATTTTTTGTGCTATAGTAGCTACCTGTACGGCGTCATTCTTAGCATTGATCTTCATCACGTGGTAACCGAATTCTGTTTCAACGACACCTGTTTTTCCAACAGGATTATTGAAGATAAAGTCATTGAAAGGCTTAACCATCTGGTTTGGCACGATGCCTTTATACTCACCGCCATTTTCTTTAGATCCCGGATCGTCTGTATTGTCTTTTGCCAGTTGTGCAAATGCTGAAGGGTTAGTGTTAACCCGTTTCAAAAGATCGTCAGCTTTTATTTTAGCATCTTCTTTGCTCCTTGTGGCGCCAGGTATCTTGCTTCCTGAAAAAGAAATAAGGATGTGGCTTGCATCTACGCTTCCGCCGGCTTTCCTGTTTACCATTTTAGTAAGCTTGTAGTAGCCGTTATCGATATAAGGGCCGTAAACATCACCTTTAGCAAGGCCAAATATCTGCTGGGCGTGCTCTACAGGCAGCCTGTCTTTGGTAACATAGGTAGAATCGTAAGGAATTTCAGAATTCATGTTTACGAATTCGGCAACATCTGTAGCTTCCCTGAATCCCGGAAGGGTGTCGTTCTTAGAAGTCTTGTCGTTATATTTTACACTTGGTGCAAGCAACGCGTTGATGTTGATTTTCATTTCAGTCTCATCAGCAACAGACGGCTTGTTATCGAATTTCACATACTCGATCTCGCGTGAGGCTTCCGACTTGTATTTTTTCTCATTCTTTTTCATAAAGGCAACAAGTTCGTCGTCAGAAACTTTTACCTGGTCGTCATTTATTGTAGTGAACGGAACATATACATAATCAAACGTAGCTTTATCGCTCTCATCTTTATATTTTGCTTTTGCTTCTGCATCCGTAGTGTAGAAACCCGCTTTAAGCATAGTAACATACAGCTGCCTTTTGGCCATATCCTCTACAAGCGGAATGTTCTTTTCGATCATTTGGTACTGCGCAGGATTGGTTGTCTTCATATTCACAAGGAACTCATTGAATTTAGCCTTGTCAAATTTCCCAAGCGCATTCAAAAATTGTGGGTTTTGTGCAACACTAGGGTCCTGTGCATACATGTTCAGCACATGGTCTTTACCTACCCTAAGGCCGGTTTTTTCAAACCTTTCCGCAAAAAGTATGTTGTCAACTTCCTGGTTCCATACCGCATTTGCAGCCTGTGTGGCTGTTACGCCCTGCTGCCTTGTCTGGAACTCGTTTACTTTTTGGAAAAACTCTTGTGCCATGATGTCTTTGCCATCAACACTTCCCACCTCTTTGGTAACGCCAAAACCGCCACTGTTTATGATGTCGCCTATGATAAAGGCCAATAAACAGAATCCGATAACCAGTATCAGAAGGAGCGAACGCTGCCTAATTTTTGATAAAACCGCCATTTTTTATTGTTGTTAAATTTTATTTCAGTGGGCGAAAATACAATTATCTGTTTAATAATAAAAGGGGTGGCCTTATATTTTTGCCTATCTTCTATTTTTTTTTATTTCTGCGCTAAGGGCGCCAGTTTAATGAGCTCTATCTTTTTGGCAGATGCCTGTTCTATAAAGATCTCAAAGCCCTCTGCGAGCAGTTTTTCACCTGTTTGCGGAATTTCCTTCGCGTGATGCACCGCAAATCCTCCTAACGTAGTATACGAGTCAGTTTCGGGTATATTGAGGTTGTATTTTTCATTGATATATTCCACATCCAGCCGTGCGGAGAATACAAAACTCCCCTCTTCAAGTGCCATCTCAATAATGTCCCCGCCCGCGTCGTCGTGCTCGTCTTCAATTTCGCCAAAAAGCTCCTCAATTATATCTTCGATGGTGACGATGCCCGAAGTGCCGCCATACTCATCAAGTATCACTGCCATGCTTTTCCTTTTCCGGGTAAGGAGGTTCAGGAGGTCTTTTATAAAAATGGTTTGTGGCGCATATTCTATAGGTATCATTGCCGATTGCACTGTCAGCGGTTTCTTAAACATTTCGAAAGAATGCACATAACCGATAATGTTATCAAGAGTGCCCGAATAAACCAAAATTTTAGAATAACCTGTTTCGATGAAAAGTTCCCGCAGTTCCGCTACCGCATCGTTCACTTCTACAGCAGCAATCTCTGTACGCGGCGTCATGATATCCCGGGCTTTGAGGCCTGAGAATTCGAGCGCATTCCTAAATATCTGTATTTCAGAATCCACCTCCTCTTGTTCATCTGCACCATTGAGCTGCTCGGTAATATAAGTGCCAAGCTCTCCCCTGCTGAAAAATGCTTTTTGGGTATCGCCTTTGGTGTGCAGCAGCTTTATAAGTATAAAATCAGATACTGCAATAATAACCCTTGAAACCCTGTTGAAGATACAGTAAAATCCGTAAGCGGGGATTGCGAACAGTTTTATAAGAGTATTGGCGTATACCTGGAAGAATATTTTGGGAATGAATTCTGCCGTGAGCAGAATGATAAATGTAGAAATTGAAATTTGGAGTAACAGCTGTAAAAAGACGCTCATTTCGCCAACAGCCGGATGCAGCCACCGCAGCACGTCGTTTCCCATGTAATATCCGTAGATAACCAGCACGATACTGTTTCCCACCAGCATTGACGTCATGAACAGCGTGGGCTTTTCGGTTAGGCGGGTTAGTATTTTTGAGATTATGTCAGGCTGTTTTTTCTCCACCTCAAGATACACCTTGTTGGAGGACACATACGCGATCTCCATACCTGAAAAGAAAGCGGACAGAAGCAAACATAGTATTATTACTGCCGTTTCCATGGGCCTTTTTTTTATTTACGGTTATCGAACCGTTTTTTATAAAAATTTCTTTTAAAGAAAAAATAGGCTATTGCTAGGCCCGCGAACAGGAAGCTGATAAGCGGATCCCGTCCCTCGTTCATCCTCATTATGGCATCATACAGAGCAAAAGCGGCAAGCGCTAAAAATAAATAGGGTGCATATTTCCAATACATATTCATTTTCTGTTAGTCAACATTATTAATTTCGGCGACATTGCGCTGCGCGTTAAACACCTTGAAGTCTTTACTGAAGTCTACGCCTGGCCCTTCTATATAACTACCTTTTTCATCTGTAAATTTAAACCTTTTCTCGGTATAAAACCACTCGTTCTTCTGGTCATAATACAACTGCTCCGTTTCCATGACCTTTCCATCGTCCGTTGTGATCCTTACATTGCCCTGGAGGTCTATAATATCCGATTTGTTATACCATATCGCATAATCCGATACTACGTAGGTCTTTTTTTCTGATTTGTCTAACAAGGTCACATGAACCCCCTTAGGGAATTCATTAAATCCGTATTGCAGGTTGGAAAAATCTTTCATCAGTGAGCTTACCAAAATCGCCTTTACTTTTCCGGAGTCGGTATATTTAAGGTTGATATTTTCTGTTTCGCCTGCAGGGCTGAAGGTTACAGTATTAATTCGCTGCACATCCTTCAGGTTGCTTTCGCAGGAAAACAACAGACCTGCAAGAACAGTAATCAGTATATATATTTTATAAACCTTCATCAATTAAAGGGTTGGTACAGTAACAGTTTCATTGATCCAGCAGCCATAGGTAATCACGTCGCCTTTTTTCCTTCCTGCGGCTTTGGCTTCTTCTTTTGCAGGTTTATTTTTTTCGAAGTTTTTTACCAATGAAGCAACGGTAGTTTTATACCTTGGTTCGGCAACCTCAGCTTTTTTAAGCGTTTCAATAGCCAGCCATGTAAGCGCCTTACGGTCGAACTCTGAAAGGCCGCATTCTTTACCGGCAGTCGTGTACATTTCAGCCAACAATATGTATGGTTTGCCAAATTTAGCATTAAGCCCGATCGCTTTTACAGCAAATTCTTTGGCTTTTGCTTTGTCAGAATTCCTGAAAATACCCGCTATATCATAATATAGCGATGCTTTCTTTTCGGGTGTTTTTTCGAGAGCAGCAGCTTGTTCAAAGTAAACAATAGCCTGCTTTTGGTTACGCCTTTTCAATTCGATATTGCCAAGCATATAGGCGGTTTGTGCGGTTGGTTTTGCAGCATGTACTGCCTGTGCCCCTTTATAGAGCACCGGTGAGTTATAGCACTTGTTGCTGTACATGCCCGTTGTCAGGCCTTCAAGCCAGGAAATATCCTCTTTATGCTTTTCGTAGTTTTTATCGTAATAGACCTCCAATTTTTCGCAGGTAAAATACCTGGACGACTGCAGCGCCATGTTTTCGGCTACGGCATCGAGAGCATCGATAGTTGTTGCAGCATCAGCGATCTGCTGAGTTTCGTCAGCTGTTAGCTTTGTTGTCTCCTGTTTTTTAAGCAACGCATCTTTATCGGCCGCAATCTTATTCTTAGTGTAGGCTACCTGTGCCGCCAACTCTCCGTATTTACCGATAAACTGGTCCTGTGAAATCCCTTTGTTTCCGGCGTCAAACTGTGCTAAATATAAATCGAAATAGGTTTCGAGAGCATCATAATTGGTAAAGCCTTCTTTATTTGATTTAAAAGCGGCATCGAGCAATTTGTACACCTCATCATCGGTAGCCAGCTTGTTCACTTTTTGGAGCAGCGCTTTTTTTACAGTTCCGTCGCTTTTAGGGAAGTATTTAGCATATTCGGTATACAGCGCAACAAGATCGTCCAGCTGTATACGGCTTTCGGCAGGTGTTGCCGCGGTCTCAATCTTGTATTCGATCACTTTTTGCCCGTAAGTATAAAGCTTTTCGCTATACTCGGGGCATTTTTTTCTCAGGTCCGGCATGAGTGCAGCAGCATCATTGTAGTTTCTGGCAATCACCGTTTCTTCAAACGTCTTGATTGCGGCTTCGCATTTAGCCGACCCCTGTGCGCTTGCCGCAATGCTAAATAAACCTATAATAAATGCTGATACTATGCGTAGTGTTTTCATGCCGTTATAGTTTTTAACTATTCATACCTCCTTTTCTGGAACCATCTGTCGTTTATAGAAAGGCTTATGAATAAATTTACATAATTTTCTTTTACAAGGTTTGCGCTTGTTGTGCCCCTTTGACCAAACTCTGCACCTATATTAAGATTAGAGCCGCCTATTCGCCCACCAATCGGCAGGCCAACGCCAAGGCTAAGGCCCATATCATTTATTGCTTCACCATTTATTACCAGCCCTGTTTTCTCATACCTTAGCCCGGCACGGTAAGTGATACGGCTAATATAACTGGTAAATGAAGCATATTTCGGGATAAAATAGCCTCCCAGAGAGAATTTATGGGCTGTCTCAAATTTTGCATTGGTAACATTGTCAAAACGGTTACCGAGTTCATTGCTTTGCTGGAAGGTATATTCTGCGCCTATAAACCAGCTTCTGTTCTGCCCCAAACCGGAACCGAAACTTGCTTTGGCCGGCATCTTAACATCGGAAGTAGAAACAGTCGTATCGATATTGTCGTGCACAATCTCATTGTTAGAGTTGGTAATGGTTATGGTAGCCAGCTCCCTGTCGGTACTGCTTTTAAGGGTACTTTGCGGCGTAAAGGCTGCACTGGTAACCCAGTCGTACTTACCTATTTTCCCCTGATATATTGCACCAATGTTAAAGGAGAAGCCGTTGTAATCAGAATTGTTGGTCTCCCTGGTAGGATACTGTATAACCTGCACCTCATTCTTTATATTTGTGATGCTTTTGGTCTTTACCTGCCCAAAATTATACTGGAACTCGGCTCCAATGCTAAATTTTGGTGATATTTTATACGCAACTCCACCAAATACACGATTAAGGCCTCCACTACCGTTAAATGTCCGTACAATCGTATCTTCGGCTACAGGGCCAACTGTCTCATTCTTTATCCTATACCCAACAGCAGTATAAGGCATAAGCCCAAACGCAAAGCCTAATTTTTTATACGGGATAGCTACCGCAATATAATCAACCGTAGTCCTGTTCGCATTGTCTGAAGCTGAGTCGGTTTTGAATCTTGTTTTTGAATTACTAGCACTTACCGTAAAAGTAGTATACATAAGCGATGCATAAGCCGCCGGGTTTTGCAGGTTAACGTGAATACTGTCAGGCAGTATCCCTAATCCGCCCATTGACCTGTTCTCTGTGGTGCCTTTGAACTTTATGTCACCAATACCAAAATAAGAATAAGGAGACGCATTACTTTCCTGGGAAAAAACAACAGAAGAAAAAAGGAGGCAGATACCTGCAATAATTTTTTTAATCATTTCTTGATCGTATATAAGTATAAAAAATTCAGACTTTCCAAAAGGAAATTTGAATTGGCAAATATGGTGTTTTTTAATCTTTTAGCCAAAAAATCAGCATCGCCACCCGTCAATATTATCGTTACATCCTGATACTGTTGCTTATACTGCGCAATAAACCCTTCCAGTTCGTACAGAAGCCCGTTTACAACACCCGAATGCATGGATGTTGCTGTAGAGCTGCCTATGAAGTTTTGAGGCATTTCCGGATATAACAACGGAAGTTTTGCAGTAAAAGTATGCATGCCCTCATACCTAAGCCTAAGGCCCGGTGAAATAGCCCCACCCGGATAGATGTTACTACTGTCTACAAAGTCATAGGTAACGCATGTCCCGGCATCAATAACCAGCCTGTTACACCCCGGAAATTGCAGCACAGCACCAGCCGCAAGCACCATCCTGTCGATGCCAAGAGTAGCCGGGGTACCGTAATTGTTTTGAAAAGGGAATTTAAAATCGTGATTCACCTCGAGCAGCCGTGTTTTTTCTTTCAATATTAAAAACAGGCTTTCCTGCTCTTTCCCTACTGATGAAAGTATACTATGGGTGATTTTGGTATATTTTTGAAAAATTTTTTCAGCCTCGTCTGAAGCATTGCTTTTTACGAACACAAACTTTTCGACAAGCACAGTGTCCTCAAATACAGCTGCTTTAATATTTGTATTACCGATATCAACCGCTAAAATCATTTTGTTATTATTAGTGGAACAAAGATAGCAATTGATTTTTTTTATATTTTGTTTTGGATAATTTAAAAATGGTTCTATATTTGCACCCGCATTGAAGCACAGGAAACACTGTAGTAACATTGCAAACATACTGGTACCTTAGCTCAGTTGGTAGAGCAATGGACTGAAAATCCATGTGTCCCTGGTTCGATTCCTGGAGGTACCACATAAAAACCCACTCCTTAGGAGTGGGTTTTTCGTTTTGAAGCTATTATTTAGATATTACAAATCCGCCTATTGCTCCTGCTGCCAGCCATACATACCATTTTCGGTACCAGGGAGAAGGTATTATTACCTCGGCCGCAGTAATATTTGTAACGGCCATATTGGGATTTGAGAGCGTAATATCGGTTTTTATGGCCTGCTCCCCTAAAAACCATTTTCTTTTTGTGCCCGTTATTATATTAGCTGAAGTCCAGGTTTTAAACGAATCTATTTTCACACCTGCCTGGTCTGCTTTATATCCAAAGCTGTACCATTTATCGAAAGTTTTACCTGAGCGTTCAAAAACACATGGGACGCTATCTTTGTAAACAATGCCAATAGTATCGAACTGTGTGACCGCCTGGAATTTTACTATTGACCTGACTTTTATAAACTCTTTTGTGAGTGCGGCCAAGTCGCTATCCTTTTCAATAAGTTCCTTTTGCAATTGCGCTTTATCGAACTGTAATGTCCTTATACCTGACGACTGTGTACCAAGTCTGTTTTTGTAATGTTGTACTGTATCGACTATAGCCTTAAGATTGGTATCCGTCATTTCGCCCCGGTGGCTGCATTCCTGAAAAGACACTAATAGCATCACTGCCAGTATTGCGATAACAATATATGGGATGTATTTTTTCATTAAATAATAATGTTATAGTAATATGTAAATTTTTCCTGTACATCTTTGAGTCCAATATACCCTCCGTTTACAGCTTTCCTGATAACTTTGACATCTGCAGGCGTTGCGCCTTTCATCTTACTCCACAATTTATTCCTGGTAAAATAAAATAATGCAGACTCCCAAAAATATCTTGTTGCTACACGGTCAGGATTGGTCACAATTTCGGGATCGTTCATAAAATCGCTGAAAAGCTTGTAGTTATTTTTACCAGTCAGCTGGAGCGATCCGCGCCCCCTGTACTTCCAGCCGTCACCAGACGCTTCATTGCCATTGCCCATTCGATCTGCATAAACATTATTAGCTATCTTTTCGGGCCTGGAAGCGAGTGTTACTGCTAGTGCATTTGGCTTACCGCTCCTTTTATCTTTGTAACGACCCGGCCATGTGGCTACTAATCCGGCAGCGCTGTAATTCAGTTTTTCGGTATCTACTTTAAAACCACCTGTCTCGTGATGAATATTCGCTAAAAAGTGAGCCATTTGCGCATCGTCCGGAATATCGAATACGTATCGCATTTTTTTTATCGTGTCCTTCCCAACGATTCCGTCATCTTTGAGGCCGTTCTTTTTTTGAAATTCTGCTATGTGATTCATACCCTGCTTTTTTTATTGGGGCATCCATCACAGGATGCCTTGTAACTCTCCACTATTTGCCTCAGTATGGCTATTTCCTGCTTTAATTCACCTATCTCGCTTTTCATGTCGGTTACAAGATCTTTATAAAACTGCCTCCAACTGCTGTCGACCTCAACATTCGCTTTTCGTAAACCGGCCTGGCGTAATTTGCTCGCGGCAAACCATGCATACGCTCCACCAACGCTCATTACATATGGAAATATTTCTGATAATGGTGGCATGCTATTGTTCCTCTTTTATTTCTACACCAAACATTTTTGAAAGGCCATAGACCACGGCATCAAGTGCTTTTAATCCGAGCATAGATTCGTACTTTATTTCCTCCGAAAAAAGGTTTGTACCGGCTATGAAAATGGTAATTGCCGAAGTGAGTATAAATGTTATCCTGAACATGTTTTTAGCCCAGTTAGGTGTTCTGTTTAATATTGCTCTTTTAGTAAAGGCATGGTATGTTTTCTGTCTCATATTATACTGCTTTATCAAATAATACTTCAAAACCTTTCAAAGTCACGGAATCACTGCCATTGGCGAGGGTAGCTGTTACAATAATGTAATTATTATTGGATGTATTAAACGTTGCAGACAAAGGGGCCGATGTGCTCACAGCGCGCCCGTCTACGCTTGACGTGGCTGCATTGCAACCGAAAATAACATTGCCTGTTTTCAGTAAAAATTCCCTGAAAAACGGGATGTAATTTACATTTGCTGCCGCTGTATACGCTCCAAGCGAAACCGGTGATCCCATGAGGTCATTTGTAGCATTGCAATACACCTTCAATACCACTGTACCATTTGCAAATGATTTAGCGAACGGCATCTTTAATGTTAGCGTGCCTGCTGCTATCGTTCCCGCCGCTATATAGCAAGAGCCCATTATTGTTTCAGTTGTTGACCCTGTTAACGCAGAACTGTCAGCAACATCGTTTTTCAACTTATTGAGCAAACCATTCATCGCCATTTGCTGTGCTGTAGATACAGGTTTATTAGTGTCACTGGTGTCATCAACATTACCTAATCCTACTGCTGATTTATTTAGGGTTTGCCATGTTTTATCACCTCTCCAATATTGTCCAGACAATCCTGCATTAATTACTGGCTCCTTACCTGTCAATGCTGTAGCTACTGCCGTAGCAATGTAATTTGGATCGGCTGAAAAAATATTTCCAACAAGTTGCAGGCCTGTTCCATTTGCATAGGTACCCATACCTCCTGTCTGGGAAAATGTGATGGAAGTTGTCCCTAATGAGATTGAATCATTGGTTATTGTCCACCAAGTATCCTGATTAACAACACCCTTAGTAACAGGAATTGTTTTGTTTTCCAATTCTGAACCGGTATCTGCATCGGAAGCCCTGGTCCATGAAGAACTGTTAGCAATATAAATTCCGTTTTCCGAAGCTGTGATTTGATTTTTAACAAGTACCCGCTCACCTCCGGTTAATGTAATCCCGTCGATGGTTAAAAGTCCAGACAATGCGCTATTACCTGTGGTAGCTACAACACACTGTGCTTTAAAATTTAATCCTGCAATCGCATTATCAACATAGCCCCTGTGAACAGCAGAAGTTGAATTATATGGCGAGCCTGTTATCTGAACATCTCCGGCAAATGCTGTATTACCAGTAATTTGAATATTGGGGTGAGATATCTGGAATGTTCCTGCACCACCAAAAAAAACATCCCCGTTTGTGTTAATCTGGAAATTACCCATTGCTGTATTTAAAGCAAGATTTGTTCCTATCGTTGCAACAGTACCATTGCTAAGTATCTGTTGCAGAGTTCGTGCATCTACATATTTTTTCTGCGTGTAATCGAGATCGCCAATATTTGGCGTGTAATCAGCTGAACCCGATATACCTTTGGAAGCCGGATCATTTGAGTTTAAAGTTAATCCTGAAGTTGAAAAACTCACATTGCTAGTGATTTCTTCAAAAGTATTCCCAATATTCATACTGATCCCTGTTGCGCCTATTGTAAAGCTTGAATTAGCATTAGGAGAATGTATCGTTGAAGTAATATAATTTGATGAGATATAAAACCCTGAATATTTCGTAGGTTCAGTACTTATCGAATTCATACCTACAGAATTATCATTTAAATAGATTATAGAGTATAACCCGTTAATATCTCCATTTATAAATTGCCTCGAACCTTCAAACTCAATATCTCCAGTAACAGGATTGTTTCCTGTTGTTCCCGTTATTGGAATAGCTTCGTTTATTCGGGCAATTCTATTCCCGTCTTCTTGGCTAAAAGAATATTCATGCTCGATGTTTTCAACATCAGTAAATATTAACCTGTCACTACGGTGTGAAAGTTTCGGCGTACCAGAGGTGTCTTTTACGGTTAATGGATCGGTTGTGCCGTTACCTTCTGCATTAACCAGTTGCAATGTCGGCATGCCTGAAATATTATCATTGGTAACCTGGGCGAAATCGGCATTTGTAAAATAATCAGAATCTATATCGCTACCATATACTCCGGGCGCACCAATAAATAATGCCAGATACAACACATCACCGATATAATAGCTGAAGTAATATTCCAGCCCGGTTCCAGTAAAGTCATGCTCGTCGAAATTTGCAGCAGCGAGAAATCCACCTTCTTCGATTTCGCCTAAGGGGATAATTATAGTAGTATCATTATCTTCAATGTCATCTGTGCCTAGTGGTTTTTCCAGTAATAGATAAAGCATATGAGCGGCAATATTATTGCCTCCTACTCCCCACGTACCTTTCCCTCCCATAAAAAGAAAGGTGTGAGAGATACCTGCTCCAGTTTCTCCAATCGTATAACCCGTAAAAAGCACAGGAGTATCGAGGGGGGTAATTATAGTGGTAAGCTGGTTCAGCTTTGCACACATGCCCTGAATTACAGGAAACACTTGTATAAGGCCTATATTACGGATGAGCGGAGTGTTGTTATCATATTGGGGTATAGTATCGTCTAAAGTCTGGAAATCAGCATCTATTGATTGCTGTTCCCCTGCACCATATACTCCTGGCAAACCTATCCAAAGATAAGATACAGGTATACCGTCGACTTTTCCCTGAAATAGTGTATAACCTTCATTTTGGGGTTGTATTACTATTTCGGGATTACGGCTGTTTAACCATTGCGAAACCGTTTGAGTTTCATTTTCCAATGCTCCATAATCGACTATGTCGGTTACAGGGTCTGCCCCAATATCTGACAATACTTCATCATTCGAATATATAAGCTCAATATCGTTTGATGTGAGCTGCGTTGCGCCACTACCGTAGGTGCCCTTGCCTTTGTTCATCATTTTAAACTTCAATATCCTTTGTGCAGAATAGAGACCATCGGCTGAACGGTTAGCCGCTTTTGTAACAAACCAAACAGATTGTTTTTCGTTTACTACATATTGTGGCAACGAGTTTATTTTAGACAAAATAGTACTTAAATTATCGGCGTCTTCAACTGATATGTATTTTCTTATATCGATATTATCCTGTCCTGCTGCAAAAAGGTTGGCTGCGGGAAATTTGTAGCTGCTTCCATCCGGTCCTTGCGATATATCAAATGGCTCGGCAATGTGAATCAGCGCATTTTCTGTTATCGTTGCAGCCTGTGGCCTTTGTGTAAGTTTTTGATTTTCCATTACTGAAATATGTAATTAGTATCGTTTTCAAATATAAAATCCCTCCCGTCCTGGAAGATGTAATTCAACCCTTCGACAGTTATGATATCTGTACCCATAATGTCGTTTACAAACGGAGCGAATTCTTCCTCCATACCTTTAAACTCAATAGTGTACTGTGTTGTAGTAGTTTTCAGGGTTTCAGCTGTCAAGCCGTTTCTGAAGCCTAAAAGGAAGTAATCACCGTTACTATCCAGGACAATGAGGAAGTAGTCTTTTTTCAACAGCTTTTGAAACTGCAGGTTGTCGAAAGCTGTAATCCTATTGAAAGTCAGAGAAAGCGATACTTCAAAGTATTTGCCTCCTTCATTTTCATTTTGCTGTTGCAGAAATGCAGGCCCCTGAACAAGGTCGAAAATGTAAAAGAATGTTTCGGGGAATTCGATGAGGCTTACACCGTTATAGGTAATTTCGCTTCGCTGCACTTTTTTGTACGGAGCCAAAAAAACTTTCTTTATACCTCCTATCGTGTTTTTGCAAGGTAGCTGCCTGTTTGCCGTTATAGGAACCATCCGCCGGATACTTTTATATCTTTATTACAACTTCCTGAATATTCCGGCAGCGGGTTGCTACGCAACCATCTTTCAGCCCTTTCGATATACATCTGTGCTTTGGAGCGCTGTGTTTGTGCCAGGTACTGTACTTCTGCCTTATTCACTGTTTCACTGTTCTCCGGAGCATGCTTGAATATTCCGCCATTGGCTACCGTATAGCTTCCTATCTCCACATACTCGGCGAATACCTGATGACGGAGTATCGGCCTGAGGTAATTCGTAAACAAAACCTGGTAATCGCCTTCCAGCGTTTCATCCTGAAAATCCTGTTTTATCTTTTCGTACAGCTTTGTTCCGAGTAATGGCTCAATGACAGTAACCTGTACATCCAGAATGCACGGAATGTATTTATCAACATCAACATTGCCACCCATTGGCGTGTATGCTGTAATTTCTGAAGGGCGTATTAAAAGTATTTCCATAATGTTTAATTTTTTGAGGCAGCGACATCCATTGGGGGTGCTTTCTTTTCGTTAACCTGAGGTTCCTGCGGTGTTGCCGGAGTTTCAGTAAGCGGCCTGAAATACAGGTCGAGTGTAATACCGTTGAGGGAAATGATGTTTTGCAACGCCTCGATAATGTATTGCTGCTTTGGCGCTATTACCCTTTTTACCAATTGTGCTTCGGCGGTGTCCAGCTCATCGGCATTGTTGCCAAAGCCGGTACTGTCTTTTATACCAAAAAGCATTGGTGAAACTACCCTGTGAGCTGTCATTATCTGCTGGCGGCTTTCCTGTGTGAGGAAGTCCCATTGCTTGTGCTGCTGCTCATTTACCGGAAAAGGCACTATCGTGATTTCAGCGTCCTTATTCTGGAAAGAGACTACAAACTTTTGGGCATTGGTTGAGCCTGTAAGCTGCTCTTTTACTTTTCTTTCAAAGTCGAGTTTTTCTTCAGGAGTAAGGCCTTCACCATCGGGAAAGTTGATAATATAACCGGCAGTTAATCCCTGCTTGATGGAATTGATGCAAAAATTGGATATCTCTTCTTCCATTTCGGCATATTGCAGCCCGGCAAGATAATCAGGGGCACCGAAGTAATTGCAGCCCGGTGTGTAGGGTTTTATTACGTATACTTCTATATCGTCTTTTGAACTTCCGAAGGCGCTGAATTCTTGAGGTGGGGTTTTATAAACCTGCTTCCAATTTTTGCAGTACCAATAGCTTTCTATCTCGCCGTCTTCGTTCTCAATGCTCGGCGCCACAAGCTGTTTGGGGAGGTGGTAGATACCCGATACTTTTTTACGGTCCCTGGTCTTTACTACCTGGAGAGAAGCTTCACCGAAGATCTGGAAGTCGGTGATCACCTTCTTCAGTTCCTGTGGCTTCATGAGCGAAACGAATTCGGCCCACTGGTTTGGTTTTAGGGTGGCATCACGGGCGGTAAGTCCCCGTCCAAAGGCCAGGTCGATATACGACTTGTTGATGGCGGCATTGGTAACGCTGCCATTATTCCTGTCGATTATATATTGGTAGAAGGAGTTATCGCGCCCGTTGAGCACCCAGTTTTTTGTTTTGTTTTCCTCAAGCTTTGGCCTTACATAGCCTGACAGGTATAGAAATTTAACATCGCTCATAATAGGAATATGTCTTTAGTGGTCTTGTAATTCTGTGTATCCGATGCCTGGCTTGTTACTAATAACTTACCGCGGTAAACGATCTCATTTCCACCGGTTACCTTTACCTGCCAATTCGTTGCGTTTTTAAATGCCTTATCAAATTGCAGGAACATATAACCATTAGAGATTGTTGGCAAAATTGTTATGGTACTGCCCGGCTCCCTTTCTTCGCTTACAAGTTCGAGCACCACATCGGAAAGAGGATAAAACCTCGGTATTATCTTTAGGGTATGGGTTGTGTTGTTGGGGTTTAGTATGTTCATATTATAATAATGGGAAGGTGGAATTTTGTTTTAGTTTTGTCCTCACCCCCAGCCCCTCTCCCAAGGAGTGGGGAGCAGCTACATTCGCACTGTAAATCCTCTCCCCGGCCCTCTCCAAAAGAGAGGGAGCGAAACGTGCCGAGAGGAAGTGATTACTCTTGTGGTTTTGGCCTCACCCCCGACCCCTCTCCAAAGGAGACGGGAGTAGCTACACTCAAGCGTGCTTACTCTTATTGAACGACGATATGAGCATTACGGGTGCGTGAGGGATGGAACCTGCCTGCGGTAGGCAGGGCGGCATCCTGCCAGAGGAACGAAGGCAGATAAAGCGCACAGCCCGACGGCGGAGTCCCGAAAGGTTTCGGGAGAAGCCGGCACGCCAAAAAATATAAAACCTACAAGGTCTTAGCGACCTTGCAGGTTATAAAACTCAAAAATTAATTATACCGATGGTGCGTCTTCCGGCACAAGGGCCAATAGTGCGGTTACTGTTGCGTCGCTGAGGATCGGGGCCAGGGCTCCTTCCATTGCTACACCGGTAAGGTTGTAACCGTTGAAGTCGGCTTTGGCTGCTCCTGTGGTTGGTGCTACTGTAAAGTCTACACCTTCTGAAGTACCGATTGCGTGGTAAAGGCCGTTGCGATCTTTTACCACTACGGTCGGGAATCCGTAGGCCAGGAGATTGAACTGGTGGTTATCTTCTTTACTTATCCTTTGCAGGGCAAGCGTAAGCGTCTGGGTGTTTACGGTGGTACCGGCTGTTTTGTCGGAAACCATGGATTGTGCCAGGCTATTGCCTTCGCCTGAAAGGTCGTACTGGAATACTTCCTCGATCAGTGGGTTGATTGCCGTTGCTACGCCATCTACTACTGTGAAAGGCTTTTCGACGTGGTTGATAAAAAATACTTTCGAGGTACCTGCCAATGAATTTTTGCAAGGTACTTTTCTTCCTGATGTGATGTCACATGCCATATTGTTTGATTTTTTATACTGCGTGGGCAGTGGTTGTTTTTATTGTTGTTGGAATAAATGGGGCTATAGTTAAACCACCCCGCCCTACGGACACCCTTCCAGAGAAGGGGAAGAGCTGAACTCTTGCTGGTTAGACCTCACCCCCGACCCCTCTCCAAAGGAGAGAGGAGAGCGGGACGTGCTTACTCGTACCTAATTTTTTTGCTACTACTACACTAATTTCACTAAATTATTTTAGAATACCGGAAAGTCCTCACCCCCGCTCCCTCTCCCAAGGAGAGGGAGCGGGATGTGCCGACAGAACGTGGAGAATTCACGGTACAATGTGCGTAAATTATACAGAAGGTGTTGCAGGCCTGTACCACACGATCTCTTCGGAGTTGTAGTACTCTACGCCGGCGTTGTACACCAGTGAGCCGCGTACTTTACCGTCAAGCAGGGTTTCGTTGGTGTTTACTACATGTACGTTGTTGAAGTCGGCTTTAAGGCCGGTACCGAATACTACGTTCTTAGGCTCTGCTATAACCATGTGGTTGTCCGGAAGCCCGGGAAGCTCTACAAGGGTGAACTTACCAAATTTGATCTCGGTAGCTGCATCGCTTTTGCCCGGATTGTTGCTGTCGCTGGCCAGGCCATTGGTAATTGCCTTCGAGATAAGCAGGAATGAATAGGCAATTGCGATGTTTGATGCTACACCTACTTTGATCGGTTTTTTCTGCAAGCCGGCAGGTACTTCGCTAAGAGCCCTCATCAATTGGGCTTCTACGTTGTCTTTGGTGATCGCGATACCGTCTACTGTGATGATATCGTCATCGGCTGCGAAGAGTTTAAGGAATCCATCGAATTCGGTCGGGTCGGTATCATCTCCCTGCCAAATCATAGTGTCTATGGCTTCGGCTTCCTGTGCCAGCTTTTCGGCAAGGATGGCATCCATAATGACTTTCATGTCGCCATCGTTAAAGGCTGAGTCGCCCAGGTCGCCGTCGTTCCATTGGTTGCGGAAGTCCTCAAGGCATACCTCGAAGTCATCCTTAAATTTCTTTGGTTCCAGTACTTTCTCCGAAAGTACGATGGAACCGGCAGGCACGAATCCGCAGGTGTATTCCCTGCGCCCGCCTGTAAGCTCGATTTTACGCAGGTTGAGCTTGTAGTTTACACTTTCGTTGAGGGTAACAAACCCTGAGTCGAGCGTTACGGCCTCTTTGAATGCCTTACCTATAATTACCCCCGCTTCTTTACCGGAATAATTTGATGTTGATGTTAGTGTTGTAGCCATCTTTTATTTACTGATTTTGAATTGCATGAAAAATCCTTTGTTTTGCTGTTTTAAGCTCTACCTGTGCCGGGGCCCCTTTGATCGGCCTTGCTGCCGGGGCTGCGGAAAGCTCTATTATTTGTGCTTTAAGCGCGTCTATTTCTTTTTTGTGTTCGATATGATACCTGAGCATCGCAGCCTTGACGGCGTTTTCGACAGCTTTTTCCTCTTTTGCGGCAGGAGCAGCGGGAGCCGTGGGTTTCTTTGGATCGCCACCAGTGGCTGCAGGGTCTTTTACTTCAGCGATCTTGCCTTCTTCTTTAACCACAAGGACTTTCTTATCCTCCAACTCGTACTCCCCTACCGGAAGCGGGACTTCGGTGCCGTCATCGGCTGCGATCCATACGCGGCCCCCTACTTCGAGCGTGTCGCCTTCATACTGTATGACTACCTTATCGTCGGTGGTCTTTACCGACCCAAGCGCAATGCCCCGCCCTTTTTTCATAAAGGCGAATGCGGATTCGAAACCGTCCCTGATTGCATCTGCAATCCTTTTTGTATCACTCATTTTTATATTGCTTTTAAAGTTTACTTCTTTAAGGGAAACCAGGGCATCTACCGAAAATCCCTTTACTTTTCCTGTTTTCACATAATCGTTCCAAATCTCGTCGCTGTCTACCTTCATGGTGGCCATCCAGCTGCCTTTTGGGTAGGACAGGCCCAGCGCCGCCGACTTATCATTCTTACTGTCCTCTATTATCCAGCTTTCGACAAATGTCACGCCCTGTATTTTGCCGCTGTGCTCCAGACTGCTGCTCTGCTGGTGGCCGCCTTTGTAGAACCCGAAAGCGAGGTCTTTGATGGTTTGCTCTGAGAACAGCACATTAAATTCTTCGCCATCCTGGTTGCGGTAGATGGGTTTGTTGGGCTCGAGCACCAGGCCGATGAGTATGCGTTCGTCTTCATTGACGGTGCTTAGCTTTACCTCAGCCTCGGAGAGGGCCAGGAAGTTGCCTTCCATTGCAGGCTGCTCGACCAAGGAGATGCCAAATACGCCTTTGGTAATTTTGGGATCGTATATTGCTTCGTAGGTTTTCATTGTTATTGTTTTAGTAATAATGGTTTGGGGTGGGTTTTGTTTTGTTTTTGAAAGTCCTCACCCCCGACCCCTCTCCCAAGGAGAGGGTGCAGCTACACTCGTGCCGATAAGTCCTCTCCCCCGGCCCCTCTCCCAAGGAGAGGGGAGCGAGCTACACTCATGCGGTTAATTAAATTAATTATGTGAGACATTGCAGTGCAACACGTCTACCGGAAGTATCTAAAAGGAAATTGTGTTGATGACATGAAACTGCGAATGAATACTGAGACTCCGATTAAAGCGTGCTTTGCTCTACGATGTTGCGGTCGAGGCTTTGCGCAGAGGTGACATTACTGCTTACCACGTAGGCTTGTATAGGGGTGTTTTGGCCGCCTATAGCTTCGGCGATCTGGTTGGTGCCTGTGCCCTGGACAAGATTGAAGGCCGGAGCTGCGGGTGGGGCTGCGCCACCTCCGGCTGCCGATCCTCCGGGTGCGCTTTTTTCTACCGGTTTTGTGGCGAGTATTTTTTTGACGTTCATTAAGCCGGATGCCACAGCTACCCCGGCTGCTGCTGCACCAAGCGCGGGGCCTACTAACGGTATTTCGACCATACTTGCATATGCTGCATTAGCACCTTTATAAGTATCCTGGATTGCTTGTGATACAGCCATTCCTTTTGCAAGCTCGGCGCCTTTGCCCCCCATTTCTAAAAGCATTTTTGCGGTGTTGGTGGCGACATTCAAACGGTTTTGGGCAACACCTTCATCATCTTTTTTCTTTTTATCGGCATTTGCTTCTTCCTGGTCACTAATCTTTTGATCCTGGTCAGAAAGTGACTGCTTCAGGTTTTGCTCGATCATCGCATATTGTGCCTGCGCATCAGCACGTTCTTTTAAAGACAGACTTTCATTATCGATAACTTTTTTCAGATTATCAGTTTCTATTTTGGATTGCTCTTCCATAAGCTCCCGCTCTTTTTGGAGCTTTACCAATGGATCAGTCTCATGATCTATATCCCATTGCTTTTTATCAAGAGCAAGGGCTTTGTCGGAAGCAAGCTTTGTTTCTTCAACTGCTTTTAACTCCTGTTGCTTTGCGGCTTCGATCGCTTTTTTCTCATCTGCAACCCTTTGTTCTTCAGCAATACGTTGCTTATTATAATACTCCCGTACTTTGGCTTTTTCGTCTTCACTCGCCTTGAGCCTTACAAGCTCAGCAAGAACTCTTTCTTCTTCAAGGTTTATTTTTTCAATCGCAGTTTTCGCATTCGCATCTTCTTCTCTTTTGCGATAATCATCAAGGATTTTAGATATAGCCCCCGTGCGCTCTTTTTCTCTTGCAATGGCTTCATCCCTCTTCTTTTGTGCGTTTTCTGCGAGTTTGTCCAGCCTTGCCTTTTCTTCTGCATCTTCTTTATCACGCCTTTTCTTATTAGCTGCCGCCCTGTCCATATCAGCTTTGTCAATCATCCTGTTACGTTTTTCAGCATAAATAGCAATTTCTTTTAGTTTTTGCTGTTCATCTTTATCCGCATCCTCATTGAGTTCTTTTATCTTGTTTTGATAATCAATATTTGCCTGAAATTTTGCTTTGGTAAATTCATCGTATTTATCGCCGTACATATCCAGAAAGTCCTGGCTCCTTTTAATGCTTTTATCGGCTTCATCGGCCATTTTGTCAACAGCTCGAGATGCATCAGAAGTAGCACCTATAAAGTCGGTCACCCAATTTACAATTCCGCCGATTGCCTCGCCAAATGCTTTCAGTCCCGGAACAGCATTCATTACGAATTTTTTTACATCATCGAAATTCGCAATCAGCATACCCAGAGCGACCGCTATTGCCCCAATCCCTGTACTGACTAAAGCACCTCTAAACGTTTTCATGACGCCACTCGAGCTGCCAACTACGATATTATATGCCTTTTGTGCCAACGCCGATATAGTTTGCTGCTTAATAAATACTTTCGTAACATCGACAACATCTTTAACCTTGTTAGCATAATTGTTAGTAGCATCATTAAGTATTTTCATTACCGGGCCACTGTCAAGTATTTCTTTACCCTGATCCATAATACTATCTGCAAAGTTCTTGCTCTTTTTTTCAGCCTTTTCAAGTGCATCCCCTGCTTTATCAGTCGCTTGTATAAAGTTTATAGTATTATTGGTAACATTCTCAATATTCGTTTCTACGTTAAACTCTAATTCTATTTCATACTTTTCAGCCATGATATCATCTTTTTAGATTTTTGGATATTCTCCTTCTGCATTTCGGTGGCCTGCATATACCTGATGCGCCTTATTTTTTCTTTGGTTTCCTTCCATGTCCCGGGAATTGCGTTCTTACCTTTTGCGATCTCGATGGTGTGCCCGCAGCCGTACCATTGACCGGACTGGAGCATTTTGATGGTTTCTGCTATCATTGTGCGTTTTGTATTAGGTATATCTGGAATGACCTGCCTGCGCCATTGCTGACGTTGATGAACATTGCCCTTGTTTCGCCCGTAGTATTTTCGTTTACAAAAATGTTGAGGTTGTAGCCCTCCCGGTGCACATCGGCCCATGAAGTTCCCGACCCGGTATCTTCTTTTGTAATATCCATCACAGCGCCATTGGTCACATACACGCCGTATAGCTGCTCTATTGCGCTAAGCGTTACCCGGGATTGCGATGGCGCAAAGAGGCCAAAATTGGTTTCGAAGGTATTTATAAGGTTCAGGCTGGTTTCGCGCGTGGTAAGGTCTACCGTAAAGTCGTTAATGCGGTAATACCTGTCCTTTATGTAAAGCACGTCGTTGAGTTTCAGTTTTGTTAGGAGCCATGCGGGGAGAATGGCGCTGAACTTAAAATTCCGCCGTTTTACATTGAATATTGACGTGATATACGAAGACCAGTAATTTTTAAATAATGTCCCTAAAATCCTGGCATAGCTCCATGTGGAGTTTTCTTCGTTCCAAAGCAGTGAAAAGTTGCCCGAATCCAGGCCTAATGTATGACCTGGCGTATTTATAAGCCCCATTATCTGGTTGGCATTGCCATCATTATCTGTAAGTGAGATAGGATTGGCCGAAATGGATACCCTGTTATTGTAATAAATTACTGCTTTTGGCTTTGCGGGTTCAAGGGTTTCGTTAAGAATAAGGCCATATTGGATAGTTGTCAGGGTATTGGTGTGAATATCTTTCAGCCTTTCGAACAGAATCGTTTCAAAAGGGAGGGATATCTCGAGCGTTTCGCCATCCAGCGGCTCACCTTCTTCGTCATCAAGGCTTATCTGTGCATCACCATAGGCAATACCGGTATTTTTTAAGTACTGCATGTTGAGAATTGTGGTTGGCGCCTGGTACTTAAAATTCATGGTGCTAAATATCCTGGCACGCTCCACATCGTACTTTTCCCAATCGACCCATTTTGTTATATCATGTACGGTTCCCGCATGGTAATAATCGTCAATGGTATTTATATACATGTTACCCAAATTATCGGGAATGGCAACGAGCTTGAACATATTGAACAGCCCCTTGAGAAAGTCGATAATTTTCATGTTTGGCAGTGCCGGGGCTACGTTGAAAGTATCTACAATCATACTGATATTTGCATCGGCATCCTTATCGGTATGGCCATAAGGAAATGCTGCACGATCTGCACGCAGCAGTATGTAGGCATCATACTCAAAAGTAGCAGCCGCGCTTACATAGAATTTCAGGCTGAAAGGCGGGTCTGGCGCAGCAGTAAATTCTACTGTATATTCCCCTGTGGCATCAACCTGCTGATGTATAGTTTGAATACCATTATTATTATTTTTTGCAATAATCCTGTAGGGTACGTTTTCATACCCTGCCTGAGGAGTGATCGTTACACGGTACAGCATGTTATGATAATCGTTGAAAGGATACTGCGCTACAGTCCAGGTATCGGTTGTGTCGTCGTTAAAACCGAATACTTCTCCATTGCCGTTGATCCAGTTGACAGCCTGCTCCGTATACTGCGCACCTTCGTCATTATTAAGCCACATATACAACTCTTTGAATTCATTCCGCCCAAAGAAGTCGCGGCTAAAAGTGATTCCGTATTTTTCTTCGATAGCCTCAATGATGGCCAGCACCCTTATAGACGGCTTGAGGTCGCTCCAGCCTATACCCCTATCCTGGCCGTTATATGCGATGTTTACGAGCTTTTCGCCATTAGTATTATTTGCATTGTCCGAACTGTACATGAACTGGCGGCGCTGGCTTAAAAGGGTGTAGATAATATCGCGATCGAACAGCCCTGTATTAAGCCCGGCCTTTACATTATCAAAATTGTAGATATGATCGTACGCCAACATATTAAGGCTGCTCAGCAGATCTTCTTTTATGAGCGTTTTAAAATTGACAAGGTTGCCCCAGAAGTTGATGGTGTAGGAACTTGCAAGGCCGTTTTTTACAGATACTTTTTCCAACCTCATCTTACCGGTACGGAAGGGCATGCCATCCAACTCGATACGGCAGCTCTTTTTTGTACGGGCATCAAACGTATTGTCGATGTCGGCATTATAGTAATGCTTAAATATATAGTTGTTCCTGTCGCTAGCTGGGACAGTGAATGTTTTGGTATAGTCGGTATTCAGCTTGGAAACGTCTTCGGTATTGGCCACGGAGCTATTGAGTTCTATGGATTCGTCTTTGAAGAGGTCCAACAGCTGGTCTTCGATGTAGATTTTAAGCATCATGGTTTATGTTGTGAGATTGCGCCCTTTCAGGGCTTTGGCGTTGTTGTCGCGGCAACCCCGGGCGATGCCCAGGGCTATAGTATTTAACCCCTTTGGGGTTTAAGGCACGTAAATGTGATCATGTTATAATTATTGGGATCATCAATTTTAAGTCCTCACCCCCGACCCCTCTCCCAAGGAGAGGGGAGCGAGACGTGCCGAGAGGGGTGATTATTTGGCCTCACCCCAACCCCTCTCCAAAGGAGAGGGGCAGCTACACTCATGCCGGCAAGATATCCTGCTTATTCTCAGACAAGAGACTTCTTGTTTGGGATTTGGGATTTGTTTTGGAATTTAATGCCGGTTATATGTTGTTGTTTTCGTAGTAGGCGTGCTCGAATTCTATGGCGTAATTTATAAGGCGGTCGTTTTGGCGGTTTTTAAATTCCTGGCTGGAGGTGCTTACGTTTAACGGGATAGCTGTATCTCCTGATAGCATCCAAACCCTTTCGGAAAGAAGGAGCTGCCTGATGGCTTCGTTCTTGTCTTCGGTTATGAAACCGCTGTTGACCGTGAATTTGGTTTTGGCGTTCACATTGTATTTTATGAACTGGTGGCTGCCGATGGGCCTGTTGCTTTCGAAGTTCTCGCTTGTTGTAGTAATGGTATCTTTTTTTGCCTTGAAGAAGGTGAACAACTGTATAGCGCCTTCCTTGTTCTGAAATGCAATATCTATAGGCGTATAGCGGCACTCATCGGTAATCAGGAGGGTTTTTACGACACCATTATAGCTTATTTCCACATATTCATCGGATACGGCTTCGGCGATATTAACCCACAGGTATTTTACTATTTTGTTTGAGTAGTAGCTTTTTTCGGCTTCGATAGTATAATTGATCTCGTGTAGCGGGTAGGATATTACGGTAATTCGCATGATTACGGGATGTTAATGGTTGCTGCTAATGGTATGGTTAGTGACACCTCGTTTGAATAGTTGCCATTTACCATCATCCTGATTTTTTGGTTCCCTGTAGGAGTCCAGGAGAAATACCTGGGACTGTTGGCATCATACGGCCAGCTTTGCCAGGAGCCATTATTATATAGCTGGAGATCGACTGTGGTTGCATTTATATTCAGGTTGTAAAAAATCCGAGTTGCATAGCCGCTGCTGTATGGCTCGACTTTGTATATCCTGATGGCGGTAATGTTATAAACTGCCGAATAGATAATGGCTGATGTTACAGGATCGAATGCGCCGGCACGTACTTCGAACAGGCCTGACGCTATTCCGGATGGGACAATATAGCTGCTGCCGGAATGCTCTACTGGTGTCCAACTGCTGCTTCCCACCGGCCTTGCAGATACAAATATTTCGGTGTAGGGGAAATTGGCTGTAGCGGTAAGGGTGTAGTTAACGCCTGTTGACCTTACGAAGTTGTTTATAGTAAGCGTTCTTATCGGTACAGGCGGTTCATCTACCATGATAGGCAAAACAAAGCGTCCATCCCTGCTGACTTTGAACTCGTCGCCAGTGAGGAGTATCTTGTTTGATGGCAACTGCGGATTTTCGCCTTCGAGGAAATAGCCGTAGCCTTTAAGCGCGAGGCTTACTTCCTGAAGCGCCGGCACAGTGGGGGAATCGTTGTAATAACATTCGTATTTTATCCACACCTGGTTATTACCATCGACGAGTACTGTTCCCTGCTGCGGAATACACTCAAACCCGATGAAATCGCTGGCTATGCGGGCGATATTTATCCTGTCGCTCCGTGAAGATCCCGATGCATTTATTTTTGTCATCGTGTAAGAAGGTTCTGCCGGGATTGCGGTTTTGCTGCCATCCCAAATATAGATGCGCACCTCGTAGCTGCTGCATATAACCCCGGTGAGCGGGCTTGTTAGCGGTATGCTTATGTAATGCGGGGATAATGTTTTGATGCTCATTGGTTTTGGTTTTTAATCCTCTCCCCGGCCCTCTCCAAAGGAGAGGGAGCGTGACGTGCCGAGAGGAGTGTTATTCTTATTGGCCTCACCCCCAACCCTGCCTACCGGCAGGCAGGCCCTCTCCCAAGGAGAGGGGAGAGAGCTACACTCGGGCTGGTTAATCCTTGCCTTATCCCTCTTGGTTGTTCGGTTGTAAGGGGATTTATTGGTTAAGTCTCACCCCCAACCCCTCTCCCAAGGAGAGGGGGCAGAGCTACACTCAGACTGGTTAGTTGGAGCGATGTGAGGTTTCTATGTTGATTATAGAAGCTGGAGGTTTAGTTATTGCTTGAGGGCTTTTCTTATTTCTTCGAGTATTTCTGGGAGGTAGGCAGTTGCAAGTTTTTTTGGGAGCCTGAAAAATTCGTCTTCAAAGGGTTTGGTTAAAAAACCAGAGGTTTTTATGCCTTTGTTGTAAACCGAACGTGTAATCAGGAATGCTGTTTGTTTGGAGCTAAGGAACTTCCCGGTGCCTTTGTCTTTAAACTGTATCTTTTTTCTTTTGACCCAGGTTTCGATTGCTGTTGTGAGGCCCCCTTTTTTCCCTTTGCCACTGCCAAACCGGAAGGGGCTTTGGGGTGCCCGGGAACTACTGCTTTTGCCCCTTACTCCCTGATCTATATAAGCACCATACTCTAATGTAGAGATAGTAAGCTTGTAGTTGTCTTTGCCGGACCTTACTTCGTATTTGATACTGTTTGCGAGCTGGCCGGTATCTGACCTTCCTAATGCGGCAAGCCTTTCCTTGGCATTTTTCTGTACGGTTTTGCCTAATTCTTCGAGAAGGTCCTTTATTGGCATAGGTTAATTATATCATTTGGCGTTTCTACTTCGAATGTCATGATCCAGCCATCAAGCAGATTTTGCTCATACTCTGTGCATATATCAAGACTTGGCGAGTCGCTGGCCGATATGTTGAGCTCTTCAAAATCTTTCAACATCAGCAGCCATATACGGTTGAGTATGGCCAGTGTTGCATTGAGGTTGTCAATCTCATTGTCGTTGTCGTAGTACTTATCATCACTGACCTGCCTGTTACTGTCGCGGATATCGAAGCAGCCTACCTGTATGCTAAATCTCACTACGCCTTCGCTAGGAAACGAGGCATTGCCTATAGCGACATGCAGCAACGGGAAGATATTGTGCTTTGCAGTATCGACTTTATCAAAATCGCCCTGGGTAATAGTGTTTACAAGGGGATGTGCTATTTGTTTTATGTACCTTAAAAGCTGGCTGTATCCGTTCATTATAAATATGATGTTTGGGTGTTATTTCCTTTCCTGATGGCTGCTTTTACCTTGCTCTCGACCATTTCGCAGGCGAGGAAAACGAGGCATTGGTGAAGGCCTAATTTTTCGATCTTCGGGATCTTGAGAATGTCGTTTTTAGCCAGTTTTTTAATCGTCGGATACCAGCCGAAGTCCTTGAAAAATTCGGACGCGGATTTTCCCTCAGTAGTTCCTCCGTCAAATACTTCTGGGTAGCTGCCTGTAATTCGCTCGCTAAACTGTAAAAAAAAACCAGCGCACCATTGACGGCATTAAGCGGCATATCCTTCATCATTTCGGCATATTCTTCGGTACCATCATAAGGCATAATAACATAGCTGCTGCCAATAGTCTTTATGACGGGTCGGAAGAGTACGGCCATGAGCCTGTGGAGGGTTTCTGAACTCAGGCCGTGCTGGGAGAGGTCGGCGAATTCGCCAATGGTGATCTTATCGAAGTCGGGGATAAAACCAAATTCAATACCGTGCATGGTAAAGCGGTCGGTGAATTCTGCATCGGTATTGAGCGCCGCATCGATCTTGAGAATGAGCCTGTCATAATCTGCCTGCCTGAGGCGCGCTGTGTCTTTAAAAGGGATTCCTGTAAACAGCGCTATTTTTCGCCTGTTGAAATTTTGCTGATCTAAATCGCGTTGCAGCAGCTCATCGTATTTGATAAACTTTCCGAGAGTTATCTCGCTGATATTTTCGGGTAGTATGATTTCCATATTGTAGTAATGTGGTGGAGGGTGTTTTGTTTCAGGTTTGAAAAAAGAGGGGTTTATGAATGTGGATTTTCTCTCATTGTAGTCCTCTCCCCAACCCTCTCCAAAGGAGAGGGAGTTGGGACGTGCCGAGAGTGCGTGATTACTCTTGTGATTTGGCCTCACCCCCCCGACCCCTCTCCAAAGGAGAGGGAAGTGAGCTACACTCATGCAGGAGCTTTGTCGCGGTTTGGTGAAGCCTTAGCAAATATGCCTAAAACTGCCTCATTAGCCCTGATAGGAGCGGTATCCCCCGCTTTTTTCGGCGGGGATATAGCGGATAGCAGGAATAAGGGTGGCTGGAGTGCGACGGCTTTTCGCTACTAATGATAGCTGGTCATTTAGTTAAATGGACCCTCTCTTGAAGTCCTCACCCCCAACCCCTCTCCCAAGGAGAGGGGAGTAGCTACACTCATGTATGTAATCCTCTCCCCCGGCCCTCTCCAAAGGAGAGGGAGTTGGGACGTGCCGAGAGTGCGTGATTACTCTTGTGATTTGGCCTCACCCCCCGACCCCTCTCCAAAGGAGAGGGGAGCAGCTACACTCGTTCGGACATTTAGACACTTGTGAATATTTGTCTTTGAAAGTGTTATTATCTTCCAACAAACCTTACATCGAGTTTGCCGGGTTTTTTAAGTTCGAACCAGTAACGCATCATGATGCTGTCCCACTCGTCGGGGGAGCGGCCGATGAGCTCTTTGATATGGTCTTTGGGGATGATGGCCTGTTTGCCATCTTTGTCAATGTCTTTTAGCTTGACCTGCTCCATCTCTTCGGAGGTTATTTCGATAACGGTAGCATCGGTACAAATTTCGCCTGCCTGGCGGTTGGCTATCTTTTCGGCCATTTTTATGGAACACTGGCTTTTGAGGTTGTCGAAATTGGGTGTCATGTAGGTGGTGCCGTCCTTAATTTCTATAGGCCTGGAGTTGTTGACGAAACCTTTGCAGCGTAAATAGTCGATTACGCCGCCACCTACGCCATCTTCATCGGCAATGATGTGGGTTAACGGGATGGCGTGTTTCTTTTGTAAAACTTTTGCCCTGTCGACTATTTCATTGATCGTGGATATTTCCATTGCTGCCCTGTGGATACAGAGCCAGCCATGCCATACGCGGAATACTGTTTTGTCTTTTCCTTTGCGGGCAACATCGATGGTCATGAACTTTGACCCTTCGGGCTTCAGGTGGGATGGGTTAAAATAATCGGCTATGCTGTCGGCATCAATGAGGGTTGCGGGATCGTCGTCGTATTCCCAGTTACCGAAGTAGAGTCGTTCTTTTTTTACCTTATCGAAACGCAACATGGATGTGAGCGTGCTCTTTGGAAGAAACGGATTATCGGCAGGAAGCGACCGGATAAAGCGCCTGTAGGCAGGAAGCGTTTTGTCTCGGAAGGGTTTGTAGAATTCTTTGTAGGTCCAGTTCTTGGCGGGGTTGCAGGTGCCGAGCATTTTCGGGATAAGGCTGTATTGCGTAAGCTTGTACCTGATACGCGACTTTACGACCTGCCAGGCTGTATAGCTGACCTGATTGCACTCATCGACAAAAGCGCCGGTGATCTCAAGTGATCCCAGGCTGTCGAAGTTGGCATCACTGGGATACAGGTACAGGTCCTTTAGTAATATCTGGCTGCCGTTGTTCCAATAGAATATATGTTCCTGCGCATTGTAGCGGAACTGATTGGCCAACCCCAGCTCTGTTACTGTTTCCAGAAAGGTATTGAGCGTGGTTTCCCGAAGGTTCTTAAGCTTGGAACGCCCCATCAGCCAGCGCGTACCCGGATATTTTTGGCACATTTCTATCAGCCACAAACAGCCGAGCTTGCTTTTCCCGCCGCCTGCCGCACCGCCGTACAGGACTTCTTCGGTGGTGTTGTCTTTGAGATAATAAACAGCGTTTTTTTGTTTTTGGAGGAGTTTCATATAATTTTTTAGTCGCAGTCGCAGTTTTCAGTCACGGTTAGGGAGCGTTAATGCAGCGGATTTTTTTGCCACGAATTTCACGAATTACACTAATTTTTTCTTCGTCCTCACCCCTCAGGCCCCTCTCCTCGTGCCGGTTAGTCCTCTCCCCAGCCCTCTCCAAAGGAGAGGGAGCAGGAACGTGCCGAGAGGCCGTGTTATAGGCCTCACCCCCGCCCCTCTCCAAAGGAGAGGGGAGTAAGCTACACTCCTGCCGAGTTTGGAAGCATTATTACTAGGGCTGAAGGGTTATGGGGAGACGCAAAACATTGTTTCTCTATGCTTTCAGATTCGAGGATGATTAAAGACTACTCGGGTTCGCCGTCGCCGAGGTTGAGGAAGACGATGTTTTGGATGGGTTGGGATTGGCGGTTGTCTTTTTCGTAGCCGCCCAGGTGTTTCATGAGCTTTTCTATAGCATCTGTCCTGCTGTAGGTTTTTACCTTTTTTACTGCGCCTATTACATCCCGTACGCCATCGCTGTTGCGGCCATATACTTCGCTTACATCCAATTGCTGTATCATTTGGCGGGTTTCTTTAGGCATGTCTTTTAGGGGGATGAGGGTTCCGTTTTCGTCATATAGGTCGGCTATGTCGAAACGCACCATTGCGGCGAGGGTTTGCAGCAGCTCATCAAGATCAATATTGTTGCGCACTGATACTTCCTGTTGCAGTTCTTTTATTCGTGACATCACTAAAACATTGTTAGTGAGCAATGATGCTTTAGTGCAAACATTTTTTTGTGATATCCCTGAAACAGTATAAACTTCGCGATAGGCTGCCGACTTATTACCGAGACGGATGTAGGCCTGGCAGAAATTTTCCTGTTTTATGGTGAGTTTTTTTTTCATGGAAACTGGTTTTATTAAAGTTGGGCGAGGATTTGCCTACTCTTGTAGTCCTCACCCCCAGCCCCTCTCCCAAGGAGAGGGGAGCGAGCCGTGCCGAGAGGGCGTGATTGTTAGTCTGCATCCTGAGTAAACCTCACCCCCGGCCCTGCCTACCGGCAGGCAGGCCCTCTTCAAGGGAGAGGGGAGTGTGACGCGCTTACTCATACCGGCAACGCCAATGAAACGAATTGACGGTGAGGATTAATCGAAGATTATTCAGGGTCGTACGTTTTTATGATGCTGTCCATTTTTTCGATCATGCGGAGATAGGGTAATGGGTCGCAAGTGGCACAGGGTTCGTAGTAGGGTACATTGAATACTTCGGCATAGATAGTGCATACGTATTTGCGCTGCTCGTTGGTGAGCCGGAGGGTGCGGACTTCCTGGAATGATTTCCAGTCGGCTACTTCTTCTTCTGTCATTTGCCGGATATTTTTCCTGATGCGGCTAGGGAAGATACGGTTCCATTTTTCCTGCCTTTTTTTACATGCTTCGCAGGGCTCTATGCCTGCAAATTTGGTGATTGCCGCCACTACGTCGCCGGCACCGCGAATATTTTTGCCCATTTTATTTTGGTTTTTATTGTGGATTTATTTTTATAGTTGTCACCCCCGACCCCTCTCCCAAGGAGAGGAGTTTGGACGTGTCGAGAGGACATGACTATTGTTGCTAGTTTGGCCTCACCCCCAACCCCCTCTCCAAAGGAGAGGGGGCAGCTACACTCATACCGGTTGAACAGCATAAACGTTCGCGTAGATGCAAAACATTGCGTCTCTATACTATTATGTTATAATGCTACCGGGGTTGGCACAAAAGTCCTTGCCCATTGTTCGAGTTTTTCTTTTGCTTTCTTTTCTATGCGGTGTACTTTTTGAAAATTGATATGGTACTGCCTTTCAATTTCGCGGCCGCTTATTTCCTGGCGTAATAACAGTATCTGTTTTTCTACCCAGGTGATGCAGTCGGGAAGTTCGAGATTGGTATATTTGCGTGGTTCTTCGTCGTTATCTATGAAAGCCGCATTTTCATTCAGGTCGGCGAAGTTCTCTTTCGTCCTGATGAAATTATTAATGTAAATGTGCTTCATCGTGTGGTACACGTAAGGATCGTTGAATATAGTATTGTTTCGGCGTTCGGCGAGATCGTGGAGCTTCAGGTACATTTCGCTAACCAAATCATCGGCAATATAGGCATCCCTGCAGATGCCCCTTGCCATCCTTACCCAAATATCGTGCTTTAATGCTAACTGCTGTATCATATTGTTGTTGCTACTTTTGCCTGTTGGAGCACTATGGCCCTTTGTGGCGTTACTTTAAACTCATGCCCTGCTTCCAGCATTTTATCCAGAAGCGTGTCGTGGTACCTGCGGGTCACTTTCATGGTAACCGTCCTCCTTTTGGCCGCTGCCGCGCCTGCTTTCTTTTTTGTCATTGTTTTAAAATTAAGCCAGTCTTTTTCGGTGCTTTTTCCGTAAAGAAATCGATCACGGGCACGGACTGTAGTTTGTTACATTAAAAAATTACTGAGCTTATCATTGAGAGTATATCTTACAGGACAGCAATCTGACATGAGATGCCAGCCTTTTGCAGAAGTTAACTACATGCCACCGATGCCATTGAGGTGCATAATAATGCGATTGTACTTCCCTAATGAGAATACAGTTGACAGATGAATAGAATAGTAAGTAAATGTGGGGCGGGATTCCGCTTTATGAATGATATTATTGTGTTAAGCGATTGGATAATGTCAATTTAGTGGCCCGGAAAATTCCAGGCCACAAAAGAACAATGATTAAATATCCCGTGCTTAATTGGCAATAGATACCAAATGGTAAGCACATTTTTCATTCCCGCTAACATTGTCTGCTTTCATGAATGTAACACCCTGGCCGTTATTGATGGTAAGAGATGCCCTTCCATTAAGATAGATATTCCTGCCTGTGATCTCACTGGTAGGGTTCATAGGCAAAAATTGTATAGAACCACCACTAGCTTTTATAAAAACTGTTTCTCCCGGGCATATATCAGAATCTATCTTTGAAACAATGCTAAGAGGAGATGCAGGAACAGTTGCAAAGACCAATTTTTTACTTGAAGTGTGTAGTGTGCCATGTGTAGTATTATTAGCAGCATAAGCCACATCTACACTCACAGTTTGTAAAACTCCTGTTGTCTTACTTAATTCCGGATGTGAGAATGAATTATTTAAAACATTGAACACATTATTATTACCTGTACCTGTAATAAAATACTGGTTTACAATTGCTGATGTGTTTGACCCACTGGATGTTATATGGTTATTCCAGATGTTAATAATTGAGCCTTCGGCAGCTATAAGCGAACCGACATTTCCAGTAGAAGTGTGCCCGGAATCAAGAAACCCTGAACCGATTGCATTAGCAAACCTGTTATTAAAGATTTGTATTTGCTGTGAATTTTTAATGGAAAAGCAAGTATCAAGACCTTCGAAGAAATTGGTATCAAAGGTTATATTCGTAGAATCTTCGATAGTTGCAAAGTATTCTGAATAAGCACCACCACCGGAATTTACGAATGAAACCGCATTAGTTGCCATTCTTTCCATATATGATGTTCCGGAGTTTACCGATTTGATTTCAACACAAGTTCCGGCCAGCGTAAGCCCCTGCTTGTTCCTGAACTCACAGTTTAAAAAAGTATAATTGGCATTTTGGCCGGTAAGCTTTAATGCGGGGTACGTGGCGGTCATCCTTTCAGCCCTTACATTATCAAATACTACCATTTGGTTTGGAAGGTTCCAGTTTGAAGTTGATGTGGTTGCTGTATTCCCTTCGCCACCTTCAAGGTATATAGCCGTTCCCTTACAATTCTGAATTGTTATATTTCTGAAAACGCCATGCCATAATCCTGATGGGTCAGATGTTGTTGGGAAAGCAGCTTTTATATGCAATCCGCCACACGTATATAACTGATTAGTATTAATAATAAAATCTTCCATTCTCAATTTGGTAACAGGACCTACATCCAATTTAAACATATAATCATAGTTATATTTTTCATTGGTCAATATAGTGCTTGATGATCCCAATAACCTTACCTCATCTTTCAAGGTTATAGTTTTATCGATAAAGTAGTCGCCAGTAGGGAAATAAATGGTCATATCGCTACTCTTGCTGTCTCCAAACCCCGTACGCTTGGAGTAGGCATAATCGATCATGAGCTGTATCCTTTCGGAATTTGAGAAAAGCGGATCTGTAGTACCGTAGAAGTCCCAAGCTTTTTGAACGCCAAAATATTCAACATTCATATAGCCTTCATATTGACGTATCCATCTGCCCGAACCGCTGTTAGGTGCAAAAATAACCCCTTTATTATCAGCTTGTGTATCTGTTGAATTGTAAATAAACATTCCTCCTCCGCCATCACCGGCAGCAAAATACCCTTTTACATAGGCCAATTGTCCATTCGCAATACCAGTTGCGCTTTTCATGTTTGCAATCGTGTTGTACTCGATCATTTGTTTGAATTTAAGTTTTTATACCAGAATTAGTAATGCAATAAAATAAAGTAGTGCTTCGCGCGATAGAAATTCCCGTGCACAAGGAAGATCAACCGAACAATTAAACGATGGCATTAAGCCAAAATATATGACGCGTTTTTATTGTGATAGCGGGATTCGCTTAATGAGGTAGTAAGACTGCTAATGATGTTCTATTATAATAATAGAAAAAGGGTATTTTGTATCACTCTTATTTAACGTTACACTCTTTCTATGCTATCGATGACTACATTGTTATAGGTGCCTTTTGAGCCGGAGATGTGGAATTCGAGTTCCGCGACATCACCTGGCAATATGTCATTGAGGAGCGCTATTTTGGTACCGAGGGCAGAAGGGTAGAATATCCTACCGCTGACTTCCTGCTCGAAATGAATCTGCTGTACCGCCGTACCCAGTTTTGTGGTCTTTACCTCGCCAATTGCCGTAACTATGCCTTTAATTTTATAGTTCATCAGTATGCGTATTTGTAGTTATTAGAATGCTCTCCATGCTTTGATGCTTCGCGATAGCTTAAAAATTCTTCGGTGGCGCAGTCGATCACCTCGCTGAGCGCCCCCCGGAAAATGGTTTGTGAGGCTACGATATACATTTTCCACTCGTTGCCATCAAAGGAAATCCGGTGCTCGCAGTTGGATGTTTCTTTTACGATCTGTTCCAGGGTTTTTAGTTTTTCTTCCATGATATTTGAGTTTTGATTTAATTATTAGTTTTGAGGAATTTGATTATTCCGAAAGTCCTCACCCCCAGCCCTGCCTACCGGCAGGCAGGCTCCTCTCCAAAGGAGAGGGGAGCGTACTACACTCTTGCTGTATAGACCTCACCCCTGACCCCTCTCCAAAGGAGAGTGAAGGAAGTTACACTCTTGCCGGGGAGACTGTACTAATGTTTAGTACATCAATATGAAAGAGCAGGATATGGTGACCAGTAATGCGATAGCTACGGCTATAAAGAAGCACAATGCCATCATCAATTCGCTATGGTGCTTTATGGCCAGGGAACCGGTTATCCTTCTTTTCATGAAATAGTGGAAGCCGACAAACATCATCGCCGCACTGGTAAGGCAGAGGATTCCGTATGTAAATTCGAAAATGTGTTCCATATTAATTGTTGCTTAGGGTTATTACGTGTGCCATTTTGTTATCTATAAAGACCACTTTTACGAAGGGCTTCCTTTCAAAAAGCCTTTTTTCGGGCAGCAGGGACTTGTCGTGGTTATGCAGCTTTAGCATCACTTTTCTGTTTTATGCGCCAAATGCCCACATCGCTTCGTGTCCTGCCACCTTCGTGGGCACTAGCCCAGTTGATGACTTCATTGTCTGCCGGGTAATTCGACACCAATATCACAAAGGGCCCTTTGAAGGCACCTATATTTCTGTGGTCTATTGTAAATCCTTGTTTCATATCTATTCTGTTATTGTGAATCGTTTGTCTTTATTAAAAAGCATAATAGCTGTTATTTCGTCTGATGAAGATGTGCTTACTACATTTACTACAGGTGAATTTTTGTATTGCTCCAATGCCTGCCTGTATAAAAGAATTTTTTCATCATACCTGCCTTTTATGTTTTGCCGCATCAGATTGGCTATGGCTTGTAAAAGCTCAATTTTTGTTTTTGCAGAAATTTTTAACTTTTCTTTAACCTTAAGCTTTTGAATTTCCATACCTTTGTATTGTATTTTTCTATATTGTGATTGATGTAGCAAAATTACAAGAAATATTTCTATATAAAAAATAATTTGAAGAAAATTTTCTACATAGACATGAATTTTTTCTACAACCCTTATAAACAGTAGTAAAAATGAGCAACCTAAATATTAAGGAATGCCGGGAAAAGGCAGGACTGACCCAAGAACAGTTAGCTTCTGAATTTGGATTAACGATACGGACCATCAGCAGCTGGGAGAACGGATCGACAATCCCTAAAGGAAAACAAGAGATGTTGCGGAAATATTTCTACTCTAAAATTCATGAAGCCGAGCCGCTAGAGGAAAAAGAAATTGACGTTGTAGATGCCTATGAATTGCAAGTATCCAATAATAAAAACGCAAATCATTTCACAAAACTCCCGAATGGCCAGTACTATATGACGATGCCGTTGGCTGAACACAAAATACAGGCGGGGTTTCTGGACAATTACCAGGATATTGAGCTTCTTAAAGGAATGTCCCAGCATGGCATCATTGTGGACCGGCCGGTAAAAGGACGTTACCTGGCTTTCAGAGTGAAAGGCGACAGCATGGACGATGGCACCAGTGATGCCATACCGCAAAATTATATTGTGGCTACGCGCGAACTGCAAAGACAGCACTGGACAAGCCTTATTCGTTTTAAGGACTTCAGGTTTTGGGTAATATATACTACAGAGTCAAAATTCCCTTTGCTGAAAGAAATTACAGGCCATGATGTTGAAAAAGGGATTATCAGTTGCCATTCATTAAATGACAGCCCGGAATATAAAGATTTTGACCTTTCCTTAAATGACGTGCAGGCATTGTTTTATGTGATCAATATCCAAAGGGACGTTGCAAAAGATTATTATTAAAGAAAGGTATAGAAATTCTTCTATAAACCACAAAAACACAATCTTCGACAGTGTTTGAAAATTTTCAAAAATTTTTAAGAAAATATTCTGATGTTTGGAAATTTGTTTTATATTTGCCTCATCGAATAACGTTAAACATAAATTTTATACGCCATGAAAAAAACAATTCTATTATTAGGATCTATCTGTATGATAGCCTGTTCAAAAAATGAAGAGCAAATCGAACCCCTTAAAGCCGAACTAATAAAGAGCTACGGCAAATCACAGGAAGAGGTAGATTCGTATACTTATTCTGTGCATGATGCCTATGCGAAAGAGGTGCATATGGCGCTCAATGAAAAGTACCTTAAGTTGGGCGAGTATGCGATGGACGCGGGCAATATGGAAAGAGCTGAAGAAGCGCTTAAATCCATGGACAGCCTTGAGGCAGCTTTGCCAAAAGATAAAGACAAAAAATACTACGCCGTGCATGCTTATAAGCTGAGGGATAATGACACGATCTTTAACGTGTATTATTATATGGACACCAACAATAAGCTGGTAGCTGTAAGCAGCAGGAAATAAGAAAATAGAGAGCAGCTTAACCTGAAATAACCCAGGCTTAAGCTGCTGCTATTATCTAATCCTGTATTACGCATACATCAAGCAGGCTGATGATTATGCATGAAATCCGGAAATAAGAAAATGAGACCCTATCTCATATGTATTCCATAAACCAATTTTCATAAATACCTTGTTCGCCCTTATCGGTTTCTGTAAATTTGCAGCTAAGAAATAAGCCATGAACGAACTGCATCTCGAAACGAGCCCTTATCTGCTTCAACACGCTAATAACCCAATCCATTGGAAGGCCTGGAACGAAAAATCGCTTGCAAAAGCACAGGAGGAAAACAAGCTTATCATTATAAGTGTCGGTTATTCTGCGTGCCACTGGTGCCATGTGATGGAACACGAAAGCTTTGAGGATGAAGAAGTGGCCGAAGTGATGAACCGTCATTTTGTTTCGATAAAAGTAGACCGTGAAGAGCGCCCCGATGTAGATGCTACCTACATGAAAGCCGTACAGCTAATGACCGGGCAAGGGGGCTGGCCCATGAACGCCGTGCTGCTCCCGGATGGCAGGCCAGTGTGGGGCGGGACTTACTTCCGGAAGAACAATTGGATAGATGCATTGAACCAACTACAGGATATTTTTGCTTCCGAGCCGGAGAAAATGACCGATTATGCTGAAAAGCTGATGGAGGGCATACAGCATACAGGGCTTGTTACACCTAATGATCAGGGAGAAATACCTGATCCTGCGAATATAAAACCCATAGCTGAAAAATGGGCCAGGAGCTTTGACCACGAGTTTGGCGGTTATGCACGCGCACCAAAGTTCATGATGCCTAACAACTACCTATTTTTGCAACGGTATGGCTACCAGACCAGATCAAAGGATATTTTAGATCATGTAGACCTTACGCTTACCCGAATGGCGTGGGGCGGATTGTTTGACACGGTGGGTGGCGGATTTTCAAGGTATTCGGTTGACATGAAGTGGCATGTACCTCATTTTGAGAAGATGCTATACGATAACGGCCAGCTCATGAGCTTGTATGCCAATGCCTATAAAAGGACTAAAAACCCACTGTATAAGGAAGTAATTAAAAAGACGCATTTCTTTATCCAAAAAGAGCTGACCGATGCAAGCGGCGCGTTTTACAGCGCCCTGGATGCTGACAGTACCAACGTGCTTGGCCATTTGGAAGAAGGCGCGTTCTATGTATGGGAAAAGCAGGAGCTACGGGACCTCCTTGGGGGAGACTTTGAACTTTTCGCAGCTATTTACAACATTAATGAATTTGGATATTGGGAGGATGGAAAATTTGTACTGATCCAGAATGAAAGCCCGGAAAACCAGGCGGCTACAGCAGGAATCACTCCCGATGTGCTAAGTGAGAAAAAGGCCGGGTGGGAAAAATTGCTGTATGAGGCCAGAGAGCACCGTGCCAAACCAAGGCTTGACGATAAGATCCTCACTTCGTGGAACGCACTAATGCTTAAAGGCTATGCTGCTGCCTATAAAGCCCTGGGAGACGAGGCTTACCTTACTGCTGCCCGGAGCAATGCACTGTTTATTACGGAAAGAATGTGGGACAGCGATGGGCATTTATGGCGCACCTATAAGAATGGTGTAGCGAAGATCAAAGGCTTTCTGGAAGATTATGCCCATACAGCAGATGCTTTTATAACGCTTTATGAAGCTACGCTCGAAGAAAAATGGCTGCTGTATGCCAAGCAGCTGGCGGATTACTGTCTCGAAAACTTTTATGATGAAAAGCTGCAATTCTCTGCCTATGCTTCCAAAAAAGAAGAGCAACTGATTGCGCCGCATTATGAAACGGAAGACAATGTGATCCCTGCATCAAATTCGGTGATGGGGAATGTGCTATATAAACTGAGTCTGCTTTTCGATAACCCTTATTACGAAAAGGTTGCCTTGCAGATGCTGTACCGGATTGTCCCTAACCTTGATTATCCTTCGGCTTTTTCGAACTGGCTCAACCTGTGGCTGGAATTATCGGCGCAAAACAGGGAACTTGCGGTTTGTGGTGAAGATGCAGCGGCAGCTGTCAAAGAGATAAACAGACATTACCTGCCGCATGTTATTGTTGCCGGAAGTACTTTAGAATCGGGAGTACCATTCCTTGAAAACCGCTTTGTCAAAGACGATTTAATGTTTTATGTTTGCCAAAATAACACGTGCGGCCTGCCGAAATCGTCGTTAGAGGAAGTTTTAAAAGAATTAAGATTAATATGAAGCCCTTGTTTGCCCTTGAGAATATCGATATCTATATAAACCGGTTCGTAACCAACCTGGTCGATTATGTGCCAAGCCTTATTTCGGCTATCGTTGTTCTCATTATCGGGATACTTATCATCAAACTTTTCAGGAAAATCGTCAGGAACCTTATGACGAGAAAGAATCTCGATCCTACTCTGCTGAAATTTGTCCTGGATGTATTTACATGGGTATTCCGGGTGCTGCTATTCGTTACCGTGATCGAGCAGCTGGGAGTAAAAACCACATCGCTCATGGCCGCACTGGGCGCTGCAGGTATTGCTATCGGGTTGGCGCTACAGGGCTCATTATCGAATTTTGCAGGCGGATTACTCATCATACTGTTCAAGCCTTTCCGTGTAGGCGATTACATTGAGGCACAGGGACAGGCCGGTACTGTGAACAGCATCCAGATATTCAGCACCAAAATAATCACTTCGAACAACCAGGTGATCTATATGCCGAACGGGGCACTGTCTAACGGAACTATCAAGAATTTCTCGCAGGAGCCATTGCGGCGTGCCGAAATTGTATTGAGCGTTGGCTACGAGAGCGACCTCAAAAAGGTAAAAGAAGCTATATTCGGTGTAATTGAGCGGGATACGAAGGTCCTTAAGGAACCGGCACCGGGAGTTGAAATAAAAGCACTTGCTGAAAATTCAATTGACCTCTCAGTAACCTTGTGGACGGAACGCGCTAATCACGGGAAAGCCGTATCTGACTTTTATGAAAACATAAAAGCATCCTTTGAAAACGCGGGGATCACTATACCTTATCCGCAAAGGGATGTGCATGTAAAGAATGATGCAAAAAAGTAATGCGAAAACAATAATTGGCAAAAGCCAGCGTTTAATAACCCTGGCATGCTATTTGCAATTTTCACGAACATTGTAAGCAATGTCTTTACAAAACAATTATATTTGGCACTTTAATTTCAATAACATCAACAGAATGAAAAAATTTAATGTAGTTGCAGGTATCGTTATGGCTTTCTCGCCACTATTTATGGATGCCCAGATAAACCAGACACCTCTGAATACGGGAGGTGCGAGAGGGCAGATCATAACATCTGCAGAGAAACCTATGGCAGCTGTAGGATCTATGTATATCAATGAACGCTATATGCCGGCAAAAGTTTCCGGAAACGAACAGATTGTGCTTGTACGCTATAATGCTTATTCTGATTATTTTGAAATGAGCAATCCGCAGGAAGGAAAAACAATGACATTGCCAAAACAGCCTAATGTAACTATTACAATGTCGGCTACAGGCGAGGTTTATTCGTTACAGCAATATAAAAACGAAGAGGGTGAAGAGACTATGGGTTACCTTAATGTAATTAGTGATAGCCCTAAAGTAAAAATTTTCAAAAGGGAAAGGATTTACCTGCAACCGGGAAAAATAGCAGACAACAGCTATTCTACTTCAAAACCTGCTACCTATAAAAGGGCAGACGATGAATTTTACGTAAAAATAAATGACGGCGAAACTGTATTTGTATCCGGTAAAAAAGATGTTGCCAACCTGGTTCCGGGCAAAAGTAAGGAGGTTTTAGACTTTATTAAGAAAAATAAGCTTGACCTGGAAAAAGCAACCGACCTTCAGCAGCTTTCGGGATATCTTCAAACTATCTTATAATCACACAATATATCTCTTTAGAAGAGGGTTGAAAAGCGGCACGAATAGTGTCGCTTTTTTTTATGTTCTTTAATCTCCTGTTTATAGATGATTAAAGTATCTCTTTAAAGTCAGCTATCCGGGTATACTCTCTGTTTTTGTGTCCTGCACGCTATATAGCCTGTGTGGTCTGATAGTTGATAGCTTTTAGTTCACCGCCTCTCTTCTTCTGTATCTATGGTATGAGCTTTGTCATTAACTTATATGATAAAACTTCACTTTGCCATACATAAATAAAAAAGGGCATCCCTTTAGGAACGCCCCCTTTTCAAGTACAAAACTAACCCTTAACTTAACTTTTTAATTAAGATCAAATCTTATGCCAAGCGACAAATTATTTGAATCTATTTCATTATTTGCAAAAACCGGCTGAAGGTCATACTTCGCATAAAGGCTTATCTCGCCGTACCCTATGTAGGCTCCTACGCCATATACAAAATCACTTACATTGAAATCGCCTTTTTGCTTCAGCTTTACATCGTGGCCGTCTTCGCGGTATTTTATGATCTGCTTTTCTTTTACATTAAATCCGGTATATCCACCGATTCCTAAGCGAACGCTTTTGTGTGTAGGGAAATAGGTCTTCTCGCCGTTAACCTGTTTCTTTGTAAGGTCGAACTCAAGATAGGCCGGTATTACGAGGTTTACATAACGTAGGCGTGCCATATCAAGGTCCCTTCCTGCAGCAACCAACCCTGTTTTACCACCATCCGTTGCAAATATCATGTTATTGTCAGGGCGAAGGTTGTTGTATTGCAGCGACAGTCCGTATTTGGCATGAAGCAGGTTGTTGTTTTTTAATATCCTTGTATTCCAGCTCACACCCCACTCATAAAAATCGGAGCGCCATTTGAAGTTATCATTATCTATTTTATCATCTGTTACAAGACGGTTTACACCAAAGGCGAACACAAACTGCGAGGTTGTTCTTTTGTAACTGTATTCCTTTGTTTTGGTAGTATCTTTTGAGCCGTTGATAAAAATATGAAACCTGTCATTTTTAATCTTCCCATCAACTTTATCTTTTACAAGCTGGCTTAGTTTTTCTTCTTCTGCAGCAACTCTGGTTTCAATGTTTTTGGCACGAAGCTCGGCAAACTGCTGTTTTTTAGCATCTGCTTCCGCTTTGGTAATCTCGTTTTTTTCAAGCTGTGTGTTTACCGCTTCCACTTCCGATTTAAGGGAATCCTTCTCCTGCTTGGTTATCTGCTCAATGTTATTAGCGATAGCAGCTGCTCTTTCCTGAAAGCTTTGGGCATGTAGTCTGGTAGCGCAAAGGCATAGCAATGCCGCTACATAAAAAGTAATTGTTTTCATGTTTTTAATTATTACTGTTTTGTTATTGATGATTATTGATAGTTTCTGTTGGCTACAGAAGATTTTACTGCATTAAAGTTTTTTATTACACCCTGAAGGGCCTTATCGCGAAAGTTGTCGTCAAGCTCGCCTTCTACAGATGAGAGCAGCGAATTGGCATCTACTTTTACAGACCTTTTCTTCTTATGGATATCACCACCTGATGCGGCCAGCAGGTTATCAGCTTCATTAGCGTTAGGCGTTATGCCCTCTTTTGGCTCTTCATTGCTTACAACCGCAATACTCCCATTATGAGATGGCACAACACTACTCTTTTCCTTTATATTGCCTGAAGCATTGCTTTTATTCTGTTTTTGATGAACAGTATTTTTAGATGGCTTTTTAATTGTCTCTGTTGCGGCTACTGCGTTTAGTGCATTTTGCGGGGCTGAGATATCTTCTGTGGGATTGTGTTCTTCTGTTTGCGCCGGTGACGTTGTGTTTTCTTTTTTGGCCGGCTGCTCTTTGGTTACAATACCGGAACCTTTATTTATAGTACCGCTGCCGTTCTCTTTTTCCTGGTTCAGTAGTATGCCTGCTAAAAGAAATGCCACAAAGACTGCTGCTACATACATCCATTTCCTGTCGGGTTTTATGGCAATTACTTTTTGCTCTTCTTTTTCTTCGCCTACCGAGAGCATGGCATCCAGCCTGTCCCAGGCCATTTTTGATGGCTCGATGGTCCTTTGCTCCAGCTTATCCCTGAATTCCTGCTCTAATCTATTCGGTTCCATTTACGTAATTCTTTTGCTTGTTAATTTGTTCCTGAAGCATTTTTCTTGCATGCGACAGCTGCGATTTCGATGTACCTTCACTTATCCCCAGCATTTTTGCTATTTCCTGGTGCTTAAACCCCTCGATCGCATAAAGGTTAAACACCATTTTGTATCCGTCCGGCAGGCTGTCTATCAGCGACTGTATGTCTTCTACCGAAAAATGGCTCTCAATGTTATTGAACGTATCCTCTACAAAAAATTCATCTTCCAAAAACCCTACTTTCTTCTGCACCCTCAGATAAGATATGCATTCGTTTACCATGATGCGCCTTATCCATCCTTCAAAACTGCCTTTGTGCTCAAAGTTCTTCAGGTTGGTAAAGACCTTCATAAAAGCAGTTATCATTATGTCTTCAGCCTGGTGCAGGTCCTTTATATACTGCCGGCAGATACTCAGCATCTTCGGCGCGTGTTTTGAGTAGATCTTCTGCTGGGCATGCCGGTTATTTTCGGCGGCCAGGCTTATGATCTCCTTTTCGTCCTGATGTAAGGCAATTACTTTCAAAATCCTGTTTTGGTTTGTTGTTGGTTCGGAAGGCTGTCCTCATTTCTCAATTACTAACTGACTTCTATTAGCATAGACGAATAGCTTTTCAAAATGGTTGCATGGACTCCTTACTATTTTTTATAAAAATACACAAGTATTTGAATTACAATAAGATGTATTTAAATAAAATTCAAAATATTTTTCCCTTAGTAATTTTTACTTGCCGGGCTTTCCCATTTTTATTGGCAGTGAGGATAACTTCCTGCGAATTTTCGAGCAATTGTGAGAATTCCTGCCAGCAACCGCAAAAATCAGGGCATGTAATCTTTTTGCCATTGATGACCGTAATCCTGTCACCCGGCACCAGGCCCGCCTTTTCAGCGGCAGTGCCGGCAATAACGGTTGCTATCTTATAATCGCCTTCCATGTATTCAAGGGTAAATCCAAAACCCTCCCATTGTTTTGCAGCAGGTTTTTCTTTTATGGGCTTAAAATACATTTCGCCCTGCGCGAAATTTAGAGTCACGATATAATCCTTTATTACGGGATTACCAAACAGTGTAAGCCCCGAGCCTTCTCTGTAATAGGCCGGTGTTGCATTAAATTCCAAACCATTAACTACACAGTCGGCTTTAAAGACATTGATACCATCTGAAACCCTGCCGTGATGTGTTTCTACCGACCCGCCAATGATTTTAGTCTTGGCAGGAGCCGTATCGATAAAATTAGTGGCATCCTTATCTCCTATCCATAATTGCGAGGCGCAACCGGTATCGAACATCAGCCATTGCGACCTGCCATTGATGCGCGACATAAAATAGGGCTGGAGATTTCCATTCAGGTAAACCGGGATCTTTAAAGCGCCTTCCATTCCGGGAAGCCGTTCTATATTATCGGTAACTATGATTTTTTTATTGGGATAATCTATCTGCCAAATATAATTTTGAATAATCGCCGAGCCAATGATGCCGCCATCGACCATGCATTGCAGTTTTGGAGAATTGTCAAGCTCGATACAGTAGGCCTTCACATCGTTAAATACCAGGCCACCGATGTTGAATTGCCCTGCTTTTACAATATCGGTTTCTTTCGCCAGCCCGTTAGTGCTGCTTAAAAGCTGTTTTCCAAGAATAGTAAAATTGTTTTTTTGAAGCAAAGCGGCATCGATCATGGTGTAGCCGCCTGTATCAAAAAGGAAGTTATGAAGCTCCCCGCCTACTTCTGCGCGAATCACAATTTCTCCCGGATACTCAAAAGGTATCTCATAGTAAAAGTTGCTGTTGTCGGCACCAACGTCATTTACCATTTTCCTGATATCATCAGCTGTCTGTGAATGAGCAGTGAAGAAAACTGCACAGCAAAGTGATATAATATATCCTGTTACATTCATAATAAGGCGAGGTTATAGTTACAACGCTGTTTCGCCGATTATCAGTATGCCATAAAATAAAAAAAGGCTGCCAATCAGGGGGGCAGCCTTTTTAACTAAACAAATAAAAAACTATTCTTTTAAATTGCGGCAATGTGTAAAACCCGCTGCATTCCTTTAATCTATATATATTTTTGAAGTAGCCACATTAAGCGCGACTATGTTTTTCCTCAATCAACAAATAAGAACAGAACATTGAGATTCTTACTCTGGTATTTGTTAGGATAAACTTAATAAGATTTTTAATTCTATAATTTTAATTCGCAATTATAAATACTATACGAAGTCGATTCCTTATCTATTTTAATAAAAAAACGCATATTATCTGATAAATCAAACAGTTTCGGAAAAATGTAGTAATTCAAAAAAAGAGCCTAAAACGATATTGTTAAGGTAATGTATAGTTCTTATTAGCTAATCATTGGAAAAGTGCAGGTGATTTTTCTCGGTAAAAAACTACAATACTGGGTTAATTATTGCTAGATTTTCCTTTCGATGACATAATTCACCATCAGGACGAGTGCATCTTTATAAACGGATGAAGGATAATCAGCCAGAATCAGGAGCGCCTCTTCACGAAACTGCGCCATCCTTTGTTCCGCGTATGCAAGCCCACCCTTTTGCTTCACAAAGGCAATGACTTCCTTAACACGCTTTTTATCTTTATTATGGTTCTTAACGGAATTGATAAGCCATTTCTTTTCATCCCTTGCGCAATTGTTCAGGGCATAGATAAGCGGCAATGTCATTTTTTGCTCCTTAATATCGATACCGGTAGGTTTGCCAATAGCATCATCGGTATAATCAAAAAGGTCATCCTTGATCTGGAAAGCCATACCAATGAGTTCTCCGAATTTGCGCATTTTTTCCGTATGTACGCCATTAGGCTCTACAGAGCACGCCCCAAGCGAACAACACGCAGCGATAAGGGTAGCTGTTTTTTGGCGGATGATCTCGTAATAAATATCTTCCGTAATATCGAGCCTCCTTGCTTTTTCGATCTGCAGTAATTCGCCTTCGCTCATTTCGCGCACGGCAACTGAGATGATACGGAGCAGGTCGAAATCACCATTGTCAATAGAAAGTAATAACCCTTTTGACAGAAGGAAGTCGCCAACCAGAACAGCGATCTTATTTTTCCATAAGGCGTTGATAGAGAAAAAGCCCCTGCGGCGGTTGCTGTCGTCTACTACATCGTCATGAACGAGCGTTGCCGTATGTATCAGCTCAATAACAGATGCCCCGCGATAGGTACGTTCGTTTACCGTACCGCCGCTAATCATTTTGGCGGTAAGAAATACGAACATGGGGCGCATCTGCTTGCCCTTTCGGTTTACGATATAATAGGTGATCCTGTTGAGCAGCGCTACTTTTGAAGACATGGAATCGCGGAACTTTTTCTCGAAAAGTTCCATTTCCTGCGCTATAGGCTGCTTGATCTGCTCGGTTATTTTCATGGAGCCCCAAAGATAAGAAAAACCCCTACCCTTCAGAAGGAATTATCAAAGTTTAAACGTTCGCCGAAGATTCGTTTTTATTGGCCAACTGCCCACAGGCAGCATCTATGTCTTTTCCGCGGCTGCGGCGTACTTTTACCACAATGCCATCGCGTTCGAGCGCTTTTATATAGGCCTCTATCGTTTCCGGATCGGCCTGCTGGAATTCGCCGTCATCTATAGGGTTGTATTCTATAAGATTGACCTTACAGGGTACATAGCGGCAGAATTTCACCAGGGCATCAATGTCTTCTTTTCTGTCGTTGATGCCTTTCCAAACCACATATTCGTAGGTAACGCGGCTTTTGGTTTTGCTGTACCAATATTCAAGTGACTCCCGCAGGTCCTTAAGCGGGAAATTCTCGCTGAAAGGCATGATCCTGGACCGCACCTCATCAATTGCAGAATGCAGTGATACCGCCAGCTTGAAGCGCACCTCATCGTCCGCCAGCTTTTTTATCATTTTGGGCAAGCCCGAAGTAGAAACGGTAATACGCTTTGCCGACATCCCCAGCCCTTCGGGTGAGGTGATCTTCTCTATAGCTTTCAGTACATTATTATAGTTCATGAGCGGCTCGCCCATACCCATAAAGACGATGTTGGATAACGGTCTGTTGTGATACAGGCGGCTTTCACTGTCTATAGCAGCCACCTGATCGTAAATCTCGTCCGGGTTGAGGTTACGCATGCGTTTAAGCCTAGCCGTAGCGCAAAAGTTGCAGTCGAGGCTGCACCCTACCTGGCTCGACACACAAGCTGTGGTCCGGGTCTTGGTGGGTATCAGTACCGACTCTACCACCAGGCCATCGTGCAGGCGTACGGCATTTTTTACCGTGCCGTCGCTGCTTTGCTGCATCTCATCTACATGTATATGGTTGATGACAAAGTTATCTTCCAGCATCTGGCGTGTGGGCTTAGCTACATTGGTCATGTCGTCAAAGCTGTGCGCGCGCTTGCTCCACAGCCATTCGTATACCTGGTTGCCCCGGAATGCCTTATCCCCATTTGCCACAAAAAAATCGCGAAGCTGTTCTTTTGTAAGCGCCCTTATGTCTTTCTTTTCCGTTTGCATGGCGCAAAGGTAGTAACTATTTGCGAATATTGAATAGGGATTGAAATTGGAACGCCGATGATCCCGCATCTAAAGGAACAGGCTGCGGATCGGGCAGATTTTCACGGATTGGCGCAGATCTTAAAAAGAAAAGGCTATTCGAAAATCATTTCGAACAGCCTCTTTTTATGAAACCACCCCGCCCTTCAGGCACCCCTCCAATGGAGGGGAAGAGCTACACTCATGGAAGTAGCGGAATGTTAAATATTATTTTTTGGTAAGCTTATAGCTGGCCTGCCTGCCTGTAGCGTCGGCCATTTTGAGGATATACACCCCGTTAGCAGCCGACGAAATATCCAGCGTACCGGAGCCTGCGGCCAATTCGCCTGCCTTAACCTGCTGGCCAAGCACGTTGAACAGCTCATATTTCAGCGACGAATCAGAACCTGTAATATTGAAAACGCCATTAGAAGGGTTTGGATATACCTTAATTGCTGCCTTAAGCGAATTTTCGCCGGTGCCTGTTGTATCCTGAAGCCTGAAGCTTATTGATTCCGATTCGCCAAATGACCCGCCCTCGGCCACTATTGTACCGCCGGTCGTTGTAAGGGTATAATTTCCGGAACCATAGGCGCAACAGATACCATCGCCTTCTGTATCAAAAATCGTAAAGGTATAGCAGCCTTCTTCTGTAAGTTCAAAAGTTTCGTTGTACTGCTGGAACGAATCGTAATTGCCGCCGCCTTCGTACAGTACATCACCGGCCTCGTTCCTGAGCTCCCATGAAGTCTCTTCGGAATAGTAATCGGTAAACAGGCTGAGGTTAATATTAGTTATATCGAATACCCTTGCCATGAATGTGGTTGTTGCTGTGTTGTTGGAAGTGTCCTGGTCAGTTCCGCCATTTGGCAGCGTGAGGGTTACATTGAGTACATTTTCGCCCGATGCGCCGTTAAGCTGAGGCAATTCGATATCCGCTGCCTGGTTACTATTAAGGCTGCCTGTCCAGTTGTATACAGCAGGAGTACCATCATTTAGTGTATAATTTATTTGTGCCGACACTAATGGTTCTGTGCCTTTGTTAATGAGCCTTAGCACCGGTGAAATTGTAGTGCCACATTGCTGAAGGCCAATATCCTGAATAAGCATTTTGGCATTCAGTGCAAGTGTTTCCTGAGCAGGGTACGGATCTACCATAGTAGCGCCCGTATTGTTTGGGTCCAGCCATTCTTTTAGCCTTGTGGCAGCGGTACTACCAGCATCCCATGAAACCGCAAAGCGGCCAAAGGCATCGAATTGGCCGTTGTTCTGGGTGCCGTCGCAGGCGGCTTCGCCATAGAACAGCTGCCCTATTATGCGTCCTTCATTATTGAATAGCGGCGAACCGGATGATCCGCCTTCGGTTACGCCCATATCCCAGCTGCCGATTACCCAAAGGCTAACGCCGTCGCCATCGACCTGGGGCGAAGGAGCATCGAAATCACGGCATGTTTTCATAATATCGCCCGCCGGGTGGTGAATACCAAAGGTCGAGGCTGGTGTTGTGTCCGTGCGGTCCCATCCGTTCCAAACCAAATCCCATGATGACGGCAGGTTTGCAGTTATCTGCACAAGGCAGAAATCGCTCCCGCCCCGTTTTGCCTTTAGGGTAGCACCGCTGGCCGTTTGGTAGAAGTTTGGTGCATTGGTTGTACTTGGCTCGTTACCTGAACAAACGGGGTTCGGGCTTATCCAGTTAAAGCGGAAGGCCCATTGTGCCGGATTGGAGTAGCAGTGATTGGCAGTAAGAAGGTATGGTGTGCCATCATTGCTTGTGTTATTTACAAGGGAACCTGAGCAAAAACTGTTATTGTTTGTAATAAGCAGCGCTATACCCTTTTTGTTGACGTCTTTAAAGCCATCTATATCGCCCATGTAGCACTCAACATCATAGTTGCACGCACCGGAACCGTTGAGGTCGTCGTCCACTGCTTTCGTCATGCCATCTGAAGTACGGTAACCGTGGATAACCTTGAATATTTCAAGCTTTCCCTGCCCGGCTACGGCAAGCGGCTCATAGTATTCTATCCAGATGTCCTCGCCTTTTACCAGCCATGTTCCCAATACCCTTTCATCATTGTTCTGGGCTTCGTCATAGGCGCCAAGCAAATCGGTATGGTCATTATTATAAAGATATACTTTGCCACCTTTTGGCATGTAAAAATCACTAAAAAGAAAGTTGAGGGTCTTTGCCCCTTTCGACAAGTAGCGTATCCTCCATATCCTGTCGCCATTAGGCAGCGTATGCCATTTGCCACTGTTCTGCAGGTTGTGGTCTACCAAAAACTCGGTACCAAAACGCCATGGTATATCTTTCCTGTTCTCGTTGGCCTTGTCTTCGGCTTCGAGCGCTTTCAGGTCGAACTTCGGCATAGTGTGGGGCACTAGATTTTCAAGGCTATGGAGTTTCCAGCTTGCAGGCTTGCCTTCATTGGTCACCTGACTATAGCCAATGCCCACAAAAAGCATCAGCAAGAAAGTAAATTTAAGTTTCATTCGTTTAGGTTTAGGGGCGTAAAAATAATGTATTTTGTAATAATGCTTATTACTGTTTGCGAAAATTACATCTATTTAACGCTTTAACCCTGCCTATTCTTTTATAAGCCTGAAATTTATCAACCTGCCTGTTTTTTTTTCTTCAAGCTTTATAATGTAAACGCCATCAGGGGCGGCCGTGATATCCAGTACCGATCTTTGCCCGGCAACAGTACCCTTCATTGTTTCCTGACCCAAAACATTATAAACCACATAATCAAGCGCATTGCTGCCCGGCTGTTCGACAGTTACCAATCCCTGGGAGGGATTCGGATAGATATTGACATTCTGCAGGGCATTTTCAGCCAGTGAAAGCCCATTAAAAAGCCGGAAGCTCACAAAATCGTAAAAACCGAACCGGCTACCTTCCGCTATCAAAGCACCGTTTGCTGCGGTAAGCCTGTACACACCCGGGCCAAAGCTGCAGCACATCCCGTCGCCATGCTGATCGGACATGATGAAATTATAGCAGCCTTCTGCACTGAGATCGAAATCATACTCGTAATCGGAATCCCCTGAAAGGCCTGCGTCGCTATAAAGCAGCGCCCCGTTGGCATCCTGTAGCTCCCAACTGCTTTCGTTGCCGAAATAATCGGTATGCAGGTGCAGGTGCACATTACCGGTGCCAAAATGCAGTACATTAAAATTGCCGGATACGGTATTATTCGATGTATTTGGGTCGTTAACTCCATTTGCTGTTACAACTGAGATCTCTACTGAATTTTGGCCCGCGATACCGTTCAATGGGGGAAGTTGCAACGGAAAATTATCACCATGCATGAGGTTGCCCGTCCAACTGACAATTTGTGGCGGGCCTGAATTGACGCTATAGCTTAATTGAAGGTTCTGGAGCGGTTCGGTACCGGCGTTGATCACATTAACAGTCGCAAAACCGGTATCGGTGCAGAAAGCTGTGAGGAGTGATTCCAGGTTTAGCTCTACATCAACGGGATGATCAGGCCGGATGTAGTAGTCGGCTGTCATTGCGCCCGTAGCTGCAGGATCGAGCCAGTCTTTCAGCCTCGAATCGGGAGTGCCACCGCCTTCCCAGGATATGCCAAACCTTCCGTAAATATCGTGGAGGTTATTGGACGAAGTGCCGTTGCACCCCGAACTTCCGCCTTTCAATTGCCCGATCACACGACCATTGTTATCGAATAGCGGAGAGCCTGAAGAGCCTCCGGCATTTGCCCCCATCTCCCAATTCTCAACGGTCCAAAATAAGCCGATACTCGGCAGAGGCTGGTCGAGATCGCGGTTCACCTTCATGATATCGCCCGCGGGATGATGGATGCTAAAAGTAGATGCCGGGGTGGTATCGCTATGGTCCCATCCCAGCCATACGAGGTCCCACAGGGCAGGAAGCTGCGATGGTATCTCTACGAGGCAAAAATCTGAATAAAAATATTTAGCTACCAGGTTTGCGCCGCTCGAGGTCTGGTAAAAGCCAGGCGCATTGGAGGTGCTGTCGCCCACTTCACCGCAAACGGGGTTCGGGCTTATCCAGTTGAAGCGGAAAGCCCATAGCGCAGGATCGGAATAACAATGGTTTGCGGTCAGAAAATAAGGTTTGCCATCGTTATTGGTGTTATTTATAAGCGCGCCGGAGCAGAAATAGGAACCGCCAACCAAAATGAGCGCTACAGCCTTTTTATTAATATCCTTATAAGCCTGGATATCCGGCATGGGGCAATCGACATCGCGCATGCAATCGCCTGTAGTATTCAATCCCTGGTCATCACTCATAGCGTCGCTGGCAGCCCGGTAACCGTGCACCAGCTTAAATATTTCCAGCCGTCCCCGCCCGGCTACATCGGCGGGCTCGTAGTATTCCAGCCAGATATCCTCTCCTTTTACGAGCCATGTACCCAACACGCGCTGCTCATTATTCTGTTGTGCATCATACGCCCCAAGCAAATCGGTGCGCCCATTATTATAAAGATATAGCGTAGCGCCCTTTGGCATGTAAAAATCGCTGAAAAGAAAGTTCATCGTTTTTGCACCTGCAGACCGGTAGCGTATCCGCCAAATGCGTCCGCCATCCGGTAATGTATGCCACGTACCGCTATTACCAAGATTATGGTCTACAAGAAACTCATAGCCAAACCGCCATGGAATGTCCGCCCTGTCTTTATTGCGCTCATCTTCTGCACGTAAGGCTTCAAGATCGAATTGCGGCATTGTCACCGGCTCAAGATCTTCCATGTTTTCCGTTACCCAGCTGAGTGGCTTCCCGGAATTGGTAACCTGCGAAAAAACGGCAATACAAAAAAAGCAGGCAGCAATAGTAATTATCTTGTTCATAGGCTGTGGGTTTGTATTGATATTAACAAATAATACAGTGTTTACCCTACCTGTCATTTCGTATCTTAGCAAAAAATTACCCCATGCATTTTATATCCGAAGAACTGGAAGATTACGCAGCTTTCCACAGCGAAAACGAACCTGAACTACTTGCCGCTCTTAACAAGGAAACGCACCAGAAAATATTGCAGCCCCGCATGCTCAGCGGGCATTTCCAGGGAAGGGTGTTAAGCATGATTTCCAAGCTGGTATCTCCGCAGCACATCCTTGAGATCGGTACCTATACCGGATATGCTTCCCTATGCCTTGCTGAAGGCCTTAGGGAGAACGGCACACTGGACACCATCGACAATAATGAAGAGTTATATGACCTTCAGGGAAAATATTTCAGGATGTCGCCATGGAAGGATCAGATAACGCAGCATTTAGGCAATGCGCTGGAAATCATACCGACTTTACAAAAAAAATTCGCCCTTGTTTTTATTGATGCCGATAAAGAGAACTACATCAATTACTTTAAAATGATCGTGCCGATGATGAATAAAGGCGGCATCATTTTATCGGATAATGTATTGTGGAGCGGAAAAGTTTTGGAACCTGTAAAAGCCAATGATAAAAGCACCAATGTTTTACTAGAATACAACCGCCTGCTAAAAGAAGACCCCCGCGTAGAAACCGTATTACTACCCATTCGTGACGGGCTCACTGTTAGTCGGGTTATCTAATTTTTCGTGCTCGGGGAAGTACCGGTCGCGAAGGTAGACATACAGCCTGAGCACCAGCCATCCTGTGAACAATCCAAACAGGTAGCCCATCAGTATATCTCCGGGATAATGCAGCCCCAGATAGATGCGGCTGTAGGCGAATATGAGCGGCCAAAGGAAGAAAAAGCCCATGTATTTTATATAAGGGTGCAATACCCGGTATAAGAAGAAAGCTACCGCCATAGAATTTGACGCATGCCCGGATATAAAACTGAACGAATGCCTGCGCTGAATTGCCCTTATCAACCCTTCAAGTTCCGGATTATTGCCCGGGCGAAGGCGCTGCACACTGTTCTTTATAAGGTTTGTGGCCTGGTCGGTAAGTATCAGCAGTAAAGCTACCATACCTACTACCAAAAGGGCGTGGCGCCAGCCGAGCCTTTTGAACGCGAGATAAAGTATGATCGCAAAAATGGGAATCCAGCTTACCTGTTTTGTAATGACTTCCCAAAGAGGGTCGAAAGTCTCTGAACCCAGGGAATTAAGGTAAACGAATACATCCCTGTCGAGCTGCTGCAAATACTCAAGCATATTACTGGATGCGTTTTATAGGACCGGATGTATCTTCGATGCTTTCTTTCATTTTTTCGATCTCGCCCTTTATATCCCTTGATACATCTTCGGAGCCTATTTCGGTAAATGTCTTTTTAATGTCGTCTATACCGGCGCTATTGTGTATCTCGGCTTTAATGTCGTTGGTAGCATTTTTCAGCTGCTGCATCCCTTTTCCCAGCGTACGCGCGATTTCAGGTATCTTATCCGACCCGAACAACATCAGCACTACTACCAAGATCAGGAAAAATTCCCCTCCGCCAATTCCAAACATAACTATGAGTATTTATTAAACAAAGTTACGCAAAGTTGAGTGAAAGGGATTGCCCTGAATAACTTTTTTAACCTAAAGGCTTATTGTTTAACCATTTTTAAGGATTTACTGCCGCTTTGTCCCTTCACAAGCACCTGGTAAATGCCAGCAGGAAACTGGTTTACCGGGATGTCATTGCTTTTACCCTCGGCAATTATCCTTCCGGTAGTATCGATTATCTTTACTGATTCAATCGCTGCATCGCCTTCGATGTGCAGTACATCCTTAACGGGGTTCGGGGCAATTACAACCTTCTGGCGGTTATTGAAATCTTCAACGCCATTCGCCATCTGGTCATATACTTCAAGGGTGTTTTGTGTCTGGTCGATGCTTAGCGCAGCTACAACTATATGGCTGTTGATACTCCTGAATACTGGCCCCAGCATAAAGTCGCTGCTATAGTAGCTGTAGGTAGTCTGCGTAAGCGTACCTACAGGAACGCCCATATATACCAACGAAAGGTTTTGCAGAGTCTTAAGCCTTGTTACATTCTTAGGGCCGCTAAAGCCAACGTTTACAGTAAGGGTACCGTAGGCATCTACCGAAGTTGACGTTGTCCCCGTGAAGGTCCCGGAAAAGCCACTGCCCGTAAAGGTGCCTGCCACGGTATCTGAAGTACTGTCACCATAATTCATCGGGAAGTTACCTATCAGTGCCGGATTGGTATATTTAATGGTCATTTGTGAAGTGTCTGCCCCTGTGAGGGACGTTGCACTTCCTGATGTGCCAAGGTAATAATACGATGGGTTACCACCCTGCGTTGTAGTCTCAACGGCCATTGTTGTCCCGGGATAATTGGCAATATCATTGGCAGAAGCCGCGAGCACGGTAGTAGCAGTGGTCGTTACCTGGGTAAGATCATTGAAGTTCCATACCACATTAGCACCTGTCGCTGACTGGTTCGGCCCTGAAGCGGATGTTACCAGGTCATAGCTGGTAATATTGCTGTCTTCCGGTATAAGCGATGCGGTGTAAAAAGCCTGGATAGGTGTTTGTGCAAAAGCATTAAGAGACATTAAAAAAGCAATGAATAGTAATAGTTTTTTCATACGTTGGTTTTTTCCAAATATATAAATTATCTGAATGCCAATTACTTTCCTTTTTCCAATTCGTCAAATTTGCTCTTTACGGCTTCTTTTGGCCAAACGTTATTGGTCACATCAATGTCGGCGGTAAGCAGTTTCGGGTCGAGCGTGATCTTTTTAACCCGCTTGTCGGTAGCAAAAACACGCGATGCCGTCTGGTTGTTTTTCCTCCATATCTGTACCGGGAAGTTGTAGCTTTCTGTAGTGCCATCCTCAAATGCCAGCTCTACAAGTATCGGCATCAGCATATCGCCCGGCTTGTCGAACGTTACTTCATAAAAATATTTGGGCGCTTTAAGCTTTGCCCTGTCTTCCGCAGTGAATTTCTCTTTAAGGTAATCATTCAGCAGCTTTACGTCTTTGGCATCCATAGCCTTTTTTTCCTGCTTGCCAAGGGCGGCTTCCGCGACCATATAAACAAACGGACCCGACTCTTCACTGAAGCGGCCTTTCTTCACTTTATAATCCTTCAACGTGGCAGGCTGTGTTTCGGTAACATAATACTGCTTCACTTCCTTTATGCCCATATCTACATAATCGGTGGTGTAGAACCATCCCCTCCAGAACCAGTCAAGGTCTACCGCCGATGCATCTTCCATGGTACGGAAAAAGTCTTCAGGTGTCGGGTGCTTAAACTTCCAGCGGTTGGCATAGGTTTTAAAAGCATGGTCGAACAGCTCTTTGCCCATCACCACTTCGCGCAGCATATTCAATCCTGTGCACGGCTTGCCATAGGCATTGGAACCAAACTGGTGTATAGCTTCAGAGTTCGTCATTATCGGCTCCAAAAAGCTCTGGTCGCCGCTCATGTAAGGCACGATATTGGCTGCCGGGCCACGGTTCGACGGGTAGTTCGGCATGTATTCCTGCTCGGCAAGGTATTGCATAAAGGTGTTGAGCCCTTCGTCCATCCACGTCCACTGTCTTTCGTCAGAATTCACGATCATCGGGAAAAAGTTGTGCCCTACTTCGTGTATGATCACGCTGATGTTGCCGTACTTTATCCTTTCCGACACAAAGCCTTTCTCATCGGGGCGGCCATAGTTCCAGCAGATCATCGGGTACTCCATCCCCTGGTCTTCGGCAGATACCGAAATCGCTTTGGGATACGGATAGTCGAATGTATATTTCGAATAGGTTTTTAGCGTATGCGCCACTACCCTTGTTGAGGTTTCGCCCCACATGGGGTTGGATTCCTTCGGATAAAGCGAGTGTGCCATAACGGTCTTGCCGCCAAGCTGTACGGCCATACCGTCATAAATAAATTTACGTGACGACGAGAAACCGAAATCCCTTACATTCTTTGCATTGAACTTCCATGTTTTCTTTTTATCTGAAAAGCCTTTTTCAGCTCTCTCTGCTTCTTCTTGGGTTACGATAACCACCGGCTTGTCAAACGATTTTGTAGCCTGCTCATAGCGCTTCAACTGATCAGCGGTAAGCACTTCGGCACGGTTCATCAGGTCGCCGGTACCGTCAATTATATGGTCGGCAGGAACAGTGATGTTCACCTCGAAATTACCGAAGGTAAGGGCAAATTCGCCCGCGCCCCAAAACTGCATGTTCTGCCAGCCTTCCACATCGTTGTACACCGCCATACGCGGGTAGAATTGCGCGATCACATACAGGTTGTTATTGTCTTTATCAAAATGCTCATAGCCAGAGCGCCCACCTATAAGTCGGTAATTGTTGATGTTGTACCACCATTTTATATTGAAGGAAATCGTTTCGCCTTTCTTCAACGGTGCAGGCAGGTCAATACGCATCATTGTCTGGTTGATGGTGTATTTCATGGGCTTGCCATTGGCATCCTGCACATATTCTATACGGAAACCGCCATCGAAGGCATCTTCCATATAACGGCGCGAAAAAGCATCTGCCTTGTAGGCCGGGTCCATTTTCTGGCTTTCGGTAAGCTTTGACTTTGAATCTTTTTCGTTTATGTTTTGGTCGAGCTGTACCCAAAGGTAGTCCAGGCTTTCCGGTGAATTATTGTGGTAGGTAATGGTTTCCTTGCCGTATAGCTTTGTATTTTTATCGTCTAGCTCGATGTCCATCTTATAATCCGCCTGCTGCTGGTAGTAGGCAGGGCCCGGTGCGCCCGATGCCGTACGGAACATATTTGGCGTGGCCAGCAGGTCGTACATCTGGCTCATTTTATTGTTATCGGTGTGGCCGCCTTCGCGCTTTTGCGCCGGTTTTTCCTGTGCAGACAAGGTAACTGTTGCGGCAATGGATAATAAGCAGATTGTTTTTTTCATAAATGATAATTTAAAACTCCAGCAGGCCTGAAGGTGCGTCATTAGTCAGCAACAGGCTTTTTTTGTTACTGTTTATTTTAGTATTTATTATATTTTGCTGTTCGGGATACATATCCAGAAGCGTGGTATTGCTTACCTCAACCGATTTTATTTTCAGATCGGCAGGGATGGTAAAATAGCAAATCAGGATATCGTTCTCAATTTCTTTCGCAAGGTATTTTATAGCTTTCGATTTGCCATCCACCTTTATATGTATGTTTTCGGCAAAATATTTACGGAGGTATTCCTCTGTTTCGAAAAGCTCGCGCTTTTCGCCCATATAAAATTTCTTATTGTATTTTTTTATGAAGGCGGCTTCAAGGTCGTCGATAAATATGCGCGATGTCATTTGCAGCTCTTTCTTTTTCGGGGAATATTCAATGAGGAATACCGCGACATAATATTTATGTGCGGCAGCTGCGCTCAGTGTAACGGCTAGTAAAACCAGTAAAAGGTATTTTGGAAGTCCTTTCATTTTCCAAAAGTAAGAAACTTAAGGATTTTATTGCGGCTTTTTAAGATATTCGGCATGGAATATCGATGAAAGCCGTGAATTATATAAATTTTTTTTCGCGATTCACGAATTATTTCACGCGAAGGCCCAAGTATTGCAGGCAATACTCTTAGGAAACTATGCCTCCAGACAAAACTTTAAACCTGTAAAAAGCAGCTAAAACTTCAATCCCTTCTTGCATCCGGGTTTCGCTTAAGGAACTCTTCACTTTGAGTTTTGAGGAATTCAATTAGTTCAAGTTCCCGCTTTCCTTGCAGCAGGGCCAAGTCGGCTTTGTCATCGCAAAAAACAAGGAATGCCCCGATGAGGCTTACGCGTATTTTCAGTGTATCAGTAAAGAATTCTTCAGGATACGACTCCCTGACAATCTCTGAAAAGCGACGCTGCGATTTTATGTCCGGCACATATTCCATAGCGCGTTTTGGCTTCTTAGGTTTTTTAAACAGCATGCTGATACCCGCGATCCAGTTAGCGCCGCCGATGCTTGTTTGCGTAAGCACATCCTTATTTATCTCTGCCGCATCAAACAATGAGGTTATCTGCATGGTCTTTATCTTTTTACTGTCGGCCGCGAGGTTGCCCGTAAGGCCTGTTATTACAACCTCTTTGAGAAGGGTTGCGGCAGGCTCCAGCCTTATGACCAATGCTTCTTCCCCAAAATCCGAAGGCTTGAGTACAACTATTAACGACTTGAAAATTACACTTTCAAAAGACAGTACATCGTCTGGTTTAGCATCTATAGTAAAATTTCCATTGCCATCGGCTACCGTACTGGTGTTTGTAGTAGTGTTTCTTACGGTAACATTCTCAACCTTTATCTCATCGGCTATAATAACGCCCCGAAGCTGTTTCTCCTGTGCTTCAACAGCAAAGGGAAACAAAATGACCAGTATTGCGGCAAGCCTATTCAGCATTTATAAGTTTAAGGTATTTTTGGGCCAGCCCGGCCAGGAGGAATTTAGCCTGGTCATTGTTATTTGCCTTAATTGCGGCAGCAAAGTCTTTATCTTCTACAGCATAAAAAACAAATCCGTCCACATATTCCTGTGGAATATGCAGTTCATTCCTAATAGCTTGCTCATCATAAATGTTGTTGATCTTTTCCATCAGCATTTCCTTCCTTTCGGTAGCTAATGCGCCTTTAAGCATTTTGGTACGGCCGCTGATGGCGTTGATAATAGGATCTATTGGCATACCGCCCGCAATAATACCGAGAAGCATGATCGGCCTGAATTCTCCTGCCGTTTTGAGCCTTCGCTCGGCTACGGTATATTGCTTCTGCCCTTTCGGGACAATGCCTAATTTTTCGGAATTTATATTTTTGTATTTATCGATCTCGACTTCCTTAAGCTCGTAAGCTTTGTAGTTGACGCTCACGATATAGGGCGATTCCTTAAAAGTATTAGCATTGACAGCAAATTCCCTTATCTCGGTCTTATCGCTGTAAACCGCAAGGGCATCGCCTGTTTTTGCCATAATGCTGAAGCTGCCCTGGCTGTCGGTTTTGGTTTCCTCACCGGTTTTATTATTGATGACAAAAATACCGCTGACCACCGCATCGCCGATAGTGACTTTACCTTTCAGCAACTGCCGGTCCTGTGCGAATGCAATGGCCGTAAAAAGGAAAAACAGGTATAGCAGCCTATTTGCCATTCTTTGTCATTTCAACATACTTCAGCACAAGGTCGGGCATAAGGGATTCTACAACGTCGGTTTTATTGTCGTTAATGGCCGTTGCCATTTTTTTGTCTTCAATGCAATAGTAAATAAAACCGTCCACATTATCTTTTGGGATACCAAACTCAACAATAAGTGTCTCATCGCTGTAGATCGTTCTGAATTTCGCGATCAGCCTTTCCCTGCGCTCCATCTCGACAGCCCGCTTGAGCGCTTTTCTCTTACCTGTAAAAAGATTGATGATGCCATCGCCATTGATAGCTGCCCCCTGGACCGTGGCATCGTTGAATTTCGGGCCTATCCTTGCACCCGCTACAGCTTTGCGTTCCGCCGGGGTATTGGCAGCGAGGCGCCCTTTTTGCCCAAGTGCATAGGGGTCATCTTTGTTGGTTTCATCAATAACTACCTCATTCAGCTCGGTCGCCTTATATTCCACGCTCACCACATAGGGCATATTCCTGAAACTATCGTCGGTGATCACAAATTCCCTTGTCTCGGTCTTGTCGCTGTACACTGCCACCTTATCGCCTGCTTTGGCTGCTATGATAAAATTTCCCTGGCTGTCGGTTTTGGTTTCATCACCTGTCTTGTTGTTGATAACAAATACTCCGGCCAGGTTCACTCCACCCGACTTTACGGTTCCGCGCAATGATTTTCGCCCCTGTGGGAAAGCGACGGTACAAACAAGGAGCAACAGGTAGATCAGCTTACTTTTCATTGTTAATGAGCTTTAGGTATTTTATGGACAGCCCGGTCATTAAAAAACGGGCCATGGTATAGTTCTTAGTATTTACGGCATTCGCGAACTCCTTATCTTCCACGAGGTAATACACAAAGCCGCTGACATATTCTTCCGGTATCTTGTATTCGGTCATAATTTCTTCCTCCGTGCTCACATTCCCGATCTTCTCCATCAGCATTTCCTTTTTCTCAGTCTCCACGGCACGCTTCAGCATTTGGGTGCGGCCACTCAAGGCATTCAGCAAAATATCTATCCCAAAGCCACTGGTTGCAGTATACAGCTTCTTCTCAGCAGGGGTGTATTGTTTCTGGCCTTTGGGTACAATGCCCAGTGACACAGAGTTTATGCTTTTGTCTACCACCACCTCCTCCAGCTCATACGCCTGCATGTTCACGCTAATGACATAAGGGTTCTCCTTAAAAGACTGCTCACTGATCGCAAAATCCCTTACCACCGTTTTCGGGCTATAGGCTGTTATCATATCGCCCGGTTTGGCTTCTATAGTAAAATTACCCATAGCATCCGACTTTTTTTCGATGCCGGTAGCCTTGTTGATTATAAAGACATCGCCTATGCCGGCATCGTCAACCATTATACGCCCGTTGAGCGCTTTACGTTCCTGCGACAACACAAGCATCGGCACACAAAACAATAGTATAAACAGGCTATTTCTCATCGATCAGCTTAAGGTATTTAACCGCCAGGCCCGCCAGCAGGAATTTTGCCATGTTATCGTCCTTTGCATTTATCGCTTTTGCAAAATATTTATTCTCCACACAATAAAAGACAAAGCCCCTTACATATTCTTCCGGTATCTTAAACTGCCTGACGATATCCTCTTCGCTATAAATATAGCCTATTTTTTCCATCAGCAGCTCTTTCTTTTCGGCTTCCGCAGCTTTTTGAAGCGTGGCCGTGCGCCCCGAGAACATATTGATGAGCGGATCAAGGCCCAATGGGTTCATCCTCCATTTTGATGCCGTGGCCAGCTTTTTTTCGGCAGGCGTGTATTGTTTCTGCCCTTTAGGCACCAGCCCGAGCGATTCGGCATTGATGTGCCTGTAATCTACAATGACCAATTCATCAAGATTGTGCGTATGTATAGCTAAAGGTACGAAAAGGAGGGTTTCGCCGAAGTCTTTTTCAGAAATTATAACATCTTTTGCCTCAAATTGAATTGCAGAAAACAAGAGGGTATCTTTCGGCTGTGCATTTATGGTAAAATAGCCGCCCCGGGTAGTAGCCGCAGATAGCCCGGCGGTTTTGTTAATGACATAAATGCCCTCAAGTCCGTCTGTTTCGGCAATGACTTTACCCTTGAGGGGTTTGCGATCCTGGGCATTGGCCGCAAGCGAAAACAGCAGCAGGAAAACGTAAAACAGGAAGTTTTTCAAAATAATAGTAATAGGTGATTGATGATAAGCCGGTTACGCTTAAGGTAAAGCTGTTACAATTACACCTCCTGCCACATTAAAATCTTTGTAACTTTACCTCTTCTAAGACTATTTAACGGATGAAAAAACTAATTATTGCAAGCACCTCTACACTTCACGGCGGAAATTACCTTGAATACCTGGCCCCGGCGCTAAAGGAACATTTCAAAGGTTGTAGCTCGCTGCTGTTTATTCCATACGCCCGTCCTGGCGGAATAAGCCATGATGATTATACTAAAAGGGTTGCCGGTTTTTTTGATGGCCTGGGGATAAGCGTAAAAGGCGTACATGAATTTGAAGACCCTGCGGAGGCTGTAGCCGATGCCGAAGCGCTGTTTACCGGCGGCGGGAACACGTTCCTGCTGGTATCACAATTGTATAAAACCGGCGTGATGGCCGCTATAGAAAATGCCGTGAAAGCTGGCACGCCTTACCTTGGCAGCAGTGCGGGGAGCAACATCTGTGGGCTGACCATGCAGACGACAAACGATATGCCGATAATTTACCCGCCAAGCTTTAAGACACTGGGATTGGTGCCGTTCAACCTGAATCCGCATTACATGGACCCGCAGCCGGGATCGACCCATATGGGTGAAACACGGGAGACGCGGATAAAGGAATTTCACGTGTTCAACACCCAGCCGGTACTTGGGCTTCGTGAAGGGAGCTGGCTGGATGTAAAAGGAAATACTGTGCTGCTGAAGGGCGACTTGTCTGCCCGATTGTTCAGGCAGGGGAAGGAACCTGAGGAACTGGAGGCAGGAAGTGATCTGTCGTGGTTGAGGTAAGTCCTCTCCCCGGCCCTCCCCAAAGGAATAATAATCCTGATTGTAACTCTAAAAAATGGCAAAAAAATTAGATAAAATATTGGTGGTCGATATTGAGGCTACCTGCTGGGACGGGCCGAACCCTCCCGGGATGGAAAATGATATAATAGAAATAGGTGTCTGCCTGCTGGATGTGCACACCGGCGAGATAAGCGATAACCGTGGCATTATCGTAACACCGGAGCGATCTGATGTCAGTGCGTTCTGTACAGAGCTGACTACCATCACACCCGAAATGGTGAACGAACAAGGAATACCTTTTAAAGAAGCCTGCACAATCCTGAAAAATGAGTACCTGTCGCAGAGCCGCGCCTGGGCCAGCTTTGGCGCGTATGACCAAAAGCAGTTCCAGAGGCAATGCAGCGCATTGAACATCGGCTATCCCTTCGGGCCTTCGCATATTAATGTAAAAACTTTATTCGCACTAAAGCACAAGCTTGGACACGAACAGGGAATGGCGGGGGCTATGGCACTGCTTGAAATCCCACTGGAAGGCACACACCACCGCGGGGTTGATGACGCAAAGAATATTGCGAAGATATTGAGGAGGATATTGGAGTGATGTGAATTCGATAAGATATCGTTGTCACTTCGAGCAGTCTATAATCAAATTTATGAAAATACCACATCTCGACTGCGCTCAATATGACATTTTTTCCTTCAGATATATTAAAAAAAAGCCCAAACATTGCTATTTGGGCTTTTTGCAGAGCGGAAGACGAGGCTCGAACTCGCGACAACCAGCTTGGAAGGCTGGAGCTCTACCAACTGAGCTACTTCCGCTTTTGTGGGTGCAAATATAAGTAATATCTTTTCTTAGATGCAAGCTTTTTTTAAAAAATTTTAGTCCACGACTGCATCTCCGATTAAATTTATACCATAGCCATTGGCTAAAGCATTGCCAATGAGAAATATCACTGCACAACGAATTTTCATTTAATTCCGACAACTTTTCATCTGCCAAAGCTTCTGCTTCTCTCCTGCTTTACCTTTGAACCATTGCCGGGAAAATGGCTAACTGTTTCAAATCTAACACCGGCTAATACATTTGTTAACAAATTATCGCACCATAAATCATTTTAGTACAGCAATTTATTGCTACCTTTAATAGTGAAAATAAAAGCAAAATGCCCAAAGCTGTCATTATTTTACTGTCACTTCTGTTTCTCTTCCCTTCCTGTAAAAAGGCTGGTGAAGCGAACAAAAAGCCTGTAAATACAGCTTACTTAAAAGACACACCACTTCCTGTTGCCAGCGGCCTGCCTGAAGATTGCACAGCTTCGGTAAAGGAATTTTATGGCGCTAATGGCTCTAAAACCGCCTGGACCAATAGCGCTTGCCGCAAAGCGCTGTTGGCTACTATTAAAGATGCCGAATCTGACGGGCTGGACCCAAAAGACTACAACCAGGATTCGCTGGAAAAATTTGAAGCGCTTACGTCCATTACCAAAGAAGAATGTGTTCAGTATGACATATTGCTGACGGAATCATTCACAAAGCTGGCGACGCATTTGTTTAAAGGAAAGCTGAAACCGCGCGGCATGTACCGCGATTGGGCCCTGGCACCAAAAACACTGAATACGAATAAGCTTCTTGCCGAAGGATTGGAAAGCCATGATGTTGGCGAAGTACTTGGCCGTTGCCGGCCCAAACACCCTATTTATGCAGGGCTGAGAAAAAGCCTGAAGTATCTTGACGGGCTGCCGGACGATTCGGCTATCGACAAAATTGAATTTAAGAAGCCTTTAAAGCTGAATGACTCCGGTGCTGTGGTTGCCGCAATAAAGCAGCGGCTTGACTACTGGGGCGACCTGCCTGACGAAAAGGCCAAAGACAGCCTGTATGACCACGCAACAGCCAAAGCCGTGAAGAAATTCCAGCAAAGGCACGGGATATATGCCACCGGAATTGTTGACAGCCGTACAGCGGAAGCACTCAATTTTACGCGAGACGAAAGAAAAACGCAGATAGTCGTCAACCTCGAACGTTGGCGGTGGTTCCCGTATGATTTTGGTAAGCAAGCCATTATAGTAAACATACCGGATTACCGGCTTACAATAGTCGAGAACAATAAAGACACGTTAGATACTTATAAAGTTATCGTCGGCAAGCCGGACAGGAGGTCGCCCGTGCTGTATTCATCCATCAACCAGCTGGTGATCAACCCTACATGGACAATCCCGCCAACCTATCTGACAAAAGACCTTGCACCCGCTGCAATAAAGGATACAGCCCATTTTTCGCACCTCAATATAAAGATCTTCAGGGGTAAAAAGGAAGTCCGTGTAGCTGAATGGGATTCCCTGAAACCGGATCATTATGTGTATGTGCAAAGCCCGGGCAGCTATAATTCGCTTGGGAGGATAAAATTCAATTTCAGGAACGGCTACTATGTGTACCTGCATGACACCAACCACAGGGAATATTTCAAAAAGAACTACCGGGCACTAAGTTCGGGCTGTGTGCGCGTGGAAGACCCTTTCAGGCTTGCCGAATATGTTCTGCACGACGACAAAGACCTGAACAGGGAAAAGCTGGACGAAATGGTGGCCCAAGGCGACACGCAATATGTAGGCCTAAAAAAAACCACCCCTATCCACCAGCTGTACTGGACCGCCTGGATGGATAGGGATGGATTGCAGTTTCGCAATGATATTTATAACCTTGACAAAGCGCTGTATGATAAATTACGAAAGTAACTTAGATGCCGAGGTGTAATTTTGTGAAGGGTGATAGATAAACAGGCACGACTTACCCTGTATCAGCTCGATGATCTCTTTGTTAAGCTCGGTTGGAAGTGCCGGGCACCCCAGGCTCCTGCCGATCCTTTGATGCTGGCGGGCAAAACTTTCGCTCACATAATCTGCGGCATGCATTACTACCGACCTGCTGCGTGCATTGCTGTTGATGCCCTGCTCTAGGCCATCTAGGCGAAGCGATTCGCCGTGCTTGCCTATGTAAAGCTCACCAGTGGCATAAAAACCAAGGCTGCTGCAGTTAGAGTTGGCGCCGTTAGAGAATACGGTAGCAAATTCATCACCACTGTTCCTGCCGTGGGCCACAAGGGTATTATAAAGGACTGTCTGTGTAGCCATATCGATGATCCAAAGCCTTTTGGTGTTGGATGATTTGGTAAAATCGATAACCGTAAGGAGGTCTTTTTTAATCTTACCCTCAAGCTTAAGGTGATTAAAACCGTTCAATGCTTTTGAGAAACACTCAAAGCCCGGCATTGTAACGGAATGCGATTTGATGTTGTTGTACAACGATTCTGCTGCCGATGCTGAATTTACTTCTGTAGAAGCAAGCAGGCGGGAAGAATTTTCGTTTTTTGGTGTTGTTGCTGTAATAGAAAAGAACAAAAAGAAAACGGACGTAAAAAAGTTGTAAACCATTGTAATTTTAGTAGTTGTGTTTTTAACAGGTCGCTAAAATAAGTTAAAGAAATCTAAACAAAAAATAGCAACTGTGTTAAAATCAATTATTTAACATTTTCATTTGACAGGCGCTCCCTGCGCTGTGCCTTCACTTTCATTAATAACCCTACACTATAACGGGTCCCGGTCGATGTTATTGCCTGACTATTAAATATTTTATAATTTTTTGTCAAAACAACATACAAACCTGAACCCATCTGTTGAAACATGGCCAAATATGTAGTAAATTTATACCCACGTTTACAGGATACTATTATTCCAAAACCGTGCCAAAAACATCTAATTCGCTGAAAATGAACAAAAAAGTTATTTTAATGATACTCGACGGCTGGGGTAAAGCGCCAGACCCTAAGGTATCAGCCATCGACAATGCCAACGTTCCCTTTATCAAAAGCCTTTACCAAAATTATCCTAATGCATCCCTGCGCACCGACGGCCTGAACGTAGGCCTTCCCGAAGGGCAGATGGGCAACAGCGAGGTGGGCCACATGAACCTCGGTGCCGGCCGCATCGTGTACCAGGACCTTGTAAAGATCAACCTTGCGGTGCAAAACAAAACCCTCGCACAGGAAAAACCGCTCATAGAAGCCTTCAATTACGCAAAACAAAACAATAAGAAAGTGCACCTGCTTGGCCTTGTGTCCAACGGCGGCGTGCATTCGCATATCGACCACCTGAAAGGGCTGGTGGATGCCACACAGGAGGCCGGTGTTGAGAATGTATTTATACATGCTTTTACGGACGGAAGGGATGTCGACCCGAAATCGGGCGTATTCTTTATATCTGACCTCGAGAACCACCTTAAAAATACGAAAGCAAAACTGGCTTCGATCATAGGGCGCTATTATGCTATGGACCGCGACAAGCGCTGGGAGCGTGTGAAACTGGCCTATGACCTCCTGGTAAATGGTATTGGGGAGCCGTCAGCCAATGCGGTAGACAGTATTCATGAAAGCTATAATGAGGGGATTACTGACGAGTTCATCAAGCCTATCGTTATGACGGATGACAAAGGCAATCCGTTAGCTAAAATTGAGCCGGATGATGTGGTTATCTTCTTTAACTTCCGTACCGACCGCGGCAGGCAGCTTACCGAAGCGCTTTCGCAAATGGATATCCATGAGCAGAATATGCACAAGCTGAAATTGTATTATGTAACAATGACCAACTATGATGATACCTTTAAGGACATCCATGTAGTGTACGATAAAGACAATCTTACCGAGACCCTTGGCGAAATAGTATCACGTAACGGCAAAAAACAGATACGCATTGCAGAGACAGAGAAATACCCGCATGTTACCTTCTTCTTCTCCGGCGGCCGCGAAGAGCCTTTTGAGGGAGAAAAGCGTTTGCTGTGCCCATCGCCTAAAGTAGCCACCTATGACCTGAAGCCGGAAATGAGCGCTTTCGACCTTAAAGATGCCTTAGTACCAGAGCTTAAAAAAGGCGAGGTGGATTTTGTATGCCTTAATTTTGCCAATGGCGATATGGTGGGCCATACCGGTGTGATGGAAGCAGCTATTAAAGCCTGTGAGGCGGTAGATACCTGCGCAAAGGAAGTAATAGAAACCGCACTCGAAAACGGATACACCACTATCGTTATCGCCGACCACGGTAACTGCGAAACGATGATAAACCCCGACGGCAGCCCGAACACCGCACATACCACTAATCCGGTGCCGATCATTATTGTGGACAAAGACATCAAGCATGTAAAAGACGGCATCCTTGGCGACATCGCCCCTACTATCCTTGACCTTATGGGGCTGGAGCAGCCGGCAGTAATGACAAGGCATTCGTTGGTATCGTGAGGCGCTTAGGGACTGAGATTCTTAGTTTCTGAAATTGGATCATATCAATATGGCCCGGCAGTTTAAAACCTGCCGGGCCTTTTGATTAGGAGGAACTTATACTTATATAAATAATCCGCAGAATATTGTACTTTTGTCGGCTGAAAAGAATACACTATGATTATTCAAAAAACAAGGGAAGAAATTGAATTGATGCGCCAAAGCGCCCTCATCGTTTCTAAAACACTGGGCATGATCGCCACAGAAATAAAACCGGGGATAACAACGCTCCAACTTGACAGGCTTGCCGAAGAATTTATTCGCGATAATGGTGCCATACCAGGATTCAAAGGTCTTTACGGATGCCCGTCTACCTTATTAACGAGCGTTAATGAACAGGTAGTGCACGGCCTTCCGACTGACCGGCCGATACAGGATGGCGACATCGTATCGGTAGACTGCGGCGCTATAATGAATGAGTTTTATGGTGACCACGCCTACACATTCGAGATTGGTGAAGTTGCAGAAGAGACAAAAAAACTCCTGCGTATAACGAAAGAATCCCTGTATGTAGGCATCCGCGAATTCAGGACAGGAAACCGTGTGGAAGATGTAGGCAATGCGATACAGAAATATACCGAAGCTGAAGGTTATGGCGTAGTGCGTGAATTGGTAGGGCATGGCCTTGGCAGGAAAATGCACGAAGAGCCGGAAATGCCGAACTACGGAAAGCGTGGACGTGGAAAGCTTTTTATTGAAGGCATGGTCGTGGCACTGGAGCCAATGATAAATATGGGCACCAAAAATGTAAGGACTCTAAAAGACGGATGGACGATCGTAACACGTGATGGCAAGCCAAGCGCGCACTTTGAGCATAATGTGGCGATAGTTGATGGAAAACCGGAATTGCTTTCTACGTTTGCTTACATTTATAAGGCATTGGGAATAGAAAGCGATGAAGAGAAGGAGTTCAGGAAACAACCGCTTGTCCTGTCGTAATGAAGAAACTTTTTAAATTCATACTCAACACGATCCCCCGCCCGCTGCTGATACGCCTTAGCTACGTCATCAGGCCGGTGCTAGCGTTTGCACTTAAAGGAAATACATATACGGACCCTATTGACGGGAAAAGTTTTAAAAACTTTTTGCCATACGGTTACGGGCATCAACGGAATAATGTATTATCGCCAAGTACGCTATCGCTGGAAAGGCACAGGCTGCTTTGGCTGTACCTGAAAAATGAAACTGATTTCTTCATAGCGCCGAAAAAGGTATTGCACTTTGCACCAGAGCAGGCATTTTATAAACGCTTCCGTAACCAGAAGAACCTTGATTATACTACTACCGACCTTTACTCGCCATTAGCAGATGTGAAAGCGGATATTTGCAACCTTCCTTTTGAAGACAACAGTTACGACCTGATCTTATGCAACCACGTACTCGAACATATCCCGGATGACACCAAAGCCATGCAGGAACTGTATCGTGTGATGAAGCCCGGTGGGATGGGTATTTTCCAGATACCGCAGGACCTGAATAGGGAAACTACTTTTGAGGACAATTCGATAACCGATGCGAAAGAACGCGCCAGGATATTTGGGCAATATGACCACGTCCGAGTTTATGGCCGCGATTATTTTGATAAATTACGCAGCATAGGCTTCAGGGTTATCGAAGAAGATTATACAAAAAAACTATCTCCTGAAGAAGTAGAACGCTATTGCCTTGCAAACGGAGAGATAATCCCGGTTTGCTACAAAGATTGATACAGGCTGCGTAAATGCAAAAAAGCCCACGCATATTGCGCAGGCCTTTCCAATTTAAAATCCAAAAATTAATTTTATTTCTCCGGCATCAGGATCGCTGTGATCTTATCGCCGCTAAGGTATTTTTTGGCTACAGCCTGAATGTCTTTTGTGGTAAGCGCACTTACTTTTTCTTCATATTTAAAAATATCTTCGGCATTCTCGCCATCGGTATACGCATCTGTCAGTACTGCTAACCACATGCGGTTCTCCTTGATGTCTTTTTATAGTCCATCAATTCGCCTTCCTTATACTTATTCAGGTCTTTTTCTTCGGTGATAACCAGCCTGAGGTCGACCTTGTTTTCGGGTTTGGCATTTTTGCGGATGTAATAGGTAAGTCCATTCTTCAGCTTTCCCGTCTTTACGGCAGGGTCAAGCGGAATTACGGCATTGGCCTGCAGGTCCTGTGCAAATCCCGAAAGGGGCACGGCAGCAAGGAACACCCATAATTTAAAATTCTTCATAGGTTTGTAATTTATAAATTGGTATGGCTAAAACTACAAAAAGGCCGATTTATTGCTTCGTTTTTTAACACAAATCCCGATATAGCGACTTTTTTACCCGATAAAAGCAGCCCCCTAAGTGTGTTATAATATATTTATTATCTTTACGTTCACCAATAAAAGACAATTTCACAATGACAAATGCCCTTACACGGCTCTTTACAGCAACGGTAGCACTCCTTAGTTTTACAGCATTTGGGCAGGTTCAGCAGGAGGTCGCGCCGCCATACAATATCAAGACCGTATCTTTTACAGAGAATACCCAAAATGTGTATCCGTACTTCAGGCTTGGTGAAAGCATACAACTGGTGTTTGATGACCTTTTTGGAAATGAGGCCAACTACTATTATTCCATACAGCACTGCAATTACGACTGGACACCTTCTTCCCAGCTCACTGTAAATGACTACCTGAACGGCTTCGATTCGCAACGCATACAGACGTACGAGAACTCTTTCAACACCCTGCAGATCTATTCGCGCTATACCCTTACTTTTCCAAATAAATTTACCAGCATAAAGCTAAGCGGCAACTATATAATAAAAATCCTGAACGAAGACCGCGATGTGGTTTTCTCGAGGAGGGTCATTGTTTATGAAGACCGCGTATCGGTGCCTGTACAGGTAAAAAGAGCCCGTGGCATGGCCGAACGGGACGGGAAGCAAAACCTTGATTTTGCCATTAAGACTGATGCCTTCGTGTTTCAGAGCCCGCTGCAAAACGTAAAAGTGGCCCTGTTCCAGAATGGCCGTTTTGATAATGCCATTTACAATGTAAAGCCACAATATACCATTGGCAACGACCTTATTTATAAGTACGACAGGGAAACCCAGTTCTGGGCAGGTAACGAATACCTTTACTTCGAGAATAAAGACATTCGCAATGCCGTGAACAACGTACTGCGCATCAGTGCCGGGGAGGTGTATAATACTATATTGTATGTAAGCAACGCCAGAGCCAGCAAGCCTTATACGTATTTCCCGGATGTCAATGGCAACTTCGTGACCAAGAACATTAACCTGAGCGCAACAAACCCTTTCCTTGAATCGGATTACACATGGGTTTTCTTTTCGCTGAGCGCCCCTGAGTTCTTTGAGAAAAAGGACATTTATGTGAATGGCATGTTTAATAATTATGCCAAAACCGATGAATACAAAATGGAATATAATGAAAAAACCTCGCTGTACGAAAAGGCAATCATGATGAAGCAGGGCTTTAATAATTTCATGTATGTAGTAGCCGACAAAAATGGCAAAGTGGATGGGGAAAACGCTATCGACGGTAATTTTTACCAGACAGAGAACGATTACAACATTTTTGTATACTACAGGCAGAACAATGAGCGTTATGACAGGGTTATAGGGCGCGGAACGGCAAATTCTTCGGATATTATCAATTAGCAGCCAAAGATTTAAAAATTAGATAAGCTTAATTTAAACCGTGATTTTAACGACCCTGACAATAATTTTTTGTATTTTTACGTCGTAAGACACAAATTCCCCAGGAATGGTATCACAAGTAACACGAGGCATTAAAATATCAGTATCTACCAGTTTTGAAGGCACTTACTTCAAGAACTACAAGATACAATTTGCCTTTTCTTATGAGATAACCATAGAAAATCACGGCAAAGATTCGGTACAGCTCAACACCCGCCACTGGGAGATATTCGACTCGCTTAATGACATCGAAATTGTAGATGGCGAGGGCGTTATCGGTAAAAAACCGGTGCTTAAGCCGGGCGAAAAGCATACCTACAGCTCCGGCTGCCTGCTGGCTTCTCCTTTTGGGGCAATGCGTGGCTATTTCAGCATGGTGAACTTTACCACTACCCGCACTTTTAAGGTTATAGTGCCTACTTTCAGGCTGAGCGCTCCTTTTGCGTTGAATTAATAATTTAAGTCGGGATTAGCTTGCATTTTTCAAAATTCAGTCTCATCTCTTTTGCAGAACAATTTAGGTTGACAATCTGAAATTACACATCCACCTGATTTGTAATTTTTCATGTCGGCTTCTTTTCCCTGTTCGTTCATTATCAATCCATAAACAATCGGAATCACATAATCTTTTTTGCAGCAAATTGGACAGGTATCACTTTTGCCATATGGGCAATTTGGCGAATATGGAAGATTAAGATTTTTAGTTTCTCCCTTATTTAAATAAAATCTGTAAAATATGTTATTAGGATAAGACCGAGGAGAGAGATATAGCCTTATAGTATCCGATACAATATTTGTAAATTCAAATTTCAAATTAGAATCGACTTTTACACTATCAATGTAAGTCTTCGATTTAACTATTACATATGTTTTTTGAGAAACGGATTCTTTAGAGTCCAAATCATTAAGTATAAGCCGGCCATTTATTTTACCTAAATCCTGGCTGTAAAAAATAAATATATTAAATAAAAAAACAAGTATCAGTAATCTTTTGGCATTCATAATTATTATGGCTTTTTATTACAAACCTTTATTAATCATTATTGACATTAATTGTAGTAGCATCTTTTCTTTTTGCATGTAAAGGTAATTATTCCTTATACGTGGCAAGAAATCATTTCTATATTTACAGCAGTTTGGTAAAAACACGTAATATTTCAAAACCTTAGAGATTAGCAAAGTTCATTTATATTCAATAATTCCTCTTTTTTGTTGCTGTATTTGCAAATACGGGATTGATAATTTCTCGTATATTTGCAATACCAAAATTTAATCCTTTAAACTACATACAATTATGCCAAAAGGAATATACAATGTACCCAAAGCAATTAACGAACCCGTTAAATCTTACGCTCCCGGAACCAAAGAGAGGGAACAGGTACTTGCCACTTTCAAAGAAATGTACAATACCAGTGTGGATGTGCCGCTATACATTGGCAGCGAAGAGATCCGCACCGGGAAAACCAAAACCATAAACCCACCGTTCGACCATAAGAAAACCGTGGGCCAATACCATGAGGCTGAAAAGCAGCATGTAGAGCAGGCTATCGCAGCCGCGCTTTCTGCAAAGAAAAAATGGGCCTCTATGGCATGGGAGCACAGGGCTTCGATATTCCTTAAGGCTGCCGAGCTGCTTGCCGGGCCTTACCGTTCCAAAATAAATGCGGCTACCATGATCGCGCAGGCGAAGACAGTTCACCAGGCTGAGATCGATTCGGCGTGCGAGCTTATTGATTTCCTTCGCTTCAACGTGCAGTTCATGGCACAGATCTATGCCGAGCAGCCGGTATCGTCTGAAGGGATATGGAACCGCATGGAGCACCGCCCGCTGGAAGGCTTTGTATACGCTGTTACACCATTCAACTTTACCGCTATTGCCGGGAACCTGCCTTCTGCCCCTGCCCTGATGGGTAATGTAGTGGTTTGGAAACCGAGCGCCGGACAGGTATACAGCGCCAACGTAATTATGGAAGTGTTCAAGCTTGCAGGGTTGCCTGACGGCGTTATCAACATGGTTCACGGTAGCGCTTCGATGATAAGCGATGTGCTTATCTCCAGCCCTGATTTTGCAGGAGTGCATTTTACAGGTTCAACCGGTGTTTTCAATGACATCTGGACAAGCATTGGGAAAAATATCAGCAATTACAAGACCTACCCAAGGATAGTAGGCGAAACAGGCGGAAAAGATTTCGTTGTGGCACACCCGTCATCTATTCCTGCTGAAGTAGCTACAGCACTTTCAAGGGGCGCTTTCGAATACCAGGGACAGAAATGTTCGGCTGCATCAAGAGCTTACCTTCCAAAGTCGCTTTGGCCGGCAATTAAAGAGCATTTGCTTAACGATATGGCTTCCTTTAAAATGGGCTCGCCGGAAGACCCGTCCAACTTTGTTTCTGCCGTAATACACGAAGCTTCTTTTGATAAGCTTGCAAAATATATTGATGAAGCTAAGAATGCTCCGGATGCCGAGGTTATAGCAGGCGGCGGTTATGATAAATCCAAAGGCTGGTTCATTGAGCCTACGGTTATCGTGACGACCAATAAAAAATATGATACGCTTTGCACTGAATTGTTCGGGCCGGTACTGACCATTTATATTTATGAAGACAGCCAGTGGGCAGAAACCCTGAAGCTGGTTGACGAAACTTCGCCATACGCACTTACAGGAGCTATTTTCAGCCAGGACCGCTATGCTATTGAAGAGGCTACGAAAGCGCTTGAGAACAGTGCAGGTAACTTCTACATCAACGATAAGCCTACAGGCGCCGTAGTGGGCCAACAACCTTTTGGGGGTGCAAGGGCATCTGGAACCAACGACAAAGCCGGATCGATACTGAACCTGCTTCGCTGGGTATCGCCAAGGACTATAAAAGAAACATTTGTACCGCCTAGTGATTACAGGTACCCGTTTTTGGGATAATACGTGATGATATGAATAAAAAAAGTTCCCGTAATGCGGGAACTTTTTTGTTGTTATATGGTAGAGACGCAGTGCCTGCGTCTAACATAATCATTTGACCATTAGGCGAGACGCAGGCACTGCGTCTCTACCAGTACGGTTTTAAGGAATTTACGTTATTAGAATGCCGTACTGATCTGCATTGACACCCCGGTACTTTCGGGTACGAAGCGGCATACACCGCCCACACACACAAGTCCGCCACGCTGCCTTCCGTAATTGAGAGCTACACGCGTTGCGCCTATCCTGTAGGCACCACCCACATTGTAGTAGTGGATGCGCCTGTTCGGGTCGTCATTACCATAGTTCATAATATCCCATACATAGAACGAGTACTTATCGTTGAGGTTAAGTTCTACAGTACCGCCTGCCCAGTTCTTGAAATCGGCATCGGCCCACATGTGCTCGGCCTCCACCCGTATCGATTTTGAAGGCGTGAAATTATAGGTTGCCTCGCCGGTAACGATGTTGGTTTTTACCAGTTCGCCGCCCTGAAGCCATTCTTTGTTATAATACTGGTTCACATATTCAAAAGCGGTATGCCATGTTTCGGAAAGCTGCTTTTTGATCTCGATATTATAATCTGAGAAATACTTGGTGCCTACCCCAAAGAATTTTGTATCATACTGTGCCGGGTTGAACCTGTACTGCCCCGGAAGGTTGTACCAGCTCGAAACATTGACAGCTACTTTGGTGCCGTACTTTCCGCCGAACATGGTTTCTTTGGCAAAATCATAAAACACATCCAACTGGCCGCCGGTCTCACCTGCCATCATAATGGTAGGGTCTACAAAGCTCACCCTGCCTTGCGCCTGGTACACATATATGTTTGCCAGGTTAGAGTGGTGCTGCTTGGTTAATGCCGGTGTAAAGCTGAGTATTTTGTCATTAAAGTTAAGGCTGGTAGAGATACCGTCGCCCACACTGGTAGGGGTTCTTTCGGAAAGGAAGCCCATGTTTTCCATGCGGCGTAGGGTAGCATCGATACCAAGGCCTTCTTTAGAATAGCCGAAATTAAGCAGTAACGCGTTGCCCGGCTTAATGAAATCGTAGTTCAGCGTATTTAGGGCATTAAGAAGGATGTCTTTTTGTTTGTAATCAAATTCACCCGACACATAAAAAGCATTATGTATAAAGTTCACCCTGCCGGAAAAAGCATTGGTAAGCTCATCAACGGGTGGGTTGGGCATATCTATCTTTTCATAGCGGCCTACGTAGCTTGCGCCTACAGAGAGGTCGGACGACTCGAACTTAAAAAGGCTGTTGAGGTTAAAATCGGAATCAAAGCCATACACATCGCCATGCGATACATCAAAACCGGAACGCTGGCGACCGTATAAAGCCGTAAGCCTGACATTATCAGACGGGCGGTATAGTATCCTTCCGCCACGAAGGGCCGTATTGATACCCAGTGCCCTGTCTTCCCACGCGCGCAGCAAAAGCCCGCTGCCGAACTGCTCATAAAAGTAGCCCGCAGTTGCTTCGAATTTACTTGTCTTATAGCTGGCATAATAGGTGCCGATGCCTGTGCCCTTAAAGCCCGGGTTGTAATTTAAAAGCGCATTGGGCTCATAGGCCTCTGCCTGTATCCCTGCGCTAAAATTGCCTATCTGGTAATTAACCAAAAGGTAGTTATTGGACCGTACAGGGTCTTTGGGGTGCGAAAGGTTCCTTTCTTTATCGTTGAGGTACCACTGGGAATTCGACTCGAATCCGCCGAACACTTTTCCGTAGTCCTTTTTTTGTATGGAATCGTTTTCCTGTGCCCAAAGGTTCCCTACCGATAGCGGCAGCAATAGTAAAAGTAATTTCCTCATCAATCTATAGTGTCTTCAGTTTAGCATATAGCTCCTTCTCAGCGCCCTGGCTATAGCCGTTGTGCACATAAACCACTTTTTTATTCTTAACTACAACGGTGTAAGGCACATTGGCAATAGCTAGTGCCCTCTTAAGGTCCTGATTGGTATCGAGAAGTACCGTATAAGGCCATTTCTTGCCGTTAAGGAGTGGCTTTACGCGTTTTTGCGTACGGGTATCATCTATAGATACAGCAATAACCTCCATGTTCAGCTCCTTAGACCATTCGGCATAATGCTGATTGATCGCATCAAGCTCGTTGATGCACGGAACGCACCATGTTGCCCAAAAAGTAAATACATAGATCTTGTCTTTTTCGGCAAAGTCGTTTTTTACATTATAGCTTTTGTTGTTTTCTGATTTAAGGCTCACATTCGGCATTTCTTTCTGTGCATAAACAGAAGCCGTAAGGAAGAAAAACAGTACCAGTAATTTTTTCATTGTTGTTTAGTTAAAATAGACATAAATAGTTGCGTGGCAATATTAAAAAAATTTTATCTGCGAAAGGCCGTTTTTTGCTAAAATTATAACCCTATAGGGATGGTAGAAATATAAAAATCACAAAGATAGGGGTGAAAACATGCTTTTTATAACATTTTTCGCATCGCATTATTAAGATTTAATGTTTTTTTAAACATTTTACCGCATTTTTTTCTGTGTAACAATTTTTTTACATAATTTTCGCCTCAATTCCAAGCGAATAACTATAACTATTAAACTTGAACATATGAAAAAAAATTTACTCTTAGGATTACTTTTAGCCGCAGGGCTAACAGCGTCGGCACAGATTTCGGGGGACGGAAATCCACTTGCCGACGGTTCTATCGCACCTGACTTTACTGCTACCGATATCAACGGTGTACAATACTCACTGTATTCCCAATATCTTAATGCAGGCAAAAGCGTTGTTATCGATTTCTCAGCTACCTGGTGTGCACCATGCTGGAATTACCACAAGACCCATGCACTTGCCGATTTCTATGAGGCTTACGGCCCTAACGGTTCAAATGAGGCAATGGTATTTTTTATAGAAGGTGATATTGCCAATACTAACACCGCCAACCTTTATGGGGTACAGGGGCCAATCTCTCCAAGCCAGGGCAACTGGACTCTTGGAACTCCATACCCTATTATTGAGGATAACGTTGTCATGAATTTGGGCGCTGCGAACCACTATGACATTGATTTTTTTCCGACAGTGTATGTTATATGTAAAGAAACAAAAACTACCACGTATGCAGACCACCTGAATGCTGCACAGCTTAAAGAAGTTATTAATAGCGGCTGCCAGACACTTGTAGGAACACAAAACTTTGGCCATATCGAGCAATCTGCTGCTGCTGTAAGGCTTTGTACTGTTGGCGATGCGGTGCAGGTTCAGGGCAAGCTTAAAAACTTTGGCGAGAACAATATTACTACAGCAACAGTTGTATTAAAAGACAATACAGGCGCTGTTGTAGCAACACAAACATACAATGGTAACTTCCCTCAGTTTAACAATGCGGCATCTATCAACTTCAACAATGTTGTGTTGAACCCGGAATCTACCTATACTATGGAGATCACTTCGATAAACGGCAGCACGCCAGCCCACCCTGAGGCAGCCACTGCACCTGTAGCGTTCTCAGTAGCAGGCGTAGCACCAAATAATAATATCGAAGTAAGGGTACATACAGACAACTACCCTCATGAAATAACATGGCAGATTAAAAACAGTGCAGGTACTCTTGTTGCTTCAGGAGGACCTTACCTTGAAGGCCCGGGAGAATATGGCGCAGGAGGTGCTGATGCAAACACTGTAAAAATACACAATGTAACGTTGCCAGGCACCAGCCCTGAGTGCTTTACACTTGTAGTAAAAGACGCTGCGGGTGACGGATGGTCTGCCGGAGACGGTGGTATTGAGATCTATTCTAACGGAGTAGCAGCCTACCAAAACCTTAACATAGGTAATTTCGGATCGACACTTTCAACTCCAAAAGCTTTCAGGGCTATGGGAACCCTTGGCACTGAAACCATTACTAATGAGACTTTCGCTATGTACCCTAACCCTACAACAGGTATCCTTAACTTTACAACACAGGAAACTGTAGACGTAACGGTTCTTGACCTTACAGGCAAAGTAGTATACACTGCTAAAGGCATAGAGAATGGTGGTTCTGTAAACCTTGGATCGCTACAGAGCGGCATGTATATCGCCAAAATAAAAGGGCTTACATCTGAAAAGATCGAAAAGATCGTTATAGAGTAATTCTGTACTACTGAAATATTTATTATGCTATCGGGAATAAGAAATTAGGCCCGATAGCTTTTTACTTAAAAAACAATTGCAACTATTTTAAATTAAACAAGATCATGAAGAAAATTATTTTAATGGCCGGGCTATTATTATGCGGGATTGCACAGGCACAAATAATAGAGGTAACAGAAAGGAATGAGCAGACTGTAAATGAAGGATATATATATGTAACACATACAATTGTACCACAAAACTATACTGAAATGCCCTTGCATGTAACCAATATATCTGATGCGACGATTAACCTGAAGTTAAAGGTTGTGTCAATGGAAAACACCACTGGTAATTCCGAGAGTACACAGTTTTGTTTTGGCGGGACTTGCTATACCCATTTTACCTCTGGTGGCACCGTACCAAACAACCCTGTGACGGGACTGACACTTGCTCCGGGAGATTCAAACTTTGATGGAGATCATTTTTATCTTGGTGAGGCTATAATAGATCCAACCCAGGATGTGGTAGTAAACCTTGCCTTTATACAGGTTGACAACACCGGTGCGCAAATAGGCGAGAATTTATTGAATTTTACCTATAGGTATGCACCAACAGCAGGCACAACCGATTTCACTGCTTTGAAAAACATGGGTATTACCCTTAAAAATACAGTAGTGAGCGGCCAGCTGGAACTTTCTGCAACCCAGAATGTAAAAATGGAACTTATCAATATGGCAGGCCAGGTTGTAAAAACAGAGAGCATCAAAGAAGGCTCACAATCAGCCGACCTTTCAGGCCTCAGCGCTGCGGTTTATTTTGCAAGGTTTACCACCGAAGACAACAAGTCTTCGCAGATAAGGATCGTAAAAAATTAAATACCAGCCTAACCGGCTGCAATGAATGACAATGAAAAAGAATATTATACTGCTATTTATCGCGTTCGCTTTTTGTGGCTGCTCAACGGATTATACGGTACTAAAGTCGGTAGAGGGCGTTGTGCTGACTGCTGACAGTTCCATAAAGATCACCGGGGAGACCGTTACTTTTACGGTAAAAGATAATAACAACAATGATGTGACCGGTGAAGCGGATTTTTCTGTAAATGGCTCTCCGATCGAGGGAAATACCCTTACATCGTCTGAAACAGGTGATTTTAAGATTAAGGCAGTGATCGGGACGGTTTCAGATACGATAACTGTACACTATCATGATGGCTCCGAGACCAATTTTGTAAAACGTGTGCTTATTGAGGACTATACCGGCACATGGTGTGGCTACTGCCCACGCGTGGCTTACGGCATCGAGTTGGCTAAGCAGCAAAGCGACAAAGTAGTGGCAGTATCCATACACAGGCCGAGTTCAAATGTTTCGAGTTCTGTATATGACCCATACAATTACGATACTTCGGAACTTGAAAATACACTTGGCGCCGAGGGATACCCTAAAGGCTTCCTGAACCGCAAAACGCAATGGACTTTCCCTGAACCGGAAAATATTGCGCAGGTAATCGGGCTTACGCAGGGCAATAATCCTAAAATGGGACTGGCGCTGGAAACATCGGTTAGCGGCAGCACGATGAATGTGAATGTGAACGTAAAGTTCAGCAGCAACTTCAGCAACCTGAAGCTGGTGGTTTATGTACTGGAAAACGGGCTTATCTATGATCAGCACAATTACACCACGTATTATGACGGTGTTGACCTGCTGGAAGATTTCCACCACAACCACGTGCTGAGGGCGGTGCTTACGCCACTTTTGGGTGAAGCCATTGACAGCAGCGAAACGGTGGTGAACAATGTGTACACCAAATCGTTTAGCGTCCCAGTTCCGGCAAATATAGCGAATGCTGCCAATATAGAGTTTGTGGCTTTTGTCATCGATGCTAATGGCAATGCTGTGAATGTAAGGGAAGCATTCCCCAATGTAAGCCAGGATTTTGAAGAGCTTTAAAATTGATTTTTACCTTAGATAAAATGCCTCCATGATCGGAGGCATTTTTTATGCTTTATATTTCAGCGGCAGGTGTACTACCTTTTTTGTCTCAAAAAATTCATCTTTAAAGTAATCGGAGAGGTTGTATTGGGTAGCTTTAGGGAAATCCTGCAGCTCTTCGGACAGGTCGCCGCCCTTGAGATAGAGTATGCCATTCTTCAGTTCATGCTGCTGCTTTTTCTTTATCTTATCTTTTACCCATGTAACGAAGTCGGGCATATTGGTCACGGCGCGGCTTACAATAAAATCGAAATCCTGTTTTACATTTTCGGCCCGCATCTGCTCGGCCTTCACGTTTTCAAGTCCGAGTGCATTTGCCACTTCCTGCACTACCTTTATTTTTTTTGCAATAACATCGATCAGGTAAAAATTAGCCTCTGGAAATAAGATCGCAAGCGGGATCCCGGGGAAGCCGCCACCCGTGCCTACATCGAGCACATCGGCACCGGGCTTAAACTCCATAACCTTTGCGATACCGAGCGAATGCAGCACATGCTTTGTATAAAGGGAGTCGATATCCTTCCTTGAAATAACATTAATCTTTGCGTTCCAGTCTTCGTATAATGCTGCTAATTTTTCAAACTGCTGTACCTGTATTTCGCTAAGATCCGGGAATTGCCTGATTATCTCCTCCATTATTTTACTTTTCGCAAAAGTAATGAATTGACGTGATATTTATCACTTAGTTTGGTTTCAGTATTGATTATGACTACCTTTGGAACTTAAGTTATAATAATTTTTCATGAATATTTCCCCTCCCGTTTTTTCTAAAAACGACTCTATAAAATTTTTCAGGACGCTCAATAAACGCGTAAACGACTACTTTAAGGAAAACAACCTTAAGAAAACAGGCAACTGGAAGCTGCACCTCAAAGCGGTAATTATGTTCTCGCTTTTCTTTGCCCCGTATTTTGTAATCCTTACACTGGATATTCCCCTATGGATCCATCTACTGCTTACTATAGTAATGGGCATCGGGATGGCGGGCATCGGGATGAACGTAATGCACGATGGCAACCACGGCTCTTACTCGTCCAAATCATGGCTTAACAAATTGATGGGCAGCAGCCTTTACATCCTTGCGGGCAATGTAAACAACTGGCAGATACAGCACAATGTACTCCACCATACGTATACTAACATACACGGACACGACGAAGACCTCGATGCCGGCCGCGTAATCCGTTTTACGCACAGCGCAGAATGGAGCTGGTTCCACAAATTCCAGCATTATTATTCTATTTTCCTTTACGGATTGCTTACGTTCAACTGGGCTATCACTACCGATATTAAGCAAATGAGGCGTTATATAAAAAGAGGGCTTTCCTACGGTAAATTCCAAAGCCCGATAAAACAATGGACGATACTCGTGATCACAAAGATCATTTATGTTACCGTGTGGCTGGCACTCCCGATGCTGTTAGGCATTCCGTGGTGGGAAGTGCTGGCAGGCTTTTTTGTAATGCATTATGTTGCCGGGCTTATATTAAGCATCGTATTCCAGCTGGCGCACGTTGTTGAAGAAACCGCCAACCCTATACCCGGCGAGAACGGTGAAATGGAGAATACCTGGGCAATACACCAGCTATACACTACGGCAAATTTTGCCCCGAAAAACAAAATCATCAACTGGTTTACCGGAGGGCTGAACCACCAGATAGAGCATCATATCTTCCCGAACATTAGCCATGTACACTATGGTAAGATTGCCGAGATCGTAAAGCAGACCGCTAAAGAGCACAACCTGCCGTACCACGAATTCAAAACGATGAGGGGCGCTGTAGCTGCCCACTTCAGGCATCTTAAAGAACTGGGAATGAAACCTGCCATAAGCTAATAAATTTCAACCTATAACACAAACTACACTAAGCATGAACCCGCTTTCTGACAGAATCAATAACCTATCTACCTCACAAACCCTTGCCATGGCAGCCAAAGCCAGGGAGCTTAAAGCACAGGGAAAAGACATTATAAGCCTTAGCCTTGGCGAACCGGATTTCAACACGCCGGATTTTATCAAGGAAGCTGCCATACAGGCTATCCATGATAATTACAGCACCTACTCGCCTGTAGATGGCTACATGGAACTGAAAGAAGCCATTTGCAGGAAATTCAAAAGGGATAACGACCTTGAGTATAAGCCTTCGCAGATCGTGGTATCCACAGGGGCAAAGCAATCGCTGTACAACATCGGGCAGGTAATGCTGAACGATGGCGACGAGGTGATACTGCCTGCACCCTACTGGGTAAGCTACTATGAGATCATTAAGCTTTCGGGCGGTGTGCCGGTAGAAGTGCCTACATCTGTAGATACTGATTTCAAAATCACTCCGGAACAGCTGGAAGCAGCCATCACCCCAAAGACAAAAATGATGTGGTTCAGCTCGCCATGTAACCCGAGCGGATCGGTTTACAGCCGTGAGGAGCTCACTGCGATTGGCAAAGTGCTGGACAAATACCCAAATATCTATATCGTATCCGATGAGATCTATGAGCACATCAATTTCTCAGGTACTTTTTGCAGCATCGCATCGATACCGGGACTGTTCGACAGGACCATAACCGTGAATGGTGTAGCGAAAGCCTTTGCCATGACCGGATGGAGAATCGGGTACATCGGCGCACCGGAATTTATTGCCAAAGCCTGTACTAAAATGCAGGGCCAGGTAACCAGCGGCGCCAACAGCATTGCACAGCGTGCCACGATTACCGCTGTTGATGCCGACCCATCAGTACTTAAAGACATGGTAGCCGCTTTTCATAGCAGGAGGGATCTTGTTGTAGGCTTGCTGAAAGAGATACCCGGCGTAAAGATCAACGTGCCGGAAGGGGCATTTTATGTTTTCCCTGATATATCTTCTTTCTTTGGCAAAACATTGAAGGGTATAAAAATCAATAATGCTGACGACCTGAGCATGTACCTGCTGGAGCATGCCAATGTAGCAACAGTGACCGGTGATGCATTTGGAAACCCTGACTGCATCCGTTTTTCTTACGCCACCAGCGAAGACCTGCTCACAGAAGCATTACGAAGGATAAAAGAAGCGCTTGCTTAAACTCATACTGCCCCTGCCAACGCGGGGGCTTTTTTTATGATTCATTATTAATAGCGTACATTATTTTGTACATTTGCAAGTACAAAATAATTCACTATGAAAACAATAAGTATTACAGATCTCAGAAAGAATTTAAAAGAAACGCTTGATACTGTTATCGATGATAATCAGGAGATCATAGTGCATCGTCCAAATAATGAAGATGTAGTGCTTATTTCATTATCGGATTATAATTCGCTGAATGAGACACTAAAACTGCTTTCTTCCGAAAAAAACCGTTCACGCCTGCTGTTAGGTAAAGAACAATTAAAGCAGGGCAAAACAACAAAAATCAATTTGGATGAGCTTTAGCATCGAGTTTACCGATACGGCATTGGAAGATTATAATTTTTGGAAAAAAACCAATAATACAAGGATTCTAAACAAAATAAAATCGCTGCTGGCCAATATGCAGGAAACGCCTTTTACAGGCATCGGGCAGCCCGAAGCTTTGCGATATGAGCTTAGCGGATATTACAGCCGCAGGATCAATCAGGAACACCGAATAGTATATACGGTAGAAGAA